>CAWDKB010000001.1:0-168917 GCA_963802865.1 uncultured Gaiellaceae bacterium
ATTCGCGATGGGCAGAAGATCGACATCTTCTCCGGCGTCTACACGTTCGACGGAAGGCGGGGGAGCCTGACAGTTCGAGAGCGGAACGAGTGGCGGGACACGGGGAGCGACGGCAACGGCGACGGCAACATCGATGGTGTCGCGGTCGGCACCTGGAAGGTCGTTCGCGGGACCGGCGATACGCTGCGATTGTCGGAGGCGGCGGCAGTGCTCATGCCGGGCTCGGCAACCCTTGGAACGCACGCCTCGAGGGCTTCCTCACTGCGCGGTAGTGCTCGCACCAAACGCGGGGCGCGCCTTCGCGCGCCCCGCGTCTTGATGGAGGACGACCTGGACCAGCCGCGTCTAGTCACGAACGGGGTAACGACATGAACAGAGTTCTCTTGACGGCTCTCGCGGCGGCGATCACCCTGACGTCCGGCGCGGCAGCCGGTCGCGCCGGATCGGCACAGCAGGAAGGTGCGGTGAGCGCGTGGAACGCTATCGCGCAGGCCGAGACCGTCCTGCTCAGGCCGACCGCGCACGGGCAGATGCGTGGAATGGCAATGGTTCAGGGCGCGGTGTACGACGCCGTGAACGCGATCGACCGCAGCCGCAAGCCGTATCTACTCGACCTCGACGAGGTGCGCGTCGGGGCGTCGCGCCTCACAAGATGCAGCCGCTGCCACGGCCGCCTACCGCGTGCTTCTGGCGATCACGCCTACGACCCGCCACGACGGTCTCACTGCCGCCCATACGGCGACGCTGGCGACGATCGCGGACGGCCCGCAGGAGCAGGGTGGTGTCAGGGCCGGTGAGGCGGCGGCGGCGGTGCTCGCCTCCCGCGATGGTGACGGTTTCATGGCACCGTTCACGCCCACGATCGGCGCCGACCCGGGCGACTGGCGTCCGCTCGGGTGGCCGGCCACGCCGGCGTTCGACCCTGACGGCTGGGCCGGAAGCCTGAAGCCGTTTCTGATCCAGAGCCCGTCGCAGTTCCGAACGAAGGGCCCGAACGAGCTCACGAGCGCTGTTTACGCGAAGGACTTCGCGGAGGTGAAGGAGCTCGGTGCGTTGTCGAGCTCGACCCGGACGGCGGACCAGACTGCGGCGGCCGTCTTCTGGCAGTTCGCTCCGATCGCACTCTGGAACCCGGTCGCCCGAGAGCTCGCGTCGCGTTTCGAGCTCGATGCCGCCGACCAGGCTCGCTTGTACGCCATGGTGAACCTGGCAGCGACGGACGCGGTGACCGCTTGCTGGAACGACAAGTACCACTACAGCTTCTGGCGTCCCAGGGCAGCTATCCGCGAGGCCGAGTCGGACGGCAACCCGGCGACGATCGGCGACCCGAGCTGGGAGCCGCTGTTCGCCGCGGCTACTCAGACGACGCCACCACTAGGCACGCCGCCGTTCCCCGACCATCCCTCGGGTCACGGCTGCCTGAGCGGCTCGGTCCTGCAGACGATGGCCGACTTCTTCGGCAAGGACAAGGTCACGTTCAGCGTGGCCTCGGGCCGGTCACTGAACGGCGTGCCGATCTCGCCGCGTCGCTTCGAGCGTTTCTCGCAGGCGCGTACGGAGGTCGTCGACGCCCGCGTCTGGGGCGGCATCCACTTCCGCACCGCAGACCGGCAGGGAGCCGTGCTCGGCAGGAAGGTCGCGAAGTATGTCCGGAAGAACTACTTCCGGCCAGCGAGATAGCCGAGAACAGCGATGAGGCCGCGGTCTTGGGCGGCCTCATCGCTATGTCGATCCTCTTCGACCAGCCCGCGCGCCTTCCGATCGAGGAAGTACCTTCGTGACCATGAGCTGGGGTCGGCTCTCCACTCGGCCCCTCGCGCCCGAGGACGACTGGTTCGTCGAGCCGGATGTCGGGCCGTCCGCGGGCCACGAGGAGCCACGCGAGCGGCGCACGAGTGATCCGGAGCCGCGCGAGGGCGCCTCGGGCCCCCCAGAATCTCGGGGAGCGAAAGGGCTCGGACGTGAACGGAGCAGGAAGCTCGTGGCGGCCGCCGTCGTCGGGGCGATCCTCTTCATCGGCGGTGCCCTGGTCGGCACCCTGGCCGCGCGTGCGCTCAGCGGTGGTGACGAGACGACTACGTCAACGCTAATGAGAACGACCACCGTGACCACGACCAGCCCGACGACCACCGTGACCACGACCAGCCCGACGACCACACCCACGACCACGACGCCGACCACGTCCAGCCCGGCCGCGCTGCCACAAGGCGTTGTCCTCCGCAGAGGAGCCGAGGGCGGAGACGTGAGCGAGGTGCAGGCCGCGCTGGTCGAGCTCGGTTACTCAGCAAGCAGCGTGGACGGAAAGTTCGGCCCGGCGACGGCGCAGGCCGTCCGCCAGTTCCAACAGTCCTCCGGCCTCAAGCAGGACGGCGTCGTCGGCCCGGCGACGCTCGCTGCGCTCTCAGCTGCTCTGAACGGGCAGTAGCCCGCGCCCGCTACCGCCGCGGTTAGGACCGTCGATTCGGCACCCTCCGGTCACGGTTCCGGACGATTGCGTCGGCGGACTCGCGAGCCTGTGCTAGACGCTGACGACCACGAGTTCCTCACTACCCTTCGCTCGCGGCCTCGTAGCTCAGGGGATAGAGCACAGGTTTCCTAAACCTGGTGTCGGAGGTTCGAGTCCTCCCGGGGCCATTCGAGGTCAAGGCATGAGCGTTCGCCGAAGTCGCGTGAGACCTCATAAGTCTGACATCCGCCTGACCCACATCCGCGAGGCGTTTGTTCATCGAGGATTTCGAGCGACCTCCGACGATGCGAGTCGGATGTCGTCGATGCTGTGCCGCGGCGCACGATCAACGGCACCCCCGGGCACCCCCGCGCAGCGATCGGCGACGTGGGGGCCCTCGCTGGAACCGGTGGCGCACTCCCGCGCAGCGATCGACGACGATGGGTCCTCCCGCCACGAAAGGGAGAACGATGAAGACGCCGCACCGCAAGCTCCGAGTCTCCGACAAGGAATGGGAGCGCTGGAAGCGCGCCACAGGCTCATGGCAGTGATTGAGGCCGGGGCTCACCGCAGATTCCGAATCGTGTTCGTCGCGTCCTCGGGGGTTCGACTGCACGACATGCCAGCCGAGCCCGCATCGACCTGGACCTTCCCCTGGAAGATCAACGGAGACGACGTTCAACTTCTCATACGGGATCGCATCGAGTCGTCAGGCGGGTACCCGCAGCACCTCGGACTCGAGGTGCAGGTCGACCTTTCTGCGGCCGACCTAGGTGAAGCGTTCCGGCACGCGAGCAGCCTTGCCCTAATCCACCTAGAGCTGATTGCGACGATCGGGCGCGGACCGACGGGCTCGCTCGAGCACGTTCTCGGATACGAGTCACACCAGGCGCGGTGGAGCGCGAGTTCCACCAGGTGCACGGTCCGCTGACGTTCCCGATCGGGAAAACGCCCGTGCCCAATCCGCCTTTCGCGGACTTCTTCTACGCGTTCGTCGCCCCGAAGTTGGTTGTGGACTGCCCGCAGAGTCTGGGTGACTGTGTCGTTGCCGATTGTCGGGTTGAGGTGGCCGAGGTTCGACAACCAGCGTACGGTGACGCCGCGGGTGAACTCGTAACCGTCCGAGACTGCAAGTGAGTAGAAGGTGTCTTCGGTTGCGCCCATCGTCGGGTCTCCTTTCGAGAGGTGCGAGACAGCCCTTGCTTTAGGGGTCAGTGGTCGCGAAGGCGGATGCGCGCGCCGTCTTTCTCGAACAGGGCGGCGTAGTTCTTCGTCCGCGCGTGGACTTGATTTGCCTCGACGGGCGATCCGTCCCGCCTTGAGTAGAGACCCCGGTCGTTCACCTGGTCGGCGAGATCGCGAACCGTCATCCAGTCGTTCTCGTTCTCGCGCAACACCAGCGCGAGTGCGTCGTGCAACGTCAGTCGACGCGCTGACGACCTGCTTGCGGGGGTTCCGGCAGTGTCAACGGTGAGGCCGAGGGCGGCTCGTGCTTGGCCGATTAGCGCATGCAGTTCGGCCCGTCGGGCATCGAGCTCCCCGAGTTCTGCCTCTGCAGCCGCGAGTCCAGCCTCGAGCTCCGGACGAGCCTGTTCGAGAACTGATTTCAGGTGATCGCCAGTCATGTGAAAAATAATAAGCTCAAAGAGTGCACCTGTCAAGAGAGAGCAAGGTCCGAATGGCAGCCCTCTCGCGGTGGAGCGTGGGCACAGATCGGCGAGCGCCGCCGAACTAGCGCCAGATCGCGCCGAGCCTCGCGGTGTGCCCTCCGGGTAACGAAAGGCCTCCCGCGCGCGTAGCGAGCAGCACTCCAAGCCGCGACCGCTGCGTCGAGATCTCCTCGGGGCTAACCTGGCGCCCGCGTAGCGCCCATCGTCGAGCACACCGCGAGCCACGCTCCACGACTCGCGTCTACGCCAACAAGCCTCAAGCAGTTCTCACTCGTGTGCTGTCGATTTGCTCCAGGCCGCGGAGAGTGTAGGGGCTCTCCAGGTGCCGAACGCTGCTGTTTGGGCGGGCGCACTTGTCGCTTGGTGTTCTGAAATAACCTCAGATATCTATATTAATCTTGTAGATACATAGTGGTCGCTCATCACAACCAATCCCGGAAGTGGTCGCTTTCTGACGCCCGAGGACCTTCAACGCTGCAAAAATGACAACGATCTCAAGTCTGAGATTCAAGTGCTGGTGACTCGTCTTCTTCCTCGGCGTATCGAGGGCTCAGTTCAATCCGATTGCGCCAGTAGCCAAGTCCACCCGTGCGCTGAGCTGCTGCGTAGAGCGGAAGCTGGCGGGCATCTGCGAAATCGCGATACGTTGGCCACGATCCGAGCTGATCGGTCAGTGCGCGCAAACGCCGTTCGATCCTCGCCTCCGACCACGTACGCGGCCTTCCGCCCGAAGAAGGAGCGCCCGCAGCAAGCCGGAACCGGCGATTGCGTGTCGCCCCAAGCGCTCGAAGGACGCCGATTGAAGCAAGTTTATTGAGTTGGAGAGAGGCCGTGCTCGCGCTTACGTCGACGGCTTCTGACACCTCAGCGATCGTGACGCTTCTAGTTCGCGTCGTCGTAACGAGCGCGATGATCCGCTCTTGGGTTTCAGTGAGTTGGACGGGTAGTGGCAGGCTGCTCGTAAGCGCAGCTAGCTCACGAACTCGCTCCGCCACGCGCTCGAACTCGACCGCCAACCCTCGGACGTAGTACTCGAGCCATGCCTCGAGGGTGTGCGTCTGTTTGATCGCCCTCAGCGCCGCGAAGTACGCCTCCTTGTCTTCCGCGTAGTACCGCTCGGGCGAGAACAGCGGACGGCTCAGAAAGCGCTCTCGATAGAAGACCGCCGTGGCGAATAGCCGCGCAGCTCGCCCGTTGTAATCCGCAAATGGGTGCACCTCCGCAACCTCAAAGTGCGCAACACCCGCAAGGATCGGCGTCGGGTACTCGGGGTTCTCGCGATTCGCCTCGAGGTACTCAAGGCGCTCAGCCATCAGCGCGTCAACGTCTGCGGGGTCTGGTGCAACGTGATAGACGTGCAGCCCATCGCGAACCTCGACATAGCCGTCACGCCACTCTCCTTCGTGATGAGGCTTGAAGCGTGCGTCCTCTCTCCCGAGCCCCTTCGTAAGTACGCCATGGAGGCTCTTCAAGAACTCTGATGTGTAGGCGATGGCGTCGTTCGCGTTCGCTTGTTTCACGAAGTCGAGCGCGGCGACGTAGTTGACCAGTCCAACTTCGCCTTGTCGCTCGGCACGAGCTCGCGCTCGACTGCACGCAGAGCTTCCAGCTGGGAGAGCTCGTTGCCCTCGATGACGTTGGAGTAGTGAACGGACCCAGCCGTGGCATCGAGTCGCAGCACGTCTTCCTGAGCCGGCAGGATCAGCGCCGCCTCGATTGCACCCCGCGCACGCTCGATTCGCCCGAACGCGGCCGTCACTTCAGGTGTGTACCGCCGGAAGCTGGGGTAGTAGGCCATTTACGCCATCGAGCTCATACTTGGAAGTCAGCAGTCATGCGGAGATGCCACCCATTTAGCTTAAGTACTCCAATAGTTTCGTAGGCGCCGAACGCAGAGTACCTACAAAACTCTTCCTGAGGGCTCGATCTTCCTAGAGCCCACTGACCTAGCCTAGAAATGGCGTCTAGGATCCTAGAACTACATAACTTTTGCGCCAAGCGGCTTTGTTGCAAACCTACGAAACTCTTGACAGGACTCCGTTTGAGGTCAGAACAAGTAGCTGCAACGGCTCACGGTAGATACGGCTGCGGCCAACATAACTATTTACGGCATCGCGAGAGCTACGGTCACCTAGAGAAAGGGGGTGCACGCGGTGTCAAGCAGCTCGCGGCTCGCACAGAGAGACAAAAAATCCCTGCAAATGTGTTTTTTATCTCGCCCGTCGCGGCTCCTTCTATTCTCCGAATCCGGAGAAAAGCTCACCGAACGACCTTCTTGACGTCCCGACACAGCGGCGTGATGTCGTACACCATCCGGGCAGCATTCGCGGCCCGCTTGAGACGAGTCGGGACGTCCCCAAGCCTCGCCCACTCGGGGAGAGGCTCAATTCAGAATCTGAAATGAGCCGGGGAGTCCCGCGCCCGGTCGGCGGGCGCGCGTGGACCACGCCATGCTAGCGCCGCGATCCGTCATCGTCCTTCGAGTGCCGCCTCATGAAATCGCGAGAGCTCGAGTCTCTCTAATGCCCGGCTCGTCTGAACGCGCTCGTCAAGGAACCTAGAACGCTCGTCTAGGAACCTAGACGCGAGCTAGCGGTGGGGCGGCATCGCTTCTCAGTCCTGAGAAGGCGGCCTGCGATGGCCGCTTCGGGTAATTCAGAATTCTGAATTCGAAGCGGACCTTGCCTGTATCGGCGATCTCAAGACCGAGATCGCCGAGAGCGGGCCTGTCACCTCGGAGCGATTCAGAGGTTCTGCAGCGGTTTCGGGGTCATAGGGTCCCGATTGGCACGGGGAACGGCGCCAGGCAGCTGCGCTCTACGATAATATCCACTATCTACACTAATTATGGAGGTACATTGTGAGTGTTACTACTACAGACTCCTTCGATCTCATGCCGGGGAGCCGGCTCACCAGGAAGGAGCTGCACGAACGATGGGGCGGCCGACGGCAGGGGGGCATTAGCCCGTCGAGCACGTCCCCCAACATCTTTCTGTTCTGGAGTCCTGCGCTGGGCGAGCAGCACGGCTACTACGACGAGTTCCGCGAGGACGGACGCTTTTACTACACGGGAGCGGGCCAGTACGGCGACCAACGGCTTCGCGATGCGAACCGCGTACTCCTCAACCATGTCCAGGACGGTCGCCGGGTCCATCTCTTCGCGGGAGCGGGGGGCGTGGTCGAGTACGTGACGGAACTCGTCCTCGATCAGGACAGCCCTTACTACGAGACCGAGGCACCAGAGACCGGCGACGGCCCGCTTCGACGCGTCTACGTCTTCCAGTTCGATCTCGTCGGCACTACCTCACCGCCATTCCGCTCGAAGCTGGATGGCGTCATCGAACCCGGCGTCGAGGAGGTGCCGCTGAGAACCGATGACCGAAAAGTTCTTCGTCAACCCTTCTGCCGAGCAGTACGAGGCTGAGCGGCGCGAGCAGGCGCTCGTTCTCCGACTCGAGGCCTACCTTCGCCGCCAGGGGCACGACGCCACTCGGCTGAAGATCGTCCCGCCCGGTGAGAAGCGACCGATCTTCTGCGACGTGTACGACAAGACCGCTGGCGTGCTCATCGAGGCCAAGGGGACCGTCGCTCGAGAGGCGCTTCGCATGGCGATCGGTCAGCTCATGGACTACCGCCGCTTCGCGCCAGACGACACCAGGCTCGCTGTCCTCGTTCCCGAGCGACCGCGACCGGACTTGATGGCGCTCCTTGAGAGCGCGGGCGTACGCGATCTGGCCAGACGGCGACCAATTCGCGGCCGAAGGTCTCAGCGACGTGGTGTGAGAGAGACCGACGTTTACGGCCGGCTTGGCGCTCGCGACGACTCGGGGTGTCGACTGACCGGTGCCTACGGGTTGATCTCCTGTGCCACCAGGCGGCCCGTGAGGCTGACGTGGAAGCCGATGCGGTGGAGCACGCTGTCGACGTCCCTCACGGCGAGGGCCATCTCGAGCGTCACGAACGTCGCTGGAGTCGGTTGCCGAATCGCGAACGTGTCAACCGCGTATCCGGCCGGGTTCGAGGGTCCCGTCTCCTCCACGGAGTTGAGCGAAGCGATGGGAGCCCACTGGTCCATCCGAAACGCCCAGAACGTATTCGGGCCTGGGGAGAGTGGTCGCAATCTGTTGATGGACGGCACGAGGTCGAGCTCGACAAGCACCTGATCGCGCCGCCACGCTTGCGATGTCCCTTTGAATCCGATCGGGTCCCAAGGACGACCCGCAGCTTCGGCTTCCTGACGCGACTCGTTCGGCAGCACCAGGATCGCGCTGCGGACGATGCTGTGCCTGCCATCGTCGAGCGACGTCGCGATGAAGTGACGCGATGTGAAGAACTTGGGAAAGGTCCGTTCCTCGATCGAGATTGGCATGTCGCCTCCTTGAGTCGGTGTGCCCACGTCGCGGCTGCACGACTCAGTATCCGCTCGGGCGCCGTCGCCGTAGCTGACGTTCACCTCTCCCTAGCGCACACGCGAGGAACCGACCGCGCCGCGCCAATGCTTCCCCCGCGCACTCGGCTCGTTCCGCCCCAGCTCCTCCCCGCCCCGGGGTCGTAGCCCCGAACGAACGCTCATGTACGATCGGCCGAGCGGGTCCAAGGAGACGCGATGGCAGCGGTCGACTACTTCATCAAGTTCGACGGCATAAAGGGCGAGAGCGCCGATGCCAAGCACAAGGATGAGATCGACGTCGAGTCGTGGAGCTGGGGCGAGACCCATGCCGGTGCCGCCACGTCGGGCGGCGGCGGGGGGGCAGGCAAGGTCTCGATGCAGGACTTCCATTTCGTGATGAGGCTGAACAGGGCGAGTCCCGGTCTGATGAAGGCCTGCGCCACGGGGGAGCACATCAAGACGGCGACGCTCGCGGGCCGCAAGGCCGGCAAGGGCCAGCAGGACTACCTCACGTTCAAGTTTCACGACGTCCTCGTCAGCTCGGTCCAGACGGGGGGATCCGAGGACACCGACGTCCTTCCGACCGATCAAGTGTCTTTCAACTTCGCCAAGCTCGAGGTCGAGTACAAGCCACAGAAGGCGGACGGCTCCTTGGGGTCGGCGGTCCAGTTCAGGTACGACCTAAAGGCGAACAAGACCTTCTAGCGCGACGCGACCGGGCGCCAGCTGTGGAGCCAGTCCGTCCCGTCCCCCCGCCCGGGCGGCCCGACCCCCCGCGCGTGGAGAGCCGGCAGGCTGCTGTCGAGCTCGGCCAGCTCCTACTTGCGGCGGGCTACGAGCCGTACCGAATCCAGGAGCGGCTCGCAACCGGCGACCAGCTCCTCGCGCGTTCGCCCGAGTTGCCGTCCTATCTGCGACGGCTCGGCGACGCGGACGAGTTGGCCGTGCTGCTCCGACTCTTCCTGCTTGGCGTTCCCGTCACGCGCGCCCGCCTCGATGAGCTCGTGGGCGCAGAACTGCGGGCGCGCCTCGCGGGAGCCGAGCTTCTCGTCCAGGACGCCGAGGTCATCCACGGGGCGGCACGCCTGGTCCCTCACGACGAGCTGCTGATCGCCTCCGATCATGCGGGTGCTGCTGAGGCGCACGCCGACCATGTGCCAGGCGTGCATCGCCCGTCCGTCGCCCTCGCCCACCTGACCGTCCGCGGCGAGGGCGAGCGTGCCCTCGACCTTTGTACCGGTAACGGGATCCAGGCACTCCTGCTCGCCGCGCACGCCGAACGGGTGGTCGCAACGGACGTGAATGTGAGGGCGCTCGCCTACGCCGCGTTCAACGCAGCGCTCAACGGCGTCGACAACATCGAGACGCGATCCGGCAGCTTCTTCGAGCCGGTCGAGGGTGAGCGGTTCGACCTCGTCGTCGCCAACCCGCCGTACGTCGTCTCGCCCGAGAGCGCGTATCTGTTCCGGGACGGCGGCATGTCCGGGGACGCCGTCTCGGAACACGTCGTGCGGGCGACACCCGCCGCGCTCAAACCCGGCGCGTTCGCCTGCCTCTTGATCGCCTGGGCGCTTGATCCGGACGACCCAGCCGAGCGCCCGCGTAATTGGTTGGAAGGCTCGGGCTGCGACGCGTTCCTGCTCCACACCTCGACAGACGATCCGATCGAGACCGCCACGGTGTGGAACCGCGATCTCCTGGACCGGCCCGAAGCCTACGCTCAGGCGCTCGATCGTTGGCTCGCGTACTACCGCGAGCTCGGGATCGAGCAGCTCGGATATGCGTGCCTGGTCCTTCGCAAGCGCAGCGACGGAAGCGACGGCTGGCTGGAGGCGCTGCAGCTGCCGCGTGCGGCCCTTCGGCCCGCCGGCAGACACGTGAGGAAGCTATTCGAGACGCACGACCGACTGTCCGAGATTGACTCGGAGGGTCTGCTTCTTGACCGGCGACTGCGCGTCATCGACGACGCCGTCGTAACCCAGGACACACGTTTCGCGAGAGGCGGCTGGCATGGGGAGAATCTGACGCTCCGGATCGAGAACGGATTGCCCTTCTCCGCAGAGCTCGATCCACCGACGGCGCGATTGATCCGCGAACTCGACGGGTCAAGGACGCTTCGCGAGGCACTCGCGGCGGCCGTAGACGGCGACGCCGCGCAGGAGACGGGTCTTGCCCTCGCTCGCCAGATGCTCGAGATCGGCTTCCTCGAGCTAGGCGAGTGAGGGCTGATCGTCCGAGGCGCGCGGAGTGTCGGGGCTATCTAAGCCTCGTGCGTCGGGATTGGTAACGAGCGCACGCGAGCGCGGGACCCGGAGCCGGTGTCAGATTTGTGTCAGATCCGAGCTGACCATCGTCGACCACTCAAAGCACAACGCTCAGTGGCAAACCGCGTAACGACCGCGTCCCGACATGCCCTGACCACGGCTGATCAGCGCCGGACAGAACTGTCACGCCGGAGGTCGCGGGGCGCACTCGGGCGAGTCCGGAGGTCACCGGTGGTGCGAGTCACGCTACGCGAGCCGGGCGCACACCCCACTAGTCCCGAGGCGGGCGACCTCGAGGAAGAGGCATGTGGTCACGCGCCCACTGCTCTACATCGGCGGTTCGCCAGATCGGACCCATCGCGAGGCGTGCTATCGGCCGCGGGAAGTCGCTCTTGGTTGTGTATCGACTCGCAGCTCTATCCACTGAGCTACGGGGGGCGCGCGGCAAGCGTAGCGCCGGGCTCAGCGTTGCTAGCGTGGCGCTGTGGGGCAGGCACTCGAGGGTCGCGTCCTGGCCGTCGCGGGCGGAGCCGGGAACCTCGGCCCGACCGTCGTTCGACGGCTCGTCGAGGGTGGCGCGCGCGCATGTGTCTGCGGACGCGATCGGGAAGGGCTCGACGCGCTCGCTGCCGAGGTCGGGGAGATCGACACCGACGTCGTCGATCTGCTCGATCCCGCCGCGACCCGGGAGTGGGCGACAACCCTCGCCGACCGTCACGGTCGAGTCGACGGTCTCGTGCACCTCGTCGGCGGCTGGCGCGGCGGAACGCCGATCGAGGATGCTCCGCTCGAGGACTGGGACTTCCTCGCCGACCTCCTCGTTCGAACCGTCCAGCACGCGACCCAGGCATTCGCGGCGCACCTCATGGAGAGCGGGCACGGGCGCTTCGTCCTGATCTCGGCCGGGCAGGCGCAGGCTCCCACGCACCCGAACGCGGCCTATGCGGCGGCGAAGGCGGCCTCGGAGACGTGGACGCTCGCGCTGGCCGATCGCTTCCGCGGGACGGGAGCGACGGCGAACGTCGTCGTGGTCGGGGCCATCGTCACACCACAGATGCGCGCCGAGAGCCCCGACAAGGACTTCTCGACGTTCACGCCGGCGGAGGAGATCGCCGAGGCGGTCGCCTATCTCTGCTCCGACGCCGCAGCATCGATGAACGGCCAGCGGCTCACGCTGCGCGGAGCCGCCTAGCGACCGCGCGCTCGCGGCGCAGCTGCAGGAGCGGGAGCAGGAAGAGGCTGCCGAGCACGGCCCAGAGGTAGAGCTCGGGCACGCCGAGGACGAGACAGACACCGAGCGCCGCCAGTTGCGTCGTCAGACCGAGGTTCGCGAGGACGCCGACGGTCAGCGAGTCGTGGTAGGCGAGCCGTGCGCCGCGTGTCGCGTCGGGTCGATCCTCCCCACCGAGCGCGACGACGAACCGTCGGCGGGAGAACGCTCGCGCGAGACGATCGAGCGGACCGAACACGACGCGATATGCGAGCTCGAGCGCGCGCTCCAGGGAGCTCCCCGTCGCGAGCAGGCGAGGTTGGCTGCTCGCCACGCGCCTCTCGGTAGAGCTCCGTCGCGTTGTAGTCCACAGCGAGCACGAGCGTCAGGGCCACGAACGCCGCGAGCGCGAGGAGCGGTTCTCCGGTCACGACTGCGAGCGCGGCGAACACGGCGGCGTTGACCACGAGGTCCGCCAGGGTGTCCAGGTAGCGGCCGACGAGCGTGACTCGTCCCGTTGCGCGCGCGAGCGCGCCGTCGGCGTTGTCGAGGAGCGTCTTCACCTGGAGCAGGAGCGCGGCGAGGACGAGCTCCTCGCGAGCGAGCACCAGCGCGCCGAGCAGTCCGAAGCTCGCGTTCGCGAGCACCACGGCGGACGGCGGCACGCCCACTCGTGCGAGGGGTCTCACGATCACGTTGGAGAGCGGCCTGAACACCCACTCGAGCACGACTTCCCGTCCGGCGCGCCGGGCGTCGGGACGCTCGAGCGCCGGGCCGGCCGCGTTCTCCGTGGAGATCGTCATCGCGCCGCGTCGATCGTAGATACTGGGCCGATGAGCGAAACGGATTGGAGCGAGGTCGACAAGGCGCTCGAGCGGACGTTCGAGTTCGCGGACTTCGTCGCCGCTCTCGCGTTCGTGAACCGCGTGGGCGAGCTGGCGGAGGCGGAGAACCACCATCCCGACATCGCGATCAACTACAACCGCGTGACGCTTCGCTGGTGGACGCACACCGCGGGTGGGATCACGGATCGCGACCGCGACCTCGCGTCGAAGACGGACTCGCTGAGCTAGCTCTCGCTCTTCGCCTTGACCACGACCACGGGGCACGCGGCCTCTGCCGTCACGTGCCGGCTGACCGAGCCGAGGAGCGCGGCTCGAAAGCCCGAGCGCCCGTGGGAGCCAACGACGACGAGGTCTGCATCCTTGCTCTCGGCGACGAGCGCATCCTCGGCCGAGCCCTCGACGAGTCGCTTGTCCACGTCTGCGGCCGGCCCGAGGGCAAGCTCCACAGCGACGTCGAGAGCGTCCCGAGCCGCAGTGTTCTCCGCGTCGAGCTGACCGGGAAGATCGCCGGCGGGCATCGCGAGCATCCCCGGCTCGGCGAGCGGGGCGGGAGGAATGAACGACCAGGCGTAGGAGGGCCACGAGCCTGGCGTCGCGGAGGCGCGCTTCCTCCGCGGCCCAGCGAAGTGCCTCGACCGAGGCGTCGGACCCATCGACGCCGACGACGATCGTTCCGGGCATTCGGTCAGCCTACAACGGCGGCTGTAAGGTGGCTCGGTGGCCACGGAGACGCGCGTCACGCTCTACGACGTGGGTCCGCGCGACGGGCTTCAGAACGAGCCCGAGGTCCTCGAGCCGGAGACGCGGGTCGAGCTCGTTCGGCGTCTGGTCGCCTCGGGGGTTCGGGCCGTGGAGGTGGCGAGCTTCGTCGACCCGCGCCGGGTGCCGCAGATGGCCGGAGCCGACGAGGTCGCGGCAGCGCTCACGCCGACCGACGGCGTCGTCTACGCGGGCCTCGCACTCAACGAGCGCGGGTACGAGCGTCTCGTCGAGACGGGACTCGGAGAGGTGCGCTTCGCGTTCGGCGTCACGGAGTCGTTCAACCAGGAAAACCAGGGTGCCTCCGTCGACGAATCGGTCGAGACCGCGCGTCGCGTCGTCGCCCGCGCGCGCGACGACGGCCTGCGCTCGGCCGTCACGCTGAGCGTGGCGTTCGGCTGCCCGTTCGAAGGCCCGGTGGATCCGGCCCACGTCCTCGGGATCGCCGAGCGCGTCGCCGACCCCGCGCCGGACACGCTGCTGCTGGCGGACACGATCGGCGTCGCCGGGCCGAGCGAGGTGCGGACGCTCGTCGCCGATGCAGCCCGTCTCGGGAGTCCCGGTCGGGGGGCACTTCCACAACACGCGCAGCACGGGCTACGCCAATGCGCTCGCGGCACTGGACGCAGGGGCAGTCGTGCTCGACGCATCGGTCGGCGGGCTCGGCGGGTGCCCGTTCGCGCCGAACGCGACCGGCAACATCGCGACGGACGACCTCGTCTACCTGCTCCACCGCGAGGGTGTCGAGACGGGGATCGACCTCGACGCCCTCATCGAGGTGTCGGAGTGGCTCGAGGGCGTCCTCGGGCGGCGGCTCGAGGGACAGCTCTACCGCGCCGGGAACTTCGCCGCGCGAGCCTAGGGCCGCGCCGGGACGATCCTGCCCCGCACCTCGCCGAGCTCGCGCTCGCCCGCGCGGGCGCGGAGCACGACTTCGTCGTCGTCCTCGAGGAACGCTCGCGTGCTTCCGTCGCCGAGGCGAATGGGGTGCTCGCCGTTGCGCGTGAGCTCGATCAGGGAGCCCTCGCTCCCGTGCGTGGATCCCGAGATCGTCCCCGACGCGAACAGGTCGCCCGTCCGGATCGACGCACCGTTCACGGTCGCGTGAGCGAGCTGCTGCGGCATCGTCCAGTACAGCCCGCGAGCGTTCGTGCGCGAGACCACCGTGCCGGAGAGCTCGACCTCGAGCTCGAGATCGAGCGCCCAGTCACCCGCGACCCGCAGATACGGGAGCGGCTCGGGCTCCTGCTCCGGAGCGGGCACGAAGCGATCCTCGAGCAGGGCGAGCGGCGTCACCCAGCCGGCCACCGACGTGGCGAACGACTTTCCGAGGAACGGCCCGAGAGGCTGGTACTCCCACGCCTGGAGGTCCCGCGCGCTCCAGTCGTTGACGAGCACGACGCCGAAGACGTGGTCGCGAAACGCCGAGGCCGGCACGGGCGTTCCTCGTCGGCTGCCGACGCCGACCACGAACCCGAGCTCGAGCTCGATGTCGAGTCTGCGACTCGGGCCGAAGCGCGGCTCGGTCTCGCCCGGCGCGAGCGACTGCCCGGACGGCCGCACGATCGACGACCCGCTGACGACGACCGTGCCGCTGCGGCCGTGATAGCCGACCGGCAGGTGCCGCCAGTTCGGGAGCAGCGGATCCGCGTCGGGTCGAAAGAGGCGCCCGAGGTTCGTCGCGTGCTCGAGCGACGAGTAGAAGTCGACGTAGTCCCCCACGGCGAAAGGCATGTGCACGGTTGCCGTCTCCAGCGCGACGAGGTCGGTGCCGGCGGAGACGGCTGCTTCGACGCGCGCGAGTGTGTCCTCCCAGGCGGACCGCCCGCGCGCGAGAAACCCGTTCAGCGTGGGAGACCGGAACTCGGTCCCGAGCCCGCGCTCGGCGAGGTCGAGGATCCCGTGCCCGACGCGGAATCCCACGCGCGGCTCACCGCCGTCGACCGAGAACACGCCAAAGCCGACTCCGCCGTTCACGCCAGCAGCCCCAAGGCTTCGAGCTCCTCGACCGGCTCGAAGAAGCTGCAGCTTCCGATCGAGTGGAGCCGGTTTCGCCGCGCGTCAGCGAGCTCGGCCGACGCCGGCCGAGCGATCGCGCCACATGAACGCGTCGGGCGTGAGCGAGAACGCCTCGGCGTCGGACTCCGCGAGCGCATCCTCTTCTTCTCCGAAGACGGCGGCGGCGAGCAGATTCAGGAAGCCGTGCTCGCCGTTCGAGCCAACGGCGTGATGGAGCCCGGCCGTCGCCTTGAAGACGAGGTCGCGCGCTCGGCAGGCGCGGACGAAGTCCGCGAGCCGCTCGATGTCCGGCGTCGAGTCGCCACCGCAGCGGACCTTGGCCCGAAGGCCGTGTGCGGCCACGGCGTCGAGGCGCTCGTCCAGATCGTCGTCGAGCGGGACCTCGACGTAGATCTCGCCGGCGAGCGTCGCCAGCCCGCCGAGCTCCTCGCGGAACCGCACCTCGACCGACTCCGGCTGCGTCTCGGCCGGGAGCGCGTCGTCGAGCACGACGCTGAGCTCACGGTCGAGCCCTCCGAGCGCGTCCAGCTGCGATGCCGGCCAGACGAGCCGGGCGAGCATGAAGGAGTGCGTGCTCGACTGCGCACGAGCATCCTCGGCGACCGCCTCCGCCGGAGGAAGCAACGCCGGCGGGAACGTCGGCGCGTGGTCGATCAGCCGCCCGAGCAGGGCGCGCCGTGCGTCGCTCTCACCCATCACGACCTCATGCCCCGGCTGCCTCGGCCTTGCGCAGCCCCAGGAACGCCCAGGTCCAGAACGCCACGCCCATGGCGAGCGCGATCGCGAAGGCGCCGAGGACGTGCGGTGCGTCGCCGGCGATGAAACCGCGCCCCGTCTCGATCAGGTACGTGAACGGATTCACCGTAGCGACGTTCTCGATCCAGCCCTCGAGCAGCCCGAGCGGGACGTAGACCGGGGCGAAGAAGAGCACGAGGAACACCGGCATCTGCATGAGCGGCGCGGCCTGGATCGTCCGGAACCGCATCGCGATCCCGCCCGCCCAGAAGAACCCGCAGAAGTTGACCAGGAGCGCGAGGACGTACAGGCCGACGAGGTCGACCGGCCCTCCGCCCACGTTCATCCCGAAGATCAACGCGACGACCGTGAGCACGATCGCGACGATCAGCCAGCGCACGAGCGCGGCGAGGGCGTAGCCGAGCACGATGCCGCTTCGGTGCGGCGCGGCGAGCAGAAGTCGCTTCGCGAAGCCGCCTTCGAAGTCCCGCGCAAGCCCGAAACCGGTGAACACGCCGCTGAAGGCCGCCGACTGGAGCAGCACGAAGACGAACTGGAACGCCGTGTAGCCCGGTTCGAAGTCGAAGCCCGGTATCTCGTTCAGCTGGGAGAGGCCCCCGGCGAACGCGGTGAAGAAGAAGAGCGGGAACATCATCGTCGGGAGGAAGATCTGCGGGTTCGTGAGCGCGTTCTTCAGCGTCCGCCAGGCGACGCCCGAGATCACGTCCCAGAGCCTCATGTCCGCGTCAGCCGGGTTCGGAGGGCGCGCGCCGCCAGTGCGAGCGAGACGAGACCGAGGACGATGACGAACCCGAAGCCGAGCGCGAGCGCCTGCCAGTCCCAGCCGGTGATGATCAGGCTGCGGACGCACTCGATCATGTACGAGACCGGGTTCAGCGTCGCCGCGGTCCGGAACCAGTCCACCTCGATGAGGTTCCGCGGAGCGTTCATCGACGAGATGAACAGGAAGACGAAGAGCACGGGGAAGAGCGCCTGGATCGTCTCGCCCGAGCCCGTCCTGAAAGCGAGCCAGGCGCCCAGCGCGCCGAACGCGAGCGACACGATCGCGCCGTAGAGGAGGAGCACCGCGATCCCGGCCGGGCCCGACGCGAACTCCACTCCGGCGGCGAGCCCGACCACGATGTAGAAGAGCACCTGGACGACGCCCAATGCGACGACGCCGGCGAGCTGGCCTGCGAGGAGCGGCCAGTCGCGGAGCGCCGTCAGCGAGAGGCGGTTGATGAACCCCGTCTGGACGTCGCGAGCCAGGTCCGTGCCGGCGTTCATCGTCGAGAAGAGCGCGCCCTGGATGAACGGCACGGCGAGCGCGAAGGCGAGGAACGAGTCCGTCGGGAAGCCGGGCAGGTCGGTCGAGGCCCGAAGCCCGCCCGCGTTCACGGCCATGAGCGCGACCGGGAAGACGAGAGGCGGGATGATGCTCGCCGGCTGACGCGACGTGCGCACGACCGAGCGGCGGGCGATCGCGCCGACCTGCGGCCAGGTCGAGCTCATTGCCGCTGCTTCTCCTGCTGCTCGGAGTCGGCCTCCTCGGTCGCGCCCTCGAGCGTGCGGCCGGTCTTCGCGAGAAAGACGTCGTCGAGGGTCGGCGCGCGGAGCTCGAGGTCGGCGATGTCGACACCGTTCGCGTCGACGGCGCGGACGATGTCGGTCAGTCCCAGCCCGTCACGCAGCCGTACGGCGACGTCGCGCGTGGAGGCGAGCGGCTCGCCGAACTGTGCGAGGAACTCCGCGATGCGCGGTCGATCCTCGTCCTTGTGCGGAATCGCGTGGACGCTCGGCCGGCCGATCTCGGCCTTGAGCTCCGTCGGCGTGCCCTCGGCGACGATCCTGCCCTGGTCGATGATCCCGACCCGGTCGGCAAGGACGTCCGCCTCCTCGAGGTACTGGGTCGTCAGGAACACCGTGACGCGATCCTCGCGCTGCAACAGCGCGACCTCCTCCCAGAGCGCCGTCCTCGACTGCGGGTCGAGCCCGGTCGTCGGCTCGTCGAGGAAGAGGATGCGCGGGCTGTGGATCAGCGCGAGCGCGAGATCGAGCCGTCGCTTCATCCCGCCCGAGTAGCCTGACACCTTGCGGTCAGCCGCATCGGCCAGCCCGACGCGATGGAGGAGCTCCTCCGCGCGCGCCCGCCGCTGATCCTTGCGGACGCCCTGGAGCGTGGCCTGCAGGCGGAGGTGGTCGCGGCCGGTGAGCAGCGGGTCGAGCGCGGCCTCCTGGAGCGCGACGCCGATGAGTGACCGCACCTTCGGCCCGTCCTTGACGACGTCGAACCCCCCGACGCGCGCCGTACCCGCAGTGGGCGGCAGCAGCGTGGTCAGGACGTGAACCGTGGTCGACTTGCCTGCACCGTTCGGTCCGAGGAAGCCGTAGATCTCGCCGGGAGCGACGGAGAGGTCGATGCCGTCGACGGCTCGGGGGCCCTTCCGGTACTCACGGACGAGGCCCTCGACCTCGATCCCGTTCTCGTCCGTCACCGTCCAACACTAACGAGAGCAATCGGGAGCGCTGCAGGTGCACGCCCCCCGGCTACCACCAGGACGGACGCCGGTGCGCCCCATTGGCCGGCCCGGCACCGCGCGCCAGCCTGGATGCAGTGGTGCAAGCAACAGATGGGGGGCAGGTCATGAAGCTCAATCTCGCAACTCGCGCGGCGCGCTGGAGCGCCGACCACTGGAAGACCGCGACCTTCGGCTGGATCGCGTTCGTGATCGCGGCCGTCGTCCTGGGCGGAGCCGTCGGCACGAAGCAGCTGACGGACGGCGAAGCCAGCCCCGGAGAGTCCGGCCGCATGTCGCGGATCCTCGACGCCGGATTCGCCGAGCCTGCGGAGGAAAGCGTCCTCCTGCAGAGCCGCACGCTCGACGTGGAGAGCCCGCGCTTCCGGGCAGCCGTCGCGGACGTCGTCGACCGCATCGGGGCAACGGGGTTGGCAGCCCGGATCGACAGCCCGCTCGAGGCGGCGAACACCGAGCTGATCTCGAAGGACGGCCGTTCGGCTCTCGTCACGTTCGACATCCGGGGCGACCCGGAGACGGCGGTCGAGCGGATCGGCCCCGTCGTCGACGCCGTCGCCGCAGCGAAGGCCGCTCATCCCGAGCTGTACGTCGGCAGCTTCGGCGAGGCCACTGCGGACAAGGAGATCGACGGCAGCGTCGGCGAGGATCTCGCTCGCGCGGGCCTGCTGTCGCTTCCGGTCACGGTCGTCGTCCTGATCGTCGCCTTCGGTGCACTGGTGGCAGCGGGCATCCCGCTTCTGCTCGCACTCACGGGCGTGCTGGCGACGATGGGCCTGCTCGCGCTGCCGAGCCAGGTCTGGCCGGTCGACGAGAACGTGAGCGCGGTCGTGCTGCTGATCGGGCTCGCGGTCGGGGTCGACTACTCCCTCTTCTACTTGAAGCGGGAGCGTGAGGAGCGGGCGGCAGGACGCAGCGAGCGCGCCGCGCTCGAGGCTGCCGCGGCGACCTCCGGTCGAGCGGTGCTCATCTCCGGTCTGACCGTGATGATCGCCATGGCCGGCATGTTCCTGACCGGCGACAAGACGTTCGGCTCCTTCGCCATGGCGACGATCATGGTCGTCGCGATCGCCGTGGTCGGATCCCTGACCGTCCTGCCCGCGCTGCTGTCGCGGCTGGGCGATCGCGTGAACAGGGTTCGCGTCCCCCTCCTCCACCGCTTGCAGCGGCCGCAAGGAGGGCGGATCTGGGGCTGGACGCTCGACCGCGTGCTGCAGCGACCTCTCGTCGCGGCCGCAACCTCGGCCGGGCTGCTGATCGCCCTGGCGTTGCCGGCGCTCGGAATGAAGACCGTCGTCCCGGGCATCGAAGCGCTCCCGCAGAACCTCGCCGTCGTGGAGGCCTACGAGCGACTCGAGAGTGCGTTTCCCGGCGAGCAGGAGCCGGCGGTCGTCGTCGTCGAGGCACCTTCGATCGACGACCCACGGGTCGAAGCCGCTATCGCCGAGCTTCGGCGCGGGGCGCTCGCGACCGGCCGCGTCCACGAGCCCGTCACGACCAGGATCAACAACGCCCGGACGGTCGCGCGACTCGACTTCCCGATCGACGGGACCGGGTCGGATCAGGCGTCGTACGACGCCGTCTCGGCGCTGCGCGAGGACGTGCTCCCGGCGACGGTCGGCCGCCTGGACGGCGTCGAGGCGGGCGTGACGGGTGAGACGGCAGGGTCGATGGACTTCCAGTCCGCGCTCCGCGGCAAGGCGCCACTCGTGTTCGCGTTCGTGCTCGCGCTCGCATTCGTGCTCATGCTCGTCTCGTTCCGTTCGATCGTGATCGCGACCAAGGCGGTCGTGCTCAACCTGCTCTCGGTCGCGGCCGCGTACGGCGTGCTCGTGCTCGTGTTCCAGCACGGCTGGGGGAGCGGTCTGCTCGGCGTCGAGTACACGGGCGGCGTGATGGCGTGGCTGCCGGTGTTCATGTTCGTGATCCTCTTCGGGCTCTCGATGGACTACCACGTGTTCATCCTGAGCCGCATCCGGGAGGCGTACGACCGTGGCATGAGGACCGAGGATGCGATCGCGTACGGCATCAAGTCGAGCGCAGGCGTCGTCACGAGCGCCGCGATCGTGATGGTCTTCGTGTTCTCGATCTTTGCGACGCTCTCGCTGATCATGATGAAGCAGTTCGGCGTGGGCCTCGCGACCGCGGTGCTGATCGACGCGACGATCGTCCGTGGCGTCCTCCTTCCGGCGAGCATGAGGCTGCTCGGCGAGTGGAACTGGTACCTGCCGTACTTGGCTCCGCTGGCTGCCGAGCGTGAAGCTCGAGGGCTCGGCGCCCAGGGCAGCGGAGGCTCGCTGACGATGAAGCGGCTCGTAGCGCCGCTCGTCAGCTCGGCGACGTATCGGGCTCTGGCCTTCTACGTCGCCGAGCTCGTGCTGGGCGTGATCGGGTTCACCCTGCTGATCGCGGGGTGGACCGTCACGCTCGTTTTCGCGATCACCCCGCTCGTCGTACCGCTGCTGATCGGCCTTAGGTTCGCGATCGGACTGCTCGCGCGCGCGGAGGGTGCACTCGCCAGGGAGCTGCTCGGCGTCGCGGTCGATCCCCCGACCTCGTCAGGCGGAAGCGGTTTCTGGAACCGGGGCGTGAACGTCGTCCGCGACCCGGCGTTCTGGAAGCAGCAGGGCCATCTCCTGCTCGCCTGGCCGCTCGCGCTGATCCCGTTGGCCCTCTTCGCGTGGGCACTCGAGCTGATCTCCGTCCCGATCTGGTACCGGTCGGTCGACTCGAGCGACGTGGTCGGCTTCCTCCAGGTGGACACGTTCGCACGCGCGCTCTTGCCCGCAGGCCTCGGCCTCGTGCTCCTCGTCGCCGCGGCGCACTTCGTCGGGCTGTACGCCAGGTTCTCCCGCTGGCTCGCATCTCGCCTCCTCGCAGGCGATGCTGGAGGGATGCGATCGCAGGCGGAGGTGCATGCGCGGCGCCTCCAGGCGCTGACCGTTTGGGCCCTGACCGCGACGAGCATCGTCGGAACGCTCGTCGTCATCTGGGCGCTGACGTCGGGCGGGTACTTCTGGCCGATCTGGCCACTGCTCTCGGCTGCCCTCGTCGTCGGCATCCCGGGCTGGATCGTCCTCGTCCTCGAGCGTCCCGAGATCTCGCGATTCACCCTGGGCAGCCAGGCGCTCGCGCTGCAAGTCGGCGATCTCCGCGATCTTCGTCGGGCTTCCTCGTCGGCGTGTGGGCGATCACCACCCACGGCTACTTCTGGCCGATCTGGCCTGCGCTCGCGCTGCGCTCTGCTCGCGGCCGTCCATGCCGCCGTCGTCTACGGCCAGTCGCGACACATCGAATCGAGCGACTCGAGCAGAGCAGGGCCGCCGCGGTCGACGTGCAGGAGTCCGAGCTCCGCCGGATCGAGCGGGATCTGCACGACGGAGCGCAGGCGCGGCTGGTCGCACTCGGCATGAGCATCGGCATGGCCGAGGAGAAGATGCAAACGGATCCGGAGGGCGCGCAGGCCCTGCTCGCCGACGCCCGGACCGACGCCCGCCAGGCGCTCGTCGAGCTCCGCGACCTCGCCCGCGGCATCCACCCGCCGATCCTCACCGACCGTGGCCTCGAAGCGGCGATCGCTGCGCTCGCCTCACAGGGGCCGGTGCCGGTCGCACTCTCCGTCGACGTTCCGACCCGACCGTCGCCGGCAGTCGAGACCGCCGCCTACTTCGTCGTCGCGGAGGCGCTCGCGAACGCGATCAAGTACGGGGAGCCGGAGCGCATCGAGATCAGGATCCGGCGGGCGAACGGCACGCTGATCGCCGAGATCGAGGACGACGGGCGAGGCGGAGCAGACCCGGCCGGCCACGGGCTGGCCGGCCTCGCACAACGGGTACGTGCGCTGGACGGGAGGCTGCACGTGGAGAGCCCGGTGGGTGGACCGACGACGGTGAGGGCGGAGCTTCCGTGCGCGTAGTCATCGCCGAGGACCTCGCGCTCCTGCGGGACGGCCTCTCGCGCCTCCTCCGGGACAACGGGTTCGAGGTCGTCGCAGCCGTCGAGGACGCCGGCGCGCTCCTGCGCGTGATCACCACCGAGAAGCCGGACATCGCGATCGTGGACATCCGACTCCCGCCGACGTTCCGCGACGAGGGCGTCCGCGCGGCCGTCGAAGCTCGCCGCCGCGCACCCGACACGGCGATCCTCGTCGTCTCGCAGTACGTCGAGCACACCTACGCCACCGAGCTCCTGGCGGACGGACGTGGTGGCGTCGGCTACCTGTTGAAGGACCGGATCATGGACGTGGCCGACTTCGTCGACGCAGTTCGTCGCGTCGCCGAGGGAGGCACCGCGCTCGACCCCGAGGTCGTCGCGCAGCTCTTCTCACGACGGCAGGAGGGCCCTCTCTCCAACCTGACGCCCCGCGAGCTCGAAGTCCTCGGCCTGATGGCCGAAGGTCGCTCGAACGCGGGCATCGCGAAGGCGCTCGTCCTCACCGTCGGCGCGGTCGAGAAGCACATCGCGAGCATCCTCGGCAAGCTCGATCTTCCGCAGTCGGAGACCGATCACCGCCGAGTCCTGGCCGTGCTCACCTATCTCCAGCAGTAGCGCCGGCTAGGCGAGCGGCTCGAGCGGGAGCTTGCTGGCCACGACCGGCTTGCCGCCGCGCTGATACGCGACGTCGACCGAGTCGTTCTGGCGGTACGTGCCGGCGATCCGATCCACAGCGAGAGCCAGCGCCAGAAGCCGAGCTTGCCCTCGGTCCTGAGCTCGCGGTCGAAGACGAGCGTCCGTCCGTCGACGCGGAAGTCCGTTCCCTCCCCCTGCTGAATGCCGTTCACGAAGACCTCGAACGGGCGCACGACGTCTGCGGGAAGACGCACGCGGGTTCTCGTCGGCGTCGTGGAAGGCACGTTCATAGAATGGCAGCCGGTGCGCGTGCTCCTCTCCCTGGCTCAGTTCGCCCCGGTCTCGCCCGAGTCGCCGAACGCCGAGGGAATCCGCGACAGCTACCTCTTCGTCTCGATCTTCGTCCTCGCGATCTTCGTGCTCGTCGAGGGACTCCTGATCGCGTTCATCTGGCGCTACCGCCGGCAGAAACGTGCTCGCTTCGCAGATGGCGCACAGGTTCACGGCGCCACCCGGCTCGAGCTCATGTGGACGGTGTTCCCCGTCATCGTGTTGTTCCTCATCGCCGCGTTCGTGTTCATCGAGCTGCCCGGCATCAAGAACGTGCCCGACGCCGAGGCGGGCGCCGAGCGCATGGAGATCGACGTCTCCGGCCACCAGTTCTACTGGCAGTACGAGTACGAGAACGGCGCGATCTCGATCGACACCCTGCGAGCACCGGTCGGCACGCCCGTCCTTCTCAACGTCACCGCGCCCGACAGCGACGTCATCCACTCGTGGTGGATTCCCTCGCTCGGCGGCAAGATCGACGCGATCCCGGGAGTCGAGAACGAGACGTGGTTCGAGGCCAACCGCACCGGCTTGTTCCAGGGCCAGTGCGCCGAGCTCTGCGGCGTGGAGCACGCGAGGATGCTCGCCTCGGTCGAGGTGGTGACCGAGCGCGAGTTCGAGTCCTGGGTCGACGAGCGCCTCCAGGAGCAGCAGGCGGGGACCGGCGAGCTCGGCCAGGAGGAGTGGGAAGGCGTCTGCGCGAAGTGCCACGGCCCCGAGGGCGAGGGCGGCGAGGGCCCGCGAATCGCAGGCTCGCCGACCCTGACCGATATCGACGAGCTCACGACGCTCCTCCGCAACGGGCGGGGCGAGATGCCCGCGGTCGGCGCCGACTGGACGGACGAGCAGATCGAGGCGCTCGTCAGCTTCCTCGAGGAGAACCCGCCCGGTGGCAGTTAGTCGCCAGCACGGCTCCGACCTGGCAGCGCGGCAGGTTCGCGAGCTGGTTCGTCACGACCGACCACAAGCGGATCGGGATCCTCTACATCTCGACGTCGCTCGTCTTCTTCGTGCTCGCGGGTCTGATGGCGCTCGCGTTCAGGATCCAGCTCTCGCAGGCGAACGCGGACGTGATCGGTGCCGACCGCTACAACGAGCTGATCACGATCCACGGCACGGCGATGGTGTTCCTCGTCGTCGTCCCGCTCCTGTCCGGGTTCGCGAACTACCTCGTCCCGCTGATGATCGGCGCGCGCGACGTGGCCTTCCCGCGGCTGAACGCGCTCTCGTACTGGCTCTTCGTCCTCGGCGGCGCCGTGCTCATGCTGAGCTTCTTCGCCGAGGGCGGCGCCGCGAAGTCGGGCTGGACGGCCTACCCGCCGCTCTCGACCCAGGCGCCCGGCAACGGGCAGGACCTGTGGATCCTCTCGCTGCACATCCTCACGGCCTCGTCACTCGCGGGCGCGATCAACTTCATCGTGACCATCCACAACCTGCGGACGCGCGGGATGAGCTGGGCGCGGCTGCCGCTGTTCGTCTGGTCGATCGAGATCTTCGCGGTGCTCCTCGTGGTGATCCTGCCCGTGCTCTCGGCGGGGCTGACGCTCCTCCTCCTCGACCGCGGCCTGTCGATCGGGTCGTGGGACGTGCAGACCAACTTCTTCAATCCGGCCGAGGGCGGCTCGGCGGTGCTCTACCAGCACGCGTTCTGGTTCTTCGGGCACCCCGAGGTGTACGTGATCATCCTGCCCGCCTTCGGGATCATCTCCGAGGTCCTGCCCGTCTTCGCGCGCAAGCCGATCTTCGGCTACAAGGCGATCGCGGTCTCGACCGTCGCGATCGGGTTCTTCTCGATGCTCGTGTGGGCGCACCACATGTTCACGGTCGGGCCTCCCGTTCTCGCTGCAGGCGTTCTTCATGATCGCCTCGATGGTCATCGCGGTCCCGACGGGGATCAAGATCTTCAACTGGCTCGCGACGCTCTGGCGCGGGAACCTGAGCTTCGAGACGCCGATGCTGTTCGCGCTCGGCTTCCTCTCCGTCTTCGTCATCGGCGGACTCTCGGGGATCTACCTCGCCGCGTTCCCGATCGACTGGCAGGTGCACGACACGTACTTCGTCGTCGCGCACTTCCACTACACGATCTTCGGCGGCGCGATGTTCGCGATCTTCTCCGGCCTCTACTACTGGTGGCCGAAGATGTTCGGGCGCATGCTCGACGAGCGGCTCGGCAAGTGGCACTTCTGGACGCTGATGGTCGGGTTCAACCTCGCGTTCTTCCCCCAGCACTTCGCGGGCCTCGAAGGGATGCCTCGGCGCGTCTACACGTACGCGGACGAGAGCTGGGAGGGGTACAACCTCGCCTCGACCATCGGCTCGTGGGTGATGGGAATCGCCATCCTGTTCTTCATCGTGAACGTGTGGCGGACGCAGACGCGCGGCGCGCGAGTCGGCAACGACCCGTGGCAGGCGGACACGCTCGAGTGGTACACGACCTCGCCGCCGCCGGAGCACAACTTCGACGAGGTGCCGTACGTGCGGAGCGCGCGGCCGCTCTACGATCTGCGGAGAGAGCTGAGGGAGAAGCGTGGAGCTCGTGAGCCTGTCTAGACCTGCCACCGTCGCGCCCGGCGCGCTGTTCCGGCTGTGCGCGTCCGGGAGCGCCGTCGCGGTCGGGCTGGTGGTCGTCAGCGCGGTGCTCGAGCTCGGAACAACGCATTGGGGGCTCGCGCTCGTGGCGCTGCCGCTGCTCGTGGCGAACGCCGTGCTCGCGAGGCTCGCGTACCCGTCGCTCCTGCTTCGTTCGCTCGCCGCGCTCGTGGCGTTCCTCGCGGCGATCGCGCTCGGTGGCGTCGTCGCCTGGTCGGACGGCGCGACCTGGGCGAGCGCGCTGCACGTCGGCGGGGCCGCCGTCGCTCTCGCTCTGAGCCTGCTCGTCGTCGCAGGCGCATTCCGGGGTGAAGCCGTCCGGCTCGCGTCGGCGCGCGACTACCTGACGCTGACGAAGCCGCGGATCATGACGCTCCTTCTCCTGACCGGCGGCGCGGGCATGTTCGTGGGAGCGCAAGGCGTGCCGCCGCTCGGGCTCTTCGCCGTGACGATGCTCGGGCTCGCGCTCGCGTGCGGCGGCGCCTCGGCACTCAACCACGTGCTCGACCGCGACATCGACCGGCTCATGGGCGAGCGGACGAAGGCGCGGCCCGTCGCAGCCGGCCGCGTCACGCCCGGAGCAGGCGCTCGAGTTCGGGCTCCTCCTCTCCGCGCTCTCGTTCGCGCTGCTCGCGTCGGCGGTGAACGTGCTGACCGCGGTGCTCGCGCTCGTCGGGAACCTGTTCTACGTCGTCGTCTACACGCGGTGGCTCAAGCGCTCGACGCCGCAGAACATCGTCATCGGCGGCGCGGCCGGCGCGGTCCCGCCACTCGTCGGGTACGCGGCCGCGACCGGCAGCCTCGCGCTCCCGGCGCTGTGGCTGTTCCTGATCGTGTTCCTGTGGACGCCGCCGCACTTCTGGGCGCTCGCGCTGATGATCAAGAACGCGTATGCCGCGGCGGGCGTGCCGATGCTCCCCGTCGTGCGCGGCGACCGCGAGACGGCGCGCCAGATCGTGCTCTACTCGATCGCGATGGTCGCGTTCACGGTGGTCGTGGGCTACTGGCTCGGCCCGCTCTACACCGCCGCTGCGGTCGCGCTCGGTGCCGTGTTCGTGGGGCTCGCGGTGCTGCTGCGGCACGACCTGACGCGGGCTCGCGCGCAGGTGCTCTTCCACTACTCGCTCCTCTACCTCGCGCTGCTCTTCACCGCGGCAGCACTCGACCCGGTGCTCCTGTGAACGAGAACGATCTCGCCCGCCGCAACCTCCGCTTCGGCTGGGCGCTGTTCGGGCTCTTCTGGCTGCTCTTCCTCGGAACCGCCCTCGTCGCCGTGCTGTACTTGCAGCTCGACTGAGGTTTGACTCCCGACCTCGAGCTGGCACTGCGTCTCGCCGACGCCGGCAGACGCGATCTCGATTCCGCGCTTCCGGTTCGGGCCTGGCAATCGAGACCAAGCCCGACCTGACACCGGTCACCGAGGCCGATCGCGCCGTCGAGGCCGAGCTGCGGCGGCTCCTCGCGAGCGAGCGACCGGACGACGCGATCCTGGGCGAGGAGGAGGGCGGAAGTCGGTGCCGCCGATCGCGCGCTGGATCCTCGATCCCGATCGACGCGACGCGCAACTACGCGCGCGGGAATCCCGTCTGGGGAACGCTCATCGCGCTCGAGGAGTCGGGCACGCGTCCGCCTCGGCGTCGTCTCCGCGCCGATGCTCGGCCGGCGCTGGTGGGCGGAGCGCGGTGCAGGGTGCCTGGGCGGACGGAGAGCGAATCGGCAGTCTCCGCGGTCGCGCGCGTCGAGGACGCCGTCCTCTCGTTCCCGCTCGACCGAGCGGTGCCCGAGCTCGCGCGCCGCGCCTGGAACGCGCGCGGATTCGGCGACTTCTGGGCGCACATGCTCGTCGCCGAGGGTGCCGTGGACGGAGCGATCGACTCGGTCGGCGTGCGCGAGTGGGATCTCGCGGCGGTGCAGGTGATCGTCGAGGAGGCGGGCGGCCGCTTCTCCGACTTCGGCGGCGAGTCGCGCATCGACGGCCGGAGCGCCGTCAGCTCGAACGGCCGCCTGCACGACGAGCTGCTCGCCGCTGTCGCCGGCTCGTTGCCGTCGCCTTAGATCGACGGTGCCGGCTCGGGGGAGGGCGTCACGCCCTCCTCACGCAGCCGACGCAGGACGTCGTGGATGTCGGCGATCTCCTGCTCGAGATCCTTCTGGCGCTCCTCGAGCGCTTTCAGGAGCTCCTCGCGATTCGGAGCCCGCCGTTCCCGCCGGCGTCGATGGTGGTGTCTTCCACACATGGTCATTCACCTCCCTTCTCTGCACGTTCGAGAAACTGGGTGAGTCCGCCACGAAGACGCTCGATCGCCCGGAGCCATGCTGCGAGAGCGTTCCGTCCCTCGTCGGTGAGCGTGTACGTGCGCTTCGTCGGGCCCGGCAGATCCCCGCTCCATTCCGAGGCGACCAGGCCCTCGTCCTCGAGCGAGCGCAGCATCCGGTACACGTTCCCGACATCGACTCGGTCCTCGCCGGACACGCCGGGCAACTGCTCGAGGAGCTCGTAGCCGTGGGTGGGCCGAGTCGCGAGGAGGAGGAGGAGGGCAGGCTCGGCGAAGCGCTCGACCCGCGCGCGCACCTCCCAGTTGCCGCTCTCGTTGCGCGAGCGGTTCCGCGCTCGAACTCGTCTGTGGCGATGCACCGCCACAGTATATGCAAATTACATATGTAAGTGAATGGGCTCGCTCAGACGAGCGCGGCGCGCTTCTCGTCGATCCCGGAGATGAGCGTCTGGAACGAGTCGGAGAACTTCTGCACGCCCTCGGTCTCGAGCGTGGCGACCACGTCGTCGTAGTCGACCCCCGCCTCGGCGAGCTCGTCGAGCAGCGCGTGCGCCTCGGCGAGGCCCTCCTGGAGCGTGTCGCGCACCTCGCCGTGGTCCTGGAAGGCCTCGACCGTCTCGAGCGGCATGGTGTTGACGGTGTTCGGGCCGATCAGCTCCTCGACGTAGAGGACATCGCGGTACGCGGGGTTCTTCGTGGAGGTCGAGGCCCACAGGCAGCGCTGAGGACGCGCGCCCGCCTTCGCCAACCGCTCCCAGCGCTCCCCCGAGAACGTCTCCAGGTAGTGCTCGTACGCGAGCTTCGCGTTCGCGATCGCAAGCCGGCCCTGCAGATCCTCGCGCCCGACCTCCTCGAGCCGCCGATCCGCCTCCGTGTCGACGCGCGAGACGAAGAAGCTCGCGACCGAGGGCACGCGCCAGGGATCGCCACCCGACGCGACCAGGCGCTCGAGGCCGGCGATGTACGCCTCGGCGACCTCCGCGTAGCGAGCGAGCGAGAAGATGAGCGTGACGTTGATCGGACGTCCGGCCGCGATCGAGTCCTCGATGGCGCCGACACCCGGCTCGGTCGCGGGAATCTTGACGTAGACGTTCTCGCGATCGACGAGCTCCGAGAGCCGTCTCGCCTCCTCGAACGTCGCCTGCTGCTCGTACGCGAGGTCGGGATCGACCTCGATGGAGACGAACCCGTCGAGGCCGTCCGTGCGCTCCCACACCGGCCGCAGCAGATCGCACGCGCGTTGCACGTCGGCGACCGCGAGCCGGACGAAGATCTCCTTCGGGTCGTCCTCGCGCTCCAGCTCCTCCCGCAGCTGCTCGTCGTACCAGTCGCCCTTGGACAACGCCTTCTCGAAGATCGTGGGGTTGGACGTCACCCCGACGACTGCGTCCTCGTCCACGAGCCGCTGGAGCTCGCCCGTGTCGAGCATCTCCCGCGAGAGCGAGTCCATCCAGACGCTGACTCCGTGCTCGGAGAGCTCGTGCAGACGACTCTTCGCCATGAGGACACGTTACCTCGCGGCCCGATCGGGAAACAGGAAACCTAGAATGCCGCCGATGACCGCAACCGAGCGGCGCCGAGCGCTGGCGCAGCAGTTCAGGGTCGACTCGATCCGCATGGCCGCGACGGCGAAGTCGGGCCATCCGACGTCTGCGATGTCCGCCGCCGAGCTGATGTCGGTGCTCGCCGACGGGTACCTGCGCTACGACTTCGACGACCCGAAGAGCCCGGCGAACGACCGGCTCGTCTTCTCGAAGGGTCACGCCTCGACCTTGCTCTATTCGATCTATCGCGCCGCAGGTGCGATCACGGAGGACGACCTCGACACGTACCGCGTCTTCGGGAGCAGGCTCGAGGGGCACCCGACGCCGATCCTGCCGTGGGTCGACGTCGCGACGGGCTCGCTCGGCCAGGGCCTTCCCATCGGCGTCGGGATGGCGCTCGCCGCCAAGTACCTCGAGAAGCTTCCGAGCCGCGTGTGGGTGCTGTGCGGCGACAGCGAGATGGCCGAGGGCTCGATGTGGGAGGCGTTCGAGCACGCCGCGCACTTCGAGCTCGACAACCTCACGGCGATCATCGACGTCAACCGCCTCGGGCAGCGCGGCGAGACGATGGTCGGCTGGGACGTCGACGTCCACGCCGAGCGGGCGAGAGCGTTCGGGTGGCACGCGATCACGCTCGACGGACACGACCTCGACGCCGTCGACCGCGCGTTCGCCGAGGCGGTCGAGACGAAGGGGCGACCGACCGTGCTCGTCGCCAAGACCGAGAAGGGGCACGGCGTGGCTGCGGTCGCGAACGAGAACGGCTTCCACGGGAAGCCGCTCGACGATCCGGAAGCGGCCATCGCCGAGCTCGGCGGGCGCAGCGACGTGCGCGTCGAAGTCGCGAAGCCGGAGGCGGCGGCACGACCCGACCGGTCGGCGCCGGCTCTCGAGCTACCGCGCTACGAGGTGGGCGAGGAGGTCGCGACCCGCAAGGCGTACGGCGACGCGCTGGCCGCGCTCGGCGCGGCGCGCCCGGATGTCGTCGTCCTCGACGGAGAGGTCTCGAACTCGACGTTCGCGGAGGTGTTCGCGAAGCAACATCCTGAGCGCTACTTCGAGATGTACATCGCCGAGCAGCAGATGGTCGCCGCCGCGGTGGGGCTCCAGGCGGTCGGCTGGCGCCCGTTCGCCTCGACGTTCGCCGCGTTCCTCTCCCGCGCCTACGACTTCGTCCGGATGGCCGCGGTGAGCCGCGCGACGTTCTCGCTCTCCGGCTCGCACGCGGGAGTCTCCATCGGCGAGGACGGACCGTCGCAGATGGCGCTCGAGGACATCGCCTCGATCCGGGCAGTTCACGGCAGCACGGTTCTGCATCCGTGCGATGCGAACCAGACCGCGAGGCTCGTAGCAGCGATGGCCGATCTCGACGGGATCTCGTACCTGCGGACGCTGCGGCCGGCGACACCCGTCCTGTACGGGCCGGACGAGGAGTTCGAGATCGGCGGCAGCCGCGTGCTCCGCGCGAGCGACGAGGACGAGGTGCGCTCTGATCGGTGCAGGGATCACGGTGCACGAGGCATTGAAGGCTGCCGACGCCCTCGCGGAGGAAGGTGTTGCGGCGCGCGTGATCGACCTCTACTCGATCAAGCCCGTCGACGCCGCCACGCTGGCCGCGGCGTCGGAGGCGACACGAGGTCGGCTCGTGACGGTCGAGGATCACTGGCCGGAGGGTGGGCTCGGAGACGCGGTCGCCGCCGCGCTCGGCGACAGCGAGCAGCCGCCGCGGATCGTCCGCCTGGCCGTCCAGGGCATGCCCACCTCGGGCAAGCCCGACGAGCTGCTGGCCACGGCCGGCATCGACGCGGAGCACATCGCCGCCGCTGCGCGGAAGCTCGTCGCTCAGACCGTGCAGACGGCCTAGGTCGCCAGGCGAGATCTCTCGCCTACCCTTCGGCGGTCATGGCAGTCCTGATCGCGTCGGAGCTCCGAAAGGAGTGGAGCGGCGACCCACTCTTCGAGCGCGTGTCGTTCACCGTCGGCCGTCGCGACCGCGTGTCGCTCGCGGGCGCGAACGGCGCGGGCAAGACGACCCTGCTCCGGGCGATCGCAGGGGAGACGTCGCTACAGGGCGGAAAGCTCGCATTCGCCAAGGGCACCAGGATCGCGCTCCACGACCAGCGGCCTCCGCTGGAGTTCGACATCACACTGCGGGAATACGCGCTCTCGGGTGCCCGCGACCTGATCGAGGTCGAGGCCGAGCTGCGGCGGCTCGAGGAGGCGATGGCCGACGGGGCGCACGACACGGCCACGCTCAAGCGCTACGCAGACGCACAGGCCCAGCTCGAGCACGCAGGTGGGTGGGCGTGGCGCGAGCGAGCCACCTCCACGATCCGCGGGCTCGGGTTCGCGGACGCCGACCTCGACCGCCCGCTCGGCACCTTCTCGGGGGGAGAGCTGACGAGGGCGTCACTGGCGCGTGCGCTCGCGGGGAGCCCCGACCTGCTGCTGCTCGACGAGCCGACCAACCACCTCGACGTCCAGAACCTCGAGTGGCTCGAGCGCGAGCTCGAGACGATCGATGCCGCCGTGATCCTTGTCGCGCACGACCGCTGGTTCCTGGAAGCGGTCACGACCTCCGTGCTCGAGCTCTCACCGGGCGGTGCGCACTACTTCGCCGGGCCATGGCACGAGTGGCGCCAGGAGAAGGTCGTTCGCGCGGCCGCCGCCGAGAAGACCGCCGATCGCGTCTCGGTCGACATCGCACGGCTCGAGCGTTTCGTCGCACGCTTCCGCTACAAGAAGTCGAAGGCGAGGCAGGCACAGGCGAAGCTGACGCAGATCGCCCGACTGGAGAAGGAGCGCTCCGAGGCCCGCGGCGAGCTCGAATCGTTGACGCGAAAGCGGCGTTCGCTCGGCTTCGACTTCCTGAAGCCGCCGAGGAGCGGCCGCGTCGTCCTCGAGGCCGAGGAAGTCTCGCTCTCGGCCGGAGACAAGCGACTGCTCGAGGACGCGACCCTCGTTGTGGAACGTGGCGAGAAGGTTGGTCTCGTCGGGCCGAACGGAAGCGGCAAGACGACGCTCCTCGAGGCAATCCTCGGGGCGCATCCGCTCGAGGCCGGCACGAGCCGGCTCGGCCACGGCGTCGTTCTCGGGTACTTCTCGCAGCACGGTCTCGAGCTTCCGACCCAGGGGTCGGTGCTGGACGCGACGGTGGCAGCGACCGGGCTCCAGCGTCCGCAGGCGCAGATGCTGCTGGGACGATTTCTGTTCACGGGCTGGGACATGCACGAGCGGCCGGTGACCGCGCTCTCCGGAGGCGAACGGCGACGGCTCGCACTGGCGCTGCTCGTGGCGTCGGGCACGAACTTCCTCGTGCTCGACGAGCCGACGAACCATCTCGACGTCGAGAGTCGCGAGGCGCTCGAAGCTGCACTCGAAGCGTTCCCCGGCACCGTCCTCGTGGTCTCGCACGACCGCGCGCTCCTCGATGCCGTACCCGACCGCCTCGTCGCCATCGAGGGCAGGGGCCTGCGCTCCTACGAGGGCGGCTGGGCCGATCTCACTCGCGAGCGAAGCGCGGAGCTCCCCCCGACGAGCCAACCTCGCGAGCCGAAGCCCGCCAAGGCCGCGCGCCCGCGAACGCCGAGGCGAAGCGGATCCGACCTCGAGCTGCTCGAGGCACGTGTCGCGGAGGTGGAAGCGCGCGTGGCGGAGCTCGAGGGCAAGCTCGCCGACGACTGGACGAACATGGACGTCCTGAGCGCGCATCGTGCAGCACGCGACGAACTCGTCGCCCTCCTCGAGCAGTGGGAGACGCTGTTCGACGAGGCCTCGACGACGTGACGCGAGCGACGCCCGGCGGCGTACAGAGGGCGTGCATGCGGTGACCTTCGATGCTCCTCGCGCCGTGAGTGCGGCCGAGCCCTCGTTCGCCGCGATGGCCGAGGAGCTTCTCGACGACGTGTACGGCTACCTGCTGTACATGACGAAGAACTGGGCCGTCGCGGAGGATCTGACGAGCGAGACGTTCGAGGCGGCCTTCAGGAAGTGGCGCAAGTTCGACTCCCGGCGAGGCACCGCGCGCGCATGGCTCCTCGCGATCGCACGCACCACCGCCCTCGACTGGTTCCGCGCCGACGCTCGGCGGCGGCGGCGCGAGGAGCGCGCAGACGCGCGAGAGCTGCCGCCCGACTCCGAAAGCTCGTTCGGCGAAGGGCTGTCGCACGACTTGCAAGAGGCCCTCGCCGCGCTCTCGGCGGGCGAGCGCGAGGTCGTGGCGCTGCGGATCGTGCTCGACCTCGACGGTGAGGAAACCGCACGCTTACTAGGGATCACGCCCACCGCCGTCTCCACTCGGCTCAGCCGGGCGCTGACGAAGCTCGAAGAGAGGATGAGAGACCATGACGTCGTCGCCTGACCTGATCAACGAGCTGCGGAGCTCACGACCGACGGCACCGGCAGAGCTGCGAGCGCGTGTGCGCGAGCTCGGCAGCAGTCCCGCACGCCGGTCGCCCTGGGCAACGTGGCGTTTCCCGGTTCGACGTGGTGCCCTGATCGTCGTGCCCGCTGCAGCAGCCCTCGCGATCGCGGGCGCCGGAGTCGTCGGCCTGTCGCGCTCCGACGTGTCGCCGGAGGCGTCGCGACAGCAGGAGCTGCAGGCGACGGACGGCGCCGCGACCAAGGGAACGGCCCAAGCGCCGCCGACGGCGCTGACCGATCCCCGCAACCAGTCGACGATCGCGCCGGCGACCGATCGTGCGCAGCGTGTCAGCGCAACGCTGACGATCGAGGTGCCGAACGCCGATGCCGTGTCGAGCGCAGCCCAGGATGCTCTCGACCTCACTCGCTCGCTCGGCGGCCACGTCGTCTCGTCGTCGGTCTCCACGGGCGAGGAGGGCAGCGCGTCGATAACCGTGCGCGTCCCGGTTGCGAGAGTGCAGGACGCCATCACCGGCCTCTCCGGGCTCGGACGGATCGTCTCGCAGCAGGTCACCATCGACGACCTCCAGCGAACACTCGACGAGCTCGAGCGACAGGAAGCGGCTCTGCGCGCCCAGATCGCGCGGATCATGGCGCGACTCGAGTCGGAGCCGCTCGACGCGCAGACCGAAGCCGTGCTCCGAGCACGGCTGCAGACGCTTCGCAACGAGCTGCGCGCGACCAGGGGCGGCATCGCGGCGACCGACGCTGAGGCGCGGATGTCGACGATTCAGCTCACCGTTGCGACGCCAGGGGCGTTCGGAGCTGCGGCTTCTCCTTCGCAGAGCCGGCTCGACCGGACGATCGACGAGTCGTTGAACGTGCTCGCGTGGGAAGGCGTCATCCTGCTCGGCCTCCTCATCGTCGTCGCTCCGTTCGCAGCTCGTCGCCGTGGCGATCTGGGCGAGCCGGCACTGGTACCGCCGGCGCGAGGAGGAGCGACTCCTCGCGACCTAGTGGGGAGGGCCGCCACGTGCGGCCCTCCTTCACTCTCCGGTCACTAGGGCCTGGATCGGCCTCTCAGGTCGAGCCTCGCGACCTGCGGATCGTGATCCGACGCCTGATCCACGAACTCGGCGTTCACGTGGACGACGTCGTAGACGACCGGGAAGCGTCCGAGGTTCTCGCTCACCAGGATCTGGTCGAGCACCTGGGAGTTCCCCTCGAAGACGTACGAGTAGCGCTCGGGCTTCGGCAGGCGGTTCATCAGCGACGCGAGCGCCCCGCCGCCCTCGAGGATCGAGACGGTCTCGGAGAACTCGAAGTCGTTGATGTCCCCGAGCACGACGACGTTCGCGTGCTCGTCGGCGTCGAGGATCTCGTCGACGAAGTCGTTCACGATCTGCGCCTGCGCGTGCCGCTGCGGCTCGGTCACGCGCTGTGGCGGCTGGAAGCGGCCGAACAGCGGCTGGTCGCCGCCCTTCGAGTTGAAGTGGTTCACGACGACGAAGACCTTCTTGCCCCGCATGCGGAACTCGCCCGCGAGCGGCTTCCGTGAGTTGGCGAAGGCGGTGTTCCCGGGCTGCGATCCGGCCCGGGCTCGCAGACAGCCGCGGCCCCGACGGATGGTCGACGACCGTCGTCGCACTCGTCGGCGTCCCGCCCGGACGATCGATGAACTCGAGCCCGCGATCGGTCCGGAACAGGAACCCGACCCGGATGTTGCCGCCCGGCTCGCCTCCGTCCTGGTCGTCCACGGGGTCGATCTCCCTGAACTGATACGTCGGCCCACCGGCCGCGGCAATGGCCGCGACCAGCAGATTCCAGGTCGTCGATGCATCAGTCACGTTTGAGTTCGTAGGTCCGTCGTTGTCCTGGATCTCCTCGATCGCGATGAGGTCCGGCGAGCGCAGGTGGTCGACGATGAGGTCGGCGTGGCGCGCGAAGGTGTCGTCACCGGGGTCGAGGTTCTCCACGTTGTAGGTCGCAACGGCGATCTGGTGATCGTTCTGCGCCTGCGTCACCTCGGGCGCGATGCTGCCGTCGACGCGCGTGAGCGCGGTCGTGACGTTGAGCTTGAAGTTCCCGAAGCTGTAGTCGAGCACGCCGACGACCGGATTCGAGAAGCCGTCCCCGACGTTCACGACGGGAGTCGGAAGCAACGTGTCGTCGAGGAAGACCCGCTCGGGGTTGAAGTCGGTCGCCGAGATGACGACGCCTCCCCGCGTCGTGCGAATCGCAGCGTTGGCTCCATCGTCCCCGACCACCGCGATCTCGCCGAACGAGTTCCTGGGACCGACGGCCACCGCGTCGTTGAGCCGGACGCGCATCGACTCGAGCGACTCCCAGAAGTCGATTCCGTCTGTGCCCGGGTCGAACACGCCGCTCGTCCTCGACGTCGCCGGTAGCGTCATCCTCGATCACCGTCCCCGGCGGAATTCGGCCACCGGTGCCCACCACGGTCATCGCGGGCAGCGCGTTCCCCGACGACACGACCGAGATCGACGGCGCCGCGAGCTGCGTCGTCGTCAGGTTGGCCGAGGTCGCCCCGCCCGGGCGGAACTCGCCGACCGTGCCGACGATCTCCACGGCATCGCCGACAGAGACCGTCGGTGCGCTCCCCGTGAAGACGAAGAGGCCCTCGGAGGTCGCGACGTTCGAGTCCGGGCTCGGGTCCTGGATGTAGAAGCCCGCGCCCGATGTCGGCCGAAGCACGGTCACGATCCCCCGGGTCTTCGCGATCGCTCCGTTCCTCGGAGAGATGTGCGCCGCACCCTGGATCTCGCGGATCGGCGTCACCGGGAGGACGGTCGTGAGGCTGAACGCGAAGTTCCCGGCCATCGCGTTCGGCGGGTCGTCGGCGTCCTGATCCGTCACCTGCGACGCAAGGACCGTCACCGTGCACGTCTCGCCGCTCGCGAAGTCGGCGTCCGGATCCAGCGTGAAGGCCGTCGGACCGCCTGACACCGTCGCCGTGTGTCCACCGCTCGACGTGCAGCTGATGCCGAACCACGCACCCGTGACATCGACGGGCTCGCTGAAGATGATCGAGACGTTCGCGCCGGGAGCGACCTCCGTGGCTCCGTTCGCAGGCGCGGTCGAGCTCGACCGTCGGGGCGGCGTCCGAGGACACCGAATGCGCCCCGAGACCGTCGAAGGTGTCGGTCGCGAACCCGTCCCACTCGAACGCCGGGTCGAAGCCGTCCGATGTCGTCGTGTCGCCGGCCGAGATCGACGGCTTGCGGCGGAGCGTGTTGTCCGCCGTGCTCGTGAGGCCCGTCCCCCACTCGGTCCCGGGATCGAGCGCGACCTGGCCGATCGAGTCGACGACGAGACCAGTGGCTCCCTTCCGGAGGACGACCGCGTCGTCGCCGTTGAACCAGCCGGATCCGTTCGTCTGGTCCGCCTGGGCCAGTATCGGCGCGCTCGCCGTCGCCTGAGCGAGGACGTAGACGTCACCCGCGGCGACCGTTCCGGTGAGCGGGATCGTCAGGCCCGCGGTGCCGGAGCCGTTGAAGAACATCTGAACGTCGTACGCACCGGTGGCGAGATTCACGGGCGTGCCGGTCCCGTTGAAGATCTCGAGAGCCTTGTTGTTGCTCGAGCCCTCGATGTACTCGGAGAAGAACAGCTCGGTCGGCGCTGCGGCGTTCGACGTGCCCACCTGTGCGAGCACGACCGCGAGCATCGACAAGGCGAGCGTTAGACGAAGACGGTACACGGCGATACCTCCCCCTCGACGGCGGCCCGAGTCTAGTAGGCCTTTCCGGGCACGTCCATTCCCAACAAGGGTAGGAGTGGTGGACGTCTAGCGTCGACCCGGAGAGGCGTCCGAGCCTGCGCCCAGCGTCGCGATCAGGGCCTCGGCGACGACCTTCAGCGGACGCCCGGAGATCTGGCTCGCCTTGCGCAGGCGAGCGAACGCCTCGTCCTCGGTGAGCCCCTCGCGCTGCACCAGGATTCCCTTGGCCCGCTCGATCGCCTTGCGCGCGGCGAGCGCCTCGGCGAGGGAGTCCGCCTCGTCGCGAAGAGCGCGGAGCTCCTCGTGCCGCGCAGTGGCAGTCGCGATCGCCGGCAGCACGTCGCTCTCCCGAAACGGCTTGACGAGATAGCCGAAGACACCGGCTTCGACCGCACGCGAGACGAGCTCCTGTTCGCCGTACGCCGTCACCATGACGATCGGGATCGGCCGCTCCTCGAGGATCCTGCGGGCCGCCTCGATCCCGTCGAGCTTCGGCATCTTCACGTCGAGCAGAGCGACGTCTGGCTCGGACTCGCGAGCCATCGCCACGGCCTCTTCCCCGTCGCGTGCCTCGGCACAGACCTCCAGACCGGCCGACTCGAGGAGCCCCTTGAGATCGAGGCGGATCAACGTCTCGTCCTCGGCGACGAGCACCCTCACGCCTGGAACACCACTTCCGCCCGGAAGCCCTCACCGTTCTCGAGCGCGAGCTCGCCCTGGAGCTCGTCACGCACCAGCGCACGCACGATCGACAGGCCCGTCCCGTCGCGGAGCTGTGCGCGATTCCCGCGCCGTCGTCCGCGATCGTCAGCACGACGCCTCCGCCTCGCTGGGCGAGCGCGATCGCGACGTGGTCGCCCCCGTGCTCGAGCGCGTTCTGGAAGAGCTCGGTGAAGACGAGCGCGAGCGCAGTCGCGCGCTGCCCGGCCACGGCCACTGGCTCGAGCGTCGCCGTCACGTCCTTCTCCGCAACGAGGCCCTGGACGAGCATCGAGCGCAGTCGGTCCACGAGCTCTCGAAGATCGACGTCGTCCTCCCGATGCTCGGTGAGCACCTCGTGCACCGCCGCGATCGCGAGGATGCGGTTGACCGAGTCCTGCAGCGCCTTGCGCGAATCGACGTGATCGGCACGCGCCTGGAGCCGGAGCAGGGAGGCGACCGCCTGCAGGTTGTTCTTGACCCGGTGGTGGATCTCCTGGGCGAGGACGCCACGCATGACCGCTCGCCCGTGCTCGAGGGCGACTGCCGCGTGGTGGGCGATGGCCTCGAGCAGCGCCTCCTCGTCCTCGGAGAACGGCGTGTCGCGGTCGCAGACGAGCTCGCCGATCTGCCGCCGCTTCCAGCGCAGCGGCATCCGGGCCGCATACGCGCCCGCGCGGCCTTCGGGCCAGGCGATGTTCCCGTCCTCGAGCACGAGCGCCGCCCCGGTCGCATGGAGTGACTCCATCGTCGTCTTCACGATCGCCTCGAGCGACTCCTCGAGGTAGAGCGACTCCGAAACGGCCTCGGAGATGCGCGCCAGCGCTTCGAGCTCGGCCACCCTTCGCTGCGCACGCTCGTAGAGCTTGGCGTGCTCGATGGTCTGGGCGACCTGCGAAGCGATCGCGACGAGGAGCTCGATCTCGGCGTCGGTGAACACGCGGGGCTCGCGTGTGCGGACGTTGAGGGCCCCTTCGAGGACGTCGCGGGCGAGGATCGGCACGGCGAGGATCGACTCGTACTCGTCCTCGGGCAGGTTCGGAAAGAGCTTGAACCGGGGATCGAGGTGTGCCTGCTCGGGGAGCATCACAGGCGCGCGCTCGGCGGCCGCGACTCCCGTGATCCCCTCGCCCGGGCGCATCCGCGGAGTGCGGGTCAGCTCCTCGACACGAGTGCCGTGCGTCGCGCGCAGAACGAGCTCGTCCCCGCGCTCGTCGTAGAGGTAGACGAAGCAGGCATCCGTTCCGAGCGCGCCGGCAACCTTGCTCGCCACGAGCTCCAGCACCTCCTGCAGATCGAGCGACGAGTTGACCGCCGCGATCGTCTCGGTGAGAAGGCGCAGGTGCTTCGCAGTGGAGTCCACTGCGCCCATTGTCATAGGATCCGCCTCAGGCGTGAGCTTCGACGACTGGATCCTTGCGCTCCATGTCCTGAGCGCGTTCGCGTTCGTCGCGGGACTCGTGCTGTTCTGGGTGCTGATCGTGGCGGTCAGGCGCACGGACACGCCGGACGGAACGATCAGAATGGAGCCGATCGTGAAGGTCGGCAACGCAGCGGTTGGTGTGGGCGCTGGCGGGACGATCGTCTTCGGCATCTGGCTCGCCTTCTCGTACGGCGGATACGACATCTGGGACCCATGGATCATTGCGGCGATCGTGCTGTGGGCCGTCGCCGGCGGCCTCGGCCAGCGCACGGGAGTGGAGTACACCGCGGGGATGACCAAGGCCAAGGAGCTCGAGGCGGCCGGTCAGACCGGCCCGAGCGCCGACCTCCTCGCCGTCAACCGAACGCAGCGGGGGCTCGTGCTGCACACAGCGGCCAGCGTCGTCGTCCTGGTCATCCTCATCCTCATGATCTGGAAGCCGGGCGCATGAGACCTCCTCGCGACGATCCGTCCCGACGGCGAGAACTTCCCGCTCTTCGTGCACGTCCTCGGCGCGACGGTCCTCGTCGGCGGGCTCCTGACGGGCGCGAGCGCACTCGCTTTCGCGCGAGGCGAGGCACGGTTCCTTCGGCTCGGCTACTGGACGCTGCTCGTTCGTCGCGCTGCCCGGGTACATCGTCATGAGGATCGGCGCGCAGTGGATCTACTCGGAGGCCGTGTGGGACGACCTCCCCGAAGGAGTCGACGATCCCACGTGGCTCGTCATCGGCTTCATCGTCGCCGACGCCGGCGCCCTCCTCACCGTCATCGCGCTGATCCTCGGCGGGATCGGCGTCCGTCGCCTGCGCGACGGAAAGGGCGGCGGCCTGCTGAAGGCAGCGATGGTGCTCGCGCTGCTCGTCCTGGCCGCGGCCCTGTCGTCGCCGTCTGGGCGATGGCCGGTAAGCCCGACTAGAAGACGCCGACGGAAAACCAAGCGCTCCGCGGCCGGAGGCGGGCTTCGCCCGCCGGGAGGCCAAGTGGGGTTTGCGATGCCGCACACGAGAAGAAGGGGGCTGATGGGGGAAACATGGTTTCCCCCATCCCGAAACGACCACGGGCCCCTCAACCGGGAGCCCGCGATCGGCCGTCAGATACAAGGCTCGCCGCTCGCCTTGCGGCGTGCCCTGCAGCGCACATCATCCGACTTTCGGCGGAAGTGTGCAAGTGGAAACGTCACAGTGCGGCGAGGTACTTCTCCTTCTCCCACTCCGTGACCTGGACGCGGTACTCGTCCCACTCCCGCCGCTTGAGCTCGATGTAGCGCGGGAAGATGTGCTCCCCGAGGGCGCGCTGCATGAGATCCGAGCCCGTGAGCTCGTCGATCGCCTCTCCGAGCGACTCCGGCAGTGAGACGATGCCCTGCTTCCGGCGCTCGTCGGCCGTCAGCCGGTAGAGGTTCCGCTCCATCGGATCCGGGAGGTCGTAGCCCTTCTCGATCCCTTCGAGCCCCGCGTGCAGCAACGCCGCGAACGCGAGGTACGGGTTGCAGGCCGGGTCCGGACAGCGAATCTCCGCCCGCGTCGCCTGCTCCGAGCCCGGCTTGTACAGCGGGATGCGGATGAGCGCCGAGCGGTTTCGCTGCGACCAGGCGACGTACACCGGCGCCTCGTACCCCGGTACCAGCCTCTTGTACGAGTTCACCCACTGCGCGAGCACCGCCGAGATCTCACGCGCGTGCACGAGCAGCCCGGCGATGAAACCCTTGGCCGTCTTCGACAGGTGATGCGGGTCGCGACGATCGAAGAACTGGTTGCGCCCACCCTTGAAGAGCGACATGTGCGTGTGCATGCCGGAGCCGTTCTCGCCGAACAGCGGCTTTGGCATGAAGGTCGCGTAGTAGCCGTGCCAGGCGGCGACCTCCTTGACGATGAGCCGGTACGTGATCGTGTAGTCCGCCATCGCGAGCGCGTCCGCGTAGCGCATGTCGATCTCGTGCTGCGAGGGCCCGACCTCGTGGTGGTGGTACTCGATCGGGATGCCGACCGCCTCGAGCGCGTGGATGGTGTCGTTCCGCACCTCGGTCGCGGCGTCCTGCGCGGTCATCGCGAAGTAACCGCCCTCGTCGATCGTGTCCGTGCCCTTGTCGTCCTCGAACAGGAAGTACTCGAGCTCGGGGCCGACGTTGAAGGCGTCGAACCCCATGCCCTTCATCCGCTCGAGGGCCTGCCGGAGGACGTAGCGCGGATCGCCCTCGTACGGCGACCCGTCGGGCGTGACGACATCGCAGATCATCCGTGCCACGTTCGCGCCGATCGGATACCCGTGCTCGTCGAGCGGTCGCGGCATGAGCTGGAAGCTGGCCGGGTCGGGAATCGCGACCATGTCCGACTCCTCGATCGCGTTGAAACCCGTGATCGAGGACCCGTCGAAGCCCATCCCGTCGTTCAGCGCCTCCGCCATCTCGGACGGGGTGATCGCGAACGATTTGAGGTGGCCCTCGAGGTCCGTGAACCAGAAGAGGACGTGCTCGACGCCCTCGTCCTTGATGCGCTTGAGCACCGCGCGCCGCGCCGCCACGCTCGACGTCGCGCGGTCCTTGCTCTTCACCATCGTCCTGGACTGCGTCCTCGGTCGTGCCATGAAACCTCCCTTGAAATGGAAAAAGCCCCGGACGGAAGAACCGCCCGAGGCCTCGTCGCCTCACACAGACCGCGCGACTCTATCAAGCGGAGGCGCCGGAGTACCGGCGCAGACCGAAGCGCCAGAACCAGCGCGTGAAGCCGAAGAGCACCACCGTGAAGCCGGCCGCGAGCAGAAGCGTCTCCCAGTCGAGACGGGAGGTGAGCGCCTCCGCCGGGACGGTCACCGCGAACGCGATCGGCACGAGGAAGGTCACGCTGTAGCGGAGCCACCCCGGGTAGATGCCGATGGGCCAGCGGCCCGTCTGGAAGAAGCCGTCGAAGAGCTCGACGGCGTGCCACATGTTGACGACCCAGAAGGCCACGGTCGCGATGACGAGCCAGAAGCAGTAGATGAGGACCGCCCCGAACACCAGCGCGACCGCAAACGCCACCGCGTCGGCGGCACCCACGCTCGTCGTGATCCTGGAGAGGCCGACACCGAGCACGATCAGCCCGGAGAACACGTCCACCACCTGCCAGATGCGCACTTCGCGAACGCTCACGAGCACCTGCGAGTCCTCCGGCTTCGTGAGTGCGAAGTCGAGCTTCCCCTCGCGCACGTCCTCGATCAGCCGCGTCATGTTGGGCTGGATCGACATCTTGATCAGCCCTCCCATGAGGATCTGGATGCCGAGCAGGCAGAGGAGCTCGGACTGTGACCAGCCGTTCAGCTCCTCGGTGTGCGAGTAGACGAGCGCGAGGACGGCCAGTCCCACGGCGAGGGCGAGCGCGGACTGCAGGAGCGAAACGAAGAAGTTCACCCGGTACTGCAGCTCGTTCAGCACGCCGAGCTTGAAGAACAGCCAGGAGACGCGGACGGCGTTCATCAGCCACCCACCGCCGAATAGCGTCGAATCGCGAAGCGCCATGCGATGCGGAAGATGGCGAGGCCGATGAGGATCCAGAGGAGCTGCGCGCCGAGGCCGCGGACGAGCTCCTCGTCGGAGAGATCGCCGACGAGGCTCTCGATCGGGAAGTAGAACGCCCACTGGAAGGGGAGGAAGCGCGCGATGTCCTGCACCCAGTCGGGCATGAGCGGCAGCGGGACGAGCCGGCCCGAGAGGAGGAGCTCGGTCATCATGTACAGGTCGAAGATCGCCGCTCCGCGGGTCGTCCAGAAGCAGAGCATCCCGAGGCTCTCCTGCAGCATCGTGCGCAGGAGGTACGCGCCCCAGATCGCGATCGCGAACGTCGCGATCTCGGCTGGGCGCGGATCGAGCGTCGGGTCGAAGAGCAGCGAGAGCGCAACCGCGATCGGGAGCCAGAGGAGGATCGTGACCACCTTCCAGCCTGCGAACCACGCGATGTCGAAGTGGAGCGGCAGCACGGGCCGGAGGAGGTCGCGATTGAGATCGCCCTCGCGGATCCGGTACTCCCAGTACGGCGCCCCGAAGACGACGTTCATGTTCCGGACGAGCGTCCAGACGATGTAATAGGCCGCGAAGTAGCCTGCCGTCAGCCCCTGCACCGATCCGCCCTGCTGCTCCGCGATCGTCGTCCAGACGACGAGGTAGATCACCGGCTCGGCGACCATGCCGAGCATGAAGAAGTACTGCCCCGTGCGGTACTGGAACTCGGTCTGGATCGCCGCGCGGGCGGTCGTCACGTAGAGGTCGACCATCGACCGCACGCGTCCCGCCTCCGCGCGGGGAGCAGCGTGCGGGAGGGTCGTCACTCCGGGCGCTCCTGCGCGAAGACGAGCTCGATCACATCCTCGATGGGCGGGTCCTCGACGTTCAGGTCGAGCACCTCCTCCTCGACGAGGAGGCGGGCGGTGATGCTCGAGGTCTCGGCCTTCGGCACGCGCAGCGTGATCCAGTCGCCGTCGCGGTGGATGACCTCGCCGTAGCGGGAGAGGTCCGCCTGCCCGTTCTCGAGGGCGACGCCGATCGTCTTGTAGGCGGCGAACTGTCCGCGAGGCCGGCGAGCGCGCCGTCGTACAGGATCCGCCCGTGATGGATGACGACGACGCGCTTGCAGAGCGCCTCGACGTCCGCCATGTAGTGGCTCGTGAGGAGCACGGTCGCGCCGAAGCGCGCGTTGTAGTCGGCGACGAACGTGCGGATGCGCTTCTGCATGGTCACGTCGAGCCCGATCGTCGGCTCGTCGAGGAACAGCACCTGCGGCCTGTGCAGCAGCGCGCCGACGATCTCGGCCTTCATCCGCTCCCCGAGCGAGAGGTTGCGGATGGGCTTGCGCACGAGGTCGCCGATGTCGAGCAGCTCGACGAGCTCGTCGCGCATGGGGACGAACTCGTCACGTGGGATGCGGTAGATCGCGCGGTTCAGCTCGAACGAGTCGAGCGCGGGCAGGTCCCACTGGAGCTGGTTGCGGTTGCCCATGACGAGCGTGATCCGGCTCAGGAACTCGCGCTGCCGCTTCGACGGCACGAGACCGAGGACGAGGGCCTCGCCGCCCGTCGGATAGAGGAGGCCCGAGAGCATCTTCAGCGTCGTCGTCTTGCCCGCGCCGTTCGGGCCCAGGAACCCGACCACCTCACCGGGCTCGATCCGGAAGGAGATCTCGTCGACCGCTCGCACGGCCTTCGTCTTGCGCCGTACGAGGCTCTTCGTGGCGGCGACGAGCCCCTGCTCCCGCTCGGGCACGTCGAAGACCTTCAGCAAGCCGTCGACGTGAACCGCGGCGTCCATGTCAGCCGCTCCGCTTCAGCTTCCCGTGCTTCTTCGCGTACTGCTCGCCGCGGGAGAAGACCCACAGGCCGAGCGGGATCGAGACCGCGCCGATGATCATGAGCGGCCACAGCTCGTCCCACATCTCGGTCAGCCCCGCACCGTCGAGGATGGCCTCGCGAATGCCGTCGAGGGCGTACGTCGCGGGCGAGATGACCGCGATCCACTGCATCCACTGCGGCAGCACCTCGACCGGGTAGTAGACGCCGGACACCACGAGCAGCGTGCCCTGTGCGACGAACCCGAGCTGCGTCCCCTTCTCGGGCGAGATCAACGGGAGGACGGACATCATCATCCCGATCCCGATGAACGAGACCGAGGCGACGAGCAGGACGACCAGCGCCGGGAAGTACTTCGCGTCCGGCATCGCGAGGTCGAAGAAGATGAACGCGCAGGCGCAGAACAGGAACAGCGCCCGCAGGAGCCCGTACAGGATCGCGAACACGCCCTGTCCGGCGAGGTGCATCGCACGCGAGAGCGGCGCCATGAAGGTGTACTCGATCGTCCCCTCCCAGCGCTCCCACGCGACGGTCTCCATGAGGAACTCGAAGAGGATCCCGAGGTAGGCCCAGACGACGGCCCCGATGAGCAGGGTCGTCATCGTCGCGTTGACGTCGAGCTCGCCGCCCGTCGCCTCGATCCCCTTCGCGATGAAGACGATCGTCAGCGTGTTGGCCACGGTCCACACGAACCAGGCGACGTCCCACCAGATGTAGCGCTTCGTGAGGTAGGCGTTGCGCTCGACGACGCCCCCGGCGCCGACGAGCTCCGCGCGCATCGTTCCGAGCATGGCTCTCATGCCATCACCTCCCGGTCCTCGTCCTCGTCGTCCTCGGCCTCGAACGCGCGGCCGGTGGCCGCGAAGAAGGCCTGCTCGAGCGTGTCTGCCCCGTAGCGACGCCGGATCTCGTCCGCCGACTCGAGCAGGAGGAGGCGCCCGCGGTCGAGGATCCCGACGCGCTCGGCGAGGATCTCCGCCTCCGCGAGGTCGTGCGTGCAGAGCAGGATCGTGGAGTCGTGGGACGTTCGGATCTCGCGGACGAAGTCCTGAACCTCGAGCTTCGACCGTGGATCGAGCCCCGTCGTCGGCTCGTCCAGTAGGAGGACGACGGGAGACGTGAGCAATGCCCGCGCGAGCGCGACCTTCTGCTGCATGCCGCGTGAGAGGTTCTCCATCGGCTCGTCCCGACGATCCGACGGGAAGCCGACCCGCTCCAGGATCTCGGGGATCTTCTCGCGCGTCTGACCCGAGGTCATGCCGTAGTAGCGAGCCGCATAGCTCAGGTTCTCGGCCGCCGACATCTTCTTGAAGAAGGACGCCTCGACCGACACGCGGTTCACGAGCCGGCGCACCGCACGGTGCTCGGCGACCACGTCGTGGCCCAGGATGCGCGCGGTTCCTCCGTCCGGCAGGAGAAGGGTCGAGAGCAAGCGGACGAGCGTCGACTTCCCCGACCCGTTCTGGCCGAGGATGGCAACGGTCTCGCCCCGCTCCATCGAGAAGGTGACGCCGTCGAGGGCGGTTCGCGTGCGCTTGCCGAAGCGCCCCTTCTTGCGATCGCGCAGGACGAACTCCTTGCGCAGCTCGCGCACCTCGACGGCCGCGTCCAGTCGAACGGGGACGGCCTCCATGACTGCTGCTTCCGTGTCGATCATCTGATGCTCCTTCGGTTTCGTACGTAACGAGAATCGTGCAAGCCAGTGCTCGGCCCTGGCTCCATTGAGAAATCTCAAAGGAGCCACCGGTGGGCCCCGGCAACCGGTATCTCAGATACGCGCGAAGAGCATCACAGGCCGGGCACGATAGCGGCCGACCCGGATGCGGTCAACTAGGCGACAACGTGCCCGTGCGTGTCCTCGAGGACGAGCGCGCAGACGACGATCGCTGTCAGCGCCGCGAGCTGGGCGATCGCAGTCCATTCCGTCCCGAGCGGGATCGTGAGGAGCGCGAGCGCCGCCGCGACGAGTCGCACGCGTCCGGCCGCGATCCCGAGCGTGCGCCTGAAACCGACGGTCGAGGCGATGAACAGCGCGACGCCGACGGCGAGCTCGACGCCGATCCACCCGCCGAGCGGGGCGTACGGATCGCCGATCGCCTTCTTCAGACCCGCGGCGACGGCGACGACCCCGAGCAGAAGCCCGAAGTGCCAGTACCCGAACGCCGTGAGCGCGAGCCGCGCACGCCGGGCCGGGCCGGCTTCGGTCATCGCGTGCTCGACGTCGTCCTCGTCGCGGAAGTACAGCCACCAGAGCGCCGCGCTCAGAGCCAGGGCGAGCAATGCGACGAGGACCAGCCGGAGGTCGATCGGAGCTCCGACGGCCGCGGCGCCGATCACCACGATCGACTCGCCGAGCGCGACGATGATCACGAGCCCGTGGCGCTCGACGAAGTGCTCCGCGACGATCACGAAGCCCTCGGTGCTCGTGAACCACGGAGTCACCCACACCAGGAGGGCTGCGAGGATCCAGAGCACGTCCTGCGTTCTGCCCCCGACGATCCCGCCCACGAGCACGAGCGCCGCGGCGGCGACGTTGAACGGGACGATGCGCAGGATCGCTGCCACCTCGGAGACGGACGTGCCCTTCGCGTACATCCCCGCATGTAGGACGACGACGACGAGATAGCCGAGGGCGAACACGAGGCCGTTCCGTCCGTACGCGGTGGGGATCGCGAGCGCGATCACGAGGAAGCCGCCCATCCCGCCGAGCAGGAGCAGCCGAAAGCGCAGGAGATCGGTCGCGATCGCGTTCGTGAGCCAGGCGTAGCCGTCGTACATCCACCAGACCACCGCCAGCATCACGACGACCTGGAGAGAAGCCTCTGCGCCGCTCCCGTCCACGAGCACGTTCGTCAGCTGCGTGATCGTGAAGACGAAGACGAGGTCGAAGAACAGCTCGAGCGTCGAAACGCGAGCGCTCCGGTCGATCGTCTCCGACACGTGGGGATCATCGCCGAGCGACCCGCTGGACCGGGCGCCGCCGGCCAGAACGGCGGCGCCCGCGCCCGTCCGACTCAGCGGAGGGAGAAGGTGACGGAGACGGTGGCCGTGGTCTCCTGCTCGCCGGGCACGATCGGCGTCGACGCATCCGCGGCCTGTGCTCGTTCCGCATAGAGCGGCATCGGCGACTGGGCGCCGCCCTCGACGATCGTGGTGATCTCGCCGAGCGAGCGGCCCGCCGCCTTCGCCAGCGCCGCTGCACGAAGCCGCGCCTCGTCGATCGCGTCCGCAAGCGCTTGTCGATACAGCGCCTCGGCGTTACTCGAGCTCAGGCCGGGGCCCGAGACATTGTTCGCGCCGGCGTCGGCGGCGGCATCGATGAGATCCGGCGCGTCGCTCACGTCGGTGACGGCGGAGACACTGTTCGACGCGGAGTAGCCGTCGATCTGCCCGCTGTCCCCCGTGAACGGGTACACGCTGACCCACTGGGTCGCGATCTCACGAGCCCCGGCTCGGCGCAGCGCGTCGATCACCTTCTGCATCGCCTCGGCGTTCGCGGCGACGGCGGCCTGGGCGGTCGCACGGCGGGTCTCGACACCGAATGACATTTCCGCCTCGTTCGGAACCGCCTCGACGCTCCCGACCCCGCTGACGGTGACGGTGTCCTCGGTGTCTGCCGGGTCCTGCGCACCCGCGAGATCGGGAAGGCCGACGGCGCCGGCGAGGGCGACGGCGCCGAGTCCGGCGGCAACGAGAAGCAGCAAGCGTTTCATGGAGAACCTCCGCGGTCGGTGACGACGTGGATACGCCGCCGCGACCGCGCTGCGTCACATCGCCGTGGACTAGCCGAGCAGCTCCCGATGCAGCTGTTGGATCGCAGGGCTCGGCGCGGTTCCGAGCTCGTCGCGGAGCCGAAGACGCAGCTCGTCGTAGGCCCGCAGTGCCTCCGCACGATTGCCCCTGCGGTCGAGCGTCAGCATCAACCAGCGGTAGCCAGACTCCCGGAACGGAGCGACCTCCACGAGGGTTCTGGCCGCACGCTCGGCCGTGTGCAGCTCCGTACCGCCGATCTCGAGACAGGCGTGGGCAGCGAGCTCCAGGCTCTGCTCGTATGCGTCCCGGAGGCGCCGGCGATGCTCGTCGAGCCAGGCCGCGTCGTCGCCTCGCAGCAACTCTCGCGCCGCGATGTGCTGGACGACTCGCGCCGGCCCCCACGCCGCCGTCCAGTCGCCGCGGACGACCGCTCCTTCCGCGCGGTGCAGCGCCTCGCCCACGGCCTCGACGTCGATCCAGGCGTCGTCGGGCAACGTCAGGCGGAGCTCCGACCGACCGTCGAGCGGCAAGAGACGTCGAAGCTTGGAGACGAGCGCGGACACGGCCGAGTCGGGCGCGGCGGGCGGCTCGTCCCAGAGCGCTTCCGCGAGCTCGTCTCGAAGGACGAGGCGGCGGCGATTCAGCACCAGATACGCAAAGACGAGCCGCCCCTGCCGACCCGGAAGATCCGACTCGACCTGGCGACCGGCGACCTCGGCGGTGAGGCGGCCGCAGAGGTGGATACGTGTCGCCAAGCTGTTGCCAAGGTTACGACAACGAGTGCGGCCGATACTGCGCGCATGTCGAAGATCCTGGTGAACATCACGAACGGGCCCGAGCACCCGACTCGGGCCGCCCTCGCGTTCCTGGTCGCTCGCGCGGCGCAGGACGCGGGACACGACGTCTCTCTGTTCCTCGCGGGCGACGCCGTCCAGCTGCTCCGCCCCCCGGTGCTCGATTCGCTCGTCGGGCTCGGAACGGGGAGCCTGCGCGAGTCGTACGACGCCCTGCACTCGGGCGGCGCCAGCTGGTACGTGTCGGGCAAGTCGAGCCAGGCGCGGGGCTTCGAGCCCGACGGTGTCGCGGAGACTGCGATGCCCTCGAAGCTGATCGAGCTGTCCCTCGAAGCAGATCGCGTCCTCACCTACTGAGCCCGAAGGAGGCAGCATGAAGCTCATCAACTGCGAATGTGGCCAGGTCGTCCGCGGCGAGACCGACGAAGAGCTGCTCGCGAACGCCGAGGCGCACATCCACCGCGACCATCCAGAGCTCGTCGGAAAGATCACGCGCGAGGACCTGCTCGCGATGTCGGAGAAGGAGTAGCGCCTAAGAGCTCGGTTCAGAATGACCACCCGTCGACGGGGTGCGCTGGGTGGTGCGAAGCAAGGACGCAGGGAGCGCCCATATCAAGCCGATATGGGCGCGACCGAGGACGCAGCGTCGCGCCGCCCAGCGCGGCCCGGCGACATGGTTGCTCATTTTGAATCGTGCTCTAAAGGTTGTCGACGAAGCGGCGACGCGCCTCGGCCAGAGCCTCCACGATTCCCCCCGGCCCGGGCGCCGGGCGCTTCGCGGGCCTCCGCGGACGCTCGAACGTCCCGTCGCGCACGCTGGCCGCGACCTGCTCGTGGGCATCCCGGAACGCGACCCCTTCGCCGACGAGTGCCTCGGCGGCATCCGTCGCCAGCAGGAGCGGGTCGGCTGCGGCCTTCTTCAGCCGGGCCCGATCCACCCCCAGTCCACTGACGAGGACGGTCAACGCCTCGAGCGCGAGTCGCGTCTCCCGTCGCGTCGCGAACACCGGGGCCTTGTCCTCCTGCAGATCGCGGTCGTAGGCGAGCGGCAGGCCCTTCACGGTCGCCAGCAGGCCGGTCAGGCGCCCTATCGCCGTTCCGGCCTTGCCGCGGGCGAGCTCGGCCACGTCCGGGTTCAGCTTCTGCGGCATCATCGACGACCCCGTCGCGGCCGTCTCCGGCAGGCGAACGAACCCGAACTCCGAGGTCGCCCAGATCACGATCTCCTCACCGATGCGCGAGAGATGGGTGAAGAGCACGGCCGCTGCGTACAGGTAGTCGAGAGCGAAGTCGCGATCGGCCACCGCGTCGAGCGAGTTCCGCATCTGCCGCGGTGGTGCGGGGAGCGCGAGTGTCGAGCCGGCGAGCGCACCGGCGCCGAGCGGGCTCTCGGCTGCGGCCTCCGCCGCCGCTGCGAAGCGCGTGCGGTCGCGATCGAGCATCTCGACCCAGGCGAGCAGGTGATGACCGAAGGTGACCGGCTGCGCGCGCTGCAGATGCGTGTAGCCGGGCATCACCGTCTTCGCCTCGGACTCGGCGAACGAGAGGACGACGAGCGCGAGCGCGTCGATCGCCTCTCGCGCCTCGGCGCATGCGTCGAGCACGTACCGTCGGAACGCCGCGGCGACCTGGTCGTTGCGCGAGCGCCCTGCGTGGATCTTTCGCCCGTGCTCGCCGAGGAGGCGCTCGATCGCCGAGTGGACGTCCTCGTCGGACTCGAGATAACCGTCGGGATCCTGGGCGATCTCCGCAAGACGCACCTCCACCTCGTCCAGCTCCTCCGCCGTCAGGATTCCCGCATCGTGGAGGCGTCGGGCGTGCTCGGCGGTCGCCTCGCAGTCGTACGGGAGAAGCTCGGCGTCGTCGACCCGTAGGAACTGCCAGACGTCGTGATCCAGCTCGCCCTCGACCCTCCCCGACCACGTCGCCACGCGGGGGATTATGCCCGGCTGACGGCGCGCGCCCTCGCGGCGTGGAGCTCGGTCTCGAGCGACGAGATGCGGATGAAGCCCTCGGCCGCATCGTGCGGGAAGGTCTCGCCCTCGCCGTACGACGCCAGCTCGGCGGCGTAGATCGTGTGCGGCGAGCGCCTGCCCGTCACGACCGCGGCATTCGGCCGCAGCTCGAGCCGTACGTCACCGGTCATGAGCTCCTGCGTCGAGTCGACAAACGCATCGATCGCCTCCCGCGCCGGGCTGAACCAGCGACCTTCGTAGACGAGCTCCGTCCACCGCTGCTCGAGCGGTCGCTTGAGGCGCGCTTCGTCCTTCGTCAGCACCACGTCCTCGAGGGCCGAGTGCGCGGTGATGAGCATGATCGCCCCGGGCGCCTCGTACACCTCGCGGCTCTTGATGCCGACGGCGCGGTTCTCGATCATGTCGAGCCGGCCGATGCCGTATGCGCCGGCGAGGCCGTTCGCGCGTGCGATCAGCTCGGCGAGCGGGAGCTCCTCGCCGTCGAGTGAGACCGGGAGGCCTTGCTCGAAGCCCACGACCACTTCGATCGGCGCCGGGGCGGTCGCCGGGTCGAAGGTGAGCGCGTACGGCTCGTCGGGAGGAGCGTTCCAGGGATCCTCGAGGACACCGGCCTCGATCGCGCGTCCGAAGAGGTTCTCGTCGATGGAGAACGGCGATCCAGCCGTCTGCACGACCGGGATTCCCTTGGCGAGCGCGTATTCGATCTCCTCGTCCCGAGTCCACGCACGGTCGCGCAGCGGGGCAATCACCCTCACCTCGGGGTAGTGCGCCTTGAACGCGAGCTCGAAGCGAAGCTGGTCGTTGCCCTTACCCGTGCAGCCGTGGACGACGGCCTCGGCTCCGAGCTCGAGCGCGATCTCCGCTACTGCCTGCGCGATCACCGGCCGCGAGAGGGCCGACACGAGCGGGTACTTCCCCTCGTACAGCGCATTGGTGAGGATGGCTCGCGCGCACTGCTCGCTCGCGAACGCGTCCTTCCGGTCGACGACGAGCACGTCGTCGGCGTGCGCCGCATTCGCGCGCGTGATCGACTCGTCGAGGTCGAACTGCTGACCGACGTCGACGAGGACTGCGATCACCTCGTCGAACCCGTACCACTCCTCCTTGAGCCACGCGAGGATGCAGCTCGTATCGAGCCCGCCGGAGTACGCGACGACAGCGGTCTTGCCCATTACGCCGCTCCCTGCAACAGGTGGCCCGCGAGCTCGTCCTCGAGCGCGGAAGCCGAGATCCCGCCCCGAACGGCCACGAAGATCGTATTGTCGCCGGCGATCGTCCCCGCGATCCCGGGATGAGAGGCCTCGTCGACCGCCTGCGCGAGCGCATTCGCGTAACCCGACGGCGTCGTCACGACGACGAGCGAGCCGGCGGCCTCGACAGCGATGGCATACCGGCGCATGGCCGCACCGAGGGCACGGAGCCGGTCGCCGTCCGTCGCACCCGGTGGTGCATAGACGAGGCGGCCGCTCGGCGCCCGCACCTTGACGAGCCCCAGGTCGGCGATGTCGCGTGAGACGGTGGTCTGCACGACCTCGAAGCCGTTCTCCTTCAGCGCCGATGCGACCTCGGCCTGGGTCGAGAGAGCGCGCTCCCGAACGAGCTCGAGGATGGCGGTCTGGCGCTCGCGTCGGTTCATAGTATGCAGGACTCTAGCAGGATATGCAGTCGCGAAGGATGTCGAGCGCAGTCGAGACATCGGCCGCGGCGATCGTCAGCGGAGGAGCGAGGCGCACGACGTTGTCCCCCGCTGTGAGGACGAGCAGACCGCGCTGCCGCGCCTCCGCCACGATGTCGGCTGCCGGCGTGGCCGTCACGGCGCCGAGCAGAAGACCTCGGCCGCGCACGTCCGTCACGCCCGACGTTGCAGCCAGCTCGCTCGCCAGCGTCGCTCCGAGGGCCTGCACGTTCTGCAGGAGCACGTCGTCGATCTCGTCGACCACCGCACACGCGGCAGCGCACGACACCGGGTTCCCGCCGAAGGTCGATCCGTGGTCGCCGGGCTCGAGGCCCGCCGGTGCTTCATCGGCAACGAGCAGCGCGCCGATCGGGAGGCCGTTGCCGAGACCCTTGGCGAGCGTCACGAGATCTGGGCGCACGCCGAGTTGCTCGAACGCGAAAAACGATCCCGTCCGCCCGACTCCTGTCTGCACCTCGTCGAAGCACAGGAGCGGCGGGAGATCGGCTGCCGCGGCGACGAACTCCTGCGACAGCGGGATCACGCCTCCTTCGCCGAGGATCGGCTCGAGCAGAATGAGGCCGACGTCGTCGCCCGCAACCTCACGGAGCGCGTCGACGTCGTTCGGCGAGACGAAGTGGACGCCCGGTACGAGCGGGGCGAACGGAGCCTGCTTGGCCGGCTGCCCCGTGACCGAGAGCGCGCCCAGCGTCCGCCCGTGAAACCCTCCTTCGAGCGCGACGACGCCGGGCTTGCCCGACGCCTTGCGCGCGTACTTGACCGCAGCCTCGACGGCTTCGGCGCCGGAGTTGCAGAAGAACGCGCGAGCTCCGCCGAAGCGCTCGGACAGCCTGGCGGCGAGCTCCTCCGCGGGCTCCGTGCGGTAGAGGTTCGACGCGTGCCAGAGTCGCTCGAGCTGCGCCTGGGCGGCGGCGAGGGGAGCCGGATGGCGGTGACCGAGCGAGACGACGGCGATCCCGCCGCCGAAGTCGAGATATTCGCGGCCGTCCGCGTCCCAGACGCGCGCCCCGTCACCTCGAACGATCGTGAGCTCGGCACGAGCATAGGTCGGGAGCAGCCGCTCCAGGCCGGAAGCGGCCGTCGTCATGCCACGACCTCCGTCGCCCCGATCTCGGTCCGAATGCCGGCCCGGGCGGCTACCACCGCGGCGAGCAGCTTGGGGACGATGCCACCGTCGAAAGCCCCTGCCTCGAGGAGTTCGTCGGCATCGTCCGCGTGCAGCTCCCGGACGACCACGCCGTCGAGGTACACGCCCGGGACATCCGAGACGAAGAGGACACGCTGAGCGCCGAGCCCCGTCGCGAGAGCACTCGCCGCCTCGTCCGCGTTGACGTTCAGGGCGCCGGCGGCGATCGGCGTCACAACCGGGATCAGCCGCGCTGCCAGCGCCTGCTCGACGGCGGGCGGCCGGCACGCGACTGGCTCACCGACGAGCCCGAGCTCGGGAAGCGGTGTCGCGGTGAGCCCGATCTCGTCGCCCATGAGGTGGCATGCGACGGGACCCAGAGCGTCGGACAGCTCGGCTCCCACCGCCCACAGCGAGGTGCGAACGACCTCGATCATCTCCGGAGTCGTCACGCGGCGGCCCGCGACGAAGGTGACGGGAATCCCTCGGCGCTCGAGCTCGCTGCCGATCTGCGGCCCCGCCCCGTGGACGACGACGACCTCGTTCCCCGCCTCGTGCAACTCCAGCGCGTGACCGATCGCGGACGACGCGACGCGTCCTCCGAGTTTCAGCACGAGGCGCACTAGGTGGTGTACTCCGCGTTGAGCTTCACATAGTCGTACGTGAGATCCGAAGCGAGATACGAGGCGCTGCCGGCACCGAGCCCCAGGTCGAGCTCGATCGAGACCGCCGCGCCTCCGAGCTTCGGCTGCGCGCCCGTCGGCTCTCCCCTGACGAACACCTCGGTGTCGTCGAACGACACGCTCAGCCGATCGACGTCAACGTGGGCGAAGCCGCCGTTCCAGGGTGCGGAGCCGGCGGCGGCGAGCACGCGTCCCCAGTTCGGGTCGTGGCCGAAGGCGGCCGTCTTGACGAGCGGCGACGTCGCGATACGCCGCGCCACCGCGACCGCTTCGTCCTCCGACGCCGCACCGGAGACTTGGATCTCGAGGAGGACCGTGGCGCCCTCGCCGTCGGCGACGATCTCGCGGGCAAGCTCTCCGCACACCTCCGCGAGCGCTTCGGCGAACGCCGCGTCCGATCCCGCGCTACGGGTCACGCCGCTCGTGCCGTTCGCCAGGAGCACGACCGCGTCGTTCGTCGAGCACTCGCCGTCGACGGAGATGCGGTTGAAGCTCGAGTCCACCGCCGCGCGGAGAAACGCAGCAGGCTCACCCGATTCGAGTGGGTAGTCGGTCGTGACCACCGCGAGCATGGTGGCGAGCTGCGGATGGATCATCCCCGCGCCCTTCGCCATCCCGCCGACGACGAATCCATCGCGCTCGACCCGGGCCTGCTTCGGCCCACGGTCCGTCGTGAGAATGGCAGCCGCTGCATCCTCCCCACCGCCCGGGCCGAGGCCGGCGGCGGCGGCGCGAAGGCCGGGCAGCAGTCGGTCCATCGGCAGCGGGACGCCGATGACGCCGGTCGACAGCACGACCACTTCCTCCGTGGCGAGCCGGAGCGCTTCGGCGGTTTCCTGGGCGGTTCGCACCGCGTCGGCGACCCCGGCTTCTCCGGTTGCCGCATTCGCGACACCCGCATTCACGATCACGGCCTGAGGCTCGGCTGCGTCGAGATGGCGCTTCGAGACCACGATCGGCGCTGCGAGCACGCGGTTCGTCGTCCAGACCGCACCGCCGACCGCAGGAGCCACCGAGCGGACGAGCGCGAGGTCGAGGCCGGACCTGCGGATTCCCGCATGCACTCCACTCGCCTCGAACCCCTTTGCCGCCGTGACCGACATCTCAGACGAGCACCCCCGACAGGCGAAGGCCTGCCATCTCCTCGAAGCCGTACAGCAGGTTCACGTTCTGCACCGCCTGCCCGGCGGCGCCCTTACCGAGGTTGTCGAGGGCGCAGATGACGATGGATCCGCCCGTGAGCCTGTCCTCGAACACGCCAATCTCCGCCGAGTCGGTCTGCTGCACGCGGGCGAGCTCGGGCACGACCCCATCGGGAAGCACGTCGACGACGTGGCTCTCCGCGTAGTGGGAGTCGAGAACCTCGCGCAGGTCCGCGCCCGTCGAGCGCACGAAGCACGTCGCCAGCAGGCCGCGGCGCACCGGCAGCAGATGCGGAACGAAGGTCACCGGGAACCCCAGTCCCGCGGCGATCTCGGGCGCGTGCTGATGGCTGCCCACGCGATACGGAGCCACGTTTTCGAGCACCGCCCCGGCGTGGGACGAGGCGCTCGGCGTCCGCCCTGCGCCGGTGGTCCCCGACATCGCGTCGACGACGACGCCGTCGTGCTCGATCTCGTCGGCGATCGGGGCGAGAGCGAGAAGCGCGGCTGTCGCGTAGCACCCCGGGTTCGCGACCAATCGCCCACTGGGGGCGCTCACCTCGGGGAGTCCGTACGACCACCTGAGAAGATCGGACGGTCGCGGGTGTTCGAACCCGTACCACGACTCGTACACCGCGGAGTCGTGGAAGCGGTGGGCACCGGAGAGATCGACGACGACCCCGCGTGGAGGGGGCTCTAGGCCCGCGGCATCGAGATGGGAGAGGCAGACGAAGGTGACGTCGGCGCCGCAGGTGAGCGCTGCGTCGTTGGCGATGAAGCGAGGAATCCGGCTCCACCCGTTCCGTCCCAGCCGCGGATCGAGCGCGCCGGCGGGCTGGCCGGCGAGGGAGTCCGACCCGAGCGCGTACAGCTCGAGCGACGGATGCGCGAGCACGCGGTCGAGCGTCTCCTGGCCCGCGTAGCCGGAGGCGCCCACGATGGAGACGGTTGCCATCGGGGTATTATGCACATTGATCGCTTATCATGCAGGAGCGTCGAAGGCGGAGTCCTTTATTGCCGCAAAGTGCGGGTGCTACATTGCGCGCGCGGTGGAGCGCGTCCTCGTCCTCAATGCGAGCTACGAGCCCTTGAACGTCTGTTCGCTGCGCCGTGCGCACGTACTCGTGTGGAAGGGGAAGGCCGAGGTGCTCGAGAGCCACGGCAAGCCGCTGCGCTCGTCGACGACCAACTTCGCGCGGCCGCACGTCATCCGGCTCGTCACGTACGTCCGGGTTCCACGTGGCGTCACGCGGCGCATATCTCGACGCGTCCTGTTTGCACGCGACGGCTGGCGCTGCGCCTACTGCGGGACGGAGGGGAGCAGGCTGACGCTCGACCACGTCGTTCCCCGCTCGAAGGGTGGGACCTCCGTCTGGGAGAACGTCGTGACCTCGTGCGCGCCCTGCAACCACCAGAAGGGCGATCGCCTCCTCGAGGAGACGTCGATGATCCTGCGCACGACGCCTCGACCGCCGACGCCCGTGCTGTTCATCCGCCTCGCAACCGAGCACGTGCCCGACGGCTGGCGGCGCTACCTGCCCGGTCTCGAAGCCGCCGCTGCTGCGGCGTAGCCAGACGCTCAGCGCGACATCGCGCGCTCGACCGCCTCCTGCTCCTCAGGAGAGAGCGCGACTGCCGAACGCCCGCGGTCGAGGTCCTTCACGTAGATGCGCGCGTAGTCGCGTCCCTGGATCGCGGTGACAACGGTGCCCGTCCTCGTCGCGTCGAGCAGAGCCACGGACGCCGACTGCTGACCGCCCGTACCTTCGTACGCGTCGTACCTCACGACCGCGGTGTTGCTGACGGCTCCGTCGACGCGGCGGTCGACCCGAGAGAGCCCGGCCGCGACCTCGTCGACGGCACGGTGGAGGTCGTCGACACGCCCTTGCAGCGAGACCGCGAACTCCAGGAGGTCGGCGGTGCCGGTCCCGAGAATCGCCGTCTGAGCCGTTCGCACCTGCGAGAGACGACGCCAGAGGACGAGCGCGAGCGCGAGGGCCAGCACCGCCGCCGCGCAGGCCGCGATGGCCACGGCGAGCGGCGCGCTCACAGCGTGAAGATGACGGGGTACTCGGCCGTGTTGTTGGCGGTGTTCGTCTCGCCGGGTACCGGGTCGACGTCGACCTTCACCGTCGTCTGCTCGCCGAACGGCACGAGCGCGCCGACCTGGAGAGTTACGGACTTGGTCTCGCCGGGATCGATGATCGGGATCGTCGCCGTCTTCACGATCGGGTCCGGCTCCTTCGGGATCGTGAGTGTGACCTTGATCCGCACCTCCTGGCTCTCGCCCGTGTCCTCGACCTCGACCTCGAACGCGAGCTCGTCGGTGACCTTGATCGTCGTCTCCGTGGTCGTCGAGAGCAGCTGGTTGCTCGGAAGCGCCGTCACCGACGCGATCCCGCTGCCGTGCAGGCCCGTCGGCGTACCTCCGGTCGAGGCGCCCTGGATGCGCTGCCAGATGGCCGCGAGCGTGCTCTGCGTCACGAGCTCGTCGGCGGTGACGAACTGCGACGACGGCACCTCGACCCCCTCGATCTCCTGATCTGCGAGCACGGCCTGCGCGGGAGCCTGGAAGGAGTCCGTCCAGATGACGTCGCTCGCGAGAAGCCTGCGCGTCTGTGCGAGCAGCTCGCCGCCGGCGATGCTCGCGTCGGTCTCGCCGACGGTCTCCTGAAACGCAGTCTGCAGGCCCCGGAGGCCGTTGGCGCGATATTGCAGAGCCTCCACGGCGCCCGTGTTGGGACCCACCATCGGCCCCGGAGTGTCAAGGTCCTCCGCCCGGGCGACCTGGTTCTCTGCGGTCTGGACGTAGCCGCCCAGCTGCGCGTCGAGATCCTCCTGGTTCAGCCCCGGTGTCGTCAGGAGCGTGCTCACCTCCTGGCCGAGCCGGGCAGACGCGTTCCCGACTGCACCGATCTCCGCGAGATACGACGTGTAGCGATCGCGCTTCGCGTCGGAGGTGCACCCCTCCGCCCAGACGACGAGCAGCACCACGATCAGGATCGCGAGCGCGACGAGCGCGATCAGCCGCAGGAGCGGCGTCAGGTTGCGCGGCGCGCGAAAGCGCGATCCCGAGCCGGAGCCGCCACTCCCCTTCCCGCCTCCGCGGCGGGCACTTCGCTCCGCCGTCGACTCGGAGCCCGGGTCGACCGGCTCCTCCCACGACGGCGCGTCCTCCTCGTCGAAGAAGTCGAAATCCAGGATGTCGTCGTCGCGGGTCGCCATTCGCCGCTTGGCAAGACTAAAGGAGCGGTAGGAGCGTAACCCGCGAGGACTTCCGCCAGCCGTGGCTAAAGGTGGCCCTACCGTGACCTCCGTCGCCATTGCACCGTCCACGCAGGAGCTCGTGCTCGGCCGCTATCGGCCGGTGCGGCCACTCGGAAGCGGCGGTTCGGGATCGGTCTGGCTCTCGCGGGACGAGAGAACGGGCCTCGACGTCGCGCTCAAGATCATCGCGCGGGAGGGGAAGGCGGCTGCACGCGCCGAGCGTGAGGCGCTCGCCGCGCGACGGCTCCGCCACGAGCGCTGCGTGCGCGCGTACGACGTCGGCCACGACCCGAGTCACGTGTACATCGCCTACGAGTACGTCCCTGGCAGGACGCTCCGCGAGGTGGTTCGCGCCGGCGCACTGTCCAACGGAGACGCCGTCGAGATCGCGGCGCAGGTGCTCGACGCGTTGGCGCACGCCCATCGAGCGGGAATCGTCCACCGCGACGTGAAGCCGGCGAACATCCTGCTCGAGGACCGCGACGACCTCTCCGTGCGCTTGCTGGACTTCGGGCTCGCGCAGTTCGACGGTGCCGACACGCTCACCGCCACGGGCGACGTCCCCGGAACCCTGGCGTACATCGCACCCGAGCGGCTCGCCGGCACCGACGCCACGCCGGAGAGCGACGTGTGGTCGGTCGGCGTCCTGCTCTGGGAGACCCTGGCGGATCGTCATCCGTTCTGGGGCATGCCCCTGCAGGAGGTCGCTCAGGCGATCCAGGCGGGCGCTCCACCACTCGCCACCGAGCGGCGCGACCTTCCTCGGCGGCTCGTGGCTGCCGTCGACGCCGCTCTCTCACCCGATCCCGGCGCGCGGCCGAACGCCTCGATGCTCGCGGCCGAGCTCCGGAACGCTCTGCGCAAGGCCGAGAGCCGCAAGACGCCTCGCGAACGAGCCTCGAGCGAGGATCAGGACCTGGCGCCGGCCCTGCGCCATGCGCGCCGAGCGATTCCCGTCGGGCTCGCCGCGCTGACGGCCCTGCTCGGGGCGACGTTGCTCCCCTTCTGGCCGCCGGCGCTCGTCGCCGCGCTCGTCGTCGCAGCGGGTGTCGCTACCTGGTTCCACCCACGACTCGGCCTCGCTCTCGCCCTCGCAGCCCCTGTGTTCCCGCTCGGGAACTACGCCGCGAGCGCAGCGGTCGCGTACGTCGTGCTCGCCCTCGCCGTGCTCGTCGTGGCATGGCGCGACGCCCGCCACGGGCTCCTCTTCGCCTGTGGGCCCCTGCTCGGCGGCCTCGGCCTGGTCGCGCTCGTTCCGCTCGTCGTGCAGCCCGCGCGCGGAGTGGCTCGACGTGCGATCCAGGCTGGGCTCGCAGTGCTCGCGGCGGTCTTCGTCGCAGGCGTCGAGAGCGGCGAGGTCCCCGTCGCGTCCGGGCACACGCCTGGACTCGGGATCGGCCCCTCGGACGGAGTGGGCGACACGGTGCTCGCCGCCTGGAGCAGCCTGGCCGTGCGGCCCGGAGTGCTCGTCGCGGTCGTCGCCTCGGCCGCCGCGGCTGGACTACTGCAGTGGACGCGAAGACGGTCGCGCTTCGGCATTCCGGTCGTCGGATTCGTCATGACCGCGGGGGCCGTGCTTGCAGGCGCGAGCGCTCTCGCGACCGCCGCCGTGCTGGCCGGATGGGCGGTCGCAGCCGTCCTCGCCGCGCTGCCGCGAACGTCTCGCTGAGCGCCTCGAGCAACGCTCTCCGAACCGGGACGACCTCTACACTCGTCGCGAGGCAACACCCCCCAATGCCCGTCCTGCGCAGCATCGAAGCCAAGATCGAGAGCCTGTTCGAGGGTGTCTTCGGACGCGCGTTCCGGACCCACGTCCAGCCCATCGAGCTCGCTCGGAAGCTCGTCAAGGAGATGGACGACCACAAGAGCGTCTCCGTCTCGCGCGTGTACGTCCCCAACGAGTACTCGATCTACCTGTCGCCCGACGATCGGAAGCAGTTCGCGGGGTACGAGGAATCTCTCGTCGCCGAGCTCCAGGAGTACCTCGCCGAACACGCGCGCAGGGAGCGCTACGCCCTGCTCACCCCGCCGCGCGTCCTCGTCGAGACCGACGACGACCTCGCGATCGGCGAGTTCGGCATCGCGACGAAGCTCGTCGCCGACGAGACGTCCGCGGAGGCGCCTCCTCCACCCGAGCTGCCGGTCGAGGCTCCGGCGCAGACGATGATCTACCGCGCACCGCCGCCGGTCGACGACGAGGCCCCGCCGCCCGAGCCCGTGCGCGAGGTCGTGTCGCTGACGTTCGAGGGGCGGACGCAGGAGATCACGAAGGCGCGAGTCGTCCTCGGGCGCTCGCGCGAGGCGGACGTCCGGGTCTCCGACGTCAACGTGTCCCGCCGCCACGCCGAGCTTCGCCAGGAGGGTGCGACCTACTGGATCGTCGACCTCGAGTCGACCAACGGCACCGAGCTGAACGGCAAGCGCGTCGACCGCGGGCGACTGCGCGACGGCGACTGCATCACCGTCGGCTCGACGGAGATCGTGTTCGGACAGTCGATCCCGCCCTCGTGATGACGACGGAGATCGCGCTCTCGACCGACGAGACGCTTCTGATCCTCAAGATCGCGTTTCTCGTCCTCCTGTACGGGTTCATCCTCCTCGTCGTGCGCACGGCGACGAAGGGCCTCGACCAGGCGCCGCAGGAGAGCATCATCCTCGGAGCCGCCGAGGCAGACGCCCTGCGCGCGCAGCACGCAGCGACTCGACACTCGTCGCGCCTGCTCGTGATCGCGAGCCCGGAGCTACGAGAGGGAGCGACGATCGAGCTGACCTCCCCGACCGTGGTCGGGCGGGACGCGGGCAGCGGGATTCGCCTCGACCGCGACGAGTTCGCGTCCGCGCGCCACGCGCGCATCGAGCCCCGTGCCGACGGCATCTGGCTCGACGATCTCGGCTCCACCAACGGCACGTACGTGAACGGGTCCCGCCTGAAAAAGGCCAAGCTGCTACGCCCCGGCGACGTCGTCAAGATCGGCGGCACCGAGCTGCAGGTGCAGCAGTGAAGATCGGGCGCGCGGCCTGGCTCACGGACACGGGCCGAAGACGCCTCCGGAACGAGGACGCGTACGTGTTCGTGCCGCCGCTCTTCGCCATCGCGGACGGGATGGGCGGCGCTCGGGCCGGAGAGGTCGCTGCCGGAATCGCCGCCGAAGCGCTGAAGAGAGCGCGGCGCCGCGTCAACGAAGAGGCAAGCCTGGACGCGGTCATCGCCGAGGCGAACCGGCTGGTCTGGGAGCGATCGGTCGCCGATCCGAACACGGCCGGCATGGGGACGACGATGACCGTCGCGCTCGTCGACGAGGCCGGCGAGCGGGTCGTCTTCGGCCACGTCGGCGACTCCCGCGCGTACCGGCTGCGCGGCGACGAGCTCGAGCAGGTCACGACGGATCACTCGCTCGTCGCCGAGCTCGTCGAGAGCGGCGTGCTCACACCTGAGGAGGCCGAGCGGCACCCGCAGCGCTCGGCGATCACGCGGGCGGTGGGAACCGAACGCGCGATCGAGGCGGACGTGTTCGCGATCCCGGCCAACCTCGGAGACCTCTTCCTCATCTGCTCGGACGGGCTGACGGACATGCTCTCCGAGGACGAGATCGCGCAGTCCCTCCTGGCCGCGGAGCGCGACCCGGCGGCGGCGGCCGAATCGCTGGTGGCAGCCGCGAACGCGAACGGCGGAGAGGACAACATCACGGTCGTCCTCTTCGAGCTGGTCGAGGGCGAGCCGGAGCCCAGCGAGGAGCCGGACGAGGAAGAGTCGGCGCCGGTGTCCGACGAGGACACGGCCGCCGACGGCGGCGCAGCAGCAGCGCCGGCGGTCGCGGAGGACGACGTGAGCCGCCACGGAGCAGGCGCCGGCGGCCGGCTGGCGGCCATCGGCCTGATCGTCGGCCTCCTCCTTCTCGGTGCACTCATCCTCTACTGGGGCATCAGGTGACGGCGAGGAGCCGCGAGCTTGCGGGCGTTGTCGGCGCCGCGCTGATCGCGGGAGTGGCGCTGGCGACGGTCACGATCTCACGCGACGCCGAGGTCAGCCCGAGCGCGGCGGCATGGGGCGCGTTCTTCCTCGCCCTCTACCTCGTCGCCCACATCGTCGTGCGCCGGACGGTGCCCTATGCGGACGGCGCCCTGCTTCCGCTCGCGGCCGTGCTCACGGCCTTCGGCGTCGCCTCGATCTACCGACTCGACTCCGCGGACGGAGGCCGGCAGGCACTGTGGGTCGCGGTCGGGGTGGGCGTATTCGCCGCGACGCTCGTCTGGCTTCGGCACGACTACCGGATCCTCGAGTCGTACCGCTACATCTTCGGAGTCAGCGCGCTCGTGCTGCTCCTCCTCCCGTCCGTCCCGGGGCTGGGCACGACCGTGAACGGCGTGCGGCTGTGGGTGGATCTCGGCCCGCTGCAGTTCCAGCCCGGCGAGCTCGCGAAGATCTGCCTGATCGTCTTCCTCGCGGCGTACCTGCGCGAGAAGCGCGAGGCGCTCGCGCGCGGGCGGCTCAAGGACATCGGGCCGCTGCTCGTCATCTGGGGCGCGTCGATGCTCGTGATCGTCCAGACGCACGACCTCGGGAGTGCACTCCTCAACTTCGGGATCTTCCTGGCGATGCTGTACGTGGCCACGGGTCGCGCTCTCTACGTCGCCGCCGGGCTCGGGCTCTTCCTCGCGGGCGCGGCCGTTCTCTACACCACGTTCTCGTACGTCCAGGACCGGGTCACGATCTGGCTCCAGCCCTGGACGGACGAGCGGGTCTTCTGTACGCAGAACGGCCTCCTCGAGTACCGGCAGGACTGCGCCTCGTACCAGCTCGTCAAGAGCCTGTACTCGATCGCCAACGGAGGCTTCGGCGGCACCGGGCTCGGCGAGGGCACGTTCACGTCGACGGACGGCAGCCAGCTCATCCCCTACCTGCGCACGGACTTCATCTTCTCGGCGATCGCGCAGGAGGTCGGGCTCATCGGTGCCGCGGCCCTCCTGCTCGTCTTCATGCTCTTCGTCGTGCGCGGGATGCGCGTCGCGCTCCGGGCGCAGGATGGCTTCTCGAAGCTCGCCGCCGCAGGCCTGACCTTCGGCTTCGCGCTGCAGACGTTCATCATCGTGGGCGGCGTCCTGCGGGTGGTTCCGCTGACGGGGATCACGCTCCCGTTCGTCTCCTACGGTGGAACCAGCATCGTCGCCAACTTCCTCCTCCTCGCAGGTCTCCTGCTCGTCTCGAACCGGGCGAACGCGCCCCGCCCCGAGGTATGAACCGCCAGATCGTCCGCCTGACGTACGTCGCGCTCCTCCTCCTCGCTGCGCTCGTCGTCATGACCACGTACTGGCAGACGTGGGCGGCAGCGAGCCTTGCCGACCGCCAGGACAACGCGATCAAGCGCGTCGCCGAGTTCTCCATCGACCGCGGACTCATCTTCTCCTTCGAGCCACGGAAGCGCCTGGCGCGCAATCGCGAGCGCCAGGTGGACAACCGCACGCTCTTCTTCCGCCGCTATCCGCAGGGCGACCTGACGGCACACGTCGTCGGCTACTCGACGGTCGGCCGCTCGCGGACGGGGCTCGAACGCTCGCTCAACGACTATCTGACCGCGTCGAACGCCAACCTCTCGACGCTCGTCGACAAGGCGCTCGACGAGCTCCGCGGCAAGCCCGTGCAGGGGAACGACGTCGTGACGAACATCGACCTCGACGCCCAGGAGGTCGCACTCGACGCTCTCGGGGAGAACTGCGGCGCGGTCGTGGCGCTGGACCCGCGAACCGGCGAGGTCAAGGTGATGGCGTCCTCCCCGAGCTTCGACCCGAATCTCGCCGAGGAGCGGTTCGACGAGATCTCGGATGTCACGGCCGAGTGCACACCAGCAGCACCGCTGATCAACCGCGCGAGCGCCGGACTGTACGTGCCGGGCTCGACCTTCAAGGTAATCACGGCAGCGGCGGCGCTCGAGTCGAGGAAGTACAAGCCCGACTCCACGTTCTTCGATCCCGGCTACTGCACCGTCTACGGGAAGCGCGTCAACAACTTCGACACCTCGCGACCGTTCGGCACGGTCACGCTCGAGGACGCGCTCACGTACTCCGTGAACTCGGTGTTCTGCAACATCGGCCTGAAGCTCGGCGCGAGGCGCATCCTCGACACCGCCAAGCAGTTCGGCTTCTACGAGCGGCCGCCACTCGAGACCCCCGCCGACGAGCGGCTCGCCAGCGGCCTCTACCGCAACGGCAAGCTCTTCTACCCCAAGGTCGACGCCAACGTCGACGCGGGGCGGATGGCGTTCGGTCAGGAGCGCATGCTCGTGACGCCGCTGCAGATGGCGATGGTCGCGGGCACGATCGGCGTCCGGGGCAGGCTCATGCAGCCGCAGGTCGTCGACCGGATCGTCGGGCCGGGCGGAAAGGTCGTCGAGAACGAGCAGCCGCGCCTGATTCGCCAGGCGGTGAGCCGGAAGACCGCAGACGCGGTCGCGGACATGATGCGGCTCGCGGTCGAGCGCGGCACCGGCACCGCCGCTCAGATCTCCGGGTACTCGATCGGCGGCAAGACGGGCACGGGCGAGACGGGAGTGCCCGGCTCGAACACGACCTGGTTCATCGCCTTCGCCGGTGAGGAGGACAAGGCGCCGGAGCTGGCGATCGCAGTCGTGCTCCAGAACCAGAGCGGCACCGGCGGCTCGACCGCCGCGCCGATCGCCCGCGAGGTCATGCAGGCAATCCTGCAGGACACGGAGAATCCCTAACCTCTAGACAGCCCATGGCAACCCAGGACACCCTCTCCGGAACGCTCTTCGCAGGGCGCTACCGCGTCTCGCGGAAGCTCGGCGGCGGCGGCATGGCCGACGTGTACCTCGCCGAGGACCAGGAGCTCGGACGCAGGGTCGCGGTCAAGATCCTGCACGCGCGGTACGCGAACGACGACCAGTTCGTCGAGCGCTTCCGGCGCGAGGCGACACACGCAGCGGGCCTCTCCCACCCGAACATCGTCTCGATCTTCGATCGCGGCGAGGCCGACGGCTCCTACTACATCGTCATGGAGTACGTCGAGGGGCGCACGCTGAAGGAGCTGATCCGCTCTCGCGGCCTGTGCCCAATCCCGGTCGCTATCGCCTACACGCGTCAGATTCTCGCCGCGCTCCGATACGCGCACCGAAACGGCGTCGTCCACCGCGACATCAAGCCCCACAACGTGATCGTCGACCCGGAGGGCGTCGTCAAGGTGACGGACTTCGGGATCGCCCGAGCGGGCGCGAGCCAGATGACGGAGGAGGGCGCAATCATGGGCACCGCGCAGTACCTCTCTCCGGAGCAGGCCCGCGGAGCGCCAGTCGACCAGACGTCCGACCTGTACTCGACCGGGATCGTCCTCTTCGAGCTCTTGACCGGCGAGGTTCCGTTCACCGGCGACAGCCCGGTCGAGATCGCGATGAAGCACATCGCGGAGGTGCCGCCGGCCCCCTCCGAGCTCCGTCCGGAGATCGCGAACGACCTCGACCTCGTCGTCGTCCGCGCGCTCGCGAAGGAGCCTGCCGACCGCTACCAGTCGGCCGCGGCGATGGACTCCGACCTCGAGACCGTCGCACGTGGAGGTCGCGTCGCGGCCGAGACGGCCGATGCAGCAACGCTCGTCCTCGCTGGCGCGGCCGGAGTCGACGCGACCGCGATGACCCAGGTCACGCGTCGTCCCGGGCAAACGCAGTACGAGCCGCCGTCGCGAGGCCGCCCGCTCTGGCCGTGGCTCGTGGGCATCGGCGCGCTGCTCGCGTTGCTCATCGGCGGATTCTTCCTCTGGGGCCCGCTCCAGGACCGGTTCGGCGAGGACACGGTCGCGGTGCCATACGTCGTCGGCATCCCGCAGGCGCTCGCGGAGGAGGACATCGAGGACGAAGGGCTCATTCCGAACGTCCGGCGCGTGGCCAACTCGGACGTCGAGGAAGGCACCGTCTTCGCCCAGGACCCGATCGAGGGGACGCGGGTCGACTAGGGCGACATCGTTCGCATCGACGTCTCGTCGGGCAAGCCCGAGGTGCAGGTTCCGAGCGTGGTCGGCCAGTCGAGCGAGGACGCGGTCGCCGAGCTCACCCGGGTGGGCCTCGACGCACGGGTGGTCGAGGTCAACTCCGACCGCGACGAGGGTACGGTCACAGCTCAGTCGCTGGCGCCCGGAACGGTGGTCGTCGAAGGCACACAGGTCCGGATCAACGTCTCGAAGGGCCCGAAACCGGTCGTCGTCCCGAGCGTCACCGACCTGCCGTACGACCAGGCCGCCTCGGAGCTCCAGCAAGCGGGGTTCAACGTGGCTCGCATCGACGTCGCCTCGGATCTCGCCGAGGGGATCGTCGTGCGACAGGATCCGAGCGGCGGATCCGAGGGCTCGCGCGGCTCGACCGTCACGCTGTCCGTCTCGCAGGGGCCGACCACGTCGGCTGTCCCCGACGTGACCGGCACCGACTTCTCCATCGCGCAGACGACGCTCGAGAACGCGGGCTTCCGCACGCAGGTCGTCCTCGAGGACGTCGACGACCCGAGCTCCGACGGCATCGTCCTCTCGCAGGATCCGGTGGGCGGCTCGCAGGAGGAGCCGAACACCCTCGTCAGGCTGTTCGTGGGACGGTACGTCGAGCCGACGGACGACGAGACCACCACGACACCGACGACGCCGACGTCTTGAGCCGCCGTGTCCGGGTCGCCGTGCTCGCGGGCGGCCGCTCGAGCGAGCACGCGATCTCCGTCGCCTCGGCGCGTTCCGTCGTGGCGGCGCTCGATCCTGACCGGTACGAGACCGCGGTCATCGAGATCGCCCGCGACGGTCGCTGGGCGATCGCCGACGGCCGCCAGGCCATCGACGCGGGCGAGCCGGCCGTCGCGGAGACGCTCCCCGTCGTCGCCGACCACGCGCCCGCCCAGGCACTCCAGCAGGTCGACGTCGTGCTCCCGATCCTGCACGGGCCGTTCGGCGAGGACGGCACGGTCCAGGGGCTGCTCGAGCTCGCGGGCGTCCCCTACGTCGGCGCCGGTGTCGCCGCCTCGGCGCTGTGCATGGACAAGGACCTGTGCAAGGCGGTGCTGCGCGATCGCGGGATCCCGGTAGCGCGGAACGTCACGCTGCGGGACGCCGACCCGACGGAGCATCCGTTCTCGTATCCGGTGTTCGTGAAGCCTGCGCGGCTCGGCTCGTCGGTCGGGATCTCGAAGGTCTCGAGCCCGGACGAGCTCGAAGCCGCCGTCGCGCTCGCCAGGCGACACGACGACAAGGTGCTCGTCGAGGAGTACGTCGCTGGCGTCGAGGTCGAGTGCGGCGTGCTCGGGAACCGCGACCCGATCGCGTCCGTCGTCGGCGAGATCGTGGCGCACGCCGACTGGTACGACTATTCGGCGAAGTACGACGAGGGCGGCATGGAGCTCGTGATCCCCGCCCGCATCGACGCGGACGCCGACCGCCGCGTCCGCGAGCTCGCGGTCGAGTCGTTCGTCGCAACGGAGTGCGAGGGGATGGCGCGCATCGACTTCTTCGTCACGCCGGACGGCGAGGTCGTCGTGAACGAGATCAACACCATCCCGGGCTTCACCTCGACGAGCGTCTACGCGAAGCTCTTCGAGGCATCGGGCATCCCGTACGCGGAGCTGCTCGATCGACTCGTCTCGCTCGCGCTGGAGCGGCACGAGCGCCGCGCACGGCTGGTGTACTAGGAGGGCTAGAGACCCGCCAGCAGGCGCTCGGTCTGGGCTCGGTGCCACTCGAGCCCGAATGCGGCGAAGCCTTCGTCGGCGCGCGCCAGCAACTCGTCGTCCCCACGCGCAAAGCCGAGCGCGCGAAGTGCAAACGGCTCGGCGATCGTCCCGGCGACGAGGAACGGTGGAGCCTCCCGCTCGATCGCTTCGTGGTCGCGAAGCGCGACGAGTGCGTCGATCCACGACCCGAACACCGACGGGCCCCAGACGAAGGTTCTGAACGGCGACAGGCCCACGAGCCGCCTGATCTCCTCCACATCGCCCCGAACCAGCGCGCGACGGAGCCGCGGCGGGTTGAGCGACCGCTCGTGACCTTCACCGGCGAGTGGTGCTGCGCGGCGCTCGAAGTCCCGTGCGCGGCCCTCGTCGCCGCGGCACAGTGGGCCAGCGCGAGCAGGAGGAGATCGCGGGCGTTGCGGACGCACGGCGTGTCGCGGTTCGCGTCGACGGCCGCGACGACCCTGTCCTCCTCGGCCACGATCGCGTCCCAGTCGGCGGCGGTGTCGAGCAGCTCGATGACGAGCGATACCGAGTGCAGCCGGTGATGAGCCGACAGCCGCCTGGCCACGAGCGCGTGCTCCTCGGCAAGGTGCCGCGCCTCGTCCAGCAGCCCCTTGACCGCCAGAACCGGGATCGCCGACTCGTAGATCTCGCAGAGGTGGTCGGGGTGATCGATCTCCGACACCAGCCGGAGGCGTTGCATCGTCCAGTGCCCGGCCTCGGCGAACTCCTTCCTCTCGTAGGCGGCGTGGCTCCGCACGCCGAGAGCGAACGACCGGAGCTCCACATCACCGACACGATCGGCGAGGTCGGTCGCGTCGCGCACGAACTCCATCGAGACCTCGAGCGGGTCCGCGTTCACGCGTGCCAGCAGCGCCCGGGCGCGAACGAGGTCGTCGTCGCCCGCGAGCTCGACGGCGCGGTCGACCCACTCCTCGATCTGCGACCGCTTCGGGCGGGTGACCCACATGCCCGACCGGATCGACGTCTGGAACGCCAGGCGACTGTAGGCCTCGGCGCACTCACCCGGCTCGAGCGGGCCCTCGAGCGCTGTGTGGAGGGCGTCCCAGAACGCCTCGCCGTCGTAGCGGAGCGCGTGCACCTGGCCGACCTCGGCCCAGAGCAGGGAGCGCTTGCGATCGTCGTCCGTGAGCTCGATTGCCGTCGTGTACAGCTCGAGCGCCTCCTCGAGCTCGTACCGACTACGCGCCAGCTCTGCCGTGCGCTCGAGCCAGACGACTGCCTCGGCGCGAAGTCGCGCGTGCTCGGCGTCCTCGCCGCCCCAGACGAGATCGGCGTCCTCCGGCCGCACGGCCTCCGCATAGTGGTACGCGAGCAGAGCGGCGTAGTCGTCGCTCGTCTCCTCCCCGCCGTTGAGCCAGTCGGCGAGCCGCGCGTGGAGTCGACCACGTCGGGCTTTCGGAATGCTCGCGTACGCGACGTCGCGCGTGAGCGCGTGCTTGACGGCGTACTCCCGCTCGCCAGCGACGGACGAGCCGCTGCGGCGTCGCACGAAGTCGCGCTCCTCGAGGAGCTCGAAGCTCGGCTCGACGCCGTCGAGCAGGTGGACCACCGGTGGCGGCCAGAACACGCGTCCGACGACGGCCGCCGCCTGCAGGGCCGCCTTCTCCGCCACCGGCAGGCGGTCGATCCGCGCTGCCAGCGCGGCGTGAACGGTGTCCGGGACCGCGAAGTCCGTCGGCACCTCGCCCACGATCCAGCCGGACTCGCCGCGCGTGAGGACTCCGGAGTCGACCAGTTCGCCGACGAGCTCCTCGAGGAAGAACGGGTTGCCCTCCGCGCGAGCGACGAGCGCCGCGCGGATCTCCGCCGGCAGCTCGACCGAGACGAGCTCCCCGAGCATCCTGCTCGTCGCGGCCTCGGCGAGCGGCTCGAGCCAGATCGTCGTGGAGTTCCGCCGGCCACCGCCCCAGCCGGGGCGACGCGATAGGAACTCGGGCCGCGCGGTCGCGATGTGGACGACCGGGGCTCTCGCCTCCCCGTGGCTCCGCTCCAGGAGTTCGAGCAGGTCGTCCTCGGCGCTGTGCAGGTCCTCGAGCAGGATCACGGCCGGACGCTCGCTCGCGAGCTCCTCCGCCAGCGCGATCACCGCCTCCTGCAGTTGCTCTCGCGCTTCGAGTGGATGTACGGACCCGGGTGGGTCGAACCCGAGGGCGAGTGCGAGGCCGTCACGCCCGGCCAGCTTGCGCCGGACCTCCGCCTCATCGGCGCCCTCGAGGATCCCGAAGTGCTCCTTCACGATCTCGCCGACCGGCCAGTAGGTGATTCCGTCGCCGTACGGCAGGCAGCGACCCGTGCGCCGAAGCGGGGCGGGCTCTTCGCCCGCGAGCAGCTCCCAGAGCTCGCGCACGAGCGTCGTCTTCCCGATCCCCGGCTCGCCGACGAGCGTCACCAGGTGCGGCTCGTGCTGTGTAACCGCGCGCCGGTAGGTGGCGAGCAGCAGCTCCAGCTCCGCCTCGCGGCCGACGAACACGCGCTCGAATCCCGCAGCTCCCCGCGGCCGCGCAAGTGTCAGCGCACGCAGCACGGACCGCGCCTCGAGACCCTCGGGCTTGCCCTTCGCGTCGAGCACACGCCGCTCTCCGAACTCGAACGCGCCGCCGGCCGCGGCGACGGTGCGCTCGCCGGCGAGGATCTCGCCCGGCTCGGCGGCCTTCTGGAGCCGGTCGCTCACATTCACCGCATCTCCCGCGACGAAGCCGCTGCCGGCGCGGGCAGCTCCGACGACGACATCGCCGGTGTTCACGCCGATCCGCATCGCGACCTCACCGTCGAACAAGGTGTCGAGCCTCCGTTGCATCGCGAGCGCGGCGTGGAGCGCCCGCTCCGCGTGGTCCTCGAGCGCTGCCGGCGCTCCGAAGACGGCCATCACCGCATCGCCCGCGAACTTCTCGACGGTTCCGCCGGTTCGCTCGATTTCGTCCGACATCGCCTCGTAAAAGCGCTCCAGACGGACGCGGATTCGCTCGGGATCCTCGCCGCCTGCCAGCGCGGTCGAGCCGACGAGGTCTGCGAAGACGATCGTGACGAGCTTTCGTTCCTCCCGTGCCGGCACGCGGGAAGTCTTCCCGAGGCGAACGGTTCGCGCTACGCGAGCACGGAGGCGAGCGACTCTTCCCAGACGTCGAGGCCCTCGTCGAGCTCGGCGTCGGAGATCGTCAGCGGGCAGAGCACGCGGATGCAGTTCCCATGGATACCCGCCTTCAGCAGCAGCAGGCCACGGCGGAGCGCCTCGTCGATCACGGCTTCGGCGAGATCGGGTGCGGGATCCTTGCTCGCGCGCTCGCGGACGAGCTCGATCGCGAGCATCGCGCCGAGCCCGCGCACGTCGCCGACCTCAGCGTAACGCCCGTGCCAGCCCAGCATCCTCGCGCGCAGGGTGTCGCCGACGGCTACCGCGCGCTCGACGAGGCCTTCCTCTTCGAACACGTCGAGAACGGCGCCGGCCGCCGCGAGGGCGACCGGGTTTCCGATGAAGGTGCCCCCGATTGCGCCGGAGTGCGCCTCGTCGACGACGGACGCGCGGCCGACGACGCCGGAGAGCGGCAGACCGCCCGCGAGCGACTTGGCGACGACGACGAGGTCGGGCTCGACCCCGAAGTGCTCCATCGCGAACATCCGGCCGGTTCGCCCGAACCCCGTCTGCACCTCGTCGGCGACGAGGACGATCCCGTTCTCGTCGCAGATCCGGCGCAGCCCGGTGACGAACTCGGGCGGAGCGGGAAGGAACCCACCTTCTCCCTGCTGCGGCTCGAAGACGATCGCCGCGACATGTGACGCGGGCACATGCGTCCTGAACATCCGCTCGAGCGCCCCGAGCGCTGCGGTCGAGTCAGGACCGCGGAAGAGGTTCGGAAACGGCGCTCGATACACCTCGGGGGCGAAGGGTCCGAGGCCCGTCTTGTACGGGTTCGTGCGCGATGTCATCGTCAGCGCAAGCAGCGTTCGACCATGGAAGGCGCCGTCGAACGCGATCACGGCCTGACGCCCCGTGTACAGGCGAGCGAGCTTGACAGCGTTCTCGACCGCTTCGGCACCCGCGTTGAAGAACGCGGCACGCGTTTCGCCTGCGATCGGGACGAGCGCACCGAGCCGCTCGGCGAGTGCCACGTAGCCCTCGTACGGCACGACGGTGAAGTCCGTGTGCAGGAACCGCTCGGCCTGTTCCGAGATGGCTTCGAGGACGCGCGGGTGATTGTGCCCCACGTTGGCGACGCCGACACCCCCGACGAAGTCGATGAACGTGTTGCCGTCGACGTCCGTGATCGTCGACCCGCGCGCGCTCCCTGCGACCACAGGCCCGTGGACGATCAGCGCCCGCGCAACCGCCTTCTGTTCGCGCTCGAGGATCTCGCGGCTCCGTGGGCCCGGGATCTCGGTTCGAAGCTCGATCGTGCGCGTGGCAGCCACCGATCCAGCGTAGTGGAGGCCGAGGTCGGCGCCTCCTGCAGGCATCCTGTTCGGCGCCGATGGACGAGCGTGACCTCGCCGACGACCCGATCGCCCAGCTCACGACATGGCTGGACGAAGCCCGCGACGTGGTACCGGAGCCCCACGCCATGACTCTGGCGACGGTGAGTGCGGACGGACGCCCGTCGGCGCGCATCGTGCTCCTCCGCGGTCTGGACGCGCGAGGCGTCACGTTCTTCACTAACACGACGTCGCGCAAGGCGGAGGACCTGCGCACGAACCCGCGCGGCGCGACGGTGCTGTACTGGTGGGAGCTCGGGAGGCAGGTTCGGCTCGAAGGCTCGGTCGAAGAGACGGCGGTCGAGGAGTCGGCCGCCTACTGGAGCTCGCGGCCGCGTGAGAGCCAGATCGCCGCCTGGGCGTCTCCGCAGTCCCAACCGATCGCCGGGCGGGACGAGCTCGACACGCGGCTGCGTGCCGCCGAGAAGGAGCTCGGCGAAGGTGACGTCCCGTTGCCGCCGCACTGGGGCGGCTACAGGCTTCGCCCGGACGTCGTCGAGTTCTGGGTACACCGGGACAGCCGGCTTCACGACCGCGTTCGCTACTCGCTCACGAGTGAGGGCTGGCAGAAAGAGCGGCTCGCGCCGTAAAGGAGGCGTTCCTAGGGCGGCGTGAGCGCGCCGTCGGTGTAGAGGCCCTCGGCATTCCAGAGCATGTAGCCCTTCGCGCCCGAGACTCGCGCCGAGTAGATCTGTGCGCGGACCTCGTCGTACCCGTACGGCCTCGAGAAGCTGAAGTCCTGGACCCACGGAACGATGAGCACGTTCTGTCCACGGAGCTTGACCTCGAACTTCCGTAGCGCCCTCGCGACCGTCGCCCCTGGCGCCGCGCTGGGATCCTGCAAGCCGAGCTCGCCAGCGCCGAAGAGCGACGGGTACGTCATCGTGTACAGGGTGTCGAGGTACGGCGCCATGCGCCGCGGGATCTGGCCGATTCCGAGATCGCGCGTCCCGGAGAGCCCGAACACGGCTGCCGAGATGCGCACGTCGTAGCCGGAGAGCCGGCGAGCCGCGTAGCGCAGGAACGCCGGGATCGCGTCGTTCTTCTTCAGCCCACGCTGATTCCGGAAGACGGCGGAGTCGACGTCACCATCCGACGGGAAGCGGACGTAGTCGAACATGATCTCGTCGAAGCCCGCGCGCGCGGCGGCGATCGCCACATCCACGTTGTAGTCCCATACACGGCGGTCGTACGGGTTCGTCCAGCCCAGCCCGGCGCCGTCCCGCCAGACGGAGCCGTCCGCCCCTCTAACCGCGAGCTCCGGCCGCGCGGCAGCCAGAACCGGGTCCTCGAAGGTGACGAGCCTCCCCACGAGGTAGAGGCCGCGGTCGTGCACCATCCGCGCCGTCTCCCGAGCGTCGAAGTAGTCGCGCGCCGCACCGATCGAGCGTGCGAGTGGAAGAGCGTTCGACACGAAGCCGATCTCGCCGTTCTCGTCCTTCACGTCGAGCTCGAGCGCGGTCAGGCCTTCGCTCTCGAGATCGACGTACTCCTCGAGCTTTCCCGGTAGCGACGCCAGGCCCATGGTCACGTGCACGCCTCGGAGCTCGATCGGAAGAGCCCGTGGCGCCGACACCTGCGAAGCATCTGCCGCGAGCGTCGCTGGATCGGGCGTGCTCGACGGCGAGCTGCTCGAGCCCACGAAGCTGGCGCCGAGCCCGAGCGCAGCGACCGCGATGAGCACCACTCCGACGGCAGCACTTCTCCTCAGGCGCTTCCTCCGCCTTGCCGTGGCCCGACGCTCGCGAAACCGCTCGTTCGGGTCGATGGGTGGAAACAGCATCGACACCGGGGGGTGGACCTTATAGCAGCGTCCCTGCACAGTGCGGGGTCGCTCGTAGAATCGGGCGGTGGTCCTCTCCGACCGGACGATTCGACGGCTCATCGCCGAGTCCCGTATCGGGATCGAGCCGTTCGACGAGGAGCTGATGCAGCCGTCGAGCCTCGACGTGCGCGTCGACCGCTTCTTCCGGGTGTTCCGCAACTCCCGCTACCCGTTCATCGACGTCAAGGCGCAGCAGGAGGAGCTGACCGAGCTCGTCGAGGTCGCCGACTCCGAGCCGTTCATTCTCCATCCCGGCGAGTTCGTCCTGGGCTCGACGCTCGAGCGCGTCACGCTCCCGGACGACCTGGTTGCGAGATTGGAAGGGAAGTCGAGTTTGGGACGCCTCGGGCTGCTCATCCACTCGACGGCCGGGTTCATCGACCCCGGCTGGGACGGCCACGTGACGCTCGAGCTGTCGAACGTCGCCAACCTGCCGATCACGATCTACCCGGGCATGAAGATCGGCCAGCTCTCCTTCGTGCAGCTCACCGAGCCTGCCGAGCGTCCGTACGGCTCGGCGGGGATCGGGTCGAAGTACCAGGGTCAGCGCGGACCGACGCCGAGCCGCTACTGGCAGAACTTCCAGGACGGCTAGGCGCTCCTCGTTCAGCCCGGAACGCCGAGGGGCCGCACGTGGCGGCCCCTCGCTACGGATACCAGCGTTGGATTTGGTAGAGGCGCTTTCCGGCACGTCGCAATGTGTCCTGACGCGCGGCGCGAAACGCGAGCCCCCTACGCTGGCTAGGCGTTTCCCGGTGGTCCCGGGGGCACACCTCTACCCGCTGGTACCTCCACTGCCCGTACTGTCATCGCTCAAGCCGGACCACCTCCTTTCCGCGGTACTGCCAGCATACGCACTCCGAGCGGATGGAGGAAAGTCGAGATGCGCCGTGACCGGCATGGCCCGCACGCGGCGGTTCGGACCTAGGACTGCTCGCTCAGGACGACCGACAGCTCGAGCCCGCGGTCGAGCGGCACGGTCACGCTCGTAAGCGCTGGATCCGCCTGGCGCGCGGCCGAGTACGCCCCGAGTGTCTCAGCGTGAGACACGACGTTGTCCGCAACGACGAGCCCGCCCGGCTCGAGCAGCCTACGGGCGAGCGCGAACAACGCCTCGTAGTCGCCCTTCTCGGCGTCGAGGAACACGAGATCGAACGTGTCCTCGGTCGCATGCAGCGTCTCGAACGCGTCGCCCTCGACGAGCTCGGCCCACTCCTCGAGGCCGGCTGCGGTGATGTTCGCACGCCAGGCCCCACACTTCGCGGGGTCGAGCTCGAGAGAGACGACTCGTCCACCGAGCACACGCGCGCCGGCGGCGAGCCAGATCGACGAGTACCCGCGCGAGCCGCCGATTTCGAGCACCTCGACTCCCGCCTGGCACGCTGCGAGCGCGAACAGGAATCGGCCGGTGGTCGGCGCGACCTGCCGTGAACGCTGCGCCGAGGGAACGCCCGCCTCGCGCTCCGCGCGATCCTCCTCCTCGAGCTGCGCCAGCACGCCGAGAACGCGGGCGTCGAGCATCAGTCGGGCACCTCGACAACCACCATGCCGTCGCGCACGGAAACCGGGTAGGTGGGGACGGCCTCGAACGCCGGCAGGGACATCGGGATCCCGGTCTCGAGATCGAAGCGGGAGCCGTGCCGCGGACAGACGACCATGCAGCCCTCGGGCTCCCAGTCGCCCTCGCACAGCGGCCCGTCGTCGTGGGAGCAGCGGTCCTCGATCGCGTGGAACCTGCCGTTGCAGTTGTAGACACCGACCGTGAGCGCACCCGCGGGCACGAGCCGCATCGGATCCCGGGAGGCAGCTCCGCGAGTCAGCGGCCTACTTCGAATCTCGCGCCACCTACTCGAGAACGAGATCGCGACTGGACGTCCCCCACTCCTCCGGGAGCGGCGTCCCTCGCGCCTTGTGCAGTGCGAGCTTGAGGACGCCGAGGCCGAGGATCGCGCACTTGAGCCGCACCGGCGTCAGGGGAATTCCGAGCTCGTCCAGGAGCTCGTCCTTCGGCATCGCCGCGACCTCGTTCGCCGTGCGCCCCTTGACGAGGTCGCTCAGCATCGACGTCGCCGCCTGGCTGATCGCGCACCCGCGGCCGTCGAACCCGACCTCCTCGATGACGTCGCCCTCGCCGAGCCTGACCGAGACGGCGATCTCGTCGCCGCAGAGGGGGTTCTGGCCCTCGGCCTGCGCGTCGGCAGGCTCGAGCAGCCCGTGGTTTCGCGGGTTCTTGTAGTGGTCCAGGATCAACTCGCGGTACAGCTGGTCGAACTCGCTCATGATCAGCCGAGGCTGCTCTTGGCCTTCTGGAGGCCGTCGACCAGGCGGTCGATCTCCTCCGGAATCGAGTACAGGTAGAAGCTCGCGCGCACCGTCGCGGCGATGCCCGAGCTTGGCCATCAGCGGCTGCGTGCAGTGGTGGCCGGCGCGGACGGCGACCCCCTCCCAGTCGAGGACCTGCGCGACGTCGTGTGGATGCACGCCGTCGACGTTCAGCGAGACGATGCCGGCGCGGTGCTCAGGGGAAGGCCCGTACGTCGAGATCCACGGGAGCTCTGCAAGCCGCCCCAGCGTGTACTCGACGAGCTCGTGCTCGTGCTGCTCGATCGCGTCGAGCCCGACAGCGGTGACGTAGTCGACCGCGGCGCCGAAACCGACCGCCTCGGCGATCGCCGGGGTTCCGGCCTCGAACTTGTACGGGAGCTCGTTCCAGGTCGTGCGCTCCATCGAGACTGACCGGATCATCTCGCCGCCGAGGTTGAACGGAGCCATCTCCTCGAGCAGCTCACGTCGCCCCCAGAGCGCGCCGATCCCGCTCGGCCCGCACATCTTGTGCGACGAGATCGAGAGAAACTCGCAGTCGAGCGCCTGCACGTCGATGTGCCGGTGCGGCGCCGCCTGGGCGGCGTCGACGACCATGATCGCGCCGCGCTCGTGCGCCCACTTGGCCAGCTCGTTCACGGGGTTCACCGTGCCGAGCGTGTTCGACACGAGATTCGACGCGACGACCTTGACGTTCCCCCCGCGCTCGATCTCGTCCAGCGCGTCGAGGCGCAGCTCGCCGGACTCCCCGATCGGGATCGCACGGAAGCTCGCCCCGGTGCGACCCGCGACGTACTGCCACGGGACGAAGCTCGAGTGGTGCTCGAGATCGGTCACGACCACCACGTCGCCCGGCCCAAGGTTGTCGAGACCCCAGGCGTACGCGACGAGATTGAGTGCCTCGGTCGCGCTGCGCGTGAAGATCACCTCGCGCTCGGACGGCGCGTTGACGAGGTCCGCGACCTTCCTGCGCGCGGTCTCGTACCCGGTCGTCGCGCGCTCCGCCAGTCGATAGACCCCGCGATGCACGTTGGCGTACGAGTGCTCGTAGAACTCGCGCATCGCGTCCAGCACCTGCCGCGGCTTCTGAGTCGACGCAGCAGAGTCGAGGTACGCGACCGGCTTTCCGTTCACGAGCTCGTCGAACACCGCGAAATCCGTTCGCAAGCGGTGCGCATCGAGCTTCGGCTCCGTCGTTACGGCCACGCTGCCATCGTACCGCCGGGCTCTCGGCTCACCCTGAGTCGTGCGCAGCCCTGGAATTCACTGCCGCGAATTCCAGGGCGCGCCAAGATCCCTAAAGGCGGCCGCTTGGCGGCCGCTTTGTTTGTCTCTCATCCGAGGTCCACCCGGCCGTTGCCGGCCGCGCGCTCCCCGGCGCGCCGCACGCGCTGCGCCGTGATGACCGCCTCCTGCAGCAGCTCGCAGACTCGGTCCATGCGGCTTCGCTCGGAGACGTCGCCGAGCAGCTCGAGCTTCACCTCCTGCGGAAGCTCGACCTTTCCCGCCAGGAGGTACGAGAGCTGTTCCTCGCCGGGCTCGGGAGAGTCGACGTCGCTGCCCGTGAGCTCGCGAAGCTGGTCGAACAGGCGGAGAGCCTCGGCAACGACCTCCGGGCCTGCCGGGTCGAGCTCGTCGTCGAGAACGGACACGAGCCCCGTGTGAAAGCTCCTCCCGTCCGTCAGCTCGTCGAGCTGGAATCGCTCGCCACCAAGGACGAGGATGTTCAGCCGTCCGTCCTCGAAGCGCGTGAGCACCTCGGACACACGGGCGCGCGTACCCACCTCCCGAATCCCGTCGTCGTCTGCGTAGACGAGCCCGAACTCGCCGTCGGTCTCGAGGCACTCGCCGATCAGCTCCTGGTACCGGTCTTCGAAGATGTGCAACGGAATCTGCTCCGAAGGGAGCAGCACGATTCCGAGCGGAAAGAGCCCGAGCTCGGTCACGCTGCGCGGCCGAACGTCACGAACTCCCAGGGACCGTCGCGTCCTCGCTCCCTGACCACGAGTCCGAGTGCCTGGGCGGCTTCGGCGAGGGCCGGCGGTCGATGCACGAAGGCCCGGAACGAGCGCCGCATGATCGCGAACCCCGCGTTCATCGCGGCGATCCCGAAACGCGTCCACCAGACGTCGCGCGGATAGCTCAGAACGAGGCGACGTCGCGCGAGCCGCGCCGCGGCGGCGGCCAGCTCGACACCGTCCGGCGAGCAGCAGACGACGCGGTTGAGGACGACGATGTCGGCCGGCTCGACGGACTCGGGCTGCTCGAGGACGTCCGTGACGACGAACGTCGTCCTGCCTTCGATCTCCAGACCGTGGGCGAGCTCGCGTGCATACGGCGCATAGGCGTCGACGATCTCGACGACCTCGCCCGTGTCTGCTCCGGCGACGAGCAGCTCTGCTTGCAGCGCTCCGATGCCGCCACCGATCTCGAGTACCCTCGCGCCTTCGACCGCATCGACCGCGCTCGCGACCATCCTCCGCTCGAGCTCGTCGAGGCCGCGTTTCCGGTAGCGCTCGAGGCTCCGACGCGCGAGGCGAGGCTTGAACATCTGCTCGCACGGCGCGCCGCGACAGCAGCTCGTCATGCCGCGACGATAGCGCCGGCGGGGGTCCCTAATGTGATGACCACGCGCCGGCTGGGGCGATGCTCGCGTGCGATGCAAGGACGCAGGGAGCCCCGATATGCAGGCATATCGGGGCGACTGAGGACGTAGCAGCGCGCCGAGCAGCGCCTCAGACGGCACGCTGCTTCATCGCGTTAGGGACTCCCTAGGAAGTGCGCTCGAGATCGAGCGCGCACGAGTTGATGCAGTAGCGAAGGCCCGTCGGTGCCGGGCCGTCATCGAAGACGTGCCCGAGGTGCCCGCCACATGCCGCACACATGACCTCCGTTCGCACCATCCCGTAGCTGCGATCCGTCTCCGTGACGACGCTGTCGAGCGACGTCGGCTCGAAGAAGCTCGGCCACCCCGAGCCCGAGTCGAACTTCGTGTCCGAGCGGAAGAGCTCGGCGCCACAGCCCGCGCAGCGGTAGACGCCCGGCGCGTGCTCGTCCCAGTACGCGCCTGTGAACGCGCGCTCGGTTCCCTTCCGCCGCAGGATCTCGTACTGCTCGGGCGACAGCCGCGCCCGCCACTCCTCGTCCGTGAGCTGAGTCTCGGTCTCCATGCGCTCGAGCGTACCCGCCGTGGCTCAGAGCACGACGAGCGAGAGGGCGACGAACTGGACGACGGCCGCCGCGATCACGAGCAGGTGGAAGATCTCGTGGAAGCCGAACGTGGCGGGGAACGGGTTCGGCCAGGCGCTCGCGTACGTCAGCGCGCCGACGCTGTAGAGCGCGCCGCCGACGATCACCAGCACGCCCGAGGCGACGCCGAGGGCGGGAAAGAGCTGCGGGATCAGAATGAGCCCGACCCACCCGACCCCGAGGTACGCGAGGGCCGACAGCCAGCGCGGCGCATCGATCCAGACGAGGTTCAGGAAGACGCCGAACGCCGCGCCGGCCCAGACGGTGGCGAGGCCGACGATCCTCGTCGTCCCGCCAAACGCGACGAGCGCGAACGCCGTATAGGTGCCGGCGATGAAGACGAAGATCATCGAGTGATCGAGCCGGCGAGCGCGCAATCGCGCCGTCGCGCTCCTCCACGGGAAACGATGGTAGAGCGCGCTGGCTCCGAACATCGCCGCGAGCGCAGCCGCGTACAACCAGACCGCGAAACGCTCCAGGTAGCCGTCGGAGAGAGCCACGAGCACCGTTCCCGCCGCGAGCGCGGCGAAGAACGCGTACAGGTGGAAGACACCTCGCAGCCGTGGAACGGCGACGGTCATCGGCGGATTGTGCCGGTTAGCTGCGGCGGATGCGCTCGCAGTCGACGCCGACGAGATCGACACGATCGGCGAAGACCCTGTCGCGACCTCCACCGCAGCCCACGATGTCGAACGAGCCGTCCCGGGCCTGCAGCGTGTCGGCGCCTTTCCCTCCGTAGCAGCCCGTCGCGGCCGAGCGCCGCCGACGATCAGGTCGTCGCCCTCGAACCCGCACATGCGATCGTCGACGTTCGTGCCGCGGAGCAGGTCCCGCCGCGGAGTGCCGGGATGGCTGCAGACCGGCTGCCAGGCCGGATCGACGTCCGACGACTGGCTCTCAGGGGTGAGATCGGTCTTGTCCTTTCCGTCCGGACGCACGATGAAGACGTTGTCCGGATAGTTCGTCTGGTTGGTCACGTAGACGAGCCAGTTGCCGTCGGGAGACCACGCGGGGCTCTGGTCCGACCACGACGGGAACCCGGATGGGTCGGAAGCACGCTGCACGCGCGCTTCGCCCTGACCGTCTCGCCCGATCGTCCAGAGCTCGGGATTGAACCGGCCTGGCTCGCGACCGCTCTCGAACGCGAGCAGTCGCCCGTCGGGGGACCACGCGGGGGCGAAGTCGAAGTAGTCGTTCCTCGTGAGGCGCCGCAACCCGGTCCCGTTGGGCCGGATGACGTAGATCTCGCTCGTCGCTGACGTCCCGCCGGGAAGATCTCCCTGCGAAGGCGATCAGCGATCCGTCCGGAGACCATGCCGGCTGAAGCTCCTCGCGCGGCGTCCGCGTGAGCACGTCTGAGCCCGCCGCCGTTCGGTGTTCACGATCGCGAGGTCGCCTCGTGAGCGCATGCCCGGAACGCTGAAGACGATCCGGCTCCCGTCGGGCGACCAGGAAGGATTGTCCACCCTGAGACCCGGCGGCGTCCGCAGGCTCGCCGTCAGTCCGTTCGCATTGGCGACCACGAGCCTCGAACGCCCGTTCACGAACGCGATCCGCGTCCCGTCGGGAGACCACGAGGGTCTCCGGCCCACGAGTGGCCCGAGCCGAACCACTCGGCCGCCGATCGGCTCGAGGCGGAACAGTCGATACTGCCCGCCGAACGAGCCCGAGTCCCGATCGCTCGCGAACACGATCCAGCCGTTGCTCGCAGGCGTGTTGGGCGGGGACGGACCCCGCAGCCGCAACCGCAACGACGGTGGCAAGCGTCAGGAGAACGGCGAGCCTGTACACAGCTCCGAGAGTAGGACGAGCCGGTAAGGGAGAGGTCAGGCTTGCGGGATCCGCGCCTCGAGCGCCGCCGCCAGCGCTTCGCGCACCGGCTCGAGCTCGACGCGGTCGAGCACGTCCTGGAAGAAGCCGCGCACGATGAGGCGCTCGGCCTCCGCGCGGGTCAGGCCGCGCGTCATGAGGTAGAAGAGCTGGTCGCGATCGACCTGGCCGAGCGTCGCTCCGTGCGTGCAGCGGACGTCGTTGGCCATGATCTCGAGCCCGGGGATCGAGTCCGCGTGCGCCGTCTTCGAGAGGAGCAGGTTGCGGTTCTCCTGGTACGCGTTCGTCTGCTGCGCACCCTCCTCGACGCGGATCATCCCTCGCCACACGGTGCGGGCGGTGTCGCGCAGCGCTCCCTTGAACGCGAAGTCGGAGGTCGTCGACGGCGCGATGTGCTCCTGGAACGTGTCGTAGTCGAGATGCTGGGTGCCGTCCGCGAAGTACGCACCCGTCACACGCGAGGTCGCGCCCTGACCGGCGAGGTCGTTCTGAATGCGCACCTTGCCCTTCGCCGAGCCGAAGCCGGCGGCGACCCAGTCGAGCTCGGCGTCGCGGTCGACCCGCGCGTGATGCGAGGCGAAGTGCCAGGTGCCGCGCGAGAGGTTCTGGACGGACACGTACTCGACCTTGGCACCCTGCTGCACGACGATCTCCACCGCGGCGTTCGAGTACGCGCTCAGATCGGGCGCCGCGGACGTGTACTCCTCGATCAGCGCGAACCGGCTCTCGGGCTCCGCGACCACGAGCAGGCGCCAGAAGAGCGAGCCTCCCTCGACCGCGTTGGCGACCCGAACGTAGAGCGGCTTCTCGAGCACGACCCCGCGCGGGACGTGCACCAGGAGCCCGTTCGTCCACATGGCCGCGTTGTGAGCCGCGAACTTCTCGTCCCAGCCGACGAGCGAGTAGAGGAGCTCGTGATCCTCCGGCAGCGGCTCGAACCGGATCCCGTCGGGCGCGCCGACGATCTCGAGACCACGTTCGCCGACGTGCGCAAGAGCAGTTGCGTCGAGCTCGAGTATCGATTCCGTCCGTGCGACCGCGGGCGTTCCATTGCCGCCCCAGGCGTCCGGATCGAAGCCCGCGAGGTCGGTGAACCGCCAGTGCTCGTCCTTCGTCGTCGGCAGCGGCAGCGCCGTGTAGCGCTCGAGGATCTCAGCTCGCGCCACGCCGCACCTTCTGGGCATACCGACGATGAAGGATGAGCACGTTCCCGTCGGGATCCTTGACGAACCCCATGTGACAGACACCCGAGTCTTCGATCCCGATGACCTCGGCACCGCCCGCACGTGCTTCCTCGACAGCAGACGCGACGTCGAGAACACGTAGTCCCACGCCGGCGGTGTTCGGAACGAACTCCTCGCCTTCGGCTTCCGGATTCCAGAAGCCGAACGTCACGTTCGGCGACTCGACCTCACCTTCCGAGTACTCGCTCTCGGGGAGCCCGAGCACGTCGCGGTAGAACGCGACGGCGCGCGCGACGTCACGCGTCGGCACCGAGACGAAGTCCACCTGCTCCACCTTCATGACACGTCGAAGCGACGGTGGAGCATGAGCGCGTTCCCGTCCGGATCCTTGAACCACGCCTGCCGGCAGACGCTCGTCTCGATGGTCTCGCCGTCGAACTGCACGCCTTTCGCCTCGAGCTCCGCACGGGCGGCGTCGACGTCGGCGACGCGGAGCGCCAGCCCCGCCGGCGACGGCGCGAACGGCTGGCCGATGCTCGACGGGTCGAAGACGTCGAGCGTCACCTGGCCTGCGCGAAACTCCATGTCGCTCTCGCCTTCGGTCTCGATCTCGAGTCCCAGAGTCTCCGAGTAGAACCGCTTCGCGCGCGGGATGTCCTGGGTGAGGAACGACACGAAGTCGACGTGCTCGACCTGCATCACTCGTACGGCTGGTAGCGGCTGTGCAGCATGAGGTCGTTGCCATCGGGGTCGCGGAAGAACGCCATGTGGCAGACGCCGGTGTCCAACGTCTCCCCGAAGAACTCGATGCCCTTCGCCTCGAGCTCGGCGCGCGCGGCCTCGATGTCAGCGACGTGCAGCGCGATGTGTGCGTTGCGCTGGGGCGCGAACTCCCGGCCGACGCTCGCGGGCTCGTAGATCCCGAAGCACGTGTCGCCGATCCAGAACTCGGCCTGTCCGTGCTCGTCGGGCCGGAGGCCGAGCGTGTCGACGTAGAACGCCCGCGTGCGCTGCCAGTCCGTCGACGGAACCGCGACGAAGTCGACCCCTGCGATCGGCGTCATGGGGTCGAGCCGTCGGGATACGGCGCGTAGCGGTGATGGAGGAGGATGCGATTCCCCGCAGGATCGTTCACGCCCGCGCCTCGGCAAGCCCCCGAGTCCCACATCTCGCCGACCTCGAGACCGGCGGACTCGAGCTTCTCCTTCGCCGCCGCGACGTCGGCGACTCGGAGTGCGATCGTCGAAGGCGGGAGCGGTGTGAACTCGTACTCGTGCGTGTGCGGCGTCATGACTGCGAGCGTGACGTTGCCGACCTCGTACTCGACCCAGTCGTCGCCGGGTGAGTTCGGATTCCGCTCGAGTCCCAGGATCTCGCCGTAGAAGTGGGTGGCCTTCTCCATGTCCGTCACGGGGACGCGGATGTAGTCGACGCGCTGGGCGTCGATCCCCTCAGCCAACCGACCCCTCCATCTGCAGCTGGATCAGGCGATTCATCTCGACGGCGTACTCGAGCGGGAGCTCCTTCGTGATCGGCTCGACGAAGCCGGACACGATCATCGCGCTCGCCTCCGCCTCCGAGAGCCCACGGCTCATGAGATAGAAGAGCTGCTCCTCGCCGATCTTGGACACGGTCGCCTCGTGCCCGAGGTCGACGTCGTTCTCGTCCACCTGGATGTACGGGTACGTGTCCGAGCGCGACTCCTCGTCGAGGATGAGCGCGTCGCAGACGACCTTCGACTTCGACCCGACAGCTCCCTTGCCGACCTGCAGGAGCCCGCGGTAGCCGGCGCGCCCGCCGTCCTTCGAGATCGACTTGGACGTGATCACGGAGGACGTGTGCGGCGCGACGTGGACGACCTTCCCGCCCGCGTCCTGGTGCTGCCCCTTGCCGCCGAAGGCGATCGACAGCACCTCGCCGTGCGCGCGCTCGCCCATGAGCCAGATCGCGGGGTACTTCATCGTCACCTTCGAGCCGAGGTTGCCGTCGACCCACTCCATGGTCGCGTCCTCGTAGGCGACGGCCCGCTTCGTGACGAGGTTGTAGACGTTGTTCGACCAGTTCTGGATCGTCGTGTAGCGGCAGCGTCCACCGCGCTTGACGATGATCTCGACGACCGCCGAGTGCAGCGAGTCGGACGAGTAGATCGGCGCGGTGCAGCCCTCGACGTAGTGCACGTACGCGCCCTCGTCGACGATGATCAGCGTGCGCTCGAATTGGCCCATGTTCTCCGCGTTGATGCGGAAGTAGGCCTGGAGCGGCATCTCGATCGACACGCCCGGCGGCACGTAGATGAACGAGCCGCCCGACCATACGGCCGAGTTCAGGGCGGCGAACTTGTTGTCGTTCTGCGGGATGATCGTCCCCATGTACTGCTTGACGAGCTCCTCGTGCTCGCGCAGCCCAGAGTCCATGTCGAGGAAGAGGACGCCCTTCGCTTCGAGATCCGCCTGGAGCTTGTGGTAGACGACCTCGGACTCGTACTGCGCGCCGACGCCGGCGAGGTACTTCTTCTCGGCCTCGGGGATGCCCAGCTTGTCCCACGTGTCCTTGATGTCGGCGGGCAGGTCCTCCCACGAATCGGCCTGCTTCTCGGTCGGCTTGATGTAGTAGTAGATGTTCTCGAAGTCGATTCCCGACAGGTCCGCCCCCCAGCTCGGCATGGGGCGGGCAAAGAAGTAGTCGAGCGACTTGTGCCGGAACTGCCGCATCCAGTCGGGCTCTGCCTTGTGCTCGGAGATCGCCTCGACGACCTCGTGCGAGATGCCCCTCCCCGACTTGAAGAAGTAGTCCTTCGCGGCATCCGGGTTCGAGAAGCCGTACTTGTAGTCGGAGCGAATGTCGCGGACAACCTCGGTCTCGTGAGCGCTCATGCGCCACCTCCGGCGACGGCTGCTGGGGTGAAGGCTTCGTAGCCCTCCGCCTCGAGCTTGTGGGCAAGCTCGGGGCCTCCCTCGGCCACGATACGCCCATCCACGAAGACGTGCACGAAGTCGGGCGTGACGTAGTTGAGGATTCGCTGGTAGTGCGTGATCACGAGCGCGCCCATGTTCGGGCCAACGAGCGCATTGACCCCGTTCGCGACGATCTTGAGCGCGTCGATGTCTAGCCCGGAGTCGGTTTCGTCCAGCACGGCGATCCTGGGCTTGAGCAGTGCCATCTGGAGGATCTCGACACGCTTCTTCTCACCGCCGGAGAAGCCGTCGTTCAGGTACCGCGACGCGAGCTCACGTGGGACCTTCAGCTCTTCCATCGCCGCGAGCAGCTCGGTGCGGAACTCCGGGATCGGCACCGGGTCGTCCTCACCGTTGTTCGCGGCCTTCCGCTGCGCGTTGATCGCGCTGCGCAGGAAGCTCGTCACGGTCACGCCGGGAATCGCGTGCGGGTACTGGAAAGCGAGGAAGAGGCCTCGCTGAGCGCGCTCGTCGGCGCCGAGCTCGGCGATGTCGTCGCCGTCGAGAAGGATCTGCCCCTCGGTGATCTCGTACGCGGGATGGCCCATGAGCGCGTACGCGAGGGTGGACTTCCCCGATCCGTTCGGTCCCATGACCGCGTGCTTCTCGTTCGAGCCGACGACGAGGTCGACACCCTTGACGATCTCGGTGCCGTCCTCCAGGGCGACGTGCAGGTTCTTGATCTCGAGCTGGGCCATGCGTAGGAAAACCTTTCCGGGTGGGCGTCCGTCGGTACGAAGGGTAGTCGCCCGCCTCCGTACCATGGTAGCCGGACCGATTTCCGCACCAAGACGGGTGGTAAGGTGGGCGCATGCCATTCGGCATCTCGATCTGGGAGCTCTTGATCCTCCTCGTCGTGCTCCTGCTCATCTTCGGCGCGAAGCGCCTCCCCGAGATGGGGCGCTCGCTCGGCAAGGGCATGCGCGAGTTCAAGGACTCGGTGACGGGCGTCGAGGAGTCGGTCACGGGGACGACGACACCCACGCCGACGACCGTCGAGCTCCCGCCGGCAGCTCCCGCGCCGACTCCCCAGGAGGACTCGGAGGCGGAGACTCAGCGGCAAACCGTCGGCTAGGGAAACACTCCGATGCTGCGCAGGTGGCTGCCGCGCCGTCTCTACCACGGTGAGGAGGCGACACTCGTCGAGCACCTCGACGAGCTGAGGTCGCGGCTGATCATCGCGCTGATCGCGATCGCGCCGGCCTTCCTCCTCACCTTCACGTTCCACGAGCAGATCATGGAGTGGCTCACAGGGCCGCTCCCCGACGACAAGGAGCTCGTGACGCTGGGTGTCACCGAGCCGTTCACGACGTCGGTGAAGGTGAGCCTGCTGGCCGCACTGGCCATCGTGCTGCCGATCCTCCTCTGGCAGGCCTGGGCGTTCCTGGCGCCGGCCGTCCAGCCGCACTTCGAGCGCGTCGTCCTCGTCTTCGTCGTCCTGGCAACCGGCCTGTTCGTCGCGGGCGTGACGTTCATGTACTACGTCGTCCTCCCGCGTGCGCTGGACTTCCTGACGTCGTTCGACGCCGAGCTCTACAACATCCAGATCCGCGCGAGCTACTACTACACCTTCGCCGCGATGACGCTCCTCGCCGGCGGCCTCGCCTTCCTGATGCCGATCTTCGTGCTCGCGCTCGTGCGCCTGCGCGTGTTGACCAGCGACCAGCTTCGACGGAATCGGCGCATCGCTTTCGTCGTGCTCCTCGTGTTCGCCATCCTGCTGCCCACGGTCGATCCCGTCTCGCTCGCTCTCGAGGTCGTGCCGCTCGTCCTCCTGTTCGAGATGGCGATCTGGATCTCCGTCTTCATGGAGAAGCGCTGGCAGCGCGACTGGGAGGACGACTTCGCCGAAGCCGGCTATCCGTGAGGACGATCTCGGCCGACTGGGTCGTTCCCGTCGAGGGAGCGCCGATTCGAGACGGCGCCGTCGCGATCGACGACGACAGGACGCCATCGCGGAGGTGGGCACGGCCGACGAGATCGGGCGGGGAGACCACTTCGACCAGTCGGTCATCCTTCCGGCGCTTCGTCAACGCGCACACGCACCTCGAGTACGAGGTGTACGCCGGCTTCGGCGACGGCCTCGCCTTCGCCGACTGGATCGGCGTCCACGTCGAGCGCAAGTCGCGGATCGACCTCGAGGACATGGAGGCGATCGCCCGGCTCGGCGCCTTCAACTGCCTCCGCTCCGGAATCGCCACGGTGGGCGACTGCAGCTTCGTCGGCGCGGCGGCGACCGCGTGTGCAGACCTCGGGCTGCGCGGGACGATCTTCCTCGAGGTGTTCGGCGACGACCCGGGCGCCGCCCTCGAGCGCTTCCAGACGATGCACGACCGGATCGCGCCCGATGCTGTCCGACGACGTCCGACTCGGCATCTCGCCGCACGCGCCCTACACGTGCTCGATCGAGCTCTACCGGGCGTGCAGCGAGCTGGGGCTGCCGACCGCGACCCACCTGGCGGAGAGCGATGCGGAGAACGAGTACCTCCGCACCGGGACGGGCAGCTGGGAGTCGTTCGCGCACATGCTCGTCCCGCCGCCGGGGACGACCGGGATTCGCTGCGCTCGCGGACAACGGTCTCCTCGACTCGAGCGTCGTCGCAGCACACTGCGTCACGGCGGACGAGGAGGAGATCGCGCTCCTCGCCGAGCACGACGTCGCCGTCGCGCACTGCCCGCGCTCGAACGGAATCCTCGGCTGCGGGGTCGCCCCGCTCGCGGCGCTGAGGGAGGCGGGGATCCGCGTCTGCATCGCGACCGACAGCCCCGCGTCGACACCGTCGTTCGACATGTTCGACGAGATGCGCGCCGCGATCGTCGGAGCGCGCGCACGAGAACGGCGGCCCGACGCGCTGACCGCGTCGGACGCGCTCGAGCTCGCGACACTCGGCGGCGCGCGCGCTCTCGGCCTCGATGGCTCGCTCGGGCTCGATCGTGCCCGGCAAGCAGGCAGATCTGACCGTGCTGTCACTCGCGGAGACGGCGTTCGTACCATGGGAAGATCCCGTTACGGCAGCCGTTCTCGGTGGTGGCCCGGAGCACGTCGTCGCTACTCTCGTCTCCGGCGAAACGCGGTACGAGAAAGGAGGGAAGACATGGCTCGAGCTGATCGACGCAGCGCGCAGCGCACGCGGCCGGCTGCTGCAGCACGCAGACCTGCAGTCGTAATCGAAGACACCATGTTCTTCCCCCGACTTCGCAGGCACGCGAAGTGGATGTTCCTGTTCCTCGCCATCGCCCTGGGCGGCGGCTTCGTCCTCTTCGGCATCGGCGCCGGGGGCATCGGGCTCGGCAACCTCGCCGAAGGAGGCGGAGGCTCGGGCGTCCCCTCGATCGAGAGCGCCGAGGAGCGGACGCTCGAGAATCCCAAGGACGCGCAGGCGTTCCGCGATCTCGCGACCGCGCACCAGGCAGCCGGGAACACCGACGAAGCCATCGAGGCGTACGAGAACTTCATCGCGCTCAGACCGAAGAACCCGGACGTCCTTCGGCAGCTCGCAGGCGTGTACCTCGAGAAGGCGTCGCTCGCCCAGCAGCGCGCGCAGATCTACCAGGCCCAGGCGGACTACCTCGCCCCCGGCCGCGCGCGCGATGCACTCCTCCAGGTCAACGGGCAGCCGCTTGCTTCCGATCCGATCACGGACGCCGTGGGATCCGGTTTCGACCAGGAGATCAACACCGCGCTCGGCGAGGCGCAGTCCGCATCGGCGCAGGCGGTCGAGATGTACCGCAGGATCGCCGCAGCCGCGCCGAAGGACCCGACCGTGCAGCTCGAGCTGGCTCAGGCCGCGCAGAGCGCGAACGACACGGCCACGACGATCGCCGCCTACGAGGCGTTCCTGAAGCTCGCGCCCGACGATCCGACCGCCCCCGAGGTTCGCAGGATCCTGAAGCAGCTCCGCCAGTTCTCGGCAACGGGCTAGATACGACGGACTAGACTCGCCTCCCGTGAGGCTCGTCGTCCTCTTCGCGGTAGCCGCGGCGGCGCTGCTGTCTCTCGTTCTCGGCGGCTGCGGTACGGGCGGCTACACGAGCGAGGGGAGCCAGGGGGCGGGGAAGGAGCTGTTCGTCCCGGCCTGTGGCGGCTGCCACACGCTCGCGGACGCCGGAACCGCGGGCACGATCGGGCCGAACCTCGACGACGCGTTCGCCCAGGCACGCGAAGCCGGCATGACGTCGGAGACGTTCACACAAGTCGTCGCCGACCAGATTCGCTTCCCCATCGAGGAGACGTCCACCGGAGCACCGGGCATGCCGGGCCCGGACGAGACCCTGCCGAGCTGCGACGACGTCGAGGGAAACGCGTTCTGCGTGGACGACCAGGAGCAGGCGATCAAGGACGTCGCCGTCTACGTCGGCGCCGTCGCCGGTACGGGGGTCGTGGCGGAGCAGCCGACGGACGGCAAGTCGATCTTCACGACGACCTGCGGGTCGTGCCACACGCTCGCCGACGCCGGGACGACCGGAACCGTGGGGCCGAACCTCGACGACTCGCAGCCGCCGAAGGACCTCGTCGTCGATCGCGTGACCAACGGCCAGGGCGCGATGCCGTCCTTCAAGGACTCGCTCGACTCGGAGCAGATCGAGGCCGTCGCCGACTACGTGTCGTCGGCAGCCGGCAACTAGCCCTCAGGCGCCTTCCCGCGTTTCCAGGGCCTGGGCTTCGAGATCGACGACGACGTGCGTCACCGGCACGTCGTAGCGCGCACGAACCGAGTCGACGACTCCGTGCTCCAGCCAGTTCGACCGACCGGGCGGATGCGTCGAGATGACGATCTCGCCGGGCGAGAACGTCCTGACCGCGTCGTCGATCGCGACGAGCGGGTCACCGTCGCCGACCTCCCCGCGGGCGTCGATGCCGACCGAAGCGAGCCGCTCGAGCGTGTCGCCGAGCCGCTTCTGGGCTGCGGCGCGCGCAGGATCCTCGTCGGACGTCCACGTCTTGAGCCGCGAGTTGAGCGCGGGGCACACGACGAGGAAGCTGCGTCCTCTGGGAGAGCGCGAGCGTGCTGATCGTGCTCAGGAGCTCCTCGCCCGCGACCGTCTCGTTCGCGACGACGAGGACGCGCCGCTCCTCGGGATCTCCGACCTGCTCGATCCCGACGCGCTCGGGAGCCGGCGGGCGCTGGCGAAGGTACATCCACACCGCCGTGACGGACAGCGCGATGAACGCCAGGAAGCCGAGGGCCGACGAGATCCACGACGCCACCACGATGAGCGCGAACGCGCCGATCGTGATCAGCAGGAACTTGAACGCCGCATCCTCGCTGCGAAACGGGCTTTCCATCGGCTCAGATGAGGTAGACGGTCGCGTACACGACGATCCACATCACGTCGACGAAGTGCCAGTAGATGCCCGGCAGCTCGACGCCGTGGTGGTGCTCCGGCGAGTAGTGGCCGCGGAAGCCGCGAATGATCACCATCAAGAGGAGGCTCAGGCCGACGGCGACGTGCGCGCCGTGCAGCCCCGTCAGCCCGAAGAACACGGACGCGAACGCGCCGTCGCCGGTGTTGAACCCGACGTTCAGGTACTCGACGACCTGCGTCAGCAGGAAGGCGAGGCCCATGACGAACGTCAGCACCATCCCCGCGAGGAACCCGGCCCGCTCGCCGCGCTTGATGGACTGGAGCGCCCAGTGCATCGTGAAGCTCGACGTCACGAGGATCGCGGTGTTCACGCCGGCGACGAAGACGGGGAAGTGGTACGGCTCGGGCGGCCAGTGGTCGGGCGCGCTGGGGTTGACGACCCGCACGAAGAAGTAGGCGGCGAAGAACGACCCGAAGAGCATGATCTCCGAGCCGATGAAGAGGAGCATCCCGAGGGTGCGCGGGTCGACCCGGGAGCTCTGGTTCGCGATCGGCGGCCCGTGATGGTCGTGGGCGTGCGCCGCCTCGGCATGAGAGGTCACGCGTTCACCTCCGCGGGCTGCTCTTCGACGACGTGCTGAACCGGCAGGCCGGTCTGGGCGCGCAGGCGGCCGACGAGGTCGCGGCGCAGCCAGCCCGAGCGCTCGCCCGGGAACGTGGAGACGATGATCTCGTCCGTCCGCTCCTCCTCGACGTGCTCCATCGCGGCCGTGAACGGATCGGGGTGCGCGATCTGACCGTGCACGTCGAGCCCCTCCGAGCGGAGGATCGAGAGCGCGGCCCGAAGCCTGCGCTCGGCCTCGGGGTGCTCGCCACGGGAGGGATCGCTCTGCGGGCAGACGATGAGGAAGCTCGCCGGGCCCTCGGCTGCGCGTTGCCTGATGCGGTCGAGGAGCGGCTCGCCGAGAACCGTCTCGTTCGCGAGCACGAGCACGTTCACGCCCGCGCGGGCGTACGACGTCCGAGACGACGTGCTCCACCGGCCGACCGCTCGCGACCTTGCGGATCTCCTCGACGAGGTGCTTGCGGAGCCAGCCCGACTTGGACTCCGGATGGGTCGAGACGATGATCTCGTCGACGTGCTCCGAGGCCAGCGCGTCCTTCACGGCTACGAGCGGATCGTCCTCGACGACCGCCCCGTGGGCCGGGATGCCCGCCCCGCGAAGTGCGGCGAGGACCTTGTCGAGCCTCCGCCCGGCGGCTGCGCGGCGGGAGTCGCGATAGACGACGTATCCCTGGCGCGGCGGGCTCACGGGCGCGACCACGACGACCCGGATGGCGCCCCGCTCGGCGCGGCGACGAACCGCGTCGGCGAGCTCCTGCCCGGCGAGGGTCTCGTTCGCGACGACGAGCACGGCCGTGGGCTGGTCGCTCATGCGGGCACCTCCGCAGCCTCGCGCTCCTTCGTGGGACTGAGGATCGCGTGCTTGGCTCCCGGAACGCCGTACTCGTACGGCCCTCCGACGACCTGCGGGATCTCGTCGAAGTTGAAGATCGGTGGCGGCGACGTGACCTGCCACTCGAGCGTCCGCGCGCGCCACGGATTCGACTCCGCGATGGGCCCTCGCTGCCAGCTCGTCACGACGTTGTAGACGAAGAGCACGAACGACGCGCCCAGCACGAACGACGCGATCGAGATGAAGAGGTTCATGCTCCCGAAGGCCTCGTCGTAGTCGAAGACACGTCGCGGCATCCCGCGCAGGCCGACGTAGTGCATGGGGAAGAAGGTCGCGTTGAAGCTCAGGAAGGTGAGCCAGAAGTGCCACTTCCCGAGCGTCTCCGAGTACATGCGCCCGGTCATCTTCGGGAACCAGTAGTAGACGCCCGCGTAGATCGTGAAGACCGAGCCGCCGAACAGCACGTAGTGGATGTGGGCGACGATGAAGTACGTGTCCGAGGCGGCGATGTCGATCGGCACCGAGCCGAGGTAGATGCCCGAGAGGCCACCGATGACGAACATGGTCACGAACCCGAGCGCGAACAGCATCGGCGTCGTGAGATGGATGCGCCCGCGCCATAACGTCGCGATCCACGAGAACACCTTGATCCCGGTCGGGATCGCGATGAGCAGCGTCGTGATCATCATCGGCACGCGCAGCCAGTCGGCCATGCCCGCCACGAACATGTGGTGCGCCCAGACGGAGAAGCCGAGGACGAGGATCCCGATCAGGGACAGCGCCATCAGCCGGTAGCCGAAGATCGGCTTGCGGGACATCGCGGAGATCACCTCCGAGACGATCCCGAAGCCGGGCAGCATCATGATGTAGACGGCCGGGTGGCTGTAGAACCAGAAGATGTGCTGGTACCCGAGCACGTAGCCCCCGCCCTCGGGTGTGAAGAAGCTCGTGTGCATGATCCGGTCGAACATCACGAAGAACTGCGAGCCGGCGATGAACGGCGTCGCCAGCACGACCAGGAGCGAGGTCGTGAAGTTCGCCCACACGAGCAGGGGCATCCGCCAGAAAGTCATGCCCGGCGCCCGCATCGTGATGATCGTCACCAGGAAGTTGAGGGCGGTCATGATGCTCGACGCCCCCGCCCACTGCACGCCCATGTTGAAGAACGTCTGGCCCAGCGGCTGGCCCTCCGAGAGCGGCGCGTAGCCCGTCCAGCCCGCCCCGAACGCGCCGCCGGGCGCGAGGAAGCTCGCCACGAACATGATCCCGGCGATCGGGAGGAGCCAGAACGAAAGCGCGTTCAGCCGCGGGAACGCCATGTCCGGAGCGCCCAGCATCAGCGGCACTGCGAAGTTCGCGAGTCCGGCGAACGCAGGGATGATGAAGAGGAAGATCATCAGCGTCGCGTGCACGGACACGAGCCCGTTGAACGTCTGCGAGTCCACGAACTGGAGCCCCGGCTGGGCGAGCTCGGCGCGGAAGAACATCGCCATCAGCCCGCCGATCGTGAAGAACACGAACGTCGTGACCAGGTACTGGACCCCGATCACCTTGTGGTCGGTGTTGACGCGGAAGTAGTCCTTCCACGTGTGCGCGCCGTGCCCCGAGTGATCCTCGGGCTGCGTCGGTCGCCCGGAGACGTAGTGGAGCCAGTAGTCGAAGGAGCCGATGCCCGCGAGGAACCCGATCGGCGCGCACACCATCGCGCCGACGACGAGGATCACCTCGGTGTTCCAGGTGGGATCCCAGCCCCACCACCAGCGCAGGACGAGCACGAGGAGCATCCCCAGGAGGAACCCGGCCGCGCCCATCCATGCGCCGCGTACCAGGCCCGGCCCGAACAGCATCCGCCAGGTCGAGCCGCGCGGCGGCTCGAAGTGGGCCGGGTACTCGGTCACGTCGTGCTCGGGGTGCGTCGCCGTCACGCCTGCTCTCCCTCGATCCACTCGTCGAACTCGGCCTCGGTCACGACCCTGGCTTTCGCACGCATCGTCGCGTGCCCGAGACCGCAGAGCTCGGTGCAGACGACCTCGAACTCACCGGTCTTCGTGGGGGTCACGAGAATCGTCGTCTGGATTCCCGGGACCGCATCCATCTTCTGGCCGAAGTTCGGCACCCAGAACGAATGGATGACGTCGACGGCCTCCATCGTGAACCGCGCCTCCTGGTTCACGGGCAGCACGAGCTCGCCCGTCGTGAAGTCGCCGTAGTCGGAGTACTCGAATTTCCACGCGAACTGCTGGCCGATCGCCTTCACCTCGAGCGGATTGTCGCCTGCCCGGCCGTTCTCGGACATCACGACCGCGCTGACGATGCCGAGGGCGATGACGAGGATCGCCGGGACCGCCGTCCAGGCGATCTCGAGTCCCGTGTGACCGTGGATCGGCGGGCCGTCCGCGTCGTCGTCGGGCGGGACACGCCACTTCCAGACCGAGTACACGACCACCGCGGCGACGACGGCGAAGATCACGACCGACATCCACGTCGCGAACCAGTAGATGCCCTGGATTCGGTCGAACTCCTCGCTCGCGGAGTCCGGGAGCCACTGGAAGAGCACGGCGACGAGCGTGACGGCGGCACCGATCACGAGCCCGATCGCGACCAGCTGAACGACGGCCTTGCGCACCGGCTCCGAGCCTACTCCAAGCGCACGCAGGAGTGGAGCGTGAACCGAGGTCGCGAAAGCGCGCTCGTTTCGACCGGATCGAGGCGCGAGGGCCGGGCTACACTGAGCCGTCCCGGGCCGTTAGCTCAGTTGGTAGAGCAGGGGACTCTTAATCCCAAGGTCGAAGGTTCGAATCCTTCACGGCCCACCTTCGAGCGTCCACGTATCGCTGCCTGCGGGCCAAGTACGCGCCCGTCGATTACCGGCCCGGGCGGGCAGTAGTGTTGCCAGCCGCGTGAAGGTCCTCACCGTCGTCGGAAACCGGCCGCAGTTCATCAAGTCGGCACCGCTCTCGGCCGCGCTCCGCGAGGCGGAGGTCGAGGAGGTCGTGCTGCACACCGGGCAGCACTGGTACCACACGATGTCCCAGGTCTTCATCCCGCAGCTCGGCCTCGCGGAACCGCGGTACCGCCTCGACCTGCGCACGTCCGACGTCTCGGAGATGCGGCCGGCGATCGCACAGCGAGTCGCGAAGGAATCGCCGGACATCGTGCTCGTCTACGGGGACACGAACTCGACCCTCGCGGGTGCCGAGGCAGCCGCGGATGCGTCCATCCCGCTTGCACACGTCGAGGCCGGGCTGCGCAGCGGCGACCTGGCCATGCCGGAGGAGGTGAACCGGATCGAAGTCGACCGGCGCGCTTGGCTCCTGTTCTGCCCCGACGACCGGTCGAAGCAGACACTCGAGGCGGAGGGCGCGATGGGGCGCATCTACGTCGTCGGCGACGTCATGGCTGATGCGACGAGGATCTTCGCCCCGATCGCCCGCGCGCGCTTTCCGGTTCCCTACGAGCCCGGCTCGTATGTCGTCGCGACGATCCACCGGCAGGCGAACGTCGAGCAGCCACGGCTCGGGCGGATCGTCGAAGGGCTGAACCGGCTCGAGCGGACTGGTCGTCTTCCCGGTCCACCCGCGCACCCGTTCGCGCATCGGCGAGGCCGGGCTCGCGCTCGGCGACCACATTCGCGTGATCGAGCCGCTCAGCTACCTCGAGCTGTCGTCGCTCGCATCGCAGGCGCGGGTGATCGTGACGGACTCGGGCGGCCTGCAGAAGGAGGCGTACTGGTACGGCGTCCCGTGCGTCACGGTCCGGCCGTCCACCGAGTGGGTGGACACCGTCGCCCAGGGCGCGAACGTGCTCGTGGACGACGACCCGGACGCGCTCGCGGCGGCGGTCGCTTCCGCCGTGATGCCGCCGAATCCCCCAGTGCTCTACGGTGACGGCCACGCCTCGGAGCGGATCGCGCAGGTACTCGCCGCTACGATCCCGAGCCGATGAAACGGGACGTCGCCATCGTCGGCGCCGGCTATGTCGGCGTGCCCCTCGCCAAGACGTTCGCCGACGTGGGGAAGAGCGTCGTCCTCGTCGACGTGAACCCCGACCGCGTCGACCAGCTCAACCGCGGAGAGAGCTACATCGAGGACGTGCCGACCGAGGTCCTGAAGCCGCTCGTCGAGAGCGGGCTCGTCGCAGCGACGACCGACTACGACGAGCTTCGCGACGCGGACGCGATCCTCGTCGCGCTCCCGACGCCGCTCTCGCGCCAGCGCGAGCCGGACCTGCGAATACTCGTCTCGGCAGCGCAAGAGATCGCCACGCGGCTGCGGCCCGGACACCTCGTCGTGCTCGAGTCGACGACGTATCCCGGAACGACGCGCGAGCAGGTGCAGCCGGCCCTCGAAGCCGGAAGTGGCCTCCAGGCCGGAAAGGACTTCCACCTGGCGTTCTCTCCCGAACGGGTCGACCCGGGCCGCGAGGACTGGACGACGCACAACGTGACGAAGGTCGTCGGCGGCATCGACGAGAGCTCGACCGAAGCCGCGGCGGCGCTCTACTCGTCGGCGATCGATCACGTCCACCCGGTCTCGTCGCCGGAGGCCGCCGAGCTCACGAAGCTCCTCGAGAACATCTTCCGCTCGGTGAACATCGCGCTCGTCAACGAGCTCGCGCAGCTCTGCGACCGGATGAACATCGACGTGTGGGAGGTCGTCGAGGCGGCCGCGACGAAGCCGTTCGGCTTCATGTCCTTCAAGCCGGGGCCGGGACTCGGCGGCCACTGCATCCCGATCGACCCGTTCTACCTCACGTGGAAGGCGCGCGAGTTCGGCTTCTACACCGAGTTCATCGAGCTCGCGGGGAAGGTCAACGAGTCGATGCCCTACTTCTGCCGCTCGCTCGTCTCGCAGGCGTTGAACCACGCGCGGCAGCGCTCGCTGAGCGGGTCGAAGATCCTCGTCCTCGGCGTCGCCTACAAGCCGGACATCGCTGACACACGGGAGTCGCCGGCGGTGAAGCTGATCGCGCTCCTCGAGAACGCGGGCGCGGACGTCTCCTACCACGACCCCCACGTCCCCTCGTTCGAGGACAACGGCCTCTCGATGAGCTCGTCACCGCTCGAGCCGGCCGGGTACGACTGCGTGGTCGTCGTGACGAACCACTCGGGGATCGACTACGAGCAGCTGGTCGAGGACGCGGTGCTCGTCGTCGATCTCCGGAACGCCACCGGCTCGAACGGGCGGCGCTCCGACAAGGTCTGGAAGTTGTGAGCCTGCGGATCGGCGTCGCCGGTCTCGGCCACTGGGGGCCGAACCTCGCGCGCAACTTCGCCGAGATCGCCGAGCTCAGCTGGCTCTGCGACTCGGACCCTGGCAGGAACGACGTCGCCGCCCGCTATCCGCAGGCCCGGTTCACCGCGGACTTCGACGAGATGCTGCGCGACGACGAGCTCGACGCCGTGGTCGTCGCGACGCCCGTGCCCACGCACTTCGACCTCGCGCGACGCGCGCTCGCAGCCGGGAAGCACGTCCTCGTCGAGAAGCCTCCGGCGATGAAGGGGCACGAGATGGACGAGCTCGTCGCGCTCGCCGAGGAGCGCGACCTCGTCCTCATGCCGGGCCACCTGCTCCTCTACCACCCGGGAATCCGGCGGGTGAAGGAGATGATCGCCGCGGAGGAGCTCGGCGAGGTGCAGTGCATCTACGGCAACCGCCAGAACCTCGGGATCATCCGCTCGAACGAGAACGCGCTCTGGTCGCTGGGCGTTCACGACCTGTCCGTGATCCTGTACCTCCTGGACGAGGAGCCCGAGCAGGCGGACGCGTTCGGCCGCGACTTCCTCACGGACGGAGTCGAGGACGTCGTGTTCTGCTACCTCCGCTTCCCGTCGGGGAAGATCGCGCACATGCACCTCTCCTGGCTCGATCCCCACAAGCTGCGCAAGATCACGGTGGTCGGTACCGAGAAGATGGTCGTGTTCGACGACATGGAGCTCGAGCGGAAGGTGACCGTGTACGAGAAGGCACCCTGGCGGCCCTCCGACCGCTACGGCGAGTGGCAGACGCGGACCGGCGACATCTTCAGCCCGCGGATCGCGAACGACGAGCCGCTCAAGCTCGAGTGCCGCGAGTTCCTCCGCCTCGTGTCGGGAGAAGGAGACCGGCGGAAGGTCGCCGCCGACGGAGCGCGCGTGGTGCGCGCGCTCGACATGCTGACGACCTCGCTCCGTGGCGGCTGAGGTCCACCCCAGCGCGACGGTCTACCCCGGCACCGTGCTGGGAGACGACGTGAAGGTGCTCGAGAACGCCATCGTCGGCAAGCAGCCGTCGCTCTCCCCCCGCTCGACGGCGAACCGTGAGCCGCTCGGGCCGACCGAGATCGGCGACGGGACGATCGTGTCGAGCGGCGCGATCGTGTTCGCCGGCTCGCACATCGCGGCGAGGGTGATCCTCGGCGACCAGTCCTGCGTGCGCGAGCGCGTGACCATCGGGGACGACGTCGTGCTCGGGCGCGGCTCATTCGTCGAGAACGACACGACGATCGGCGCCAGGTCGAAGATCCAGGCGGAGGCCTACATCACCGCCTACTCGACGCTCGAGGAGGACGTGTTCATCGCGCCGTGCGTCGTGACGACGAACGACAACTTCATGGGGCGCACAGAGCAACGACACGCGCTGATGAAAGGGCCGACGATCCGCCGCGGCGCCCGCGTGGGCGGCGGCGCGGTGCTCTGTCCAGGGGTCGAGATCGGTGAGGAAGCATTCGTCGGCGCCGGTGCTGTCGTGACGAAGGACGTCCCGCCCCGGGTCATCGTCGTCGGGAATCCCGCGCGGGTGCTGCGCGAGGTGCCCGGGGACGAACTGCTGCAGCGCTAGGGCTCAGCCCTTGACGACCGTGAGGCGGTACGGCCCCGAGCCGACGCTCGAGACGCGCACCTGCACGTAGTACGTGCCGGTCTTCCCGGCCCGGAACGAGAGGTACTGGCGCGCGCCCGGCCGCGCCGAGACGCGCGCGCGGAAGCGCACGTCACGGACGCCTTCGATGGAGCGCGTCTTCGGAAGCCAGAGCGCGAGGCTGAAGTCGACGGTGGTGTCCGCTCCGGTGAGCCCGACGTAGACCGGCTGGTCTCGCTTCAGGCGGACCGCGTAGACGTCGTCCTGGTCGTCCCAGAAGTCGACGGTTGCCGTGAGCCTCCTGGTCGCTCCCGAGAGGGGATAGGAGCGCCTGCCGGCGTCGTCGTTCGACTCGTACCAGTCCCGTTGTGGAAGGGGGCCGACGAGCCGCCCGATGGCGGTGGCGACGTCGAGTCGCCCCCAACCGGACGAAGCGTCACGCCCGACCTCGCAGGTCGTGCAGCCCTCGGACGCGCTCAGGTCGACAGCGGTCTCCTGGAGGAGCCTCGTCACCTGCTCGGGAAAAAGCGTCGGACGCAGGCTGAGCAGGACTGCGGCGGCCGCGGCCGCCTGGGGAGCAGCGAAGGACGTGCCTTGCGCCTCGCGGTACTCGTCGGAGCCGCAGCTCGAGTAGCCCTGCTCGGTGCAGGCCGGATAGCGCGCGGTCAGCCCGCGCGGAAGGATGGAGAGGATCTCGAGCCCGGGAGCCGCGAGGTCGTTGTAGATGCGATCTCGGTTCGAGAACGTGGGCACGCCCCCGGCCGAGTCGAGAGCGCTCACGCCCAGGACGTGCGGGAGCGCAGCCGGGTAGCTCGCGTACTTCCCGGGCGTCGCGGCGTCCGGGTCACCGTTGCCGACCGCCGCCACCACCGTGACGCCGTTCGACACCGCGTACGCAACCGCATCCGCCTCGAGGCGCGAGTAGGTGTCGCGGCTCGGATCGAGCGGATCGCGCGAGCCGCCGAGGCTCATGTTGATGACGCGCGCGCCGTGCTCGACCGCCCAGCGAATCGCCCTCGCCTCGGCGTCCACCGGTATCGCCCGCGACTTCGTGACGACCTTGGCCACGAGCAGCTCCGCGGACGGAGCGAGCCCGGCAATGCCGATCCCGTTGTCGACTCCGGCTGCGATGAGGCCGGCGACGAAGGTGCCGTGCCCGAGGTTGTCCACCCGGGCCGAGCCGCCGACGAAGCTCTTCGCGCCGAGAATCCTGTTCGCGAGCTCGGGATGGCCACCGTCGACGCCCGAGTCGATGACAGCGACGGGCACCGACTCGAACGCCGGCAGCGTCACCCACGGTGCGTAGAAGCCGCTGTACGGGAGGTACCACTGCTTGGAGACCAGCGGGTCGGTCGGCGTGAAGGCGAGCCTGCGAGTGACGAGCGGCTCGACGTAGCGGATCCCACGAATTCCGCGGAGCGAGACTCCGTCCGGAAGATCGACGACGACCGCAGGAATCGGGCGAAGGCTCTGCGGACGGGATCCTGTCCGGCGCTCGATGGCGGCAAGCGTGGCGGCTGTGTCGGAGTCGCGCTCGAGCCCGACCGCAACCCGCGCTGCATCCGCAGTCGCCGGGACGAGGAACGTCGCCAGCACGACGAGCGCGAACAGGACGAGCCGCCTCATGGCGCCACCTGCAGGACGGGCGAGACGCCCTCGGCGAAACCGCCGGTCGCGGGGATCCTCGCGCGATAGGCCCCGATCGGCCGAGCGAGCTCGACACGGAACCCACCGGCAAGGTCCGTCTTCACGTTGGCCACGGCAGTCCAGCTCGCTCCCGTTCTGCGTTCGACGACGACGGACGCGTCTGCGAGCTTCGGCTGCACGGTGCCCGTCAGCACACCTGGGGCGACCGGCTGCGCGAGCAGCACGCGAGGCGCGACCTGGACGAGAACGGCCGGAGAGGCGCTCGAGGCTGCCTGGATTCGGTACCGCGTCGTCCGGACCGGCTTCACGTCGAGCGCGACGACGCCGTTCGCGTCTGGCGCCAGGTCCGCGACGCGTGCCCAGGCAGTCCCGTCCGCCGAGGACGCGAGCGACGGGCTGGTGAGTCCCCGAATGACACCGCCGAGACGCGTGGTCGACCCGTACACGACGGTCCCGTTGCTCGGCCGATCGAGTCGGAGCACCCCGACGGAGATCCAGGTGGAGCGAAGCCCGAGCGCGGTGCGCACGAGCGCGGACGGGATCGTCTCGGGACCTTCGGTCGTGTGCAGCGTCAGCGAGCGAAGTCGGCCGGACGGCGTCGGTGTGCCGGACGCGTCGACCACGCGAGCCGTCGCCCCGAGCTTGCTCTGGATGGTCCGTGCGCCGAGCAGCATCGGCCCCCAGCGGTGGTGCGGAGAATACTTGTCCCAGGGATCCGGCCGGGAGACGAGGTACGGCACTGCCGCGCCGTACACATCGACGGCGCTCGCTGTCCGGCCGCCCGAGCTCGAGAAGTACTGCGTGCTCGCGACCTGGCCGCCGTAGAGCACGACCTCACCGGAAGTCGCCTTCACGGCATCCGAGGTGCGTGGCTCCTCGGCGGCGACACCCGAGTAGACCTGACTGCGGACATCGGAGTAGAGATCCCACGGCTTCCCCTTCACGAGGCGCGAGAGCGCGTAGGAGCGTGCCGCGACCGCCTGGGCCTCGAGCGCGGCGGAGGGCCACGACGAGGGGACCTCGCCCGGCACGACGCCGCTCACGTAGTCCTCGAGGGACACGTGGTTCACGACGCGGAGGAATCCCTCCTGGGGCACGAGCTCGAGCTTGCCGCGGTACTCGCGGCCGTCGAGCGCGAGATGGGTCTTCTTCCCGGGCCGGACGACGAGCGGCGGGACGGCCGTCACGCGCCCCTTCTTCGTCCGCAGGCGAAGCGGGGCTCGAAGCGTGAGCGCCCCGTCGCGCACGGGATAGACCTGCCCGGCCTTGTCGATCGCGCTGAACGGTGCGGACGAGGAGATCGTCACCGCCTGGCGTCCCTCGGCCAGGAGCACGCGCACCTCTTTCGTCGGGGCGCGACCGAGCGTCGTGCCGAGGTAGTAGTGGGCGAGGATCTGCTGGTGGCTCCGGCCAGCGAGCGCCTGGCCGTACGCGCCGTACTGGCTCATGCCGACGCCGTGGCCGTATCCGCGACCGGACACGACGAATACCGCCTCTCCGTAGGCGGTCGCCGGCGGCGCGGGCTGGGCCGCAGCCGTTCCGGCGACGACCACAAAGGCGAGGAGAAGGAGTGTGAGGCGCACGAGAGGGTGTCCAGGCTAGCTCCGCAGAATGAACACTTTGTGTTCTCGGAAAGCTGCGCGGAAGCCTTGAGCCGCCGGGTCTAGCCCCAGGCGGTTTCTGCGACCGGAGCACGCCCTTTGAGCGGCTCCCACCAGCTTCGATTCGCACCGTACCAGGCCACCGTCTCGGCGAGCCCTTCGTCGAAGCCGTGCGCGGGCGTCCACCCGAGCTCCTCGCGGATCTTCGTGGCGTCGAGGAGGTAGCGACGGTCGTGACCGGGGCGGTCGGGGACGATCGTCTTCAGGGAGTCGGGCTTGCCGGTGAGCTCGAGAACCCGGTCGGCGATCTCCTCGATCGTCGCCTCGACGCTCGAGCCGACGTTGTACGTCTCTCCCTCGCGACCCTTCCGCAGCACGAGGTCGATCGCCTCGCAGTGGTCGACGACGTGGAGCCACTCGCGCTTGTTCTGCGTGGAGGCGTACATCGGGAGCGACTCGTCGTCGAGCGCGTTGGTCGTGAAGAGCGGGATCACCTTCTCGGGAAACTGGAACGGCCCGTAGTTGTTCGAGCAGTTCGTGATCGTCACCGGGAGGCCGAACGTCTCCGAGTACGCACGCACCGCGTGGTCGGCTCCGGCCTTCGACGCGTTGTACGGCGTGCGCGGGCGATACGGGGACTCCTCGGTGAACACCTCGTCCGTGTCGAGGGCGAGGTCGCCGTAGACCTCGCACGTGGAGACGTGGTGGAATCGCTCGACACCTGCTGCACGGGAGGCGTCGAGCAGCGTCTGCGTCCCGAGCACGTTGGTGCGGAAGAACCTCGTCGGGTCGACGACCGCGAGGCTGTTGTGCGACTCCGCCGCGAAGTTGACGACCACCTCGATCTCGTGGTCGCGAAGCGTCGACTCCGCGAGCTCGCGGTCGCAGATGTCGCCCTGGACGAAGGCGATCCGGTCCTCGACCGGCGCCAGGCTCTCCCGGTTTCCCGCGTACGTCAGCAGGTCGTAGACGACGAGCTGGTCCTCCGGATAGCGCTCCAGCCAGTAATGGACGAAGTTCGAGCCGATGAAGCCGGCTCCGCCGGTGACGAGTAGGCGCATCGCGGGCGAAGGCTAGCGTCCCATCGCGGCGAGGCACTCGCGGAGGCCGTCTCGCCAGGACGGGAGCACCGGCGCACCCGACCGCCCGCTCCGCAGCACGGAGTACGCGGGCCGTGGAGCGGAGCGGTCGAGCTCCTCCGAGCCGATGCGGCGGACCCGAGTCTCGAGGCCCGCTTCCTCGAAGATCGCGTCGGCGAAGTCGGCCCACGTGCACTCGTCCGCCGCGGCGAGGTGCCATACGCCCCGCGGGAGGTCACCGTCCACGAGTTGCCGGACGGCGGAGGCGAGATGGGCCACGTAGGTCGGGCAACCGCGCTGGTCGTCGACCACGGCGACCTCGTCGCGCTCCGCGCCGAGGCGCAGCATCGTCCGCAGGAAATTGTTGCCGGTCGCTCCGAACAGCCAGGACGTCCGCACGATCCAGGCGTCCGAGCCGGCGGCAGCCTCCCCGTGGAGCTTCGTGCGGCCGTACGCGGACGCGGGACGGACCGGATCGGACTCGACGTACGGCACGTCCTTCCTTCCGTCGAAGACGTAGTCGGTCGAGAAGGTCACCAGCGGCACGCCCAGGGCCGCGACGTTCGCCGTCCCCGCCACGTTCACCGCGGCGGCGCCCTGTGGGTCGGCTTCCGCACCGTCCACGTCGGTCCAGGCCGCCGTGTGCAGGACGAGGTCGAGCTCCTGACCCGCGAGAGCGGAGGGCGCAGGAACGGTCACGTCCCAATCCGCACGGGTCGCCGCGACCACGTCCTCGTCCGCGAACTCCTGCGCGAGCGCGCGGCCGAGCTGGCCGCCTGCGCCCGTGATCAGGATTCGACGGCGGCGTCCCGCGCGGAGAGGATCGGCGTGCTCGAGCTCCATAGGTGTGCAACGCGCGGGTCGTTCCAGGAAAGCGTCTGCTCGTCGGGATGCGCTGGGTCGTACTCGACCGTGACGTGGTAGCAGAAGAGAATGTCGGTCAGCGCCTCGAAGCCGTGCGCGTGGCGGCCCGGGATGTAGAGGGCGACCGGGTTGTCCTCTCCGATGTCCTCCGTGAACGTCTCGCCCGAGGTGCGGTCGAGGACGACGACGCGCGCGGTGCCCTGCAGACAGGCGAAGAGGTCGTCCTGGCCGCGCTCGTGGTAGTGGAGGCCCCGGATCACGCCGGCTTTCGAGAACGAGACGTTCGTCTGCGCCATGGGCTTGGGCAGCGCGCTGTCACGGCGAAGCTCGCAGAACCAGCCGCGCTCGTCCTCGTAGCGATGCAGCGGGACACGGACGATGCCCTCGGTCACGACGGGTCGGGCTTGTTCGCGCCCGTCTCCTCGATCCGCCTGCCGATGTCGGCGAGGTGCTGCCAGTGCTTGCCGGCGTCCTCCCACCAGCCGACGACCTCCGCTGCGTCCAGCCGGCCTGCGGTCGCGTAGTGGCGATTCACATCGGTGATCTCGAGCTCTCCCCGCAACGAGGGGGTCAGCTGCGAGATGACGTCGAAGACGTCCGGCGGGTAGCAGTAGAGACCGACCACGGCGTGGGAGGACGGCGGCGCGTGGAACCTCGTGTCCACCACGCCCGCCTTCTCGACGATGTCCGTCACGCGACCGTCGCCGTCCCGCACGACGACGCCGAAGTTCTCGGGATCGTCGACGTCCTTGACGAAGATGCGAGCTCGCGACGGGCTCCGGGCCCACTCGGCAACGGCCGTCGACTGCGCGTGCTCGAAGATGTTGTCGCCGAGCACGACGACGAGCGGTGCTCCGGCCGCGAAGTCCCTCGCCATGCCGACGACCTGGGCGATCCCGCCCGGCTCCGTCTGCACCTTGTACGTGAGATCGACCTCGAGGATCGGGTCGCCGCCGCCGCGCGGCGCGAGACGGCCGTCGCCGAGCAGGTCGATCATCTGCCCCGCGTGGCCCTTGCCGGTCACGAGCAGGACGTCGCGAATGCCTGCGAGCTGGAGTTGCTGCAGCGGGTAGTAGACCATCGGCCAGCTGCCCACCGGCAACAGATGCTTGTTGGCGACGCGTGTGAGCTCGCCGAGTCGTGTCGCCTCGCCGCCGGCGCAGATCAGGCCCTTCACTTGCACGCGAGGATGCTAACCGCGCCCTGTGCGCTGCTCTCGCCGCTCACGCGCGCGCCACTTCGCACGCCAGGCGGTTTTCCGGGCGCGCACGCCGGGTACTGCTCGAACAGCTGCGATCCAGACGTACAGGAACGCGACGAGGGCACCGAGGGCCGTGAGCACGAGGCGCTTCGGATGGAGGGCGAAGAACAGGACCCCGCGCACCGGCGCGATCGTAGCCGACATACTGCAGACCGAAGTCGAGGAAAGGTGGTACCCGAATGGCGAAGTCGAAGTCCACGCTGAGCGCCGAGGCGCTGCGGCCGTACGTGCAGCGAGCGATGACCGACCCGGAGCTTCGTGACGATCTGCTCGCCGCATTCGTCGCCGCGCGCGGCTTGTACGGACAGCTCGCGAAGAAGCCCGGCCTCAAGTACAAGGCCGAGAAGATCTCGGACAAGGGATTCCAGAAGGACGTGCAGGACCTGGTCGACGAGCTGTCGGTCGCGTCCGACCGCATTCAGGGCAAGGCCAAGCGCAAGGCGCACAAGACCCGAAACCGCGTGATCATGCTCACGGGTGTGACGCTCGGCGTCCTCTACAACCCGTGGACGGGTCAGTCGACTCGCGACTGGATCATGGATCGAGTCGCCGGCGGAAACGGCACGGGCCTCGAGGAGCTCGACCGGGATCTGGCTGCCGACGCCAAGGCGCAGGCCGGGGCGGCGGCGGACAAGGTCGCTGACGCCGCGGACAGCGCAGCGGACAAGGTCAAGTCCACAGCGGACACCGCAGCCGACAAGACGAAGGCTGCTGCCGACACCGCAGCGGACAAGGTGGCGTCGGCGGCCGACAAGGTCTCGTCCGGCAAGAGCGGCACGAACGACGCCTAGCAGGACAGGTCTCGCGCGCAACCGGAGTCCGGACGTAGCGGATTCCGGTTGCGTCGCTAGCGCGTGAGAGCCTTCTCGAGCGCGCCGGGGACGAGCCCGCTCGTCGCCGCGATGTCGTCGGCCTGCAACAGCACCGCGCCGGGCGCGGGGAGCGCGGTGCCTCCCGGGCGGCTCGGCACGTAAATCCGTCCCGCGGCGAACGAGATGTCCTCGGTGCGCCGCCACGCGAGCAGGATCGAGTACGGCGCCACGACTCCGTGGTATCCGAGGCCGGCCATGGTCGCCGGGTGAATCTCGAAGTGGAGGTGTGGCGTTCCGCCCTCGGCGTCACCCGTATCCCCGACGAAGCCGATCACGTCTCCTGCCTCGACACGGCGTCCCTCGACGGCGAGCGGCGAGTAGGCGGACAGGTGCGCGTAGTAGAACTCGTTCCCCTCGTCGTCGCGTAGCCAGAGCCGGTAGCCGCCGATCGGCGTGAACCCGATGGTGTGCAGCGTGCCGTCCGCGACTGCGAGCAGCGGTGAGCCCGCGGCGGCGAAGATGTCCTCACCGTGGTGCCAACCACCTTGGACGTTCGGCCGCGGGCCCCCGAAGCTGTCGCCGAACGAGGCTGTCCCGAAGATCGGAAACACGTAGCCGCCTGACGAGAGCCTGGCCGAGACCTCCGGCGACACGCGCACCGGCCCGCCGGCGACCTCGCCGCCGACGTCCGGCTCCGGTGCTCGCGGCGTGGTCGGCCCGACCGGCTGCGGATCATCGGGCGTCACCCCCGGCGGCAGCGGGCTTGTGCCTTCCTTGACCGGTGGCGGCTCCGCCGACAGATCTGCGACCGCGGTCGCCTGCGCGCTCCCGACGACGATCTCGCTCCCGGCAGGAAGACCGCCGTGCTCCGCCGTGAGCCGGATGCGGAGACCGGTCACCGACGCCTGCGCGGCCGGTGGGTTTGCCTTGCGACTCCCACTCGACCCGGACAGGACGCTGATCGTCCCCCAGTCCCCGAGGGACGAGGCCGCTCCGGGAGTCGTCGCCAGGTCGCTGCCGAACGCGCGCAGCCCCTGGACGGTCGAGGAGGAGATGCTCGCGCCTGCCGCCCTCCGGCTCGCGCCGGCGGAGACCGATGCGGTCACCTGGGCTGCGACGATCTCACCGTTGAAGAACGAGAGAACGATCGCCTCGGCGACCGACTCGGTCGCTGCGGCGGCCCCCGGCGCTGCGAAAACGGTCGCGCGCGAGCGGCCCACGCTGACCACGGAGCCGTCGGCGGGATAGACGAACGACTGGACGTCGGCAGTCGTGCTGGTCGGCCACTGGAGCGAGCCGACGGACACCGTGTCCTGTCCGGGAACGGTGATGCGGATGAGCTCGGCGCTCGCACCCGTCGTCGCGCCTCGCGGAGGTGGTGCCGCCGCGGCGAGGGTGGTCGAAGCGACCAGCACCGCCGAGATCGCCACGGCGAAACGGATCATGGCGAATCAGGGTACCGCGCACTCCGTGCGCGCGTCCTCCAGACGAGCTGCACCGCGACCGCGAGCAGGAGCACCGCGAACAGCCTCCGGAGAAGGTCCTCCGGCAGCGCCGTCGCCAGCCGTGCGCCGACCTCGACGCCTGCAATCGAGGCCAGACCGACGACGAGCGCGATGCGCGGCTGGAAGTTCCCGTAGCGCCGCTGGCTCCAGACACCCGCGAGGACGGTCGGCAGGATCGCGAGCAGCGAGGTTCCCTGCGCCTCGATCTGTCCGAGGCCGAGCGCGACGAGCGTGGGGACGAAGAGGATCCCTCCGCCGACCCCGAAGAGGCCGGACAGGATTCCCGCGGCGATCCCGAGCGTGACACCGAGCGCGATGGTGGAAGCACTCATGAGACGAACAGCCACGCCCCGACGGCGGTCAGGAGCGCAGCGAAGAGGTAGGTCAGCGTGCTCGTCCTCAGCCGCTGTTGCAGCGCGGTGCCGGCCAGCGCGCCCGCGGCAGCGGGCAGACCGACCAGCGCCGCGTGGGCCACGTCGACCTCGCCGCGCCAGCCGAACGCGACGACTCCTGCCGTTGCGGTGATCGCGATCGCACCGAGCATGCTCGCGGCCGCGGCGCGCTCGGGCACACCGGCCAGGAGGATGAGCAAGGGGACCGCAAGGATGCCGCCTCCGACACCGAAGAAGGCGGAGAACACCCCTGCCGCGACACCGATGGCGACGAGGCGCACGCGCGTATCGTACGAGGGTGATCAGTCGCGTCGGTGTCCTCTGTCTGCTGGCTTGTTTCGTCGGTATGACAGGAGCCGCGCGCGCCGACGGCCACAGTTCATCCGCCACCACGCCGATCTACGTGGTGCAACCCGACCCGCGGCTGTGCCCGTCACCGCTGTGCGGCGGATACTGGGTCGCGCTCGCGAACGGAGCCCGAACGCGGTGCACGGACGGGAAGCGACACGCGCGTTGCTACGTCGCGTCCGCCGTGCGCTTCGATCGCCGACCGCTCGCCGTAGCCATCCCCGACGGTGGGCTCGTTCACGCCAAGCTCGACTCGTGGGCATTCGAGGGCGTCGGGCGGCTCGGGATCCTCCTGGTCGAGGGCGTCTACGCACCCGCTGGTAACGCACCCGTGTCCGGCGGCTACTACCGCGTGGTCGACACCGGCGTTCGCTGCATCCGCGCGCCCTGCTTCTCGTACCGGGCCACGCAGGTCAACGGCTCGACGCGCACCGTCATGTCCGACGTCGATCTCCGCGCGAGCGGTGCGACGAGCTCCCAGATCGTACGGGCGACGGCCGCCCTGCACACGAGCAGCGGCCTCTTCGTGCGCGGGCGCTTCGCGACGACTCCCGACGGCGGGCGTCTCTTCCGCGCGACGAGGCTCTATCTCAGAACGACTCCGCCTCGCGCCTGAGCACGTCCCAGGCGAGACGCACGTCCTCCTCCGTCGTCCGGAAGTTCCCGATCGCGAGCCGGAGCACATAGCTGTCGCCGAATCGGGTGTGCGAGAGGAAGACCTCTCCCGAGTCGTTCACGCGCCCGAGGAGGCGCTCGTTGTCCTCGTCCGAGCCCTCACGCCGGAAGCAGACGAGCGAGAAGTGCCTCGGGGCAACAACCTCCCAACCGGGCTCAGCGCGCACCCAGCTCTCGAAGCGCGCGGCCAGGCGGACGTGCTCGCGGAGACGTTCCTGGATCCCCGACCGGCCGTAGCACCGAAGGACCGCCCACAGCTTGAGAGCACGGAAGCGCCGGCCGAGTGGGATCGAGACCTCGCTGAGGTTCACGGCGTCGTCGGGCGACCGCAGGAACTCGGGGACGAGGCTGAACGCGTTCCGAAACTCCTCCTGGCGTCGCGTCCAGAGCACCGAGCAGTCCACCGGGACGCCGAGCCACTTGTGCGGGTTGATCCCGATCGAGTCCGCCAGCTCCCAGCCGGAGAAGTGGTGGCGCAGCTCGGGGCAGATCGCCGCCGGCCCCGCGTACGCGGCGTCGACGTGGAGCCAGGTGCCGGCCGCGGCACAGCGCTCCGCGATCTCCGGAACGGGATCGACCGCCGTCATACCCGTCGTCCCGATCGTCGCGACGATCGCGCATGCCTCCTCGGCGCCGACCACGTCCGGCCGCATGCGGTACAGGTCGTCCGTCGGCACCTTGCGCAGCTCGAGCCCGAGGATCCTCGCCGCCTTGTCGACCACCGAGTGCGCATGCTCCGAGCAGACGACCACCGTGCGCTCGGGACGGAGCGACTGCGCGACGGCGAGCGCTGCGAGCACGCCCGTCGAGGCCGTGTCCTCGATGTGCCCGCGGAACTCCTCCGGCAGGCCGACGAGCTGACGCAGCCAATCGACGGTCAGCTCCTCGAGCTCCTGCAGCGCGGGTGATGTCCGCCAGAGGATTCCCACCTGGTTCAGCCCCGCGATCAGGAGCTCCGCGAGGACGCCCGGCTCCGATGCCGTCACGGCGAAGTACCCGAAGAACCGCGGGCTTTGCCAGTGGGTCAGACCGGGCATGAGCACCGCGTCGAGGTCACGGAGCACCGCGCCGAAGGGCTCGGGCCCGTCGGGCGGAGCCGCCGGGAGTGCCGCCCGAATCGCGCCGGGCTCGACCTGGGCCAGAACCGGATGCTCGCTGACGTTTTCGAGGTACGAGGCGACCCAGTCGAGGGCGAGTGCGCCATCGTCACGGAAGGAGCTCACTTCTTGAGCTTCTCGATCTCGCGCCAGGTGCGCGTGTTGAGGATCTGCTCCTTGGTGAGCCACGCTCGGCGGGCCTGAGCGACACCAAGCTCCGCGTAGCCGAGCGCTCCGGTCGAGTGCGCGTCCGTCGTGATCGGGATCTTCACGCCGGCTTCCCCCGCCAACCGCGCGTGGGCGTCGCGCATGTCGAGTCGATCGGGCTGGGAGTTGACCTCGAGCGCGGTGCCCGTCTCGACCGCGTGCGTGACCACCCGTTCGACGTCGACCGGCGCGCCGTCGCGCTTCAGGAGCCGTCTGCCCGTCAGGTGGCCGATGCAGTCGACGTGCGGGTTGTCCATCGCACCGACGATGCGCTCGGTCGGGCTGCGGTCGAACGACGTGTGGAGCGAGGCGATCACCCAGTCGAGCTCGGCCAGCGTCTCGTCGTCGACGTCGAGCGAGCCGTCCGCGCGAATGTTCACCTCGATGCCGCGCAGCACGCGGAAAGGCTTCACTTGTGCGTTGACTGCCTCGATCTCCTTCCACTGCGCCTCCAGCCGGTGCTCGCGCAGGTAGTGCGAGTGGTCGGTGAGGCAGAGGAACCGGTAGCCGCGACCCTTCGCGGTCCGGGCCATCTCCGCGATCGAGCCCTTCGCGTCCGTCGACCACGTCGAATGACAGTGCATCTCGCCACGCAGATCGTCGAGCTCGACGAGCCTCGGAAGCGCGCCGTTACGCGCTGCCGCGATCTCGGCGGTGCCCTCCCGGAGCTCGGGCGGAATCGGCGCGTACCCGAGGTACGTGTACAGCTCGTCCTCGCTCGCATGCGTGACGACCTCACCCGTCTCGACGGTCGTCACGCCGTATTCCGAGATCGAGAGCCCTCGCCGTTGCGCCTCCTCGCGAAGCGCGACGTTGTGGTCCTTCGAGCCGGTGAAGTGCTGCAGGACGTTGCCGTAGCACTCGGGCGGTACGACCCGCAGGTCGAAGCGGAGGCCGTCGTGCCCGACCACGGTCGCCTTCGTGTCCCCGCGAGCGACCACCTCGGCGGCCCAGGGACCCGCGCAGAAGGTCTCGATGAGTGCCTGCGGATCGGTCGAGGTCGCGATGAGGTCGAGATCGCGGACGGTCGCACGCCGGCGGCGGACGCTGCCCGCCTCGGAGACCGCGATCGCAGCCGGATGGGCGGCGAGCTCCTCGGCAACCCGCCGCACGGCGGGCAACCCCCGCGCAAGGAGCTGTCGCGGCTCGACCGTCTCGCCCACGCCCGCCTCGAGTGCCTTCAGGATCTTCTGCTCGCTGCGCTCCCCCATGCCGGAGAGCTCGCGCAGCCGACCGTCCTCCGCTGCGGCTTTCAGACCGTCGAGCGTCGTCACTCCCAGCTGGGTCCAGAAGCGGGCGGCGGTCTTCGGCCCCACACCGGGCAGCCGGAGAAAGTCGACGACTCCCTCCGGTACGCGCTGTCGCCGCCTTGTAAGCGCCTCCATCTCGCCGACGTTCACCACCTCGACGACCTTCTGTTCGATCGTGCGGCCGATCCCGGGGAGATCCTTGGCCTTCCCCTCGAGGGCGAGCTCGGCGACCGGCACTGCCGCCTCGCGGATCCGGCCGGCTGCTCGTCGATACGCGATGACCTTGAAGGACTCCTCGTCGAGGATCTCGGAGAGGTCGGCCAGCAGGTCGAGCTGGTCGGCCAACTCCGCGTTCCGGGGCAGCGCCTCCGCCATCCCGCGATGATACGGAGGTGCCTCGCGCAGTCCTCTGCCTTCCCACGTACAACGAGCGAGAGAACCTCGAGCCGATGATCGACGCGCTCGCGGAGGTGCTCGACGTGACGCGCGACCGCGTCCTCGTCGTCGACGACGGCTCGCCGGATGGCACGGGGGCAATCGCCGACCGCCTCGCGTCTGAGCTCGAGTGGGTCTCCGTGCTCCACCGCGACGAGAAGCAGGGGATCGGCCCGGCTTACGTGGCCGGCTTCCGCTGGGCGCTCGCGGAGGGGGCCGAGCTCGTGCTCGAGATGGACTGCGACTTCTCGCACTCGCCGCGTGACGTCCCCCGGCTCATCGAGGCGGCCGCGAACGCCGACCTCGTGCTCGGGTCGCGCTACGCGCCCGGCGGCGGCACCGAGAACTGGGGACTCCTCCGCAAGTTCATCTCCCGTGGCGGGTGCCTCTACGCGCAGATCCTGCTCGGCATGCGCGTGCGCGACCTGACGGGTGGGTTCAAGTGCTTCCGCCGAGCGACGCTCGAGGCGATCGACCTCGGCGCGCTCTCCGCACACGGCTACGCGTTCCAGATCGAGACGACCTACCGCGTGCGACGGGCCGGGCTGCGAATCGTGGAGGTCCCGATCACGTTCGTCGAACGGCGCGCGGGGGCGTCGAAGATGACCGGCGCGATCGTTGCCGAGGCGATGTGGAAGGTGCCGATACTCCGCCTGCGCGCCCTCACCGGCAAGCTGTGAGGGTGTCGACCGAGGCGACGGACGCAACGTTCGAGCAGGAGGTGCTCTCCGCCCCGGTTCCCGTCATCGTCGACTTCTGGGCTCCGTGGTGCAAGCCGTGCCTGGCGATCGAGCCGCATCTCGAGTCACTCGCCGGGGAGTGGGGCGAGCGCGTACGGCTGGTGCGCGTGAACGTCGACGAGAACCTCGCCGTCTCGGGACGGTATGGCGTCCTGTCTCTCCCGACCGTGATGCTCTTCGCAGGCGGCGAGCCGAAGTCGACGGTCTACGGCGCTCATCCGCGGACTCGCTTCGAGCGCGAGTTCAGCCCGTTCGTGTGACGACGAAGGAGACCGTTCCCGCGGCCTGGGCGGATCTGCTCGAGGGCGAGGAGATCGCGTATTCGGGAATCGAGCCGGCGCGCGGGGCCCGCAGCGAACCGCTTCCCGAGGACCTCGATCCACGGGTCGCCTCGTCGCTCGTCGCAAACGGCGTCACGGCGCTCTACCGCCACCAGGCCGAGGCCTGGGAAGCCGCGGCCCGGGGCGAGAACGTGATCGTCACGACCGGAACTGCGTCGGGAAAGTCGCTCGCGTTCAACCTGCCCGTCCTCGATGCGATTGCCCGCGATCCCAAGACGCGCGCGCTGTACCTGTACCCGACGAAGGCGCTCACCCAGGACCAGGCCCGCTCGCTGACGGAGCTCCGATTGAAGGGCCTGCGCCCCGCGATCTACGACGGCGACACCCCGGGCGAGCGCCGCTGGCAGATCCGCAAGTGGTCGAACGTCGTGCTCACGAACCCGGACATGCTCCACGTCGGCGTCCTCCCACACCACGACCGCTGGGGCGACGTGCTCGCCAACCTGCGCTACGTCGTCGTCGACGAGGCGCACGTCTACCGCGGTGTCTTCGGCTCCCACGTCGCCAACGTGCTTCGGCGGCTGCGCAGGCTTGCCCGCATCTACGAATCGGAGCCGCAGTTCCTGCTCGCGTCCGCCACGATCGCGAACCCAGCCGAGCTCGCGCTCGAGCTGACCGGCGTGCCCGCGAGCGTCGTCGAGCACGACACGTCCGCCAAGGCCGACCGCGAGGTGGTGATCTGGAACCCACCTCTCCTCGACGAAGAGCTCGGGCTGCGAGCGAGCCCACTCGGTGACGCAGCTCGACTCCTCTCCCAGCTCACGTCTCGCGGCCTGCGCACGATCTGCTTCGCGAAGAGCCGGAAGGCCGCCGAGCTGATCCACCGCTTCGCCTCCGAGCGCGTCGACATCGCAACCGCGCGCCGGCTCGCACCGTATCGGGCGGGGTACACACCGGAGCAGCGCCGGGACATCGAGCGGAGGCTCGTCGAGGGCGAGCTCCTCGGCGTGACCGCGACCGACGCGCTCGAGCTCGGAATAGACATCGGGCTTCTCGACTGTGCGATCTCCGTCGGGTTTCCCGGCACGATTGCCTCGCTTCGCCAGCAGTGGGGTCGTGCCGGGCGACGCAGTCGCGGGCTCGCGATCCTGGTCGCGAGCGAGGACGCGCTCGACCAGTTCTTCGCCCGCGAGCCGGACGCGTTGCTCTCGCGGCGCGTCGAGGCCGCGATCCTCGACCACGCGAACCCGCGCATCCTGGATCCGCACGTCCTGTCCGCCGCGTTCGAGGCTCCGCTCGACGAGGCGGATGCCGAGACGCTCGGGAGCGAAGCTCTTCGCCGGGCGGCCGAGCTGCCCGAGCTCGAGCGGACGAGCGCCGGGATCGTCTGGAAAGGACGCGACTACCCGGCGGCAAGAGTCTCGCTCCGCTCGGGCGATGCGGATGCGTTCACCGTCGTCGACGCCGAGACCGGCACGCTGCTCGGCCTCGTCGAGCGCGACCGCGCGTACTCGACCGTGCACGAGGGCGCCGTCTATCTCCATCTCGGGGAGCAGTACCTGGTCGAGTCGCTGGACCACGACAACCGCGTCGCCGTCGTCGCTTCCGCGAGCGTCGACTGGTACACGCAGACGAAGAAGGAGACCGAGACCTCGATCGAGCAGGCCGACCGCGTCGAGCGCCGACTCGGTGTCGAGCTCTGCTTCGGTCGCGTCTCGGTGACGGAACAGGTCGTGGGCTACGCACGAAAGGCGATTCGCGACGGCTCGACGATCGACGTGGTGCCGCTGCTCATGCCCGAGACGACCTTCGACACGGAAGCGGTCTGGTTCTGTCCCGAGCCCGACCACCTCCAGGACCTCGAGCAGATGCCGAAGCTCCTCGGCACGCTGCACGCCGCCGAGCACACCCTGATCGCACTCCTGCCGCTCTGGGCGATGTGCGACCGCTGGGACATCGGCGGACTCTCGACGAACGTGCACTACCAGACCGGGCGACCGACGATCTTCGTGTACGACGGCCACGCGGGCGGTGTCGGGATCACCGAGCGCGGCTTCGACCGCTTCGAGGACTGGGTCGACGACACCCGGAACCTCCTCGCACGCTGCCCGTGCAAGGCGGGCTGCCCGTCTTGCGTCCAGAGCCCGAAGTGCGGCAACCTCAACGAGCCGCTCGACAAGGACGGCGCCCGCGTGCTGCTCGGGCGCATGCTCGAGACCTGACGTGTCGATTCGCGCGACCCTCGATCGTCTACAGGTGCAACCACGAAGGAGGCAACGCGATGCAGTACATGGCGTTGATCTACGCGGACGAGGAGATCTGGTCGACCTTCACGGACGAGGAGCGCGAGGCGGGCTACGAGCTCTACCGCGCGTTCGGCCGCGAGGCGGAGAAGGCAGGTGTGCTCGCCGGCGGCAACGAGCTCGGCGCAACGCGCGACGCGACAACGGTACGCGTCCGGGACAGCGAGACGCTCGTCACGGACGGGCCATATGCCGAGGTGAAGGAGGCGCTCGGCGGCTACTACGTGCTCGAGTGCGCGTCGCTCGACGAAGCGGTCGACTGGGCCGCCCGCATCCCGGGCGCGCACCACGGCGCGGTCGAGGTGCGCCCCGTCTACGTCGACCCCGAGGAGGCACAGCTGTGAACTACGCGCTGCTCATCTACGGCGACGACTCGACCTGGGTCGATCTCCCGGAGGAGGACAGGGCGAAGCTCCGAGCGGACGAGATGCCCCAATGGCTCACTCTCTTCGAAGAGCTTCGCAAGGCCGATCCCGACATCTCCGGCAAGGAGCTCGACGGCCGCTCGACCGCGAAGGTCGTCCGCGTCCGGAACGGCGAGCGCATCGTCACCGACGGCCCGTTCGCCGAGACGAAGGAGATCCTCGGTGGCGTGTTCCTCACCGAGCTTCCTGACCTCGACGAGGCGATTCGGCTCGCCGCGCTCGTGCCGACGGCGGGTCACGGCTGCGTCGAGATCCGCCCGGTCCTGCAATAACGCACGCGTGCAGGAGCGCGTCGAGCAGGTCTTCAGGGAGGAGTGGGGTCGTGCGGTCGCGATCCTCACGCGGGTGCTCGGCGACCTCGAGCTCGCCGAGGACGCCGTGCAGGACGCGTTCGCGATTGCACTCGAACGCTGGCCCGACCAGGGCCTGCCGCGTTCCCCGGGAGCCTGGATCGTCACGACCGCGCGAAACCGCGCGATCGATCGCATCCGGCGGGACCGCCTCTTCCAGCAGAAGGTGGAGATGCTCGCACGGCTCGAGGAGCTTCCCGAGGACGAGGACGAGGTGAGCGCGCTTCCCGACCACCGGCTGGCGCTCATCTTCACGTGCTGCCACCCGGCGCTCGCTGCCGAGGCGCGCGTGGCCCTGACGCTGCGCGAGGTCGGAGGGCTGACGACCGGCGAGATCGCACGTGCCTTCCTCGTCGCCGAGGCAACGATGGCGCAACGCCTCGTCCGCGCGAAGCGGAAGATCCGCGCAGCCGGGATCCCGTTCCGCGTTCCCCCGGATCACCTGCTCCCGGAGCGGTTGAGATCGGTCCTCGCAGTGCTCTACCTCGTGTTCAACGAGGGCTACTCGGCAACGGCAGGAGACGAGCACGTTCGGGACGACCTGTGCGACGAGGCGATTCGGCTGACGAAGCTGCTCGCCGTGCTCATGCCCGACGAGCCCGAGCTGTACGGGCTGCTGGCATTGCTGCTCCTCCAGGACTCGCGCCGTGCCGCACGAGTCGGACCCGACGGAGAGATCGTCCTGCTGGACGACCAGGATCGATCGTTGTGGGATCGCGCTCGGATCGACGAAGGCCTGCGCGTGCTCGATCGAGCCGTAGCGCTCGGCGGGCTCGGCCCGTACCAGCTCCAGGCGGCGGTCGCGGCAGCGCATGCGCAGGACCGGCCCCGAGACGAGATCGTCGCGCTGTACGACCGGCTGGTGGCGGCCGACTCGTCCCCCGTGGTGCGCCTGAATCGCGCCGTCGCGGTCGCGCTCGCGGGTGACGTCGGCAAAGGGCTCGCGCTCCTCGACGAGATCGAGGGGCTCGAGAGCTATCGCCCCCTGCACGCAGCCCGGGCCGACCTCCACCGGCGCCTCGACCAGCGGGACGAAGCGGCGAGCTCGTACCGGCGTGCGCTCGAGCTGACGGGGAGCGACTCGGAGACCCGTTACCTCGAGCGACGGCTAGCTGAGGTCAGCTGACGCGAGCTCGACGGCTTCGGCCGGCGTCTTCGCAGTGATCGCTCCGGCGACCACCGGAGCTCCCTCGAGCGAGACGACGACTCGTCCGAGCCGCAGCGCGAAGGCCATCTCCGCGAGCGTGCCGTAGCTGCCCCCGATCGCGATCAGGGCGTCGCCGCTGGCGGCAACCGCCAGGTTTCGCGCATGTCCGATCCCTGTGACCACGACGTGGTCGGCCCACTCGTTGGCGGCGGTCCGATCCTCGCCCGGGAGGATCGCAAGCGTGGTTCCGCCCGCGGACTTCGCGCCCCTGTGCGCTGCGGCCATGACCTCACCGAGGCCACCTGTGACGACGGTGCAGCCACGCTCCGCGAGCAGGCGCCCGACCTCCTCGGCCGCACTCTCCCACTCGCCGCCACTCCCGACGACCGACACCTGGCGCGTCACCGTGGTAAGCATGCCGCGTGGAGCGACGTGAGGCCCGCGGCGGGACGCTCATCCTCGGGGGCGGCTTCGCGGGCAGCTACGTCGCACGTCTCCTGAAGCGCTCGGGCGCGACGATCGTCTCGCTCGAGAACTTCATGCTCTACACCCCGCTTCTGCCCGAGGCCGGATCGGGGACGCTGGAGCCGCGGCACGTGGTCGTGCCGCTCCGCCAGATGTGCCCACACGCCGAGCTCCTGCTGGGACGGGTGACGGGCCACGATCGTGGTGGGAAGAGCGTCACCGCCGACACCCTCGCCGGCCCGGTCGAGATCGGCTACGAGCGGCTCGTCGTCGCACTCGGAGCAGTGACGCGCACGTTCCCGGTACCGGGCCTCGCCGAGCACGGCCTCGGCTTCAAGGACCTCGCCGACGCGATCGCGCTGCGCAACCGCGTCCTCCAGCAGCTCGAGCGGGCGGCGATCCACCCGCACGACCCGTCCGAGCTCGGGTTCGTCTTCGTCGGCGCGGGCTACGCGGGTGTAGAGGCTCTCGCCGAGCTACGGGACCTCGCCCACGCTGCGCTCCGCTTCTATCCGAACCTGCGAGACACACCGCAGCGCTGGGTGCTGGTCGACGCGGCACCGAAGATCCTCCCCGAGATCCCGCGCAGGCTCGGCGAGTACGCGGCCCGTCACCTGGAGCGAAGCGGTGTGGAGATCCACGTCGGCACGACGCTCGAGTCGTACGACGGGACCGAGGCCACGCTTGCCAACGGTACGCGCGTACCGGCGAGAACACTCGTCTGGAGCGCAGGCGTCCGCGCGAACCCACTGCTGGCCGAGCTCGACCTGCCGCTCGACGAGCGAGGACGGATCGTCGTGGACGAGATGCTGCGCGTCGAGGGATCGAGCGAGATCTGGTCGCTCGGCGACTGCGCGGCCGTTCCCAACTGCAAGACGCCGGGCGCGCTCGATCCGCCTACCTGCCAGCACGCGCTGCGGCAGGCGCGGCGGCTGGCGAGGAACCTGACCGGCCCGCCGAAGCAGTACGGCTACTCGATGCTCGGTCAGGTCGCGACGCTCGGGCGCTACAAGGGCATCGCCGAGCTCCCGGGCCGCTTGCAGCTACGCGGCTTCCTCGGCTGGTTCGTCGCCCGCACCTACCACGTGTACCAACTGCCGCTCCCGTCGCGGAAGCTTCGCGTCGTCGTCGACTGGACCGTGGCGCTTCTCTTCCGGCGGGATGTAGTCGAGCTGTCCATGCTCGGTCACCCGCGGAAGCTGGACGACTAGCGAAGAGCCTCGAGCGCCTTCGTCAGCGACTGCTTGCCCGCAAGCACGCCCTCGTAGAGATCACCGTCGCGGGCAACGCGATCGAGGACGGCGTCCATTGTGAACGCCGCCAGGTCGAGCCCCGGCGCGACCTCCTCCCAGCGCAGCGGAGTCGACACGGGTGCGCCGGCCCGCGGGCGTACCGAGTAGACGGCCGCATTCGTCTTCCCGGGGCCGTTCTGGTTCGCGTCGACGAGGACTCCTTGCCGCTTCCGCTTCGTCCACTCCGTCGTGACGAGCCCGGGGTGGGCGCGAGCAAGCGCTCCGGCGACGATGCCCGCGAACTCGCGTACCTGGGAGAACGAGTGCCGCCGCGCGATCGGGACGAGCACGTGGATTCCGCGCGAGCCGGAGGTCTTCGGATAGCTCGCCAGGTCGAGGAGGTCGAGTGTCTCCTTGACCAGGAGCGCGACCTCGACCACCTCCGGAAAGCCGGCGCCTTCGGCCGGGTCGAGGTCGAACATCACCCAGTCGGGCCGCTCCGGCTTGTCGGCGCGCGAGGCCCAGGTGTGCAGGTCGATGCAGCCCATGTTCGCCATCCACAGGAGCGCGAGGTCGTCGTCCACGACCGCGTAGTCGATGACCTTCTTCTCGCCCTCCCGCGTCGAGGCGGGGAACGGCTCGCGCCGGATCCATGCGGGCATGTGGCTCGGAGACTGCTTCTGGAAGAAGTTCTTGCCCTGCCAGCCGTCGGGATAGCGCTTCATCGTGAACGGGCGGCCGCGGAGGTGCGGGACGAGGACCTCGGACACGTCGCGGTAGTACGAGATGAGGTCTCCCTTCGTGATCCCCTCCTCGGGCCAGAACGGCTTGTCGAGATTCGAGAGCCGGAGCTCGCGCTTGCCGCGCGTCAGCACGGACGGAAGCGGCTCCCGCTCGCGCCGCACCTCCTGCGGAGCCATGTCGTCGCGCAGCCGCAGATACGACGGCGCGCGGAGCCTTCCCTCGTGCGTCCACTCCGCGAACTCGACCTCCGCGACGAGCTTCGGCTCCACCCAGACGATGTCGCCCTTCCGGATGCGGGGCATCTTGGGCGTCTCGACGAACGGCGAGTCGGACCGCTGGAGCGGCTTCAGGAGGGCGAGCAGGCGCTCGATCTCGTCGTCCGAGAAGCCCGTCCCGACGTTGCCCGCCCAGCGCAGTCCGCCCGCTTCCTGCACGCCTGCGACGAGCGCGCCGAAACCGCCCGAGCGGCGGCCCTGGCCGCGCGTGTAGCCAGCGACGACGACCTCCTGCGTCTGGCGCAACTTCAGCTTGTGCCACTCCGAGCTGCGCCGGCCGGGCTGATAGCGCGAGTCGAGCCGCTTGGCCACGACCCCTTCGAGCTGTTGCTCGCGAGCCGCCGCGAGGAGCGCATTTCCGTCCTCGAACTGCGGCGAGACCAGGACCATGCCGTCACTGCGAACGAGTGCTTCGAGCTTCTGTCGCCGCTCTGCGAGTGGCTCGTCGACGAGCGACTGCGAGTCGAGCTCAAGCAGATCGAACAGCACGAGCACGCTCGAGGCGCCCTCCTGGAGCAACGAGAAGCGCGACCCGCCGGCGTCGTCGAGAGCGCAGAGCTCCCCGTCGAGCACCGCTTCGGACGAGGCGAGCGCACGCGGCACAGCCCGCGCGACCTCGGCGAACCTCGAGGTGAGGTCGTTCCCCCTCCGGCTCGTGAACGTCGCCTCGCCGCCCGACACCGTCACGATCGCGCGGAAGCCGTCCCACTTCGGCTCGAAGACCCACTCCTCCCCGGCGGGAAGCGACTGCGAGGTCGTCGCGAGCATGGGCCAGTAGGGGCTCGCCCGCGACGACCCTTCGTCCTTCCTCAGCAGCAGCCAGTTCTTGGGGTCGCCGTCGAGGGAGGCCGGGACGAGCGTCCACGTGCCGTCCAGCCGCTCGCCGTGCAGGCGGACCGTGAGACCTCCGTCGCGCTTCTCCTCGAGCAGCTCGTAGGTGCCCCGGTCCCAGATCTCGACGGTCCCGGCCCCGTACTGCCCCGCCGGGATCGTGCCCTCGAAGTCGGCGTAGTCGAGTGGGTGGTCCTCGACGTGCACCGCGAGATGTCGCTCGCCGCGTCTGAGCGGGACGCCTTTCGGTACCGCCCAGCTCGCAAGTGCGCCGTCGCGCTCGAGCCTGAAGTCGTAGTGCAGGCGGCGGGCGTCGTGGCGCTGGACCACGAAGCGGAGACCGCCCGACCCGCCCTCGGCGCCTTCGAACGGCTCGGGAGTTCGCTCCCGACGCCGCTTACGCCGGTACTCGTCGAGGCTCACCTGTGGATTGTCGCCCGAAGTGCAACGGATTCTTTACCAAGAGGCTGCATCTTGGCCTTTTCCCCTGCTCAGACGCCATTCCGGTACCGGGGATAAGCCTGTGGAATCTGTTGAAAACCTCTACGCGGAGGCGAGGATGCCCATCGCGCGGTACTTCGCGCGCCGCTCTCGACGGCGTTCCTCGGGCTCGAGTCGGTCGATTTCCTCGAGTGCAGCGAGAATCCCGTGCTCGAGCAGGTTCGCAGCGCCGTCGGGGTCGGTGTGAGCGCCGCCTTCCGGCTCGGCGACGATGGCGTCGACCACGCCGAGCTCGACGCAGTGCGCGGCATCGGGCTTGAACGCCGCGGCGGCCTTTCGCGCCTCACCGGCGTCGCGCCAGAGGATCGCGGCACAGCCCTCGGGCGAGATCACCGAGTAGATCGCGTTCTCCTGCATCAGGACTCGGTCCGCGACCGCGATTGCCACGGCACCTCCCGAGCCCCCCTCACCGATGACGCACGCGACCGAGGGGACGGAGAGGCGCATCATCGCCGCCTGCGAGCGCGCGATGGCTCCACCCTGACCGTGCTGCTCCGCCGCCACTCCGGGGTAGGCGCCCGGGGTGTCGACCATCGTGACCAGCGGGAAGCCGTGCCGGTCGGCCAACGCCATCGCGCGCATCGCCTTGCGATAGCCCTCGGGGTAGGGCATGCCGAAGTTCCGCTTGGTGCGCTCCTTCAGGTCGCGGCCCTTCTGGTGCCCGACGAGCACGACGGTCCTGCCGTCGAGCTTCCCGATACCGGTCACGAGCGCGGGATCGTCGGCGCGTCCGCGATCGCCGTGGAGCTCGAAGAAGTCGTCGAGAATCCGCTCCACGTAGTCGAGCGTGTACGGACGGTCCTGGTGGCGCGCGAGCTCGACCGAGTTCCAGATCTCCTCAGCGGTCGGGTCGGCCTGGAGCTGGTCGAGCTGCTCCTGAAGCCGTGCGAGCTCGCCGGTGAGCTTGGTGCCGCGCAGGAGCTTCATGCCGGCGAGCTTACTGAGCCGCTCGCGCAGCCGCATCTCTGCCTCGCTGGGCACTGCTACGACGTCCCGAACAGGCGAAGCAGGCGCGCGAGCGAGGGGCGCAGCTCGGCACGCTGAACGATCCCGTCGAGGTGACCGAACCGGAAGTTCGACTCGGCGAGCCCGAAGTCGTCCGGGAGCTTCTCGCGCGTCGTCTGCGCGACGACGCGCGGGCCCGCGAACGACATGAGCGCGCCCGGCTCGGCAAGAACGACGTCGCCGAGGCTCGCGAAGCTTGCGAGCACGCCGCCGGTAGTCGGGTGGGTGAGCACCGAGAAGACCGCCCCGCCCGACTCGTGGAGCTCGTCGAGCGCGCCGATCGTCTTCGGAAGCTGCATGAGCGCGAGGATTCCCTCCTGCATGCGGGCGCCTCCCGACGCAGTGACCGAGACGAGCGGGCGCCCGGAGGACGTCGCTCGATCGCACGCGCGCACGAACTTCTCCCCGACCACGCTCCCCATTGAGCCGCCCATGAACGCGAAGTCCATGACCGCGAGCTCGCAGCCTTCTCCCTCGATCGTCGCGCCTCCGCAGACGATCGCGTCGCCGAGCCCCGTTGTCATCTCGGCTTCCACGAGCCGCTCGTTGTAGGGACGGAGATCGAAGAAACCGAGTGGATCGGCCGACCGCAGCTCCTCATCCTCCTCGTCGAACGACCCGGGATCGGCGAGCTGCTCGATGCGGTCGCGTGCCCGAACCGGGAAGTGGTGCTCGCACTGGGGACAGACCCGGAGCGTCGCCTCGAGCTCGTCGTCGCGGTAGTGCGAGCCGCAGCCGGGGCAGGTGTTCGGGTGCGCCTTGTCCGAGACCGGCTCGTCCGGAAGCTTGCTCTCGACTTCGACGTCCACGCGACCCTCTTCCGGCGGCATGCGCTGGATCTTAGAGGCGCGTCTCAGAAGCCGGCTGCTGCGAGGAGGCGCGTCGCAAGGGCAAGGTTCCGGTCGGTCGCGAACTGGCCCGTGATGCCGATTCCGGCGATGGTCGTGCGGCCGGCAACGTCGCGCAGAAGCGCTTCGACGTCGTCGACCGAATGTCCATCGGGCTCGGGGACGAGAACGTCCACCACGCTCGGATCGAGGACGTCCACGTCGAGTGCCACGTAGGTGGCAGAGACGTCCGCGAGCGCTCGGTCGAGCGAGTCGTCGATGCCGACCGCGTGCATGAACTCCACCTCGGGAGGGTCGAGGCTACGCGCGCCGACGAGCGCGGCATCCTCCGCCGCGACGGCGCCGCTGTCGAGGAGCATCCGGAACGGCATCCCCCAGAGATTCCCGGAGGGCGAGGTCTCCGGGGTGTTCAGGTCTCCGTGGGCATCGATCCAGACCAGGCCGAGGCGATCGAATCTCCGCGCAAGACCGGTCGCCGCACCCACATGCGTGCAGCAGCACCCGCCGAGCACGATCGGTCGAGCGGGCAACGCTGCGGCGATCGCATCCGTCTGCGCCTCGAGCGAGTCGCGCTCGATCACGCCGACCTCGGGATACGGAAGCGGAAGCGACGCGCCGGCAACCATCTCGTCGCCCCCCGCGCCCCAGGCGCACGGAACCCGCAGCAACCCGGCTGCGAACTCGCCCCCACACCTGTGGCATTCGTAACCGTCGCCGACCGCAACCGCGGTGAACGTCCTGCAAACCGGACAGCGGGCTCGGAGCGAGCTCACGACAGCGGCTTCTCGTAGATCTCGAAGCGGTGGGTCGCTCGCATGCCCGCGCGCTCGTACAGCGTGTGCGCTCCAGTCGGGCTCTCTGAGTCCACGCCGAGACCGGCTCGCGTGAGCCCCGTCCCCCTGAACGCGTGGAACGCGTGCAGGAGGAGAGCCTGCCCGATGCCTCGCTTCCGCCACGGCCGCCGTACGCCGAGGACCGCCACCCAGCCGAGGTCGGGACTGGTCGGATGCGGGTGGCAGATGGCGAACCCGGCGATCCCGTCTCCCTCGACCGCGAGGAACCAGAGGTCGGGCACGAAGCGCGGCGGCTGCAGCAGGATGTGGCTCCACTCGTCGAACGACTCCTCGATCGGCTCCCAGACGTCGCGGAAGGTCTCCTGGTGGATCTCGTAGACCGCCCGCTCCTCGCCGGGACGGACCGTTCGAACGGAAACACGGTCCGGCCAGGTCGGGGGCGGGATCGCGCCGGTGAGGTCGGTCTCCATGCGCCACGACACGCGGACCAGCGCGTACCCGCGGCGCCCGAGCTCTTCGAGCTTCGCTTGTTCGGTCGACCACCCGCCCGTGAGTACCCGGCGGCCACCGAGCTCGCGCGCCCGCGCCTCCGCCCAGTCGAGAACGGACGGATCCGGGCTCCCGTGCAGGTCGAGCCAGACCCGCTCCTCCTCGTCGAGGGCCCTGACGAGGACGTACACGTCGTCTCCGACACGCGCGTCCTGCTCGACCCGGACACCCGGCGCCGTCCAGGTGCTTCGAACGAAGTCCTCGTCGATGACCTCCGGCCAGTGGCGGCTGGCCAGCGAGGCGGCCAACGCGGCGTCGGCGTCTCGCGGCGGGCGGAGAGTCGAGATCACGCCGGGACGAGCTCGTCGAGCGTGTCGGCGAGCCTCGCGATTCCGGCGAGCGTCCTCGTCGGGCGTTGGTCCTCCGGCTCGTCGCGGCGGTTGATCCAGACCGTTTGCAGGCCGAGCTCGGACGCGGGTGCGATGTCGTGGAAGAGGCTCTGCGCCACGTGGACGTGGTGGGACGGGTCCGCCTCCGTTCGCTGTCGGAAGACCTCCCAGTGCCGCAGAGCGGGTTTGTACGACTCGATCTCTCCGGCCACGATGGCGAGGTCGAACGGCACGCCGATCGCCTGCATCGACGCGTCGATCAGGTCACGGTCGGTGTTGGAGAGGATCGCGAGCCGCCAACCCCGCTCGCGCGCTTTGGTGAGGCCGTCGTGCACGTCCTCGAAGACAGGCCACTCGGGGAGGGAGCGCGCGAGCGCGCTCGCCTCGCCCTCCGGCAGCGTGAGATCCTTCTCCTGGGCCAGCAGCTCGAGCACGATCGTCAGTACCTCGCGATACGACGCAGTCGGCTGGCTGGCCTGGACCTCCGGCTCGAGCTCGTGAAAGCGCGCCACGAGCTCGTCGGCTCGCTCGACGCCGAAGATGCGCTCGAGCTCGGCTCGCATGCCGCCGTTCCAGTCGACGAGCGTCCCGTAGCAGTCGAACGTTGCCCATCGCTCCATAGGCGAGAGCCTAGTCTCAGGGCATGCTCGAGATCAGGGACATGACCGCGGCGGACTGGGCTGCCGTCGAGGACATCTACGCCGAGGGCATCGCGACCCGCGCAGCGACGTTCGAGACGGAGCCTCCCGACTACGACGCGTTCGATGCGAGCCACCACCGCGAGCACCGGCTCGTCGCCGTCGAGACCGGCCGCATCGTGGGCTGGGCCGCTCTCGCTCCGACGTCGTCGCGAGCGTGCTACGCCGGCGTCGCCGAGAGCTCGGTCTACATCGCGGAGAGCGCACGCGGGCGCGGAATCGGCCGCGGGCTCATGGAGGCCTTGATCGCGAGCGCCGAGGCTGGCGGGATCTGGACCATCCAGGCAGGCATGTTCCCGGAGAACGCCGCAAGCCTTGCGCTCCACGAGCGCCTCGGATTCCGCCTTGTCGGCCGCTTCGAACGGATCGCGCAGCTCGACGGCGTCTGGCGTGACACCGTCCTGCTCGAGCTCCGCCTCTAGAACCTAGGCTGCTTCGTCCCAGCGACGGAACACCACGCAGGCGTTGTGTCCGCCGAAGCCGAACGAGTTGTTGACGCCGATCTCGATCCGGTCGCGCCGGGCCTCGTTCGGGATGTAGTCCAGGTCGCACTCGGGATCGGGTGCGTCATGGTTGATCGTGGGCGGCAACACCCCGCGCCCGAGGGCGAAGATGGTGAAGATCGCCTCCAGCGCTCCCGCCGCGCCGAGACAGTGACCGGTCGCCCCCTTGGTGGAGGAGACGGGTGTTCGGTAGGCCTTCTCCTCCCCGAGCGCGAGCTTCAGCACCCGGGTCTCGGCCGAGTCCCCCGAAGGCGTCGAGGTCCCGTGCGCGTTGACGTAGCCCACATCGTCGGGCGAGATGCCGGCATCCGTGAACGCCATCCTCATCGCGCGAGCGGGGTTGGAGCCGGTCGGGTCGGGATCGGAGACATGGCTCGCGTCGGCCGAGACGCCGTACCCGAGCACCTCCGCGTAGATCTTGGCGCCGCGCCCCTGCGCGTGCTCGAGCTCCTCGAGCACGAGCATCCCCGAGGCCTCGCCCATGACGAAGCCGTCGCGCTCCGCGTCGAACGGCCGCGAGGCCGCCTTCGGATCGTCGTTGCGCCGGGACAGCGCGCGCATCGCCGTGAATCCGGCGATCCCCACCCGCGTGATCGGCGCCTCGGTCCCGCCGCAGAACATCACATCGGCGCGGCCGAGCCGGATCGCGTCGAGGCCGTCACCGATCGCCATGTTCGACGCCGCGCACGCGGTGCACTCTGCCGCCAGCGGGCCCTGCGCGCCGAGCTCCATCGAGACCCACGCCGCAGCCATGTTCGGGATGATCTGCACGATCGCGAACGGGCTCGTCCGGTCCGGCCCGCGCTCGAGAAGCGTCTGGAAGCAGTTCTCGAACGCGTACAGGCCGCCGATCCCGGTCGCCACCGCCGCCCCGACTCGCTCGGGCGCCTCGGCGATCGAGATTCCGCTGTCCTTCTCGGCCATGCGCGCGGCGGAGAGGGCCATCTGCGAGAACTTGTCCATCCGCCGAGCCTGTTTGTGGTCGATCCACGTCGTCGGCTCGAAGTCCTTCAGCTCGCACGCGAAGTTGACGTCGTAGTCCGCCGTGTCGAAGTGCGTGATCTCGCCTGCGCCCGACTCGCCCGCGACCAGGCGTTCCCAGGTGGACTCGGGGTCGTTCCCGAGCGGCGACAGCATTCCTACGCCGGTGACGACGACCCTTCGACGTCCGTTCTGTGCGCCTTCGCTCATCTCCCTCACATCCCCAGTCCGCCGTCGACCAGCAGCACTGCACCCGTCACGAACGACGCTTCTTCCGAGCAGAGGAAACGTACCGCTCCGGCCACGTCCTCCGGATCCCCCAGCCGGCCCAGGGGCGTGTTCTGGAGCATGGCGCCGGTCGCCTCGTCGGGGAGGACGTCGGTGAGCTGCGTCTTGACGTAACCGGGGACGACGACGTTCGCGCGCACGTTCCGGCTGCCGAGCTCGCGCGCCAGCGCCTTCGTGAACCCGATGATCCCGGCTTTCGAGGCTGCGTAGTTCGTCTGGCCCCAGTTGCCGTGGATGCCGACGATCGACGAGATGTTGACGACCGCGCCGGCCCGCTTCTTCATCATCCCGCGCGCAGCCGCGCGGCAGGTGTAGAAGCACGACGCGAGATTCGTGTCGATGACCGTCTGCCAGTCGTCGTCGGACATGCGCACGAGGAGGCCGTCGCGGGTGACACCGGCGTTGTTGACGAGGATGTCGAGATCCCCGGCCTCCTCGACGAGCGCCGCCGCCGAGCCCGCATCGGACACGTCGGCCTCCACGGCGCGCGCGCCCAGCTCGGATGCGAGCGCCTCGGCCTCGTCCTTGCCGGTCCGGTACGAGAGCACGACCGATGCACCGGCGGCAGCGAGCTCGGTCGCGATGGCGCGGCCGATCCCACGCGAAGCGCCGGTCACGAGCGCGTTCTTGCCCTCGAGAGAGCAGAACGCGGGCGTCACCGAGCGAGAGCTTCCTGCGCCCGCTCCAGGCTCTCGAGCGAGTTGACGGAGATCGTCTTCACGCCCCGATCGATCCGCCTGACGAGCCCGGAGAGCACGTTGCCGGGCCCGACCTCGACGAACGTGGTCGCACCGGTGCGGATGAGCTCCGTGGCGGCCTGCGTGAAGCGCACCGGACCGGTGAGCTGGTCGACGAGCAGGGCAGCGATGCGCTGCGCCGGCTCGATCTTGGCGGTGACGGTCGACATGAACGGAGACAGCGGCTCGGTGAAGCGCGCGCGGTCGAGCGCCGGCTTCAACCGCTCGGCGGCCCGCGCGACGAGCGGGCTGTGGAACGCTCCCGACACCTTCAGCCGCACGGCTCGTCGGGCGCCGAGGCTTTCCGCCTCGGCGCAGCACTCCTCCACGGCTTCGTGCTCGCCGGAGACGACGATCTGTCCCGGGCAGTTGTAGTTCGCCGGCCAGACGCCCACGATCCGCCGGCAGAGCTTCTCGACCTCCTCGTCGGCGAGACCGAGGATCGCGGCCATCGAGCCCGGGCGCTGCCGAGCCGCCTCGGCCATCGCGAGGCCGCGCTCGCGCACGAGGCCGATGGCAGCGCCGGTCTCGAGCGAGCCGGCAGCCGCGAGGGCGGCGAACTCGCCGACCGAGTGGCCGACGACGACGTCGGCCTCGAGCCCACGCTCGCGGACTGCGGCGAGGATCGCGAGGCTCGTGGCGACGAGCGCAGGCTGCTGGACCTCCGTCTCCATGAGTTGCTCGAGCGGCGCCTCGAAGCAGAGCTTCTCGAGGTCGAGCCCTGTTGCCTCCGAGCCCAGGCGGTACACCTCGCGGGCGGCAGGGAAAGCCTCGGCGATCTCCCGCCCCATGCCCTCCTCGAGCGACCCCTGACCAGGGAAGCAGAATGCGACCTTGCTCATCGCGCGTCTCCGTTCGTCCACTCCATGAGCGCTGATCCCCACGTCAGCCCTGCGCCCATCCCCGTCATGAGGACGAGCGAGCCGTCGGCGAGGCGTCCCTCGTCGCGCGCCTCGGCGAGTGCCAGGGGAATCGAGCCCGATGATGTATTTCCGTAGCGATCCACGTTCACGACCGTCTTCTCCGACGGGATGCCGAGCTTATCCACTGCGTAGTCGATGATCCGCTTGTTCGCCTGATGCGGGACGTAGACGTCGACGTCCTCGACGGTCTTCCCGCATTCGGCGAGCACCTGATTCGCGGAGTACACCATGACGCGCGTCGCGAACTTGAACACCTCGCGGCCGTTCATCTTCACGAACGAGTCGGGATTCTCGAAATGCCGCGAGCCCGATCCGGGGTACCAGAGAAACTCGCCGCCGCCTCCGTCCGCGCCCAGCTCGAAGCCCATGAAGCCCCCATGATCGACCGGCTCCATGACGACAGCGCCGGCGCCGTCGCCGAAGAGCACGAGGGTGGAGCGATCCTCCCAGTCCAGGATCTTCGACAGGACGTCGCCCCCCACGACGAGTGCTCGGCGCGAGAGGCCCGACGCGAGCATCCCGTAGGCCTGTGCGATGGCGTAGACGAAGCCCGTACACCCTGCGAGGAGGTCGTACGCCGCTGCCTTCGGCATGCCGAGCGAATCGGCGAGCAGCGCCGACGACGTCGGGAACATCATGTCGGGCGTCACCGTCGCGCAGATGAGCAGGTCGATGTCACTCGCCTCGACCCCGGCATCCTCGAGCGCTCGGCGAGCCGCGGGCAGCGCGATATCCGTCAGCGCCTCCTCCGGGGCGGCGAAACGGCGCTCCCGGATCCCCGTTCGCTCGCGAATCCATTCGTCCGACGTCTCGACCATGCCCGCGAGGTCGTCGTTCGTCATGACGCGCTCGGGGACGTGCACGCCGAGGCCCGTGATCCCGATCCGAACGCCGTTGGCCGACCCGAGCATCCCGGCCTAGCGTTCCACCGCGAAGGTCAGAGTCCCCCGCGCAGCGAGCTCGTCGCCCACGTGGGCGGTCGCCTTGCCGCGACCGATGGGGCCGCGGATCGTGTCGATCTCACACGTCAGGGTCAGCGTGTCTCCGGGCTCGACCACGCGCTTGAAGCGGCAGTCGTCGATGCCGGCGAAGAAGGCGATCTTCCCGCGGTTCTCCTCCTCCACGAGCACCGCGACGGCGCCCGTCTGAGCCATCGCCTCGACGATGAGCACGCCAGGCATCACCGGTCGCTCCGGAAAGTGTCCCGCGAACCACCAGTCGTCGGCGCGGACGTCGCGTGTCGCGACGACACGGCGCCCCGGCTCGAGCTCGGTCACCTCGTCGATCAGGAGGAAGGGATCGCGATGCGGCAGGATCGACTCGACGACGTCCTTGCCGAACGGGACCGCGGGAGGCTGCACCAGTCGAGTCTACTGACCGTGTCCTGGGCCGCTATCGGCGGCGAACGCGTACGACCGGACCACTCTGATTGCCCGCCGCGTCCCAGGCGACGACTCGCGCGCGACGCGCCACACCGACATTCGGAATCCGAACGGTGCCTGCCCGCCGCACCTCGTGTCGAAGCACACGCCCGTCGACCCGGAGCTGGAGCGTCGCCGGCTCGCTGACCGCGACGCGCAGTCCGTTGCCCTCGAGAATGCGAATGCGCGGCGCAGCGGTGTCGGACGAGAACGGCACGCCGAACGAGATCGGCGTCAACCCGTCGTCAGCCTCGACGATCGCGCGGTACTCACCGTCCCTCAGCAGACCGGAGGGGCGAACACCGTCCCAGAGGAAGCGCTGCGGACCGGGCAGGAAGGATCCGGCCAGCGGTGTCGCGACCCAGCGGCCGTCGCGCTCGATTCGGAGACGTACCGAGGCCGGTGCCGTGAGCGAGAACGTCACGGCCAGCCGGTCTCGTCGCCCGTCGGCGTTGGGTGAGAAGGTCGCCGGCGCCACGGCTACGAGGCCGAGCGTGCGACTGACGAACAGCGGCACGATCTTCTGCACGGAGACGCCTGTCGCCGTCCGAGCCGTGATGACGACGTTGTACTGACCATCCGCGAGCGGTGCCCCGTCGAAGGTCACGGTGTGCTCCCCGGCGCTCGTCCAGACACGGTCGACGACCGTCGCCACCACTCCCCCAACTGCGTCGGTGACCTCGACGCTCACATTCGCCGCAGCGGAGACCCTGTACGTCACGACGGCCGAGTCGGACTGCGCATCACCGTTCGGGCTGATCGCCTCGGGCTCGGCGGCAGCCGTCTCGATCGCCAGCGGCAACGCGCCGCCGCCGGCTCGAACGACACCCGCTCGCCGGCCTGGCGTCGCCGGACGCGATCGTCCACGTGTAGTTCCCGGCGGGGGTGCCGGCCGAGTCCCACGTCCAGTCGACGAGGCTTCCGGCTCCCGCTCCACGAGCGACCTCGACGCGAGCCGAGTTCGTGATCGCGACCGTCCACGGCTGCGGTGCGGAGAGCTTCGCGCGCAGGCGAACCAGCGACCCCGACCGCTCTGCGAGCGGTTCGAAGACCTTCAGGCCTCCCAGCGCGCGTGCTGCTCCCGCGATGCTGTTCAAGCCGCCGTACAGACGGTCGCCCGGGCACTCCGTGAACCCGGTGTCACGATGGCCGGAGACGGCTCTCAGCAGGACCGGGATCCCACTCGCATACCGCTCGCTTCCGCCCGAGATGAAGGTGAGGAACGACGCAGGGTCGACGTGAGCGAGATCGAGTCGCCAGGCGATCACGCGCGCGATCGCGTCCTGGGCCGCGACCGACGGGGTCGCATTCGAGTACGAGCCGAGGAGCGCGATGCCGACCGAGCCGGTGTTGAAGCCCCGAGCATGTGCGCCGACCACGTTCCGGTCGGTACCGCCGAACCGCCCCTCGTACACCGTCCCGAAGCGATCGACGAGAAAGTTGTAGCCGATGTCGTTCCAGCCGTTGCCCTGGACGTGGAAGAGCTGGATTCCCCTGCACGATCGCGGCGGCCTCGGCTCGGGTGTAGTCGTTCCGTCCCGCCGTGTGGTGGACGATCGCGAACCTGACGTCGGACGCGTAGCTCGGCGGTCCGCGACGGATCGACTCGTCGGCGTTCCACGCGAGCCGCGGGACGATCGCCGGCGTGTCGGTCGCAGCCGGCATCCGGTACGGGACCCGCGACTCCGGGCTCCACACGAGCTGCGCCCGCACCCGCTCGACCCGGCCTGACACGCGCGCCTCGATCGCATTCGAAGGACCCGTCCACCACGGGCTCCCGATGCGCCACGCGTCGCTTCCCGCTTCGCGCGAGCCCTTGTCGGGACCGTCCTCGGCTTCCGGTGCCGCAGGCCGCCACGCGCTCCAGCGCCCGCCGACCGAGCGCGTCCGCAGCTGCACGGAACCACCGCCCTGCCAGTGGACTCCGGCCAGCGTGAAGCGCACCCGCGAGCTGGACGAGAACGTCCGCGCGTCACTCCTCGCCAGCGTGACCGTCGTCATGCCCGCGTTCGCCAGCGCGGTCTCGAACGGATTCACGGCAAGCGCGGCGAGGAGGCAGGCGAAGACGAGGAGGAGGCGGCGCATGGGTTTCAAGGGTGAGGCTCGCACCCTTCTGCGACAAGGGGCGAAATACCTCCGCTGATAGAATCCTTACACCGGTGCCAGGCCGCATTTTGCGGGGATTTCTCCTCGTCACTCTCGCTCTCGCGGCCGTCGTCGTGCCGATGACCGCATTCGCGCAGGACGAGGAGCCGCGCGTCCTCGCGGTCCATCTCGACAACGACATCAACCCCGTCACCCAGGAGTACGTCGAGAACGCGGTCGACCGGGCGGAGGACGAGGGCTTCGCGGCCGTCGTTCTCGTACTCGACACCCCCGGCGGGCTCGCGTCCTCGATGCGAGGGATCGTCAAGCGCTTCCTGGCCTCGACCGTCCCCGTCGTCGTGTACGTCGCGCCCCCCGGCTCGAGTGCGGACTCGGCGGGTGCCGTCATCGCGATGGCCGCGGACGTCGCCGCCATGGCGCCGCAGACGAACATCGGCTCGTCGACCCCGATCTCGCTCGGCGGCGAGGACATCTCGAGGGACCTCCGGCGGAAGATCGTCAACGACGCCGCCGCGTACGTCGGCGAGCTCGCCCGTGAGCACGACCGCAACGTGCCTGCGGCGCGGCGCATGGTCACCGTCGCGGCGAACTACGGCGCGCGCGAGGCGGAGCGGATCGGTCTCGTCGAGGTGATCGCGCCAACGCTTCCCGCCCTGCTGAACGAGATCGACGGGATGAAGACCGTGCCCAAGGGGCTCGTGCTCGAGACCGCCGGTGCGCAGGTCGAAGAGATCGAGATGAGCTTCTGGCAGCGTGCCCGCGACTTTCTCGTCGACCCGAACCTGATCGCGCTCATGCTCTCGATCGGCCTCATCGGGATCGTCGTCGAGCTCTGGAATCCCGGGCTCGTGTTCCCCGGCACGGTCGGCGCGATCTCGCTCATCCTCGGCCTGTACGGGCTCCAGGTGCTGCCGGTGTCGCTCGCGGGGGTGCTCCTGCTGCTGCTCGCGGCGGGCTTCTTCGTGGCCGAGGCGTTCGTGCCCTCGCACGGCGCCCTCACCGTCGCCGGCGGGATCATGTTCGTGCTCGGCGCGCTCATGCTCTTCGACCCGGCAGGGGACGCGTACCAGGTGTCGCTTCCGGTCGCGATCGCGATCGCGGGGACGCTGACGGTGCTGCTCCTGTTCGCGGTCGTCAAGGTCGTTCGCATCCGGCGGCTTCCGCCCCTGGTCGGCACGACGCAGTACATGGGGAACGAGGGCGTGGTCAGGCGGAACGGGCTCGTCTTCGTGAACGGCGAGCTGTGGCGGGCGCAGTCGTCCGACGGATCGCCTCTCGTGCCGGGCGAGCGCGTTCGAGTCGAGCGCGTCGAGGACGGCTTGCAGCTGGTCGTAGGATCTGCGGAAACCCCCTCGGAGAAGGAGCCCACGTGATCGCCCTGATCGTCCTCGCCGCAATCGCCGCCGTCCTCCTCCTGCTCCTGTTCCTCGCGGTCAAGATCACCCGCGAGTACGAGCGCGGCGTGATCTTCCGGCTCGGCCGCCTGCTCCCGACCCCGAAGGGGCCGGGCATCTTCGTGATCATCCCGTTCGTCGACCAGATGCAGCGCGTCGATCTGCGAACGGTGACCCTGAACGTCCCGCCGCAGGAAGTGATCACGAAGGACAACGTCCCGGTCCGGGTGAACGCCGTCGCGTACTTCCGCATCGTCGAGCCGAACGCCGCGATCACACAGGTCGAGAACTACATGGTGGCGACGTCGCAGATCGCGCAGACGACGCTCCGCTCGGTGCTCGGCCAGCACGTGCTCGACGAGCTCCTCTCCGAGCGCGACAAGATCAACGCGATCCTCCAGAACATCATCGACGAGGCGACCTCGCCCTGGGGCATCAAGGTCTCGGTGGTCGAGGTCAAGGATGTCGAGATCCCCGCCGGCATGCAGCGTGCGATGGCACGCCAGGCGGAGGCCGAGCGCGAGAGGCGCGCAAAGGTGATCTCCGCCGAGGGGGAGTTCCAGGCGTCGGAGCGGCTGAAGGACGCCGCCGCGGTCATGTCGCAGGAGCCGATCACGGTTCAGCTGCGCTACCTCCAGACGCTGCTCGAGATCGGCGCGGCGAACAACTCCACGATCGTCTTCCCGATCCCGATCGACCTGTTGACCGCGCTCTCGAACGTGGCCGACGCGGGCTCCGAGAGCGTCGAGAGCTAAACCCTCCGCTGAGGTTCACCTATGCGGGTGACCCGAGCGCTGGGCCGCTACTGCGACCCTGTGTCCTGATCGGGCTCGTCTGCGGCCGGGCTCCGTCGGCTCCGGGGGAAGCCCCTCATCCTCCGAGCCGACGACCGGCGCGAGCGTGGCGACCTGCTCGCCCTCGCGCAGGCGCATGACGATGACTCCCTGCGTCGCACGGCCCGCTCGGCGGATCCCGTCCACCGGAATGCGGATCACCGTACCGCCGTCCGAGATGAGCATCACCTGGTAGCCGTCGCGGACGATCCGGGCACCCACGAGGCGCCCTTTGCCCTCGGTGAGCTGAGCCGTCTTGACACCCATCGTCCCACGACCCTTCACCGGGTAGTCGCCGACACGCGTTCTCTTTCCGTACCCGTTCTCGGTGACGACCAGTAGATCGGCGTCGTCGACGGCGATATCGACCTCGATGACCTCGTCGTCTCCGCGGAGCTTCATGCCCGCCACCCCGGAGGTGTCGCGGCCCATCGCGCGCGCCTGCTTGCCGTGGAATCGAACCGCCTGCCCGAGCCGCGAGACCATCAGGACGTCGTCACCCTCGTCCGCCAGCCGAACGCCGATGAGCCTGTCGTCCTCGCGCAGCTTGATCGCGATGATCCCGTCGGCCTTGAGCGGGGTGTTGTACGCGATGAACTGGGTCTTCTTGACGATGCCCTTGCGCGTCGCGAACACGAGGTACTTCGCCTCCTCGTAGTTTCGAGTGGCGATGACGGCGCGGACGAACTCGTCCTGCCGAAACGGCAGCAGGTTCACGATGGCGCGCCCCTTCGACTGGCGCGAGCCGAGCGGCAGCTCGTGCACCTTGAGTCGATAGACCTTCCCCACCGTCGTGAAGAACAGGATGTAGTCGTGGGTCGAGGCGACGAAGAGATGCTCGATGTAGTCCTCGTCCTTCAGGTCCATCCCCATGACGCCGATCCCGCCGCGCCGCTGCTCCCGGTAGCTCGTCACCGGTAGGCGCTTGATGTAGCCCGAGTTCGTGATCGCGATGACCATGTCCTCCTCCGCGATCATGTCCTCGAGCTCGAGGTCGGTCTCGTCGGCGACGATCTCTGTCCTGCGCTCGTCCGTCCTGCCGTAGATCTCCTTCAGCTCCAGGAGCTCCTCCTTGATCAAGGCGGCGATTCGCGACTCGTCGCCGAGCAGCATCCTGAGCTCCGAGATCCGCTCCTGGAGGTCGGCGTACTCGTTCTCCACGCGCTTGCGCTCGAGGCCGGTGAGCGCGCGCAGCCGCAGGTCGAGGATCGCCTGTGCCTGCAGCTCGCTGAGCTCGAACCGCTCCATGAGCCCGGTCCGGGCCTCGTCGGCGTCGTCGGCCGCACGGATGAGCTGGATGACCTCGTCGAGATTGTCGAGCGCGATGAGGTAGCCCTCGAGAACGTGGGCTCGAGCGAGCGCCTTCCGCAGCTCGAACTGCGAGCGGCGGGTGACGACCTCGCGCTGGAAGTCGAGGTAGTGCGTGACGAACTCGAGGAGCGACAGCGTCCGCGGGACCCCGTCGACGAGCGCGACCGCGTTGTAGCCGAACGTGGTCTGAAGCGCCGTGTGCTTGAAGAGCTTGTTCAGCGCGACCTGTGGGACGGCCTCGCGCTTGAGCTCGATCTGGATGCGCATCCCGGTCTTGTCCGAGTAGTCCTGGAGGTCGGACACCTCGGTGATCACCTTCTCGCGGACGAGGTCGGCGATCTTCGAGATGACGCCGCCGTCGCCGCCCTTCTTCACGCCGTACGGGAGCTCGGTGACGATGATCGCGCTCTTCCCCCCGCGCAGCTCCTCGACGTGCGCGCGTGCTCGCATGACGATGCGCCCGCGGCCCGTCCGATACGCGTCGCGGATTCCCGACCGGCCCACGACGATGCCCCCGGTGGGGAAGTCGGGGCCCTTCACGAGCTTCATGAGGTCTTCGACGCCCGCAGTCGGCTTGTCGATGAGAGCGACCACCGCGTCGATCGTCTCCGCGAGGTTGTGGGGCGGGATGTTCGTCGCCATGCCGACCGCGATCCCCGTCGATCCGTTCACCAGGAGGTTCGGGAAGCGCGAGGGGAGGACCTGCGGCTCGCGTCGCGACTCGTCGTAGTTCGGTCCGAAGTCGACCGTGTCCGAGTCGATGTCGCGGAGCAACTCGGTCGCGAGCTTCGCCAGGCGGCACTCGGTGTAGCGCTCGGCGGCGGGCGGGTCGTCGTCGATGGAGCCGAAGTTCCCCTGCCCGTCGACGAGCGGGTAGCGAAGCGAGAACGGCTGGACGAGGCGTGCGATCGCGTCGTAGATCGAGCTCGAGTCGTGTGGGTGGTACTTGCCCATCACGTCGCCGGTGACGCGCGCGCACTTGACGTACGGCCGGTTGGGCTGGTGCCCCGCGTCGTGCATCGCCCACATGACCCGGCGATGCACGGGCTTGAGGCCGTCACGGACGTCCGGCAGCGCCCGGCCGACGATGACGCTCATCGCGTAGTCGAGGTAGCTCGAGCGCATCTCCTGCTCGAGCTCGCGCGGCTCGATCCGGCCCGCGCCGAGCGGCTCTACGACATCAGACATCGAGGAATCTCACGTCCTTGGCGTTCTGCTCGATGAAGAGGCGGCGTGGCTCCACCTGGTCGCCCATGAGGGTCGAGAACACGCGATCGGCGGCTGCTGCGTCCTCAACGTCGACGCGAATCAGCATCCGCTTCGTCGGATCCATCGTCGTCTCCCAGAGCTGCTCCGGGTTCATCTCCCCCAGGCCCTTGAAGCGGCTGATCTGCATGCCCTCCTTCGCCAGGTCGAGCGAGCCCGAGCGGAGCCCGTCGAAGGTCTCTGCACGCGCGGACTTGCTCCCGAAGGCGACGGTGAAGGGCGGCAGGCCGACGATCTCCCCGACCTTCGCGTACGCGCGTTGTACTGCGCCGTACGTGGGCGAGTCGAGCATCGCGGTCGGCAACAGGACACGATGGGCGGTGCTCGTCTCCGTCTCCACGACGCGCACGTGCAGGACTCCGTCGAGCTCCTCCTCGACGGTGAGCTCGTAGCCGTTGGGTGGAATCGACGCGATGAGCGAGGCCGCATTCGGAGGACCGTCCGCCTCGGCCTCGACGAGGCCGTGGGAGATCGCGAAGCGTGCGGCGGACCCGAACTCGGCCTCGAGCTTCGCGGCCCACCCCTCGAGGTGCCCGAGCTCGCGGACGAGGCGCGTCCAGCGAGCCTCCGTCAGCGGCGTCTCGCGTTCGTCACGCGCAGTCACCGTCATGTCCTTGACGCGCTCGCGGACGAGCAGGTCCTCGAGCTGGGCGTCCTTCTCGAAGTACATGCCCCGGTTTCCGAGCTTCACGTGGTACAGCGGCGGCACGGCGATGTACACGTGGCCGCGCTCGAACAGCTCGGGCATCGTCCGGTACAGGAACGTGAGGACGAGGGTGCGAATGTGCGCGCCGTCGACGTCCGCGTCCGTCATGACGATCACGCGGCCGTAGCGGAGGTTCGCGATGTCGAACTCGTCGCCGAAGCCGGTGCCGATGGCAGTGATCATCGCCTGGATCTCGGTGTTTGAGAGCACCTTGTTGATGCGGTTCTTCTCGGAGTTGATGATCTTCCCGCGCAGCGGGAGGATCGCCTGCGTCGTCCGGTCGCGCGCCTGCTTGGCCGAGCCGCCGGCCGAGTCTCCCTCGACGATGAAGAGCTCCGCGGACTCGGGGTCCTTGATCGTGCAGTCCGCGAGCTTCCCCGGAAGCGACGAGTTCTCGAGCGCGCTCTTCCGGCGCGTGAGCTCACGCGCCTTCCGCGCGGCCTGGCGAGCGTTGCGGGCCGCAATTGCCTTCTGCACGATCTGGCGGGCCTCGGTCTTGTTCTCCTCGAGGAACTCCGCGAGCCGCTGGTTCACGACCCGTTCCACGAGTCCCGCGACACCCGGGTTGCCGAGCTTCGTCTTCGTCTGTCCTTCGAACTGCGGATTTCGGAGCTTGACGGAGATGACCGCAGCGAGACCCTCGCGCGCATCCTCGCCTTCGAGATTGTCGTCCTTCTCCTTGAGCAGGCCCTCTTGACGTGCGTACTGGTTGAGCGTGCGAGTAAGCGCTGCGCGGAACCCCTGGAGATGCGTCCCGCCCTCCGTCGTGTTGATGTTGTTGGCAAACGAGAACACCGACTCGACGTACGAGGCGTTCCACTGCATCGCGACCTCGACCGTCCCGTCGTCGCTCTCGCCTTCGAAGTAGACGATGTGCTTGTGGACCGGGTCCTTCGCCTCGTTGACGTGAGCGACGAAGTCCCGGATCCCGCCCTCGTAGAGGAACTCGTCGGTGCGACCGCCGGCGCGCTCGTCGCGCACGACGATGCGAAGGCCGCGGGTGAGAAATGCCGTCTCGCGCAGGCGCTGAAGCAGCGTCGCCGCGTCGAACTCCGTCTCCTCGAAGACCTCCGGGTCCGGCAGGAAGGAGATGGTCGTTCCCGACTCGTCCTTTCCGGACACGCCGATCGTCTGCATGTCCGTCGTCGGCTCGCCACGCGCGAACTCCTGGCGGTACACCTTGCCGTCTCGCCGGACCTCGGCGATGAGCCATTCGGAGAGCGCGTTCACGACCGAGACGCCGACGCCGTGCAGGCCGCCGGAGACCTTGTAGCCGTCCCCACCGAACTTTCCGCCCGCGTGCAGCTTCGTGAGGACGACCGTCAGTGCAGGAAGACCTTGGTCCGCAATCAGGTCGACGGGGATACCGGCACCGGCGTCGCGAACGGTGACCGAGTTGTCCGGATGGATGGTGACGTCGACGAGATCGTTGCGGCCCGCGAGCGCCTCGTCGACGGCGTTGTCGACCACCTCGTAGACGAGATGGTGGAGGCCTCGGGAGCCCGTCGACCCGATGTACATCCCGGGGCGTAGACGGACCGGCTCGAGGCCCTCGAGGACAGTGATGTCTTTTGCGGTGTAGGCTGCTTCGGCCATCAAAAAAGCCCTGCAAATCGCCATATTGCGGGGCGCAACTAGTCTACCAGAAACTGCGGTCGGAACGGGCCCTGACGAGGCTCGCTCGGGCCGCTCGGGCGACCAGCTCGCGCAGCTCCTCGTCCTCGATCGCGCTGGCCGCGGAAGCGGCCTCGGAGGCGACCTCGGGGGGAACGTCGGCCGGGGGTTGCGGCGACCCCGAAGTCGGCTGTTCAAGCACGGTGCCAGGCTCCGGCAAGGGCCCCACCGCGAACCGCAGCTTCGCCGGAGCCGGGGTCCCGAGTCGGGCGCGAATCCGTCTCCAGGATCTCCCCTCCGAGGCGGTCGAGCTCGAACGCCCAGGTGGACGACGACGCTGCGACGTGGAGTGTTCCGTCGCGGCCGATTCTGAGCGGCCACGCATTCCGGGCGACGGTCTCGCCGACGAGCTCCGGCCACGCCGACGTGAGCTCGGCGAGCGGGAGCGCGTCACGGCTGCCGCTCCGCGCCAGCGCGCGCTCGATCTCGCCGCCGATGCGCTCCATCAGCTCACGCGGCCGGGCTCGACCGTGAGCACCTGGGCCGGATCACTCGGGAATGCCGCCGCTGCCGTCGCGGTGACGATCGCCTGACCTGCGCGCTCGGCGATGACCGCGAGCGCTCGCCGCCGATCCCCGTCGAGCTCGGAGAGGACGTCGTCGAGCAGGACGAGGGGTGTCGTCCCCGTTCGCGCGCGCAAGACCTCGGCCTCGGCCAGCACGAGCGCCAGCACTGCGATTCGCTGCTCGCCCTGCGACCCGTAGGAGCGCAGATCGCGGTCTCCGGCCTCCAGTCGGAGATCGTGGAGGTGGGGCCCCGCACCCGTGATGCCGCGCTCCAGGTCGGTGCCGAGCCGGGCGTCGAGCTCCGCGACCGTCGGTGGCTCTCCCGCGTACTCGAGCGACGCGTCCTGCAGCCCGAGCTCTCCAGCCAGCGCCGTGAACGGCTCGGCAAGCTCGCGGGTTGTCTCACAACGCGCCTCGACGAGGGCGACTCCGATCGACACCAGCCTCTCGGTCCAGGGGCGCAACGCATCGCTCGTGGACCCGCCGGCGCGGAGCCGTCGGAGTGCAGCGTTTCGCTGTCCGACGAGCGTCGCGTACTCGAGTGGGAGCCCGCCCCGAGCCGGGCGGAGACGTCCGAGGGCGCGGTCGAGGTAGGCCCGGCGGGTGGCAGGCGGTCCCTTCACGACCCCGAGCCGGTCGGGCGTGAACACGAGCGTCGCGAGCTCGTGCCGCAGGCGCTCCGACGAGCTCAGGCGCTCGCCGTTCAGGTGGACGCGGCGCGGCTCGCGTGAGGCGAGCACGACGTCCGTCTCGAAGCCGGTCGCAGCGTTCGTGCCCCGAAGCGCGACGCGGCCGGCGTCGGTCCCGAACCGAATCAGCTGGCCGTCGTTCCGGGCGCGCGGCGAGAAGCCCTGGGTGCCGACGTGAAGTGCCTCGAGGAGATTCGTCTTGCCGGCGCCGTTCGCGCCGTGCAGGAGAACCACTCCCGGCTCGAGCCGGAGCTCGAGGGCGGCGTACGAGCGAAAGTCGCGGAGGACGACCTCGTGGACGACCAGGCCGGCTCTCTCAACCAGCGAGCCGAATGGGCATGATCAGATACCAGAAGCTCTCGTCCGGGGACGCCAGGAGCCCTGGCCGGAGACGATTGATGAGCTTGAGCTGCACCGACTCCGATGTGATCGCCTCGAGCCCGTCGCGAAGGAACTCGGGGTTGAAGCCGATCTCGAGCTCCTCTCCCGAATACTCGATCGGCAGCGACTCCGTCGCCTCGCCCACGTCCTGCGTCTGGGCGGACACGGTCAGCTCACCGTCCGCGAAGCGCAGTCGGAGGGGCGCGTTTCGCTGCGCCATGAGCCCCGCTCGACGCACGACCTCGAGCAGCGGCTCTCGGGGTGTCGTCAACTCGATCTCGAACGCCTCCGGCAAGAGCTGCTTGTAGTTCGGGAACTGACCGTCGATGCGACGGCTCGTCAGCCACACGTCCGCGGCCGAGAAGATCACGTAGTTCTCGTGCAGGCCGAGCTGCACCGAGTCGACCCCGGCGGCGATCCGCGCGAGTTCCTGCAGCGCTCGAGCCGGAATGATCGCGTCGAGATCCGGGCCTGGCGTCGAGAGTGCCGTGTCCTTCACCGCCAGGCGGTAGGAGTCGGTGGCGGCCATGACGAGCTTGTCTCCCTCGAAGCGGACGAGCACGCCCGTGAGAACCGGTCTCGACTCGTCACGCGACGCCGCACGGCCGACCTTGTCGATCGTCGCGAGGAGCGCCTCGCAGTCGATCTCGTGTAGCTGCACCTCCGTCGACGGCAGGCGCGGGAAGTCCTCGGCGCTGTAGACGTTGAGGCGAGACGTGTGGCTTCCCGCCACGACCGTGACGACGCCCTCTCCTTCCTCGTGCGTGAGCGTCACCGATTCGTCGGGCAGGAGGCGGACGAGGTCGGCGAGCAGGCGCCCCGGCACGACGACCGCGGCCTCTCCGGCAGTGTCTCCGGCGATCGACGCGCGCAGCGAGATCTCCATGTCCGTCGCGGCGAGCGTCAGCCGGCCGTCCTCAGCCTGTAGGCGGATCCCGCCGAGCACCTGGACGGCGCCGCGGCTCGAGACCGCGCGGGCGACGACGGCAAGAGCAGCCGCGAGCGCGCTGCGAGAGCAGGTCACGCGGAGCGCTGTCTGGGATGTGACCTCTAGTTCCATTCTGAGAAAGAAAAGCTCACAGACGTAGTAAGAGTGTGGATGACGTGGATGACAGGGGGATTGTGGCCGATGAGCGGGGAGATCGCGTGTGTATCGCGCTGGGGGTCCGGACCCACGCCGTCCCCAGGCCACGCTGAGCCGACACGAGTCGTCCCCAACATCAGCGTGCCTGCTTGATGCGCGCGGTCAGTTCTTGCACAAGGTTGTACACAGAGCGGTCCTCGCGAATGAGACGCGTGATCTTGTCCTTCGCGTGGATGACGGTCGTGTGATCGCGGCCGCCGAACTCCTTCCCGATCATCGGCAAGCGAGGCGTCCGTCAGCTCGCGCGACAGGTACATCGCGACCTGACGAGGGTAGGCGACCGCCTGGGAGCGGCGCGGGCTCACGAGCTCGTCGAGCGTAACCCCGAACCGCTGGGAGACCGCTTCCTGGATGCGAGGGATCGTGACCTCGGGAGCCGCTTCGCCCTGCGGGTAGACGTCCCTGAGCACGTCTTCCGCCAGCGCGACGGTCATCGGCCGGTCGGTGAGCGACGAGAACGCGACGACTCGCGTGAGCGCGCCCTCGAGCTCGCGGATGTTGGCCGACACGCGCCCTGCGATGAACGTCAGGACCTCCGGGTCGGTGACCGCGATCCGCTCGGTGTTCACCTTCTTGCGCAGGATCGCGATGCGCGTCTCGAGGTCGGGCGCCTGGATGTCGGTCAGGAGACCCCACTCGAAGCGCGAGCGGAGCCGCTCCTCGAGCGTCGCGATCTCCCGCGGCGGCCGGTCCGAGGCGATCACGATCTGCGCGCCGCCTTCGTACAGCGAGTTGAAGGTATGGAAGAACTCCTCCTGAATGCGCTCCTTGCCCTCGAAGAACTGGATGTCGTCGATGAGCAGAACGTCGTAGTTGCGGTAGCGGCGCTTGAACCCCTCGATTCGCGCGCTTCGCTCGCGGACGGCGTCGATGAACTCGTTCGTGAACGTCTCGCTCGTCACGTAACGCATGGTCAGGCGACGCGAGTGCTGGCGAACGTAGTGGCCGATCGCCTGCAGGAGATGGGTCTTGCCCAGACCCGTGCCGCCGTAGATAAAGAGAGGGTTGTATGCCTGAGCCGGGGCCTCCGCGACAGCGAGCGCCGCAGCGTGAGCAAACCGGTTCGACGAGCCGATGACGAAGACGTCGAAGGTGTACTTCGGGTTGAGCTCGACCTCGGCTTCCCGGTACGGGATCTCGACCACGCGTTCGGGCGTGTGCTCCTCGCGCCTCGCCGGTGCCTCCGGCGGCGAGCTCGCCGCGACCTCTGCGACGGCGAAGCTCACGACCGTGTTCGCGGTCATCGTTTCGCGCGCAACGCGATCGACGACATCGTGGAAGTGGCCCTCCACCCAGTCTCGTGTGAAGTCGTTTGGGAGCTCGACGACCAGCTGCTCATCTGCGAGCGAACGGGGTCGTGCCTGCCCGAACCACGTGTCGTAGGTCGACTCGGTAAGCGTCGCCCTCAGTCGACCGGAGATGGTGTTCCAGAGATCGTCGGCTTGTGTCTCGGCGGGGTGCTCCACCCGTCCTCGCGGTAGTCGGGTCGTCGGAGGAAGGGGCGAGCATACCACCATACGGCGACACGCTCAACGTCCACGAAGGCGGCAACTGTGGAAGAAAATAGCGACGATTTGCAGGGAGTTCTTACGTTCCACACTGCTTTCCACAGGTGTGGAAGATGCGGAGTCCGTTGCCGGAGAGAGCAACGCACGAAGCCGAGGAGCAGCACTTTCGGGATCGCCCGGCGAACGGCGAACTGTGGAAAACTGGGTGCCGGGGAGGTCGTCTATACTCGCCACTCCCTCTACTCCGAACGCGAGAACCACATGAAACGCACCTACCAGCCGAATGTCCGTCGCCGGAAGAGGCGACACGGATTCCGAGCGCGAATGTCGTCGCGCGGGGGCCGCGCGATCCTCAAGCGGCGTCGTGCAAGAGGGCGCAAGCGCCTCTCCGCCTGAGACACGGGCAGTGCAACGACGCCACCGGCTTTCCCGCTCGCGGGACTTCGACACCGTCTATCGACAGGGCCGCTCGGTCTCGACGCGGTACCTCGTGCTGCACTGGTTCCCACGCGAGGAGGACGCCGACGGCGAACCGCGGCTCGGTCTCGCGGTGCCTCGGTCCGTCGGCTCGGCTGTCGTCAGGAACCGCATGAAGCGACTCCTGCGCGAGTCGTGGCGCGAGCTGCTCCCGACCGTGCCTCCCGGACACGACTACGTCCTCGCGGCGCGTCCCGGCCTCTCTGAGCCAGCCGAGACACGCGGGCAGGAGTGGCTCGTCGCCGAGATCGCGAGTGTGCTCGAGAAGGTGAAAGCGTGAGGTACGTCGGCATCGGACTGGTGTACGCGTGGCGCTGGACATTCGGCCTGCTCACGCCCCAAGGGACGTGCAAGTTCCATCCGAGCTGCTCGCAGTACGCGATCGACGCGTTTCGGGAGTTCGGCCTCGTGCGGGGCTCGGTGCTGATGACGTGGCGGGTCCTGCGCTGTAACCCATGGGGCCACGGCGGCGTCGACTACGCCAAGGATCAGACGCTGTTCCCGCTCCTCCGCTCGAGGAAGGCCCGGGCGTGATCGTCGGCGGAATCCTGTCGCCGCTCGAGAACGTCCTGACGGAGGTCCTCATCTGGCTGCACGAGACGGGCGGCCTGACCTGGGCATGGTCGATCGTCGCGCTGACGGTGATGGTGCGGATGCTCCTCGTGCCTGTCGCCATCCGGCAGATCCACTCGATGCAGAGCCTGCAGCTGCACGCGCCCGAGATGAAGGCGATCCAGCAGCGCTACAAGTCGGATCGGCAGAAGCAGTCGGAAGAGCTCATGAAGTTCTACAAGGAAAACAAGATCAATCCGTACGCGTCGTGCCTGCCGATCGTCTTCCAGATCCCGATCTTCATCGCGCTCTTCTTCGTGCTCCGCGACTTCGACGACGAGATCTTCCCGAAGTTCGAGACGTCCTCGCTCGAGTGGCTCGGGCTCGTAGACATCACCGAGCCGACGAAGGACGGCTGGGGCCCGGTGCTGATCGCCGTCTACGTCGTGAGCCAGCTGACGTCGACGTGGCTCATGTCGACGGCGATGCAGAGCAAGGCCCAGCGCTGGATGATCATGGTGCTCCCGATCGTCTTCCTGCCGTTCATCCTCGGCTTCCCCTCCGGCCTCATGATCTACTGGCTGACGACGAACCTGTGGACGACGGGGCAAGGGATCGTGACCCGCCGGCTCATGCCGAAGCCCGTCGTGCCTCCGAAACGCTCCAGCAGGACGCCGCCCAAGGGCGAGGAGACCGCGCCAGCGACTGCGAACGCGACCACTTCCACGGACGGCAGCACGCAGGCCAAGAGCGGGCAGCCGCGCCGGGTCAAGAAGAAGGGAAGCGGGAAGGCGAAGAGATGAGCGAGACCGTCACCGTGGAGGCCACGGGAGAGACCGTCGGCGAGGCCAAGTGGGCCGCCCTCCGTGCGCTCGAGCAACGCGTTCCGGGCCTGGATCGCGAAGCCGTCGAGTTCCAGGTCGTCTCGGAGGGGGAGCGCGGGCTGCTCGGGGTTGGCTTCAGCCCCGCGCACGTCGTCGCGAGCGCGCACGCGTCGGAGCCGGCTGCTCCTGCCGAAGCGACCGGATCCGCCGTCTCGGCGCAGGAGATCGTCGAGCGCATCGCCGCCGGGAATCGGGGCCGAGGTGACGGTGGGCAGCCTCGGACGACGACGGCGTGGTGACGGTGACCGCGGCAGGACCCGACGTCGCGCTCTTCATCGGGAAGCATGGTCAGACGATCGATGCCATCCAGTACCTCTCGAACGCGATCGTGCGATCCGAGGGAAGTGGGTACGAGGTGATCGTCGATGCAGCCGGCTACCGAGCGAGGCGCACTGCGACGCTCGAGACGCTCGCACGCAAGAGCGCCCAGCGTGCCGCCGCGACCGGGCGACGCCTCGAGCTCGAGCCCATGACGCCTGTCGAGCGGAAGATCGTGCACGAGGCGCTGAAGGACGATCCCGAGGTGGAGACCCTAAGCGAAGGCTCGGAGCCAAATCGGTTCGTCGTCGTCATCCCGCGCCAGCTCGCGGGCTGACATGCCGACGGCGTTCCTCGAGCGCTGGCTCGAGGAGGTCGTCGCGACTCCCGGCATGACCGGGATCACCGATCCCGAAGTCGCACGCGGCGTCCTCCTCGACGACGCACTGCGCGCCGTGCCTCTGCTCGAAGGCCGAACAGGGCCGGTCGTCGACGTGGGATCAGGCGGAGGCTCGCCGGGTCTCCCGCTCGCGTCCGTGCTCCCCGACCACTCGTTCACGCTGCTCGAAGCGGACCGTCGCAAGTGCGATTTTCTCGAACGCAGGCCACGCGCGGCCTGTCGAATACCACGCGTCGTCTGGGGGCGGGCCGAGGAGCAGCGAGCTCGAGGCATACGGCGTCGCTCTCGCCAAAGCTCTGGCCAAACCATCCGTTGCCGCGGAGCTTTGCCTCCCGCTCGTGCGACAGGGAGGCGTCGCGATCCTGTGGGTCGGCGAATCGGCGGAGCGGGAGGCGGTTGCCCGTGTCGCTACGCAGCTCGGCGGCCACCTCGAGGCCGATCACGACGGGCTGCTGGTTCTCGAGAAGGACGGCCCGACTCCGGCGGGATTCCCACGGCGGGCGGGAATGGCGAAGAAGCGTCCGCTGGCCTAGGAACGCGGTCGCGCGTTGTGAAGTCGAACCCCGCTGAACTCCAAGGTCGAGGCGACGACTCGATCCCAGATCGGCCAGATGGAGGCGACGAGCCGCAGCTCGATCTTCGCGGAAGCATGTCGGCCAAGGAGATCGCCGAGCTCGAGCCGCTCGACGGGCTCGACCGGCTCGCGGCTCAACCAGTAGCCGCCGACCTCGTCCGGCGCGAACGGCTCGTCGGGCAGGCGGTACGCGACCACTCGAGCAGCGCGCATGCGGTCGAGCCAGGCCGCCTCGACGAGATGAACGCGCGATGCGCCGGCGAGGAGACGCTCGGCGTCCTCGTGGGTCGTCTCGGGTGTCGCCCAGAAGCTGCCTCGAGGGCACTCGCGCGGGAACCAGTACAACGGCAAATGGCGCGTGTCGATCGCCCAGACGCGCGGCTCGTCGCTCGCGGCGGTCGCGCTGACGTGCGGCTCGAAGCGCTCGATGGTCGTGTCCTCGCTCACGTGCCAGAGCGCGTGCGGGCCTTCTCCCGCGTACGGTGGCGCCGGCTCGCGCACACCGCCGACTCTAGAGGCTCTAGCCGCCCCCCTCTCTAGGCTTGCCGAGTGCCCGCCCCAGGGTTTGTAGCGCGACCGGAGAGTCCGCGCTAGCGGATCTTCGGTCATGCGCCCTACACGAATCTACGCAGTGGCGAACCAGAAGGGCGGCGTCGGAAAGACGACGACTGCCGTCAACCTGAGCGCCTGCCTCGCGGAGGCGGGAGAGCGCGTGCTTCTCATCGATCTCGACCCGCAGGCGAACGCGACGTCGGGGCTCGGGCTGCGCGCGAACGGTGCGTCCACGCACGACCTGCTCGACGGCGTGGGGGTCTCGGCGCTGGCGAAGCCTTCCGGGGTGGCGAATCTCGATGTCGTGATGGCGAAGAGCGACCTCGCGGCGGCCGCCGTCGAGCTCTCGCAACGTGACGGTGGTGAGCGCTACCTGGCAGACGCTCTCGCGACCGGCCTCGAGCCGTACGGCTACGTGCTCCTCGACTGCCCGCCCTCGTTCGGGCCGCTGACCGTGAACGCGCTGGCCGCCGCGAGTCGGGCGATCGTTCCGGTGCAGGCCGAGTACTACGCGCTCGAGGGCCTCTCGCAGCTTCTCGGGACCATCAACCTCGTGAAGGCGCGACTCAACCCCGGTCTGGCCGTGGCAGGGATCCTGCTCACGATGGCTGACGGGCGAACGCGACTGACAGCCGAGGTGGAGGCCGAGCTCCGACGCCACTTCGGCGACCTGGTCTTCACGACGACGATCCCCCGCTCGGTGCGGCTCGCCGAGGCGCCGAGCCACGGGGTGCCCGCAATCGCCTACGACCGCCGGTCGGCCGGCGCGCAGGCCTACTGGAAGGTGGCGATGGAGCTTGTCGAGCGTTCCTAAGGAGCGACGCGGCCTCGGGCGCGGTCTCGAGGTCCTGCTGGGTGAGGCGGGCGAGCCCGAGCTCGTGCACCTCCAGGTCGAGACGATTCATCCGAACCCGCGCCAGCCGCGGCGCCGCTTCGAGCCCGAGGCAGCCTCGGGCCTGGCCAGCTCGATCCGGCTCCAGGGGGTCCTGCAGCCGATCGTCGTACGCAGGCGTTCGGAGGGCGGCTTCGAGCTCATCGCCGGCGAGCGCCGCTGGCGAGCTGCTCGTGCCGCCGGGATGGCGACTCTTCCCGCCCTCATCCGGGACGTCGAAGATCGAGACGCGCTCCTCCTGGGGTTGGTCGAGAACGTCGCTCGGGAAGAGCTCTCGGCGGTCGAGGAGGCACGGGCGTACGCGTCCCTCGTCGACGAGTTCGAGCTCTCGCTGGGCGACGTCGCGGATCGCGTCGGGCGGTCGAAGTCGGTCGTCTCGAACCGGCTGCGACTGCTCGAGCTTCCGGAGGAGGTCCTGTGGATGCTCGCTCGTGGCGACCTCACCGAGGGCCACGCTCGCGCCGTGCTCGCGCTCTCCGACGACGACGCCCGTCGGCGGCTGGCCCGGCGGATCGTCAAGGAGGGTCTGACCGTCAGGGCAGCCGAACGGGCGGCACAGGAAGGCGGGGCGCGCCGTCGCCCGCGCCGTGTCGTCGCCCTCGATCCCGAGCTAGTCGACCGCGCGCGCGTCGCAGCGGAGAGCGTGACCGCGATGCCGATCCGCATCGCGGGAGGAACGCTCCAGGTCGCGTTCGGAGACGAAAAGGGTCTCGCCGAGCTCGTCGAAGCACTCGAGACAGCAGCTGTCCGTCTGGCCGGCACTCGCGCCGCTTGACCAGATGCGACGGTCGGCTGAAGGACAAGTGCGGCAGCGGCCGCGAAGCGGCCGCCTTTAGGGATGTGGCGACTGGAAATCTGCGCTAGCGGATTTCCAGTCTTGCCCAAAGAATGGGCGATCGTGGATTCGAACCACGGACCTCCGCCTTATCAGAGCGGCGCTCTAACCGACTGAGCTAATCGCCCGAGGGACGGAACTGTAGCGGAGGCCCCTGACTAAGATGGGCGAGGCCGACGATGCGAGAGATGACCGTCTACGGCGTGAGCTTCGAGCCGATCGGCAAGCAGCCGATCGTCCTCCTGAAGACCGTGGACGAGGACAGGTTCGTGCCGATCTGGATCGGACACGCCGAAGCTGCGGCCATCCTCATGAAGCTCCAGGGTGCGACTCCGCCACGCCCGATGACCCACGACCTGCTCACGAACGTCATCGCCGAGCTGCAGGGCGAGATCGTGAACGTCGCGGTGACGGAGCTTCGCGACAACACGTACCACGCGCGGATCACGATCGTGCAGGACGGGCGGCAGGTCGAGATCGACTCGCGGTCGTCCGATGCGATCGCGCTCGCCGTTCGATGCGAGGCGCAGATTCTCGTCTCCGAGGAGGTGATCGAGGAGTCGTCGATCGAGTTCCAGGCCTCGGACGAGGAGCAGGCAGGGCTCGTCATGGCTTCCAACCTCGCCGACCTCGACCCCGAGGAGTTCAGGCGCTTCCTCGAGACCGTGACTCCCGAGGAGTTCGCGACGAGCCTCTCGGAGGAGCTCGGAGAGCTCGAAGACGACGACGAGCTCGGCGAGGAAGACGAGGACGAGGAAGAAGACGAGGACAGCGCTGCGTAGGGTCGTCTAGCTCGCGACGGTCACCGACGCGAGCAGGGCGACGCCGTTGAACGTCGAGTGCAGGATCATCGGCGGGTAGACGCTGTTCGTCCGCGTCCGCAAGAAGCCGACCACGATCCCGAAGAAGGCGAGCACGGGGAAGCCGACGACGAGCCCGTGGACGCCGCCGAAGATGATCCCTGTGGCGAGAACCGCGGGAACGATCCCCCAGGGCACGAGCAATGACATGCCGAGACCACGGAAGGTCAACTCCTCGACGGCAGGGGCCACGAACGTGACGACGAGGAAGAAGGCGACGAAGGCGCCGGCGCGGCTCGAGTCCCACCCGTCGGGGACGAGGCCCTGCTCCTCCGTGGGGTCGAAATCGCCGAGAAGGGACAGGATCTGCTCGTACACGAGCGCGGCGCCGTAGATCGCCAGCAGGGCGAGGACCGCGAGACCGATCGCGCGTCGCCAGGACTGCGGGCGACGAAGCGCGAACATCTCGCGCTTCGGAAGACCGCGTGCGATGAGGAGCAGGATCCCGAGCATGAAGCCGTACTGAACGAGCGCCGCGACGGACGACGAGTACCGATACGCGATGTCGTCCGGCGTCTCGACGTCGGTCAGCCGGGCGCCATAGGCGAGTAGGCCGAGCGAGAGCACGAACACGAGCCAAAAGGCGACTCGCGCCGGGTGCTTCGTCGTCGTCGCGCTGAACATCGCGGGGGATTCCACCAGCTAGACGTACGACCGCGCGCGAGGAGCGCTCTCGCCCCTGCCGAAACGAGTGCGAACCGTGGCTAGCATTCCCCCATGAGCCCGCCTCGGAGCAGGCGCACGACGTTCGATCCCGACACGCTGCGCCCGAGAGGCCGTCACCAGCGAGCGATCCGACGCCGTCGTCGTAAGCATGCAGCCATCCTGGCGCTCGCAGGGATCGCCGCTGTCGCGATCACTGCCGGGCTCGGAAGCACCGCCGCGGTCGTCGCGTACGGATCGTCGTGCGACCTCGACTCCCTCCGCTCCGTGGACATCGGTGCGAACACGTTCGTCTACGCCGCCAACGGCAGCCTGCTCGGGTCGATCCCCGCGGAACGCAACCGCGAGCCTGTCACTGCCGAGGACATGTCCATCTGGGTCCGGAAGGCGACGATCGCGATCGAGGACCGCCGTTTCTTCGAGCACGGAGGTGTCGATCTCGAGGGGATCGCCCGCGCGGCGTCGAGGAACATTCGCGCGGGCTCCATCGTCGAAGGCGGCTCCACGATCACGCAGCAGCTCGTCCGGAACCTCTACATCTCTCGCGAGCGCACGCTCCAGCGGAAGGTCAAGGAGGCCTGCCTCGCGACGAAGCTCGACCGTGCGTGGACGAAGCACCGGATCCTCACGACGTACCTGAATCAGGTCTACTACGGCAACCATGCGTACGGCATCGAGGCCGCCGCACGCACGTACTACTCCAAGACCGCCCGGGACCTCGACCTTCAGGAGGCTGCGCTTCTCGTCGGGCTGACTCAGGCTCCCTCGTCCTACGACCCCTTCGTCGTCCCGGCCCGTGCGCTCGCCCGCCGGCAGGAGGTGCTGCGGGCGATGCTCGACACGGGCGTCATCTCATCCAAGGAGTTCAAGCGCGCGGCCGCATCGAAGCTCGACCTGCGGCCGGGGCGGCTCTACAGCGAGATCCGCGAGCCGTACTTCTTCGGCTACGTGCGGGACAAGCTGATCGAGGTGTACGGAGCCGAGACGGTGCGGTCGGGCGGGCTCGAGGTCTACACGACCATCGTGCCGCGGTATCAGCGCTACGCCGAGACGGCGATCCGGGACACGTTGAACCTCCAGACCGATCCGGCTGCCGCGCTCATCTCGATCAGCCCGCGCACCGGCGCCATCCGAGCGATGACGGCCATCGTGCCGAATCGCCCCAAGAACCAGTTCAACCTGCTCTCGCAGGCCCGCCGGCAGCCGGGATCGACGTTCAAGACCTTCGTCCTCGCGGCTGCGGTGGATATGGGGATCAACCCCGACTCGACGTACTACGTCTCGGCCCCGTTCACCTACAAGGTGCACCCGGCGGGGAACTGCGACGACGGATCCTGGTGGTGCGTGCACACGTACGCGAACGACTACTACGGCTGGAGCTCGATTCGCAGCGCGACCATCCGCTCGGACAACTCCGTCTACGCACAGCTCACGCTCGACGTGACCCCGGAGAAGGTGGCCGACGTCGCCCGGCGCATGGGCGTTCGGTCTCAGCTGGACGTCAAGGGCGCGTACGTGCCGGCGATCGGTCTCGGCTCGGTCGCGGTCTCACCGCTCGATCTCGCTTCGGCCTACGCGACGCTGGCAGCAGGGGGCGTGCATGCGGAGCCGATGGCGATCCGGCGCGTCGTGCTCGCGGACGGCCGCGAGGACAAGGACGCGGGCTGGGGCGTTCCGAAGCGCAAGCGCGCGCTCTCGGAGGGCGAGGCGGCGATCGTGACGCGCATCCTCGAGCAGAACATGCAATCGGGCACGGGCACGCGGGCTGCCTTCGGTCGGCCGGCGGCCGGAAAGACGGGCACGAACGAGGAGCACGCGGACGCCTGGTTCGCCGGGTACACGCCTGAGCTCGCGACGACCGTCTGGATGGGCTATACGCGAGCCGAGATTCCGATGGAGAACGTGCACGGGATCTCGGTCAGCGGCGGAAGCTTCCCGGCCGAGATCTGGCGGTTGTTCATGGAGCCGGCACTGGAAGGCACGGAGCCCGCGGCGTTCTCCGAGCCGGCCGTGTGGCCGGAATGGAAGGACTTCACGCGTGGCAAGTACGCATTGACGTACGACCCGACGTACGTCCCACCGGAGCCGACGACGACCGAGACCGAGAGCACCGAGCCTGCCGCGCCGCCGCCGCGCGGCGCCAACCGCTAGTCGCGTCCGACGTGGCCGAGCTCCTCACGGTCGAGGCCGCGATCGCGCGCATTCTCGAGCGCTCGAGGCTGCTGCCGACCGAGACGGTCGACGTTGCGCAGGCATCCGGACGGGTGCTGCGCGAGGCGGCGCATGCTCGGGTCGATCTTCCCCCGTTCCCGAGCTCGGCCATGGACGGATACGCGGTGCGCGCCGAGGAAACTCCCGGAGAGCTGACCGTCGCGTTCAGGGTGGCTGCCGGCAGCCCGGGCCTCGACTTCTTGCCGCCGGGGTCAGCGGCGGCGATCGCGACCGGCGGCACCGTGCCCGACGGCGCCGATGCCGTCGTGCCGATCGAGCGCGTCACGGAGGATGGTGACCGCGTCATCGTCGCCGACCGATCTGCCGCCGGTCAGCACATTCGACCGCGGGGCGGCGACGTCCGCGCCGGCGACGTCGTCGTGGACGGCGGGACGCGGATACGCGCTGCGCACGTCGGTGCGCTCGCAGCCGCTGGAGTGGCGGAGGTCGAGTGCTCGATGCGACCTCGGGTTGCCGTGCTCGCCACGGGCAGTGAGCTGCGGGCCGCCGGCGACGTGCTCGCGCCGGGTCAGATCTACGAGTCGAATCGAGCGATGATCGCCACCGCGCTCGAGCGTGAGGGCGCGGACGTCGAGGTCATGCCTGTCGTCGAGGACGACGAAGCAGCTCATCGGGAGGCTCTCGGTCGAGGTCTCTCCGCGGACGTCCTCGTGACCTCCGGCGGCGTGTCGAAGGGCCCGCACGATCTCGTGCGAGGCGTCGCGGCCGAGCTCGGCGTCGAAGAGGTCTTCTGGGGAGTCGCCGTCAAGCCCGGCAAGCCGCTCTCGTTCGGAGTTCGAGGCGACACGCTCGTCTTCGGGCTGCCGGGCAATCCGGTGTCGTCGCTCGTCGGAGCGCTGGTATTCGTCCGGCCGGCCCTGCTGGCTCGGCAAGGGGCGAACCCGGAGGCGGATTACGCGTACGGAGTGCTCGGAGCGCCGCTGCGCCGGAATGCGCAGCGAGACGAGTTCGTGCGTGCCCGCCGCCGTCACGAGCCGGGCTCGATCCAGCTCGATCCGGTGCTTGGCCAGGAGTCGCACATGATCGTGCGCGCGGCCTCCGCGGACGCCCTCGTCCATGTTCCGCGCGGCGACGGGGAACTGGCCATCGGGGCGGCGGTGCGCTACCTCATCCTCGAGTAGCCGGCCGGCGAAAGGCACGGCGGATGGGACCTCGCGGGACGTGTGCAGCTCCGCCTGCATACGGCGCGTACCTGCCGAACGCGAGCGCACCGATCTGTGCCGCGACGGTCGCCCAGACGAGCCCGAGGAGCAGGCTCGGAACCGAGATGTAGCCGACGGTCACGAGGCCGAGCACGTAGAGCGCAGCCTCGGGGAGCGAGATGTCGAGCTCGCCGGCGAGGCTGACGAGGCCGATGGCGGGCCCGGCGAGGCCGACGGCGAACAGGAGGATCTGACGCCACCGCTGGCGATTCAGCGGCAGCCACAGCCAGGCGTAGAGCGACGGCAGGACGAAGACGAGTGCGTACGGAGCGATGAGCGCGAGGACGATCGCAACGAGGCCGAGCAGAGCCAACGCGGTCGCAAACCCTGCGAGCAGCTCCTCGGAGCTCGCCGACCCGAGGGGAACCAGGCGCCGCCGTCCGAAGAGCCATGCGACGAATGCTGCGGCCGCGAGCAGAACGAGCGCGATCGCGGGCGGGCTCTCGAGGAGTGATGCTGTGGCCGGGAGTGGCAGCGGCGCACCCGTGGGGAAGACGCCTGTCAGCGCTCCGAGCCAGAGGAGCACTCCGCAGAAGAGCCAGAACGCCAGGCGAGTGCGCAGCGCGCGTAGCGCGGGTGCGAACGGAAGCCCGCGCCGCCGCCCGCGGACAAGCAGGTCGGCGACGCCCAGTGCGAACGGAACGATGCCGAGGACGAACATCAGGCGAACGGTCCAGCCACTCGCAGCGCGGTCGCCGAGAAAGAGGCTGTCGGGCGTGCGGAACGAGCCGCGCGCGCTCGAGTCGAGCGAGCTGACGAGCGCCTCGGCTGCGCGCCCGAGCTGTCCGAGCCGCTCCGTCCCGGTTGGGTTCGTGGGGTCGCCCACGAACGCCGCGCTGTCCCCCAACCCGGCGCTGGTGATTGCCACCGCGGCAACGCCATGTGCGAGGAACCTGCCCTGCTCCCCACGTGCGAACGGGATGCCGAGATCGAACAGCTGCGTCGCGACGGAAGGTAGCGCGGGCTCGACGCCGACTTGCTCCGCGACGCGCACGGCCGCGGTTCGGACGACGGCTCGTGCCGGAGACACGGGCTCGTCTCCGGCAACCGCCAGGCGCGGGCGGCCGCCGCCGGCGAGACCGTCGAGCACCACGACGGCGACCGCCTGCCGCGCGAGAGGAGATTCCCGCGCGAACCGCTCGGCGCCCGCGCCACCGTACGAGCCGGCGTCGGTCGACACGAGCACGAGCGTTCGCTGGGGCAGCGGATCCGGGCCGATCTCCTGCGGCGCGAATCCTCGAGCGAGCTCGAGCAGCGCCGCGGTTCCGGACGGGTTGTCTCCCCTGCTCTCCGAGCCGCCTCCGTTGTCTCGATGCGCAACGACCACGATCGTCTCCGCCGAGCGACCCGGGACAGTGGTCACGATGTTGCGAAGCTCGACCCGCCCGAGGTCGGCGAGGTCCTCGACCCACACGTCCTCCTCGGTCGGCAGTCCGACACCGGCGATGGTCTCGCGGTACCAGCGGGCTGCTCCGTCGGCTCCCTCGGACCCTGGCACGCGCGCCGGGTACTCGGTGGTGAGCGTGTTGGCCAGCGCCGCGGCAGATTCGGCTTCGAAGAGGGGGTCGAGGGATGATCTCGGCAGCGATCCCGTTGTCGAGATGGAGAACAGAAACGCAAGAACTGCGGGCGCGACCACCACGAAGCCGACGCGCACGAGCCGTGAGTTCACGGGATTCTCGAGAGTGCCGCGACGCAGGCGTCGACCGCGCGTCCGGGGCCGAGCCGCTTCCATCGCGGGGCTATAGTAGGCGGGCCGGGAGCCGGGGGCCCGCGAGAACGCTCCGATGCCGAACTCTTCGACAATTCTCCTCGTCGACGACGAGGACTCCATTCAGACCCTGCTCACCTACCCGCTTCAGCGTGACGGGTACACGGTCGTACAGGCACGCGACGGTGAGGAGGCGCTGCGGCGGTTCGACGAGGAGGAAGTGGATCTCGTCGTCCTCGACGTCATGCTGCCCCGTCTCGACGGGCTCGAGGTCTGCAAGCGGCTGCGCAGCCAGAGCAGCGTTCCGATCATCATGTTGACCGCCCGCGGCGAAGAGCTCGACAAGGTGCTCGGCCTCGAGCTCGGCGCCGATGACTACATCACGAAGCCGTTCTCGATCCGGGAGTTCCGGAGCCGCATCCGGGCGCTCCTGCGACGCGCGTCGGCGCCACACCTGGCAGTCGACCGCGAGGAGCTGATCGAGCGCGGCGAGCTTCGGATCGACGTTCCGCGACGGACAGTGGAGGTTCGCGGCGAGATCGTGCAGCTGACATTCATCGAGTTCGAGATGCTCGTGGTGCTCGCGTCGAGCCCCGGCGTGGTGTTCTCGCGGCGCGAGCTGCTCGAGCGCCTCCGAGGCGGGGCGGACTACCGCGAGCCACGGACCATCGACGTGCATGTCCGCCATCTTCGGGAGAAGGTCGAGCGTGACCCGAGCGAGCCCGAGCTGATCCTCACCATTCGCGGCGCGGGCTATCGGTTCCGACCGGAGTAGGGCGTGAGCCTCCCGGGCGGAATCCGGCTCCGCATTGCGCTCGTGCTCGCCGGGATCGTGGCCGGCGCACTCGGAGCGGCCTACCTGATCGTCGTTCCGTCGCTCGAGCGCCGCCTGGTCGACGCGCGCCTCGAGCAACTCGAGGATCTCGCCGTGACGCTGGCCGCCACGCTCCCGAGCGACGAGCTCTTGTGGCAGGAGCAAGTGGAGGAGTACGCGGTCGCCACGAACGCGCGCGTCGTCGCCCTAAATGTGCTCTCGAGGGAGCGTGGTTCGCTCACCGTGGCTGCGGATTCGCAGACGCGGGGCTCGGCCGACCTTGCGAACGATCCGGTTGCCATTCGCGCACTGACGACGGGCGACGTCGAGCGCGGCCGCTTCCGCCTGGGCGACAACGACTACGCCGACGTCGCCGTGCCGCTCGAGTCGGGCCCGATCGTCCTCTTCCAGGCCCCGCTCGCCGACTCGCTGGCGACGGTGCGGCTCGTTCGGGAGCGGCTGCTGCTCGCGACCGCGTTCGCGCTCCTTCTTGCCCTCGTGCTCGGTCTCACTGCCGCGGGAATGCTCGCGAACCGACTGCTGCGTCTCGAGACTGCGGCCGAGCGGATCGCCGGTGGCGACTTCGGAGCGCCCATCGTCGATCACGGGAACGACGAGATCGGCGACCTCGCGCGCACCTTCGATCGCATGCGCGTCCATCTCGCGCAGCTCGACAACGCCCGCAAGGAGTTCGTCGCGAATGCCTCGCACGAGCTGCGGACACCGTTGTTCTCGATCGGCGGGTTCCTCGAGCTCCTGGCCGAGGAGGAGCTCGACGACGAGACCCGCCGCGGCTTCATCGAGACCATGCAGGGGCAGGTGCAGCGGCTCGCCCGGCTGTCGACCGATCTGCTCGATCTCTCCCGGGTCGATGCCGGCCAGCTGAGCGTCGCTCGCGATGCCGTCGATCTCGGTCGGGTTGCGGAGACGCTCGCCGCCGACATCGAGCACCTGGCCGCGTCGACGGGGCACGTACTCGTCACCGACGTCCGGGACGACGTCTGGTGCTCGGCGGACGAGGCGCGCGTGCTCCAGATCGGGCGTGCGCTGGTGACGAATGCGATGACGCATACGCCCGCGGGGACGACGGTCACGATCCGGGTGCGGCACGTCGACGAGCGGGCCGAGCTGGCCGTCGTGGACGACGGCCCCGGCATTCCGACCGCCCAACGTGAAGCGGTCTTCGGGCGCTTCTATCGGGTGGAAGGCGGCAGAGCCTCGGGCAGTGGGCTCGGTCTGGCCATCGCGCGCGAGATCGCGCGCCTCATGCGAGGCGACGTTCGGCTCGACTCGGAGCGGGCGCCGACGGTGTTCACGCTCGATCTCCCCGCGGAGACGGCACCGGAGCCACGGCCCGAGAAGACCCGGCCGTTTTCACGTGAAAACGCCTCTACGATCTCGTCGTGACCGACTTCAGCCACGTCGCCGCGACCGGCGACGTTCACATGGTCGACGTCGGCGACAAGCCACTGTCGCGTCGCAGGGCGGTCGCTCGAGCAGAGGTTCGGCTCTCGGCCGGCACGGGCGCGCGCCTGGCCGACCTTCCGAAGGGCGACGTCTTCGTGACCGCCAAGCTGGCGGGGATCATGGCAGCGAAGCGCACCGCCGAGCTCATTCCGCTCTGTCACCCGCTGCCGCTTGCACACATCGATGTCCGGGTCGAGGTCGACGAGGACGTCGTCCGGATCGAGGCTGTGGCCGAAACGACGGCGCAGACGGGGATCGAGATGGAGGCGTTGGTTGCGGCTACGGTCGCTGCGCTGACCGTCTACGACATGGCGAAGGCGGTCGACAAGGGGATGGTCATCGGTGACGTGACGCTCGTCGAGAAGTCGAAGGAGCCGGTGTGAGGGCGGCCGTCGTCACCGTTTCGGACGGCGTTCATGCCGGCGAGCGCGATGACGCGAGCGGCGATGTTCTGGAGACGCTCCTGCGCGCCGACGGATTCGATGCGGAGCGTCGGATCGTGCCCGACGAGACCGACGCGATCGAGAGCGTTCTGCGCGAGCTCTCGCGACGACGGCGTGTTGCTCGTGCTGACAACGGGCGGAACCGGCTTCGCGCCACGAGACGTGACTCCCGAGGCGACGCTGGCGTTCATCGATCGTGAGGCGCCCGGTCTCGCCGAGGCCATTCGAACCGATGCGATCGCACGCACGCCGCACGCGCTGCTCTCACGCGGAGTCGCCGGTCTGCGCGGAGGCACGCTCGTCGTCAATCTGCCCGGCTCGCCTGGAGGCTGCCGCGACGGGTTCGCGGTCGTCAGGCCGGCGCTTCGACACGGGCTCGAGCTGGCCGCAGGGGACAAGGCAACACCGCATCGGCAGACATGACGGCGATCTCCGTACCCTTCCGCGGCGTCTCGCGTCCCTCGTTCGGATCGAGCACACGGTCTTCGCGCTGCCATTCGCATACGTGGGTGCGTTCCTTGCTGTCGACGCGTGGCCGGGACTGCAGGAGATGGCGTGGGTCACGCTTGCGATGGTTGGTGCGCGAACGCTCGCGATGGCGCTCAATCGGCTCATCGACGCCGAGCTCGACGCGCGCAACCCGCGCACGGCCGCCCGCGAGCTTCCGAGCGGTGCTCTGTCCCGATCGCAGGTCGTCGTCCTGTGTCTCGCGTCGCTCGCGGTGTTCCTCGTGGCCGTGCTCCAGCTCGATCCCGTCGTTCGCTGGCTGTGGCCGATTCCGGTGGCGATGTTCGTCATCTACCCGTATCTCAAGCGCTTCACGTGGCTCTGCCATCTCTGGCTCGGCGCGTGTCTCGGGCTCGCGCCGGTGGGTGCATGGCTGGCGGTCTCCGGGACAGCGCCGTGGGAAGCGTGGGCGATCGGCGGCGCGGTCCTACTCTGGGTTGCGGGCTTCGATCTCTTCTACTCGCTCTTCGATCTCGATCACGACCGCAGCGTGGGCCTGCACTCCTGGGCGGTTCGATTCGGAGAGGCGGGCGTCTTTCGAGCGGCACGCGTCTTCCATGCCGGTGCGGTCGTAGGTCTGTGCGTGGCAGGGATCGGGCTGGATGTCGACGGCTTCTACTGGCTCGGCGTCGCGATGACCGCCGGGCTCCTCGTCTACGAGCACTCGCTCGTGCGACCGGGCGATCTCCATCGGCTGAACGCTGCGTTCTTCACCATGAACGGCGTGATCAGCGTGGTGTTCGCCGCTTTCGTCGCTCTGGACGTTCTCGTCGGATGATTCGCGGTCAGGGTGTCGAGAAGCGGTACGGCAGGCGCCGTGTCCTGCGCGATCTCGACTTCACGGTGCCACTGGGCGGGTTCGAACTCGTTACCGGGCCGAACGGCTCCGGCAAGACGACGCTGCTGCGGCTCCTGGCCGGGCTGGCTGTCCCGACGCGTGGTGTGCTCGAGGTCGACGTGGAGCGGTCGCGTCTCGGCTATGTCGCGCACGAGCCGCTCGTATACCGAGAGCTGACGGCGTTGGAGAACCTCGAGCTGTTCGGCCGCCTCTACCGGGTCCCGAGCGGCGTGAGCGGGTCGGCATGCTGCTCGAGCGCTTCTGGCTCTGGGAGGCCCGCGAACGAGCGCGTCTCCAAGTACTCGCGGGGGATGACGCAGAGGCTCGCGCTCTGCCGGGCGCTGCTCCACGATCCCGAGCTCATCGTGCTCGACGAGCCGTACTCGGGCCTCGACGAAGACGGCGCGAACCTGCTCGACCGCGAGCTCGAGGGGCTCGCCGGGACGCGGACGCTGGTCGTCGCGACCCATGATCCCGGCCGGATCGAGCGTCTGGCGACCGGGAGGCTCGCGCTCGCATGACCTACCTGGCGGACGTCGCGGCGCTGACGCGCAAGGATCTGCGGATCGAGCTGCGTGGGCGCGACACCTTGCCGGCCATGCTCCTGTTCGTGCTCTCCACGCTCGTGGTCTTCCACTTCGCACTTCCCGAGGGCACGGGGGACGAGGCGGCCTACGGCCTCCTCTGGGTGGCGATCGTGTTCACGGCGCTGCTCGGTCTCGCCCGTGCGTGGGTCCCGGAGCACGAGCACGGAGTCCTCGACGGCCTGGTGCTCGCACCTTCCGACCGCAGCGCGATCTGGCTCGGGAAGAGCCTGGCGACGTTCGCATTCCTGGCGGCGGCGCAGGTCGTGGCGCTGCCCGTGTTCGTCCTCTTCTTCGCGCCGCTCGACGCGACTGCCCTCGCGGGCGTTCTGCTGGCGGACATCGGCATCTGCGCCGTCGGCTCGCTGATGGCCGCGATGGCCGCTGCGGGTCGAGCACGCGAGGTCCTCCTGCCGCTGCTGATGCTGCCGCTCGCGATCCCGCTGATCGTCGGCGGCGTGGGGGCGGCGATCTCCGCCGAGGGCGAGAAGTACCTCCTGCTTCTGCGCGCTGTACGACGCGATCTTCGCGGTACTCTCGTGGGCGTCTTTCGAGTACGTCGTCACCGAGTAGACCCTTGACCGCAGCCAGCCTTCGCACCCTTCCCGGACTCGCCGTGCTCGCCGCTCTCGCGATGGGTCTCGCGCTCCTGCTCGCGCTGATCGTCGCGCCCGAGGATGCGGATCAGGGGATCTCGCAGCGCATCTTCTACATCCACGTCCCGATAGCCCTGACGGCGTACTTCTGCTTCGGCCTCGGAGCGTGGAAGGCGCTGTGCGTCCTGTGGCGCGGAGACGAGCGGTACGACCTCGAGAGCTACGTGGCCATCCACCAGGGGACGATCTTCGGTGCGCTGACGCTGATCACCGGAGCGATCTGGGCGAAGGCGTCGTGGGGGGTCTGGTGGACGTGGAGCTCGAACCAGCTCGTCCTCTTCCTCGTCCTCTTCCTCTTCTACTGCGCGTACTTCATGCTGCGCTTCTCGCTCGAGGACGGGCCCCGCCGCGCGCGGTCGTCGGCTGTCTACGCGCTCTTCGGCGTGGCGCTCATCCCGGTCAGCTTTCTCGCGATCCGCCTGGCCGAGGACTTCATCCACCCGACCGTCTTCACTCGCGACGGCCCGCAGATGACGGGAACGATGTTCGCGACGTTCTGCGTCGCGTGGGGTGCCGTCACGCTTCTCGCGTACGTCCTCTATCGCGTCGAGCTCGCCGGCAAGCGGCTCGACTCGGACCTGCGCGAGCTGCGCGAGGTGCTCCGCTGAGCTGGAGCCAGGAGGAGCTGGTCGCCGCTGCGTACGGAGTCGTCTTCGTGTTCGTGCTGGTGTACGTCGCGATCATCGCGGCGAAGCTCGCGCGTCTCCAGCGCGAGACCGGCGAGCTGCTTCGGCTCGTTGCCGACCGCAAGGCGGACTATGCTGCGCGCGTGCCCGGGGGAGACGTGCGGCAGGAGGTGCGCGAGCCATGACGCGACCGTTCCTGGTCGGTCGGCCGCTCCCCCTGCAGGCGCCGACGGCGTTCGTCCGCATCCGGCCCCGCGGGCTTCGGCTGTGCGGCGAGTCACCTCGCTCTTCCGCTCGCGGGTGCGCTCCCGCGAGAGCGGCCGGGCGCAAGCGCTAGCACCGGCCACGCCGAGCGGCGTTAGTCTCAGGGCGCGTGTTCATCACGTTCCTGACCGACTTCGGGCTCAAGGACGACTTCGTCGGCACGTGTCACGGTGTGATGAAGCGGATTGCGCCCGACGCGCAGATCATCGACATCACCCACGGAATTCCGCCGACGGCGGTGCTTCCAGGGCGCACTCGTCCTCGCCAACACGATCGAGTTCATGCCGGTCGGCGTGCACCTGGCGATCGTCGATCCCGGTGTCGGCGGCCCTCGGCGCGCGCTCGTCCTTCGTGACGAGGGGGGACGTCTCTTCGTCGGCCCCGACAACGGCCTGCTCTTGCCGGCCGCGAGCAAGCACGGCATCGCGGCCGCCCACGAGCTCGCGAATCCCGAGTACGCCCTCGAGTCGATCTCGCGCACGTTTCACGGCCGCGATCTCTTCAGCCCGGCCGCCGCTCATCTCGCGAACGGCGTGGCGCTCGAAGCGCTCGGGCCGCCGCTCGACCCCGAATCGCTCATCCGGCTCGACGTCCCCGCGCCCTCGATCGCGGACGGAGCGATTCGGGCCACGATGCTGTACGTCGACAGCTTTGGCAACATCGCCCTCAATCTCACGAGGGCCGACGTCGAGGAGCTCGGCATCGTGTCCGGCGCGCGCGTCGAGCTCGAGCTCGCCGGCGAGTGGTACTACGCGGTGATGGCGCGGACGTTCGCGGACGCACGACCGGGCGACGTGATCCTCTACGAGGACAGCTACAAGAACATGTCGGTCGCGATCTCGAACGGGAACGCGGGCCGCATGCTGCATGCGGCTCCGGGTCAGTCGATCCGCATCACGCTCGCGCGCTGACTCGGGCTAGGAGACGGGAGGACGCCGACCCGACCACGGCCGGGCGATCTCGATCTGCGCCGCGAGCGCGAGCAGCGTGGCTTCGCCCGCGGGCGGCCCGATGAGCTGGACTCCGATCGGCACGCCGCCGGCGCTCCAGTGCAACGGGAGCGACATCGCCGGCTGACCCGTCAGGTTGGCGACCGCGGTGAAGGGCGTGAATGCCGTGTTGCGGCGGAGCTTCGCGAACGCGCCGTCTGCCTCGTCCTGCCAGCCGATGGGCACGGGTGGGAGGGCGAGTGTCGGGGTCACGACGATGTCGACCTCGTCCCAGAAGGACACGATCCTGCGCGATATCGCCTGCAGCTGTTGGACGGTGCGGCCGTAGTCGGCGGCCGATGTCGTTCGGGCGGCCTCGACCAACTCGCGATTGAGGTCCGTGAGAAGTGACAGGTCCTCGACGGGATGGAGCGCCGGTCCGACCTGCCAGACGCGGACGAACGAGTCGATCAGGTCCGGCTCGATCCAGGGCGGCGTCGACTCCTGGACGTCGTGACCGAGCTCGGTCAGGAGGTCGGCGGCGGCGGAAAGCGCGGCCATGCACTCGGGGTCGACCGCGGTCTCCACCGGAGGGGTGGCGGTGACGGCGATCCGGAGGCGGCCCGAAGGTGTCGTCGCGGCCTCCGCGAACGGTTGGGCAGGAGGCGGAGCCCACCACGGGTCGCCCGGCTCGTATCCCGCGAGGACGTCGAGCATGAGCGCGGCGTCCTCGACGGTCCGGGTGATCGGGCCGGAGGTCGAGAGGCCCTCGAGAGACCCGAACGGCGCGCTCGACACGCGGCCGCGAGCGGGCTTGAGCCCGACGACGCCACAGCAGGACGCCGGGATACGGATCGAGCCGCCTCCGTCGGTGCCGTGGGCGATCGGGATCAGCCCGGCTGCAAGGGCGGCGGCGGCGCCGCCGCTGGAGCCGCCGGGTGTGAGCTCGACGTTCCACGGGTTCCGCGTTGCGCCGTTCAGCTCCGACTCGGTGAACGCCACGGTGCCGAACTCCGGCGTGTTGGTCTTGCCCACGATCACGAAGCCGGCTTCTCGGAGCCGACGGACGACCGCGGTATCGAAGTCCGGGACGTGGTCCGCGTACGCGCGAGACGAGTACGTCGTCCGCAACCCTGCGGTCGGGGAGAGGTCCTTGACCGCGATGGGTACGCCGCGGAACGGCGCAGCGCTCTTCGCTGCATCCGCCGCCCGCGCTGCATCGAGCGCTCTCTCGCCGTCGACGGTGACGAAGGCGTTGAGCGTGGGATCGAGCTCTGCGATCCGGTCGAGCGAGAGCTGAACGAGCTCGACGGAAGTCGCCTTCCCGCTGCGGACGAGGCGCGCCTGCTCGGCGGCGGAGGCGAACGCGAGGTCCACGGCGGGCGACGCTACACGCTCGCCGGCGCTTCGTATGGCGAGGGCCGGAATCGAACCGGCGACACCACGGTTTTCAGCCGTGTGCTCTACCGACTGAGCTACCTCGCCGCGGCGTCTCAGTGTATCCGCGCATCTCGTTAGCGTTCGCCGCGGTGAGTCCGGAGACGAAGCGCGAGGTCGCGATCATCGGCGCGACCCTCGACCTCGGCCAGGGGAGACGAGGCGTGGACATGGGGCCGTCGGCGATCCGCTACGCGGGGCTCGAGGAGCGGCTCGTGAGTCTCGGTTACTCCGTCCAGGACGAGGGCAACGTCTAGACGGCAGTCGCCGAGGCGACAGCGCTCCGCGACGAGCGCGCCCGCTTCCTGCCGGAGATCCACGACACGTGCGAGCTCATCGCGGCGCGTGTGGCGGAAGCGACCTCGCGGGGTGCGCTCCCGCTCGTTCTCGGCGGCGATCACTCGGTCGCGCTGGGAACGCTGGGCGGGCTCGCGTCGGTGCACGGAGTGGGCGGCGTGCTCTGGATCGACGCGCACTCGGACATCAACACTCCGGCGACGAGTCCCAGCGGGAACGTGCACGGGATGGCGCTTGCCGCCGCGCTCGGCCTCGCAGGCCCCGGGTTCGAGAGCGACGCCTGGCCGCTTCCCGCGGTCGATGCACAACGGGTCGCGCTCGTCGGCACGCGCGAGCTCGACGACGGCGAGCGGCGGCTGCTGCGCGAGGCGGGTGTTCGCGTCTACACGATGAGCGAGATCGACCGCGTCGGCGTCGAGCGAGCCGTCCGCGAGTCGCTCGACAGGATCTCCGGGCCGGGGTTCGTCCACGTCTCCCTGGACATGGACGTCCTCGATCCGGACGTGGCTCCCGGGGTGGGGACACCTGTGCGCGGCGGCTTCACCTACCGGGAGGCGCACCTCGCGCTCGAGCTGGTCGCCGAGTCGGGCCTCGCGGGCTCGCTCGAGGTCGTCGAGGTGAACCCGATCCTGGATCGCGAGAACACGACCGCCGCGACCGCCGTCGAGCTCGTCGCGAGCGCACTCGGCAAGACGATCATCTAGCGGCTTGGCAGTAACGACGGCCAGCCGCGACAGCGACCTAGTCGGGCGGTGCTGCGGACGCCGTCTCGACTGCGCCGAGCCCACCCACGAGATCGGTCTCGGACCCCATCTTCAGGCCGCGCAGGAGGATCGCCGCCAACACAGCCGTGCCTGCCGCGATGACGGCGCTCACGAGCGCGCTCACCTGGAGGCCGGCAGTGAAGGCGATCTGCGCCGCCTCGAGCAGCTCGTCGCCGACAAGCCACGTGGCAGCTCGTCCGCGACGGCGACCGCCCCGCCGAGCGTCGAGGTCGCAGCCTCAGCCGCACCCGTCGGGGACGCGGGCGGGAAGGTCATCGTCCAGGCGATTGCGATAGACCGCGGTGCCGAGCGTGGCGAGGAGCGCGATCGCGAGCGCGCCACCGAGCTCCGCACCCGTCTCGGAGATTCCCGACGCAGCGCCCGCGCGCTCGGGCGGCGCCGAACCGATGATCAGGTCGTTCGTCAGCGTGAAGAGCGGAGCGAGGCCCAGCGAGAAGACGACCGACGACGCCACGAGGAGCACGACGTCGGAATCGGCCCCGACCTGGGTGAGCATGACGAAGCCGACAGTGGCGAGTACAAGGCCGCCGGCCATCACGTCGGCCGGGCTCACACGTTTCACGATGACGGGAGCGAGCATCGCTCCGACGATGAAGGCCGCCGAGAACGGAAGCTCACGACGCCGGCGCGGAGCGGTGAAAGGCCCGCGACGAGCTGGAGGTACTGGTAGAAGAAGAAGAACGCACCGAAGAGGACGAGGATCCCGAGGGTGTAGACGGCCAGCGAAGCGCTGAACGCACGCACACGAAAGAGCCCGAGGTCGACGAGCGGCTCGGCGAGCCTCGTCTGTCGGCGAAC
>CAWDKB010000002.1:0-32339 GCA_963802865.1 uncultured Gaiellaceae bacterium
GACCGGGCAGTTCTGGCGACTGCGCGGAAACCTCGAACCTCCTGGCCCAAGCACCGCCGACGACTTCCTCGCCTACTCGCGGCCGGACGTGTGCAAGGCGGCTATCGACCTCCGCGTCGGCCCGCTCGTCGCTCTCCACCGAGACGCGAGTGCGCGTCGCCGATCCGGCTGCCCGCCGGAAGTTCCGCCGCTACTGGCTCGTAATCCGGCCGTTCAGCGGGCTCATCCGGATCCTGCTCCTGCGCGCGGCCAGGGCTCGGGCGGAGGCACCCGCATGAAGCTCTCTCGTTCGGCGAGGAGCCCCGCGTCGGCGTCCTCGACGGCGAGGAGATCGCCGTTCTCGACGTCCCGACCATGCGCGAGTACTTCGGGCGCGGCGGCGCCGACGAGACCGGCGAGCGCGTGGCCCTCGCCGAGACGAGGCTCCGGGCACCGATCGTCCCGAAGAAGTTCTTCCACACGGCGGGCAACTTCCGTGAGCACGAGGAGGAGTCGAAGCAGGTCGGCTGGGAGCACGAGATCGCGCCCTGGATCGTCTTCTTCCAGAACGTCGACGCGATCGTGGGTCCCGACGAACCCGTCGTCTACCCGGAGCACCTGACCGAGGAGCTCGACTACGAGCTCGAGCTCGCGGTCGTGCTCTCGAAGCCCGGGAAGTGGTTCTCGCCCGACGATGCAGCCGACCACATCGGCGGCTACGTGATCTTCAACGACATCACGGCCCGCGACATCCAGCGGCGCGAGATGCGCTCCGGCGTCTTCAGCTTCTGCAAGGCGATCGACACGTTCTGCCCGCTCGGGCCGTGGATCGTCACCCCGGACGAGATTCCCGACCCGCACGACCTCGCCATGACGCTGCGCGTGAATGGTGAGGAGCGGCAGGTGTCGCACTCGGGCCGGATGTCGGTGACGATCCCCGAGATCCTCAGCCACTACTCGGCGCTCGGGTACTCGGCCGGCGACGTGCTCTCGACGGGGACGGTGTCGGGGGTCGCGGGCTTCTCGCCCGACGCCGCATCCCTGTACCTCAGGCCCGGCGACGTGATGGAGGCGGAGATCGAGCGGATCGGCGTGTTGCGGAACCCGGTGATCTCGTGGCAGGAGGCTCACGGCGAGCCGGCGCCGGAGCGGGCGCGATGGTAGTCGGCTCGATCGAGGTCTCGGCGGTGCCCGACGCCGTCGGTTCGCTCGGCGAGCTCTCCGAGCGTACCCGGAGGTCACCGCGGACGAGTGGGAGCCGTATCGCGAGCTCTACCCCGAGCTCTTCCCGGGGACGAGTGGCGCCTGCCGTGCGGGTGCTTCGTCATCCGGACGGGCGAGCGGACGATCCTCGTCGACACCGGCCTCGGGCCGAAGGGGCTCTGGGATGGAGGAGAGCGCGAGGGCGGGTTGCCCGACTCACTCGGCGCGCTCGGGGTCTCGCCGGACGAGGTGGACGTCGTCTTCCTGACGCACCTGCACATCGACCACGTCGGCTGGAACACGGACGCGGAGGGCGTCGTGGCCTTCCCGCGCGCGCGGTACGTCGTCCATCGGGACTGAGTGGCGTTCGCGAGCGCGCAGGACGAGCGGCCGCACGTCAGCGTTGCATCCTCGGGCTGCTCGATCGCTTCGAGCAGGTCGGGGACGGGAGCGAGATCGCGCCGGGAGTCACCGCCTTCGCGGTGCCCGGCCACTACCCGGGCCACACGGCGTTGCGTCGAATCCGAGGGCGCCAGGCGCGACTGATCGCCGACACCGCCGTGCATCCCGCGCTGCTCGACGAGCCCGAGTGGGTCTACGTCTCGGACGGCGTTCCGGACACCTGCGCGGCGACGCGTCTCGCCGTCGTTCCGACGCTGGTCGATGCAGACGTCCTCGTCGCCTGCGGCCACTACCCGGGCAGCGGTATCGGCCGGGTCGTCACGCGTGACGGAAGGGTCGTCTGGGAGGAGGCCGTCTGACCTGGCCGCGGGACGAGGCGAAGCTCGAGCGCGTGCGCACGCTCATGGACGAGCGCGGGCTCGACGCGCTCGTCGTCCGCGCGCCCGACAACGTCCTCTACCTGACGAACTTCTGGGGGATGAAGGGGTACGACGCCTGCGTGTTCCCGCGCGAGGGCGAGCCCGCCCTGATCTGCCTGGAGGCCAGCGAGGAGGACGCGGCGCGGACGGCCTGGACGAGCGACGTCCGCCTCTTCAAGGGCTACGACGAGCTCGACCCGCGTCCTCCGACGGCACGCGTAGTCGAGCTCGCGAGCGACGCGGCGTCGAGGTACGAGACAGGTCGGGCTGGAACTCTCGCTCGGGACGCAGGCGGCCGACCGCATGGTGGGCGAGCCGACGACGTTCACTGCAGAGTGGTTCACGGCGTTCGGAGAGGTCGAGGACGCGACGCCGCTCCTCGCCGAGGCGCGCGCCCTCAAGACCGAGCAGGAGATCGAGCGCATGCGCCTCGCGAACGACATCGCGGCCGGCGCGATGGAGCACTGCAGGCTGATCATCGAGCCGGGCATGACCGAGGCGCAGATCGCCGCGGAGTGGGAGGGGTTCGTGCACGGCGAGGGCACCGGCTGGGAGGGCAAGGTCTCGCTCGCGCTCGGGTTCTCGCTCGTCTGGTCGGGGCCCGGGATCAAGACGTTCACGGCGACGACCTCAAGGCCCGTGGTCGAGGGGGAGCCGACGCTGTTCGAGATCTGGGTCTGCGCGGACGGCTACTGGTGCGACCACACGAAGAACCTCGTCGTCGGCGAACTGACGCCGCGGTACCGCGAGCTCGAGGAGGGTCTCATGGCGGTGTACGACGACGCCATCGCCTTCTCGAGCCCGGGCGCGAGCCTCGCCGAGCTCGACCGGCGCATCCGGGCCGGGATCGACGCCATGGGGTTTCCCGGGCCAGCCGTCGCACCCGATCTGCCACGGCGTCGGCGCCCGTGCGCACGAGCCGCCGTACGCGCACCAGGCGGGCGGGGGCGAGGTCGCGGCCGGAATGGTGCTTGCAATCGAGCCAGGATGCTATATCGACGGCGGTGGCGGTCTCCGGCTGGAGGACAACTTCCTGATCACGGAGACAGGCGCCGAGAAGCTCTCGCCGTTCCCCGACGGCATCGTCCAGAGCTAGCGTCGAGGGAGCGCGGCCACAGCGGCCGCGAAGCGGACGCCTTCAGGGATCTTGGCGCGGCCGGAATCTCGCGCGAGCGGGATTCCGGTCTTGCGCAGTATCAGCGCAGGTCGCGAACGCGCTGGATCTTGCCGCCGTCGGAGCGCGGAGCCTGACCGGGCGGCACGATCGTCACGACCATGGTGCACCCGATGGTGTCGCGGATGAGAGCTGGCCGCGCGCGCTACCACCGCGACCGTGTCACAGGCGCCGTTGGCGCGCGTCTCCACGAGCACCTCGAGCGAGTCGAGCGTCCCCTCGCGGCGGACGACGAGCCCGAAATGCGGTGAGAGCTCGGGGATCCGGCCGAGCACGTCTCCAACCTGGCTCGGGTACACGTTGACGCCGCGGATGACGAGCATGTCGTCGCTGCGCCCGACGATCGGCGCCCATGCGGACGAGCGTGCGACCGCACGAGCACGGCGCCGAGGAGAGGCTGCAGATGTCGCCGGTCCAGTAGCGGATCAGCGGCAGCGCCTCCTTCGTGAGCGTGGTCATGACGAGCACGCCCTCCTCTCCGTCGGCGAGCCGCTCGCCCGAGTCCGGGTCGACGATCTCGGGGAGGAAGTGATCCTCGTTCACGTGCGAGCCGGCGCGCTCCTCGACGCACTCGCACGAGACGCCCGGACCGATGATCTCCGAGAGCCCGAAGATGTTCGTGCAGCGGACGCCCAGGCCTGCGTCGATCTCCTCACGCATCCGCTCGGTCCACGGCTCGGCTCCGACGACGGCGAAGCGCAAGCTGTTCTCGTCGGGGCTCAGGCCGCGCTCCTCGAGCGCGCTCGCGAGCGTGAGGGCGTAGCTCGGCGTGCAGCTGACGACATCGGGGCGCAGGTCCTCGATCAGCGTCACCTGGCGCTCGGTCATTCCTCCGGAGACCGGTACGACGTTCAACCCGAGCCGCTCGCCGCCGCCGTGGATCCCGAGCCCGCCGGTGAAGAGCCCGTAGCCGTACGCGTTGTGCAGCGTCATCCCGGGCTCGGCGCCCGCCATCGCGAGCGCGCGGGCGTTCATGCGGGCGAAGAGGTCGAGATCGGTGGCGGTGTAGGCGACGACGGTCGGCTTCCCGGTCGTCCCCGACGACGCGTGGATGCGGGCGAGCTCCGCGCGTGGGGTCGCGAGCATCCCGAGCGGGTAGGTGTCGCGCAGGTCGTCTTTCCGCGTAAACGGAAGCCGTGTCAGGTCGTCGAGCGAGCTGACGTCGCTCGCGTGGACGTCGGCGAGACGCTCGGCGTAGAGCGGCACCCGCTCCCGGACGCGCGTCACGAGGGACTGGAGGCGCGTCAGCTGGAGGTCTGCCAGTTCGTCGCGGTGGAGGGTCTCGAGCTCGGGCTCGAAAATCACAGCGGGAGTATTCCCGCGGGACCGTGCGATAGTCACACCGTGACACTCGACCGGTCGAAGCTCTGGACGGGGGAACTGAACGCGAAGGCGCTCGAGCCGCAGCCGCGCCTGACGGTCGGTCTCTACGACACGACGCTGCGCGACGGTGAGCAGACGGTCGGGGTCGTGCTCGGGCCAGAGGACAAGCTCGCGATCGCGACCGGCCTCTCGGAGGCGGGGATCGACCGCATCGAAGCCGGGTTTCCGCGCGTCTCCGAGGAGGATGCGCACGCGATCTCGCTCATTCTCGAGGCCGGCCTCGAAGCGGAGATCTGGGGCTTCTCGCGCGCCGTCCGCGCAGACGTCGAGGCCCTCGTCGAGCTCGGGGTACGCGCCTCCGTGATCGAGAGCCCCATCTCGGACGGCAAGCTCGCCGCGCTCGGGGTCTCACGCAAGGACATGCTCGAGCGGATTCGCTCCGCGATCGCGTTCGCGGTCGAGCAGGGCATCCGCGTCGCGTTCTTCGGAGTCGACTCGACGCGCGCGGACCTCGAGTTCGTCCGAGCTGCCTACGAGAGCGCGGTCGAGGCGGGCGCGGAGGAGGTCGTCGTGGTCGACACCCTGGGCATCGCGACACCCGAAGCTGCGGCGTTTCTCGTCGGGGACGTCGTCGAGCGCCTCGATCACGAGGTCCCCGTCCACTGGCACGGGCACGACGACTTCGGCCTCGCCACCGCCGCGGCAGTGGCCGCCGTCCAGGCCGGAGCGAGTTGGGTGCAGGGCACGGTGAACGGGATGGGGGAGCGCGCCGGCAACGCCGACCTCGTCGAGGTCGCCCTTGCGCTCGAGGCCCTGTACGGAATCCCGACGCGGCTCAGGCTCGAGCAAGCCAGGTCGCTCGCCCGACTGGTCGAGGAGCGTGCCGGCACTCCGGTCGCCGCCTGGAAGGCCGTCACCGGGGACAACCTCTTCACGCGCGAGTCGGGCGCCGTCGCCTCGCAGTTCCACGACCCGCCGGCGATCGAGCCCTACGCCTCGGACGTCGTCGGCGCCGAGCGTGGGATCGTCCTCGGGAAGAAGAGCGGCCTCGACTCGATCCGGATCAAGGCGGAAGAGCTCGGCCTGGACATCTCCGAGGACGAGCGCGCCGCGCTCCTCGAGGCGGTCAAGCGCGCAGGGACGAAGAAAGGCGGGCTCGTCACCGACGCCGAGTTCCGGCGTCTCGTACGGAGAGGAGGCGCGCGTGCATCATCGTGAGCTCGTGAACCCGCCGGAGCTCCATCCGGCTCCCGGCTTCAGCCACATCGCGATCGCGTCCGGCACGAAGGTCGTCCACTTCGCCGGCCAGCTCGCCCTCGCTGCGGATTTCAGCGCCGTCGGGGGAGACGATCTCTACGAGCAGACCCGCGCGGCCATGCGGAACGTGGAGGTGGCGATGGGAGCGGCCGGCGTCGGCTGGGACGACATCGTGCGCAGGACGATCTACACGCTCCGCCCGACCGAGTACGAGACGATCACGCGGGCGATCGACGACGTGACGGGCGGAGCCGACCATCCCGCGCAGACCATCGTGGGCGTGACCGGCCTTGCCGTCCCGGGCATGTTGATCGAGATCGAGTGCACCGCGGTCGTCTCTGACTAGATCCGCGTGGACCGAGGACGCGTACCAGTTGACTGACATGTCAGTTTCGGGCGATACTCGCCGGGCAGCGTGGAACGGGTCTGCATCGTCGGCGCGGGGGTCATCGGGAGCCTCTTCGCGGGTCATCTCGCCCGCGTCTGTGAGGTCTCGGTGCTCACTCGACGCTCCGAGCACGCCGACGCCCTGAATCGTGAGGGCCTCCGCGTGACGGGCAAGAGTCGGCACCAGGCAGGAGTCACCGCGGCCCACGATCCGTCACAGCTCGGGGAGATCGACGTCGCCATCGTCGCGACGAAAGCGTCGGGTCTCGCCTCGGCCGCCGCCGCGCTCGAAGGGCACTTTCCGGACGCGACCGTGGTCACCGTCCTGAACGGAATCGGCGCGGAGGAGGTCGTGAGGGAACACGGCTCGTGGCCGATCGTGTCGGGCGTCACCTTCATGAGTGGGACGAAGCACTCGGACACCGAGGTCGAGTACATCCTCGACACGGAAACGTGGCTCGGGCCGTACGAGGACACGCCGTTCGAGGTCGTGCAGGAGATCGCGGACACGATCGTCTCGTCCGGCCTGAAGGCGGAAGCGCTACCCGACCTGCGACCGGCGCAGTGGTCGAAGCTGATCTTCAACGCAGCGGTGAATCCGGTGGCCGCGCTCACGGGGCTCCCGCACGACTTCCACTTCGCGCGGGAAGACGAGGCGAGCGACCTCGGTCACCTCGTCCACGGCCTCGTCGACGAGGGCAAGGCGGTCGCGGCGGCGGCCGGCATCGAGCTGCACGACGACCCGTGGGAGATGAACGTCCTCGCGACGAAGCGCGGGTCCGCGCACTACCCCTCGATGCTCGAGGACGTCGACGCGCACAGGGAGACGGAGATCGAGCTCATCACCGGCTCGCTGCGCCGCGAGGCGGAGAAGCACGGCGTCCCCGTTCCGCTCCATACGATGCTCTACGAGCTCGTTCGAGGCAAAGAAGGGTCATGGCAGGCCTAACAGGAGGGCAGAGATGTCAGTAGGGAGGAAGGCGCTACTCGTGCTCGCCGCGGCGGCCTTGGCCGCAGTGGCTGTGGCATCGGGTGGCACCGCTGCGCCGCAGCAGGCGAAGACGGTCACGATCGGCTGGGCCTACGACAGCGTCGGCGCAATGGCACCGTTCGACGGCCCTGCGCTTGCGACTGCGAAGACACGCGTTGCGCAGGTCAACAGGTCCGGCGGCGCCGTCAGGTTCCGGCTCATCACGTGCAACACGCAGGGCAACAAGCCCGCGGTCGCGAAGTCGTGTGCCGCGCGGCTCCTCGGACAGGGAGCCGACGTGATCATGACGACGTGCGACGTGGATCTCGCCGCACCTGTCGTCCAGGAGGCGATCAACGCGGGCAAGCTGACCGTTGCGCCGTGCATCGGCACGGACCAGATGGGCCCGAAGCGCTTCGGCGCCAAGGGGCGACTCGCGTTTTCGTTCGGAAACGTCGCGCAGGACGAGGGCTCGGCGATGGCCGAGTTCGCGTGGAAGCGCGGCTGGCGCGACGCGGCGCTCGCCACCGACACCGTGATCGTGTACTTCCGGAACGTCGTCCAGGCGTTCGAGGCCCGGTGGCGGCAACTCGGCGGAAGGATCGTCGCGGAGGAGTCGTACCAGTCGCTCGGCGGCAACCCGGCGTCGTACCAGAACGTCGTCACGCGCTTGAACTCGCAGGAGGCGGACGTCATCGTGACCTCCACCGCCGCCGCGTTCGGTGCGCAGGTCCCGATCATCAACGGCCTCCGCACGTTGGGGAACAACACGCCGATCCTCAACTCGTGGGCCGGCGACGGGAACTACTGGTACACCCCGGACCAGCCGATCTCGAACTACTTCTACGTGACGTTCGCATCGGCGTTCGGCGACGACCCCGTCAGGGCGGTCAATGCGCTCGCGAGCCTGAACAAGGCGGCGATCGCGAAGGCAGGCTCGACGGGCGGGTTCATCACGGGGCCGGCCGCGATCGACGGCATCCTGACCGCGATCCGGCGAGCGAACGGCTCCACCAACGGCATCGCGCTCGCGGCGCAGATGGAGCGGTTCAGGAACGTGCCGACGCTGTCTGGGCTCGTCAGCTTCAACAGGAGCCTGCACACGGTGTTCGGGCGCCAGTACCGCGTGATCCGGGTGCAGAACAACACCCCGAGGGTCATCGGAACGATCAAGGCCAAGGTCGTCCCGAAGATCTAGCGGCGGTGTCAGAACCGCAGCCTGAAGTGACAAGGCGGTCCGGAGCTTCGCTCCGGGCCGCCGCCGTCTCGCGCTCGTTCGACGGTGTCCAGGCCGTCCGGGACGTGACACTCGAGCTGCATCGCCACGAGGTCGTCGGTCTCATCGGACCGAACGGCGCCGGGAAGTCCACGCTCGTGAACCTGCTCACCGGGTTCGACTACCCGGAGGATGGACGCGTCGAGCTCGAAGGGAGTGACATCACGCGCTGGCGGCCGCATCGGCGTGGGCGTGCGGGTCTCGCGCGCACGTTCCAGCACAGTCGCTCGTTCCGCGAGCTCTCCGTCCGGGAGAACGTGGAGGTCGCCGCCCTGGGAGTGGGGGCGAGCCCTCGAGAGGCGAGGACCCGTGCCGCTGGCTTGCTCGAGTCGCTCCAGCTGGACGCATACGCCGATGCTCCCGCCGGTTCGCTTCCGCACGGAGACGAACGGCGTCTCGGGGTCGCGCGTGCCCTGGCCACGTCCCCGCGCTTCGTTCTCATGGACGAGCCGGCCGCCGGGCTTCCCGAGGCGGAGGTTCCGGCATTCGCGGACGTCGTACGATCCGTTCGCGACGACCACGACGCCGGCGTGCTCCTGATCGATCACAACATGGCGCTGATCATGGACGTGTGCGACCGCATCCAGGTCCTCGATCAGGGACGGACACTGGCCGAGGGATCGCCCGCCGAGGTCCGTGGCAACCTCGACGTCGCCGCCGCGTACCTGGGCGAGAGCGCCGTGCACGAGGACGGCACGTGAGCGCAGGCCTCGACGTTCGCGATCTCGACGTGGCGTACGGCGGCGTGAGCGCCGTCCGCGGTCTGTCGCTCGACGTCGCGCCCCGGCGAGATCGTCGGGCTGATCGGCCCCAACGGAGCGGGAAAGTCGACGACGCTGCACGCGATCATGGGGCTCGTCCCGGCCCGAGCGGGCGAGATAACGCTCGACGGCCGCTCGCTTCGCGGCCGAGCGCCCGAGACCATCGCCCGCAGCGGGATAGCGCTCGTCCCCGAGGGGCGACGCCTGTTCGCCGAGCTCACGGTCGACGAGAACCTGCGGCTCGGGCTCGCCGGGCGGTCGGGCTCGAACGGCGTCGACGCGGATCTCGACGCGATCCGCGAGCTGTTCCCGGTCGTCGGGGAGTACCGGAGTCGTCCTGCGGGCGCCCTCTCCGGAGGCCAGCAGCAGCAGCTCGCGATCGCCCGGGCGCTCGTCGCCGCGCCGTCGATCCTCCTGCTCGACGAGCCGTCGCTGGGTCTGGCCCCTACCGTCGTCGACCTCGTCTTTCGGACGCTGCAGACGATTCGCGAGCGTGGCATCGGCGTGCTCCTCGTCGAGCAGCGAGCTCAACGCACGGTTGCGCTCGCCGACCGGACGTACGTGCTCGCAAACGGTGAGCTCCGCCTGACGCTCACGCCGGACGACGCGGCCGACACCGATCGCATGGTCGCCGCCTACCTGTCATGAGCGTCGTCCTCGGCAGCGGCCTCACGGACTTCCTGCGCGACGCCGTCGACCTGCAGGTGCAGGCCGACGCGATCGGCCTCGGCTCGATCTTTGCGCTCATGGCCGTCGGGATCGGGCTCGTCTTCGGCGTCATGCGTCTCGTGAACTTCGCTTACGGGCAGCTGATCATGGCCGGCGCGTTCGCGCTCGCGTTCGCATCCGAACGCGACTGGCCGGTGGGCGTGGGGATCGCGCTCTGCTTCGCGGTGGTGCTCGTGCTGTCGCTCGCCATGGAGCGGGTCGTCTTCCGTCCACTGCGAACGCAGTCGCCGGCCGTCATGCTGATCGCCACCTTTGCGGTCGCGTTCCTGCTGCAGTCGATCGCGCTCCTCTGGTTCGGGCCCCTCGGCAAGCCTGCGACCTCGCTCGTCGAGCTTCAGCGCCCGGTGTCGGTCGGAGATGTCGAGATCCGCAAGATCACGATCGTCGCCATCGTCACCGCTGCGGTCTGCCTGGGGCTGCTCCTGCTCCTCCTGAACCGCACCTCCATCGGCTTGCACATGCGCGCAGCGTCGCTCGACTTCTCCACCGCGCGGCTACTCGGTGTACGCGCGAACCTCGTCAGCGCGGTCGCGGTGCTGATCGCGGGCGTCCTGGCCGCGGTCGTAGCGGTGATGCTGACCGTGCAGTTCCCGATCGTGACACCGACGTTCGCCTTACAGGAGACGATCCTGGTGCTCGCGGGCGTCGTCGTGGGCGGGATGACGCGGCTGCTGCCGGCGACGCTCGGCGGCTTCCTGATCGGCTACGTGTCCGGGCTCCTGGGCGGTGCGCTGCCCACGAACCAGAGCCAGTACCTCCCGTCGTTCCTGTTCGGGCTCGTCATCCTGGTCCTGCTGGTGCGGCCGGACGGCCTGTTCACGCGGAGTCGCGGGCTCGTGGAGCGAGTGTGAGAGCCCGGCGCGCGTTCCTCGAGGTGCTCGCGCCCACTCTGCTGGTAGTCGCGGCCGCCGTCCTCGGCGCAGCGTTCTCGAGGACGATCGAGATCTACTTCATCAGTGCCCTCGTGAACGTCTCGATCGTCGTCGCGATCTACGTCTTCGTCGGCAACTCCGGCGTGCTCTCGTTCGGCCACATCAGCTTCGTCGCCGTGGGAGCCTGGGCGGCCGGCGTGCTCTCGGTCCCCGAGCAGGAGAAGCCGGCGACGATGCCCTATCTCTTCGACTTCCTGTCGTCCACCACCGTGGGAAACGTCCCGTCGCTCGTCATCGCTTCGGCTGTCGCAGGCGTGTTCGCGCTTCTGGTCGGGCTCCCGCTCATGCGCCTCTCGGGCCTTGCCGCAGGGATCGCGACGTTCGCCGTGCTCGGGATCACCACCAACCTCCTCCGGTACTACGAGAAGATCGGGCCAGGCCTGAACACGTTCTCGTCCGTGCCCGAGACGACCGACCTCCTGCAGGCGGCGGTCGGCGCCGTGCTCGTCGTCGTCGCCGCGTTCGCGTACCAGCGGAGCAGGCTCGGCCGGCAGCTGCGAGCCGCGCGGGAGGATCCGCCGGCCGCGCGGGCCGTCGGAATCTCGATCTACCGGCAGCGTCTCGGGGCTTTCGCGCTATCGGGTTTCCTCGCCGGGTTCGCGGGGGGCCTGTACGTGCACTTCCTGCCGATCAACGTGGACAGCGTCTACCTCGACCTGACGTTCATCACCCTCGCGATGCTCGTGATCGGCGGCGCTACGAGCCTGTGGGGCGCGGTCGTGGGCGCGCTTGCGGTGAGCGGGCTCGACTCGTTCCTCGCGAACGCCGAGAACGGCATCGAGATCTTCGGTCGGGCGGTCGATCTCCCCGACGGCACGCGCATCGTCGTCGTGAGCGCGCTCATGGCGCTCGTCCTCGTCCTGAGACCGAGCGGGCTGACCGGCGGGCACGAGTTCTCGCTGCCGCGGCTCGGGCGACTCGCGCCGGCAGTGGAGGCGAAGTGAGGGTCTGCATCGTCGGCTGCGGCGCCGTCGGGTCGCTCTTCGCGGCGAATCTCGCCACCCTCGACGAGGTCGAGGTGTGGGCGTACGACGTCTCCCAGGCGCACGTCGACGCGATGAACGCGAACGGGCTCCGACTCACGGGAGCAGGAGACGTCCTCGCCCACCTGAGGGCGACGACCGATTCCACTGCCCTCCCGCCGTGCGACTTCGGAATCGTGGCGACAAAGGCGATGCATACGGACGGCGCGCTCGCGGCGACCTCCCACGCATTCGCAGGCGGCGCCGTCGCGACGGTCCAGAATGGCGTGGGGAACGAGGAAGTCGTCGCGCGGCACGTCTCGCGGGTGATCCGCGGGACAACATTCCCCGCCGGGAAGATCGTCGAGCCGGGCGTCGTGCAGTGGGACGTCAAGGGCGACACCACGCTCGGGCCGTTCGAGACGAGCCCGGCCGGTGCCGAGCAGATCGCGGCCCTCGCAGACGCCTGCACGCGCGCCGGGATGCCGACCGAAGCCGTCGCCGACGCGCGCCCGGCGCAGTGGCGGAAAGTCATCTTCAACGCGGCGACGAACCCCGTCGGCGCACTCACGGGTCTCACGCACGGTCGCGTCTGCGAGCGTGCGGGGCTGCGCGCCCTCGTAAGCTCGCTCGTGGAGGAGGGGAAAGCGGTCGCGGCGGCGCAGGGCATCGAGCTCGACGCCGATCCGGAGGAGCTGATCGACCACGCCGCCCGGCCGGACGTCGCATACGACCACAAGGCGAGCATGCTCCAGGACGTCGAGGGCCGCCGCCCCACCGAGATCGACTACCTGAACGGTGGCATCGCACGGTTCGGACGCGACCACGGCGTCGCCACCCCCTTGAACGACGCGATCACAGCCCTCGTCAAAGCACTGGAGGCGTCATGGAGTCGATGAATCCCGAGCTCGTCCGCAGGTACGCAAACGTGCGCGCCGCGATGGCCGAGCACGATCTGGACGCGCTCGTGGTCTCGGGGAGCGAGTACAGCGGCTTCGAGGGCGCCGTCACGTACCTCTCGGGCTTCCAGATCGTCCACCGCTACGCGTACGTCGTCGTACCCGTGGACGGAGAGCCGTTCGTCGTCTTCCCGAGCGAGGCGCGTTACGTCGGCGAGCACGGAACCGCGGAGATCGAGCAGGTGCTTCACGACCGCCCCGGCGAGCTGATCGCGGATCGGGCACGGGACGGCGGCTGGCGACGCGTGGGCGTCTACGGGCTCGACTTCATCATGGCCGTGCGGGACTACCGCGCGCTCGATGGCCTGGAGCTCGTCTCCTTCGACGTCGAGTTCGACCTCGCGCGAGCCGTGAAGAGCGAGGCCGAGCTCAAGTCCGTGCGTGAGTCGGTACGGATAAACGAACGTGGCTTCGAGGTCTTCCTCGAGGCGTACGCGCCGGGCAAGACCGCTGCCGAGGTGATGGCCGCGGCGGAGGAATGGTTCGTCGCGGAGGGGTGCGGGCGACTGACGATGAACATGGTCCTGACCGGGACCGATGCGTTCGCGCGTCCCGAGTTCAAGATCGCGCGCCGCGAGGAGGTCCTCGGCGAGTTCCTGCTGCCGTCGCTCGAGGTCGCTGGCCCGGGGATGCACTGGGTCGAGGTCTCGCGCGCGATCGCCTCTCGCGGAGCCGTACTCTCGAGCGACACCGAGCGCATGCTCGACGCCTACCTCGAGTACTTCGAGGCCGCGCGCGGCGCGATGCGTGCCGGTGCGAGCTGTCACGACGTCCATCGCGCCGTCTCGGCCGGGTTCGGCGAGCGTGGGTATCACCTGGGCCACGTCACCGGCCACTCGATCGGGATGACGATGATCGAGTTCCCGAAGGTGGGGGAGGGGGTCGAGACGGAGCTCGCGGAGAACATGGTGTTCTCGATGCATCCGCACGCGATCGCCTCGAACGGCGAGGATTGCCTCTACATGCAGGACACCTGGCTCGTCACGCCGGAGGGCGGCGAGCCGCTGGCCGCGCTGCCGATGCAGGTGTTTCGAGCCGCGGTGTAACGGAAGGGCGGCCAGGTGGAGCTAGAATCCGACTCGTGAGCTGGCCGTGGCTCGTGTTGCTCGGTTTCGCGGCTGTCCTCGCGGTCGCGGTGGAGTGGCCGCGCCTGGAGAGCCGTTTCGGACCGACTGCCAGGAGAGACCGCGATCGGCAGCGCCGCAAGAAGCAGCTGCGCGTCGTTCCCACCGACGAGGGTGACGAGAGCGACGAGTTCATCCGCTCCGTCCAGCGCGACCTCGACGCCCTCCCGACCATCGAAGAGCGCGACCGCAAGACCTGATTTTCCCGCAGATCGAGAACCCACTCGCGCGGATTCTCGATCGCGAGGATCCCTGAAGCCGGTCGCTTCGCGACCGGGGCGTTCCGACTCTCGAATGCCGCGGCTGTCTAGCGCACGCGGAAGGTGGCAGTCAGCCAGCGCGTGTTCGGCAGGATGCGCGCGACGTTCTCGGTGTTCTTCGACTCCTGGTAGTCCGAGACCCTGACGCGGAGCCGGTGCGGGCCGGGCGTCAGACCGTCAGTCGAGACCGAGACGATGCCGCGGCTGAATGTCGCATCCACCCGGTTTCCGTCGAGGGTGGCGAGCATCGACTCCGGGTATACGCCCGAACCCGCGTCCCTTGCCGAGACCAGTACAGGTCGGCCGCGCGAAACAACTCGGGTTCGTAGTCGCAGCGTCGGGGGCGTGACGTCGTTCACCCAGTAGCGGAACGAGAACGAGCCGGACTGGCCGCGACTGGCGCTGTCGAAGACGACCGCATACTCGCCCGGTGCGGGTGAGAGCGCCCCGGCCGCGAGGACCGGCTCGCGGAACCTGTCCGAGTACGGATTGTGGTTGACGGGCAGCCCTGCGTATCCGGTCAGCCGGTTCTCGTCGAACCCGGCGACGACGCGCGGCTCCACCCGGCTCGCGCGGCCGCGTTGGGTGATCACGACGCCGAAGTTCGCCACGGCCTTGGTCAGTCGCAGCCGATACACGCGCTCGGGGCCGCGGAGCACGGTCGTCACCCCGACGCCGCGTGGGTTCTCCGGGTAGCGGTAGCGGGACACGAGATTGCGACGGCCGGACGTCGTGCTGCGGACGACGCTAGCGCGACGAATCGTCGTGAACGGCTGCCGCGCGATCCCCTGTGCGGTCCGCCGGCCCCAGTACGGAATCCGGCGAACCTCGGCTCCGCGCCGAAGCACGAGATAGCCCGACAGCTCGCCCGCCCGTGGCGCTCCCACGACTCGAACTTCGAACGCGAGCTCCCCTGGGACGCTCACGTTCGACGTTGCGAGGTCGAGCGAGACACCCGGCGCCCGCTGGTGCTGTTGCACCCGCACGCTCCAGGTCCCGGCACCGCCGCCTGCATCCTCGAGGGTGACGCTCTTCGTCTCCGCAAGACCACGGCCCGAGAGCAACCCGAACGACAACGAGCTGGGCCGTGCGAACAGCAGAGGCTGATCGGCATTCCCCAGGCCGACGACACCGCCACCCTGGAACTGGGGTCCCACGACGTCGCCTTCCGTGTCGACGGCGTCGACTCCGGTCTGGACGAGCGCCGAGCGGACCTGGTCCGCAGTCCACGTAGGGTGGCGCTGGACGAGCAGGGCAGCGGCTCCTGCGACGTGGGGTGCGGCCATGCTCGTTCCGGACAGCGCCGCCCAGTCGCCGTCCACCGACGAGAGCACTCCGACGCCAGGTGCGGCCACGTCCGGCTTCAGCCGGTGCGAGATCGTGGTGGGCCCGACCGAGGAGAACCCAGCGTGCACGCGCTTCGTGGGCGTGCCGCCCACGTCGACCGCTCCCACGCTGATCGCACGAGCCGAGTTCGAAGGCGAGGCGATCGAGCCGGCGCCGAGCTCGCTGTAGTCGTTGCCCGCCGCTACGACGGGCACGACGCCCGCAGCCGCCGCGGCGTCGAGGGCGAGCGCGACGACGTCTCGGCTGGGCTCGATCTCGGGCTCGCCGCCGGAGAAGTTGATGACGTCCATGCCGTCGGCGACGGCTGCCTCGATCGCCGCGACGATCGCCGGCGCGTTCGCATTCGGGCTCACCCCCGCATCGGTCTCGACGAAGACCTTGTAGTTCCCGAGATACGCGCGGGGAGCCACACCGGAGACGCGACCCTGTCCCGTCGGCGTGTCGGCGTTTCCGGCGGCGATGCCGGCGACGTGCGTGCCGTGACTCGAGTCGCGCTCGTCGTAGGGCACCTTCGTGCTCGGAAGCTGCGTGCCCGCGGGTGCGAAGACACGCGCGACGATCACCTTCGCGGTCGTGAACGCGCGCTGCCCCTTGGGGAAGCCTTGCGGCATCGCGTAGCCGGTCGGGTCGAAGAACGGGTGCGTCGCGTCGATCCCCGAGTCGATGATCCCGATCTTCACGCCTTGCCCCGCGGTGTCGAGCGTCGCGCCCCAGAGGGCGCGTGCTCCGATCTGCTCGGGAGTGGACGCCAGCTGCGGCTCGTACTCTCCGGCCGCGAGTACGTCGCGCACACCTGCGAGCACACGCAGCTGCGGCACCTCGCTCACCGGCAATGACACCGAGAACCCGTTCGCCACCAGCCGGTAACCCCAGCCGACTCGTGCCGCCGGGACTTCTCGAGCGAGCTCTCGGCGGAAGGCGCGCTGCTGGGCGTCGATCGTCGCGGCGGCGTCCGGGTCGAGCGCGAGCGGTCGTGACTCGAGGAGGACGACTACCTCGGCCCGTGCCGCGGCATCGTCGTTCGTCACGCCGAGGGTGAGCGACAGCAGCGCGAGCGCAGTCGCGGCGAGGGCGGCCAACCGGGTCATCGAGAGGTGAGACGACCCGGAGCTAGAATCGTTCGAGCCGCGCGGATGTGGCGGAATTGGTAGACGCGCACGGTTCAGGTCCGTGTGCCCGTAAGGGCGTGGAGGTTCAAGTCCTCTCATCCGCATAGCGAAGTCGTTGGGGTCACGTCGGGTCTGATGGGGTCCGAACTGGTCGCAATCCCGCACAGTAGCTGGGGTCGTGCGACCTGCGGTGTTGTGAATCGACGTAGCCGTGCGGGTCGCAGAATCGGCCGTTTTCGGGCGTTTGAGTCACGGAAATGAGTCACGAGCCGGGCGTGACTCACGACTGACGCATCATCGCGTGGACGTGGGCAACCATGCCTGCGCGACAGCGACTACTCCTCGCTGCCGCCACGCCCCCCGAACGTGTTGTGACGTTGCGGGGGCAACTTCGACACGTCCCGACTGGCCCTCCAGTCAACCGCGCCAGCTCGCGTCATCCTGCTGATGGGGCTGGGCCTGAGATAGTTGCCTACGAGGGTTCCATTGACCAGTTAGGGAAAGGAGTACCCACATGGCCTACGGCATCGTGCATCGGTTTCCCGGCGGGACGAAGGAGCAGTACGAGGCGTCGATCGCGGCCGTCCATCCGAGCGACGGGAGCCTTCCAGAGGGGCAGGTCTTCCACGCAGCTGGGCCGTCGGCTGACGGCTGGATCATCGTCGCCATTCACGATTCCCAGGAGAGCTGGGAACGCTTCCGCGACGAGAACCTGATCGGCGTTATGCAGTCGGACATCGAACTCGGGTTCCCCACGCCCCCTCAGGAGACGACCTTCACCGTTCACAACCAGCAGACGGCGTAGGAGACCGGTCACCGCGATTCCACGGGAAGGTCGGCGTCCTGGCGTCACGGCGTTCGGGTAGCCGACTTCGCCCCGGTTTCCGTCGGGGTGGTTTGCGACCGTCGAACCTGCTGATTTGTTCTGAACAACACCGACATCCCTGACGGTGGGCGCTGGCGGAATGGACGCAGCAATAGGCTGACGTTGTGGTGACGGCGTGGCCTATCCCGCGGGAGGCGACCGCAGGGACGCGGCCGCCTCTAGTTGCGCGCGTCTATGGAAGAAGCGCTAGAAGCCCAGCGCCTCCAGGCAGGCAGCCACGTCTTCCTCATGGAGATGTCCGGCGGCTGCGCTGACATATGGCCCAGGCGGCAGTCCGAGCGCCTTCACGATTTGATGGACGGTGTGCGTTACCTCGGCGGCTCCCCCCGGATCTCTCGCGAGGGCTGACAACAAGATGCCTTTACACGAGGCGCGTTCGTTGGCCGCCGAAGCGCTGCCTGCAAGTGCGGAGAATCCGACGACAGCCGCCATGACAGCAAGGACAAGGACTCGTCGCATGCTTCCCTCCCGTTTGGTCGCGAATCCGCGGGATTATCGAGCGTGATTGCACCAAGTGCAACGTCCGCGCGACTGCTGCGATGGCAGTCACAGGAAGGCGATTCCTTGAGTAGGCGGGCAATCCCCGAGTACGCGCCGCTCTTACGCGAGGGCTTCCAGTGGCAACGATAGGTGACCCGTGAGTCGGAAGAAATCGCTGGTCGAACACATCCTGGACGGGACTTTCGCGTCGACAGGCACATGGACTTGCTGATGACGGAAGACCTGCCGGAACATCCGCCGCTCGACACGCGCCCCCTTTCGGAACGACGCCTGCCAAGATCCCGAAAGCGCAGGCGACCGGGCGACAAGACGTTCCGCGACTACACCGAATAGTCGGCCGGAAGGCTGGGGTGCGGGCACAGCGGGAGGAAAGAACACCCGCCGCTTCGTCAGTTCAGTGATACGCCAAGCCGTAGCAGCTCCAGGACAGCCAGCAGCGTTCCAGGGACGGGACGATGCATCACCCGCGGTCTGCCCGGTAGGTTCGTCCTGATGACCGCGTCTGCGCTAACGCCGATGCTGACCGTCAAGGACGCAAACGCCGCTCTCCAGTTCTACGGTCACGCGTTCGGCGCGGTCGAAGAATCGCGGTTCACTACGCCCACGGGTCAGGTCGTCGCGGAACTACGCATCGACGGGCTGCGGTTCTTCGTTGTTGATGAAAACCCCGAAGCGTTCAATGTCAGTCCGACAGCCCTGGGTGGGACGACGGTTCGCATGAACCTGGTTGTGGACGATCCCGATGGGGCTACGGCCAGGGCGCTACGCGCAGGGGCTGTCGAAGTTTTCCCGGTGTCCGACCAGCCCTACGGGATGCGGCAAGGACGCATCGCTGACCCCGAAGGTCACCACTGGCTGATCGGGTCATTCATTAGCGACTAGCCGCGCTTCAGCACGCCGCTGATTTCGCCCCCGACGAGTCGAGCTGGACGCTGCATCAGTGCAGTGCGGGCTTCGGCCACGTGGACTCGTACGTCGCCACCCCGTCAATACTTCGGCTGGTTCGCGCTGAACGTGCTGGAACTTCCGGCGCATGTCATCGCCTTGCACTTCGGTCATCAGAATGGGGGCGAACTTGTCCGCAAGAACTACGGACACCCTGACGCGCGGATCGCCCGCGAGAAGGTCAGGGAGGCGTTCCGACAGGCTCCGGCTGCACCCGTGCCGATGGTCGTGGCTAAAGCGAGTTGATGCCGGTTATTGAGTCACGGCGCGCGTCACGAACTGCCGATTTGCAGGGGAGACTTCCAATCATCAGGATTCCCACCACATCGGGTTGAAGTGTGGCGACAAAGGGCTAGCTCGCGCGGGTGATCCCTCGTTCGGGTCAGGTGTGTGGGTTCCCGAGCGACGACGAGGAATGCACAGTGGACGCGCTGGTTCTCCGCGGCGGCGTCGTCGTGCTCGTCTGCTCGTTCGGCGCCTGGCTGGTCCTGTCCCTCGTGGTCGTCGTCGGCCGCTGGCGTCATGACCGACGGCGTACCGCTCGGCCGCGTCCGATCTCGGCGAGGCGGGCCCGCGCGCTCGCACGACGTGCGAGCCGCACGCCGCGAACCCAGTGGGGGCTGTGGCGCGGTGTCACGGCGTTTACGCTGCTCGCGCGCATCCATCATCCCTCCGCGCCGCGTCTGATCCGCTCGGCGCTCGAGAATCCGAACGCGAAGATCTCGGGTGCTGCCATCCGCGCGCTCGGCGACATCGGCGACGAGTGGGCGATCGGCATCCTGCTCGAGTATCTCCGAGCGGGACGCGGTTCCCGGTCACGGATCGCGGCCCAGCTCGAGCGGCTCGCGCCCGCCCCCGGAACGAAGCTCGTCCCGCTTCTGCGCGACCCCAATCCGAAGGTCCGGTTCTGGGGCGCGCGCCTGCTGCGCCCCTACCCGCACCTCGCGGAGTCGACCCTCGTCGCGCTCACCTGGGACCGGAATCCGAACGTCCGTGCCGCGACCATGGAGACGCTGGGCGATCGCTCCGGCCCGGCGGTCGCCACGGCCGTGCACGCAGGCCTCCACGACGAGGCCTGGTTCGTTCGCGCCCACGCCGCACGAGCTGCCGCGCACGTCGTCGGGGCACCGGCCGCGCCGACGATCGCGACGCTGCTGGCCGACCGGCAGTGGTGGGTACGCGCGGCGGCGAAGGATGCGCTTCGCGTTCTCGGTCCGGAGGCGATCCCCACGCTGCTGTCCGTGCTGACCCACGACGACCTCTTCGCCCGGGAGGGGGCCGCAGAGGTTCTGCGCGATCTCGGATTCGTCGGGCACCTCGAGCGCAGCGATCCCGAGAGCCCGCTCCTGGGCCGCATCTACGCCGCGACGCGGGGCGAGGTCGCCTCCGAATCATGGGAAGCGAGGGCGGCGTGATGGAGATCGTGCTTGTCCTCGTGATCTCGATCTGCATGGCGTACCTCATCCTCATGACCGGCATCTACGTGGCACAGGCCGTCGTCGCATTCTGGGAGAGCGCCACTCGCCGACACGAGAGCGCGTGCGAGGACTACGACACCCTCGCCGCGTCCCGCTTCACGATTCCGGTCAGCGTCATCGTTGCCGCGTACAACGAGGAGCGCCTCGTCGTGGCGACGACCCGGTCTCTCCTGGAGCTCGACTACCCCGAGCATGAGGTGATCGTGGTCAACGACGGGTCGAGCGACGCGACGCTCGACCTCTTGCGCCAGGCGTTCGAGCTCGAGCCCCACCAGAGGTTCGTCCGGAGCATCTTCCCGAGCGCGCGCGTGCACGGCATGTACAGGAGCGCGCTGTACCCGAACCTCGTGGTGATCGACAAGGCAAACGGTGGGAAGGCGGACTCGTTGAATGCCGCTCTCAACGTCGCCCGCTACCGGTACGTGTGCGGCGTCGACGCCGACACCTGGTTCGACCGGAAGGCGCTGCTCATGGGGATGCGCCTGGTGATCCAGGACCCGGCCCGCGTCATCGGCGTGACGAGCGCGATGTCGACCGCGCGCAACCCCGAGCGCACCGTGTCGGCGGAGCCCGGGCGACGGCCCGTCGACCGTAAGCCGCTCGACGCGTTCCAGCATCTCGACTTCGTGCGCGCCTTCTTCAACAACCGCATCGCCTGGTCGCGGCACGGGTTCATGATGTGCTCGCCGGGGGCGTTCCAGATCTGGCGACGGGACGTGCTCGAGGAGGTGGGGGGCTTCGCGCCAGACTTCACGTGCGAGGACATCGAGGTGACCTTTCGCATCCACGAGCTGTTCCTGCGCGAGGGGCGCGACTACGAGATCCTCTGTCTCACCGACAACATCGCGACGACCGAGAGCCCGGGCAGCGTGAGGAGACTCGTCTCGCAGCGTGAGCGCTGGCAACGCGTGATCAACGAGACCGTGTGGGACTACCGCCGCATGTTGTTCAAACCGCGCTACAAGACGGTCGGACTGCTCGGGACGCCGTTCTACCTCATCACGGAGGTTCTGGCGCCCGTCTTCGAGTTCTTCGCGATCGCGACGCTCGTCGTTGCGGTGGCGTTCGGGCTGCTCGAGCCGGTGACGTTCGCCGCCGTCGCCTCGGGCGTCGCGTTCACGAACGCGGCGCTAACGGCCTGCGCGATCCTGTCCGAGGACAGGCAGTCGCGCCTCTACCGCAAGCGCGATCTCGTGCTGCTGCTCCTGGTGTCGCCACTCGACTTCGTCTTCTACCGCCCGATCATGTTCTGGGCACGCGTGAAGGGAACCTGGGGATACCTGCGCGGCGACAAGTCATGGGACAGGTTCGACCGGAACGTCCGCGTTCCGAACCCGGCTACAGCGCGGCCATGACCTCGTCGGCGTGCGTCGCCGGCTTCACCTTCCGCAGGATCTTCGCGACGTTGCCGTCTGGGTCGATCACGAACGTTGAGCGCTCGATGCCCATGTAGGTCTTGCCGTAGTTGGTCTTCTCGACCCACACGCCGTACGTCTCGGCGACCTCATGGTCCTCGTCCGCGAGCAGCGCGAACGGGAGCCGGTACTTCTCCTTGAACTTGACGTGCCGATCGACGCCGTCGGGGCTGACGCCGAGCACGACGGCGCCCGTGCGCTCGAAGTCGCCCCACACGTCGCGGATGCCGCATGCCTGAGCGGTGCAGCCGGGGGTGTCGTCTCGGGGGTAGAAGTAGAGGACGACCGGTGCGCCCCTGAGGGACGACAACGTCACCGCCTCGCCCGAGTCCGAAGTCAGCGTGAAGTCAGGAGCTGGTCTACCTTCCTCGATCAAGGGTTCCTCCGTTCGGCAGCCATCCCTCGCGGTAGGCCGTCCGCTCCTCAGGACCGAAGTGGGCGTAGGCCTCGTCCGGATTCGACGTCTCCTCGAGCACGCTCGCGCCGTGCTTCGCCGCCACGTCGTTCACGGCATAGACGACCTCGAAGCCGCCCGCTCGGCTGCCGACCATGACGATCACGCACGGCCCGTCACCGGCGCCGACGAAGGTGTGCTTCGTCCACGGCGGGCAGTGGACGAAGTCCCAGGCCTGCAGGTGGCGCTCCTCACCTTCGATCACGAGCACGCACTCGCCGGAGACGACGAGGAAGTCCTCCTGACCGCTCTCGCCGTGGTACAGGCCACGCTGGCCGGGCGAGAGGACCTGGATACGGAAGCCGAGCTGCGTCCACTCCTGCCGCGCTTCGAAGTCGGTGTCCTGCCCGCGCTCCTCGCTTCTGATCCACGTCACGTCGCGCGCGTTGAGGACGAACCAGCCCTCACCCGTCGGGACGCGGCCGAGCTCCGTCTGCTCGAGCGGCGCTTCGGAAACGGAGTCGATCACGACGTTCGGGCCTCCCTTCTTCGACCATTCTTGACGCTACCGGCGTCGCTGTAGGGTGCGCGCGATGGTAACCGCGCACGTGATTCTCGGAGTCGCGGTGATCGTCGTATGTGCCGGCGCGGCGGCACTCGGCTTCGTCTCGTATCGGCGGGCTGCAGGCGGCGGAGCGCTCGTCTCGCACGCGCTCGTCCTCGCCCAGACCGTGCTCATCGCGCAGGCGGGTCTCGGCCTCCTGCTGCTGTCGGACGGGCGCAGGGCGCCCGACCGCTTGCACTACACCTACGGGGCACTTGCACTCGGGCTCGCGCTGTCGCCGTGGTTCTATGCGCCCACTACCGGTTCGAAGCGGTTGCTCTGGTTTGCGGGAACGACACTCGTCGCCGGTGCTCTTGCCGTCCGCGCATTCATGACCGGGTGATGAGGGGGCTCTGGGACAGAATCCCGCCGCTCGCCCGTGGGATCGGGATCGTGGCGCTGATCGCACTCGTCGTGGTCGTGCTTCAGCTCGAGGCTGTCGTGGACACGGTCGGCGGGCTCCTCCAGATCGCCTTCTTCCTCGCGGTCGCGTTCTTCCTTTTCCTGCTCTGGCGAGAGCGCCGCGGTGACATCGAGGCGTGGTCGGACTGGAGCCGCAAGCTGTTCTACGCGTCCATCCTGCTCGCGGTGGTCGCGATCGGCCTCGCGATCGGCTACGGGCTGCCCGCCAGCCGGGATGCCCTGGCACTGATCCTCGTGCTCGCCGCGTGTGTGTACGTCGTCGTGCGCGTCTGGCGCGCCGAGCACCGCTACTGACAGGCGCCTAGGGCAGGCGAAAGACGGGGCCTCGCCGCAGCGTGGGCGGCCCGGGGTTCACGGGGTGATCGAGGCGAATCGTGTACCGGTACGCGCCAGGTGCCAGACGCCTCGAGCGCAAGTCGGACTGGACGAGCTTGCCCACCTCGGCACGGCCGCGCCTGACGAGCTTCGTCGAGTGTGTCGCGGCGTTCTCGAGGCGCACCTGGTAGACGCAGTCGAGGTCGCACCGGAAGCTGACTCGGAAGATCCCGCGTTTCGCGGCCTGGCGCGTGCCGAACCGAAGATCGGTCGTCCGGACCGTGAGCTGCAGCCCGGGGCAACGCGCGACGGATCCGCCCGTTGTGCGGTCGAGCGACTCGGTGACGCGTGGAAGGCTCCTCTTGGGCGTGCCGTCCACGTAGTAGACGCCCGACTGCCAGGCTGCTCGTGCCCGCTCGTCTCGTGACAGGAAGATGAGCACGCCGGTCACGTTGGGCTGGCAGTACGCAAGCGACAGCGCCTGGCGGTAGTAGTCGCCCTGCGTCTCCTCCGACACGGGCCGCGTGGTCGTCGGCTCGGATCCGGTGTACAGGCTCTCCTTGCTCGCCGGAATCTGAGTTTCGACGCCGTACTCGCCGTACAGGATCGGAAGCGTGGAGCCGGGCTGCGCGGTCCCGTCGAAGGCCGCGCCCAGGAGACCGACGAGCTTGTCGTAGTCGGCGACGCCGATCTCAGTCGTCCTCGGATTCCCCCTCGTCGGCGGGATGCTCGAGTTGTCCGCGTACACGTGGATCGCGAACGCGTCCATCACCGGACGAGAGCGGCCGCTCGCGCGATACGCGACTCCGAGCCCCTGGATGAACGTCGTCGGCGAGTGGGTCGGGCGGATGCCCTGCGGCCGGTCCGTTCCGCGGGGGGAGACGGCGCCGCCGTACACGTTCAACTCGGGCGCCGCGGCCTTGAGGGCATCGTAGGTTCGCGCGAGCAGCGCGAGGTACGCCGCGGGCGCCGCGCTCGACCCGTCGAGCCCGAACTGCGGGAGCCAGAAGCGGTTGAGGTTCGGCTCGTTCGCGACGATGACGTCGCGGATCGCCGGCACCTGGCGCACGATCGCGGCCGCGTACGCGGCGAACTGCGCCTGTGCCTCGTCCGTCAGCGGCGTCGTGCGCGAGCCGGGGTGCATGACCGTGAGGTACGGGCGAATGGCGTTCCGGGCGGCCGCAGCGGCGAAGTTCTCGAGCACCCGGAGCTCGTCGTCGGACGGCCGCGTGTCGCCGGGCTGCCAGTAGCTCGTGATACGGACGGCGCGGAACCCGGAGAGACGCATGAGCGCCATCCGTGTCTCCGCCTCTACGAGGCTCGAGGCGCGGACGTCGTCCTCGACCGCGCCGACAAGCAGTCCAGGCCCGGCGGCCGAGGCGGCCGGCCAGAGGAGCGCGACGAACGCGGCCGACGCCGCCAGGAGCCCCAAACGCATAGGGATACGCTAGCCGTGGAATGCGTGAAAACCTTGAAGAACGGCTTCAGGCGCTTCCGCGCGGCACAGGTGTCTACCTGTTCCGGGACGCGCGGGGCGAGGTTCTGTACGTGGGGAAGGCAAAGTCCCTCCGCTCGCGTGTGCGCAGCTATTTCCAGCGCGGTGACCTACGGTTCGGCGCGGCACAGCTGGCCGACCGGATCGACGACGTCGAGGTCATCGTCACGCGCAACGAGGCCGAGGCGCTGCATCTCGAGCAGAACCTCGTCAAGCGCCACCGGCCGCCGTTCAACGTCCGGCTGCGCGACGACAAGTCGTTTCCGTACATCGCCGTCACCCTCGAGGACGAGTACCCGCGGATCATGTTCACGCGCGAGCGGCACCGGCGCGGGACGCTCTACTTCGGCCCCTACGCCAACGCGAAGAAGGTGCGGGAGACGCTGGATGTGCTCAATCGCGTGTTCCGCTTCCGTCCGTGCGAGGGTCCGCGACCGGGCCGTCACTCCGGGATCCCTTGCCTCGACTTCCACATCGACCGCTGCTTCGCGCCGTGTGTCGGCTACATCTCGAAGGACGAGTACCGCCAGGTGATCGACAGCGTGACCGCGTTCCTCTCCGGCGACACGGCGACGATCCAGCGCGAGCTCGAAGTGCGCATGCGCGCCGCAGCGGCGGAGGAGCGGTTCGAGGAGGCCGCGCGCTACCGCAACCGTCTCGTCTCCATCCGCCATCTCGCGGAGCGGCAGGCGACCGAGCGGCGGGCGGTGGGCACGGTGGACGTCATCGGGCTCGCGAGCGAGGGCGATCGTGCGGCCGTGCAGGTGTTCCCGCTCCGCGACGGGAAGATGATCGACCGCTACGGATTCCACCTCGAGAACGTCGCCGGCGAGGACGCGCAGTCGATCCTCGAGGCGTTCGTTCTCGAGTACTACGGGACAGCGCCGGGCACACCGCCGGAGGTCCTGATCCCGCCGGTTGTCGCGGACACGGCGCCGCTCGCGGAGTTCCTCAGCGAGCGGCGGGGCTCGCGGGTCGAGGTACGGGTGCCGCGGCGCGGCGAGAAGCGGCGCCTCGTCGAGCTCGCCGTCGAGAACGCGCGACTCTCCCTGGAGTCGGACACGGCGATTCGCGAGGCGGCCCGCTCACGGCGTCTGTCCGCTCTGGAGGAGCTGCGGGAGGTGCTCAACCTCGAGAGCCTCCCGATCCGGATCGAGTGCTTCGACGTCTCGAACATCCAGGGCGAGTCGATCGTCGCGTCGATGGTCGTCTTCGTGGACGGCAAGTCCAGGAATGCGCACTATCGGACGTTCGCGATCCGCGGCCTCGCGGGCCAGGACGACGTCGGCGCGATGCGCGAGGTGATCAGCCGCCGGTTCACGCGAGTCAAGAAGGGCGAGGTCGACGAGAGCTTCTCGCAGACGCCGAACCTCGTCGTCGTCGACGGAGGGAAGGGACAGCTCGCTGCCGCACTCGCGGCTCTGGACGAGCTCGATCTTCCTCGGGTCGCCGTGATCGCGCTCGCGAAGCGCGAGGAGGAGGTGTTCGTCCCGGGGGTCTCCGCGCCGATAGTCCTCGACCGCTCGAGTCCCGGGCTGCAGCTCCTCCAGCGGATCCGCGACGAGGCCCACCGGGTCGCGCTCCGCTACCACCGCAAGCGGCGCTCGACCAAGTCGATGGAGACGATCTTCGAGACCCTTCCGGGTGTCGGGCCGGCGCGGCGGCGTGCACTCCTGCGCCACTTCGGCTCCGTCGAGCGCTTCCTCGAGGCCTCACAGGAGGAGCTCGAGGGTGTGCCCGGGCTCCCGCAGAAGACGGCGCGCGCACTCTACGCGCAGCTTCACAAGGCAGGCCCCTCCTGAGTAGTGCGCAAGTCGGCGATCACTCCGCGCTGGCTGTGGGTTGCTCTGCCTCCGGCCCGAGCGCCTTCTTGTAGCGAACGGTTCGCAGCGTCAATGCGATCGCGGTGAAGCCGGCCACGACGTTCGTGAGCGTCAGCGTGAGCTTGGCTCCGACGCTGAAAGCGAGGAGGACGGATGCAGCGGCGACCCCGTTCAGCACGTACAGCAGGAACGCCTGTTCCGTGCCGATTCCGGCAGGCGTGATCGGGAGGAGTGTCGCTACGCTCGAGGACGCCTGCACGAGTCCCGTGTTCTCGAGCGTCTGCGGGACGTCGAAAGCGTCGAGTAGGAACCAGATCGTGAGGAGGCGTAGCGACCAGTCGACCGCCTGCCAGCTGGCAACCCGGCCCAGGTATCTCGTCGGCGGTGACATGACGCGGAATGCCTGTGCGACGCGCTCGCGGAAGTTCGCGACGTGGCGCGCGATCCAGAAGCCGAAGACACCGGCGGCGATGATCAGGCCCGCGACGGTGAGGTCGAAGAGCATCGGCCGGGACAGGAGCCAGGCGAACTCGAAAGTCTCGAGGCGCGACAGCACGTCGAGCCCGGGCAACCTCCCGCTCGTTGCCGCCCAGGCGATGAGCAGGCTCGCCGCGAGCATGTCGAAAAAGCTCAGGACGACGGTGCTCGAGACGACCGTCGTGTAGGTACTCCCCGGGATCGCGCGGTGTGCGAGCACGATGCGGACGGCGTCGCCTGCCCGAGCCGGGATGATGGCGTTGATCCCGACGCCCGCAAGGTAGGCGGCGTAGATGGACGGCCAGGGCACGCGACTCTCCGGATAGGCGGCGGCGAGCACGTTGCGCCAGGCCCGGCTCGTGCACGCCATCTTCAGGAGGTGGCAGCCGATCGCGAGCGCAAGGGGGAAGAAGTCGACCGAGCCGAGCCGGTCGAGGAAGGCGTCGACACCATCGAGAATGCGGACTACCACGCCCGCATCCTGTCTTCGACGCTAGCCCCGCGTCGCGCCGTCGCCGTCAGGCCCGAGGAACGGATAGCGATAGTCGGTCGGCGGGACGAACGTCTCCTTGACCGTGCGTGGGGTCACCCACCGGATCAGGTTCCACATCGACCCCGCCTTGTCGTTCGTGCCGCTCGCCCGCGAGCCGCCGAACGGCTGCTGTCCGACGACGGCGCCCGTCGGCTTGTCGTTCACGTAGAAGTTGCCAGCCGAGTAGCGGAGCGCGTCGTGTGCCTCCTCGATCGCCGAGCGCTCGGTGGCGAACACGGCACCGGTCAGCGCGTACGGGGCGGTCTCGTCCACGAGCTCGAGCGTGTCGCCCCAGCGCTTCTCGTCGTAGACGTACGTGGTCACGATCGGCCCGAAGAGCTCGTCGCGCAGGAGGCGGAAGCCCGCGTCCTCGGTCGTGATCACGGTCGGCTCGACGAAGTAGCCCTCGGAGTCGTCCGTCGTGCCGCCGGTGAGGATCTCGGCGCCCGCGGACTTCGCTTCGGCGATGGCGTCCGAGTGGGTCTTGAACGCGCCGGCGTCGATCACGGCGCCCATGAAGTTCTCGAAGTCGGCCGGGTCGCCCATGCGGATCGTCGCGACGTCCGCGACGAGGCGCTCCTTCACCTCCGGCCACAGGTTCGAGGGGACGTACAGGCGTGACGCGGCCGAGCACTTCTGTCCCTGGTACTCGAACGATCCCCGGACGACGGCGGTCGCAACCGCCTCGGCCTCGGCGGACGGGTGCGCGAGGATGAAGTCCTTCCCGCCCGTCTCGCCCACGATGCGCGGGTAGCCGCGGTACGAGTCGATGTTCTTGCCGACCGTCTCCCACATCCCGTTGAAGACCTCCGTGGATCCCGTGAAGTGGATCCCGGCCAGGTCCGGGCTGTCGAGCGCGGGCCCGCCGATCGTCGCGCCCGAGCCGTAGACGAGGTTGATCACGCCGTCGGGCAGGCCCGCGGCCTGGAGGACACGCATGAGGTAGTAGGCGGAGAGTGCCGCGGTCGAGGCCGGCTTCCAGAGGATCGTGCAGCCCATGAGCGCGGGCGTGGAGGAGAGGTTCCCGCCGATGCAGGTGAAGTTGAACGGGCTCACCGCGAAGACGAAGCCCTCGAGCGGCCGGTACTCCATGCGATTCCAGATCCCGGTCGGCGAGTGCGGCTGCTCCTCGTAGATCCGGATGAGGAAGTCGACGTTGTAGCGCCAGAAGTCGATCATCTCGCAGACGGCGTCGATCTCGGCCTGGTGCGCGGTCTTGGACTGGTTCAGCATCGTCGCGGCGTTCACCGTCGAGCGCCATGGGCCGGACAGGAGCTCGGCGGCGCGGAGGAAGACCGCGGCGCGCTCGTGCCACGGCATGCGCGACCAGTCGGCGTGCGCCGCGTTCGCAGCCTCGATCGCCTGCTGGACGTGCTCCGGGCCACCCTTGGCGACGTCCGCCAGCACATGGCTCTTGCGGTGCGGCATGACGGCCTCGAACGTCTCGTCCGCGTACACGTCCTTCCCGCCGATGATCATCGGGATGCGGATGCGGTCACCCTCCATCTCCTTCAGTCGGATCTGGAGCGCAGCCCGCTCGGGACTGCCGGGAGCGTAGGTCTTGACCGGCTCGTTGTCGTGCTGGGGAGGGGCGAAGATGCCGTGTGCGCTCATCGGGGCGATTCTAGAGCGACGAGCCTCTACAGTCGGACGGTGGACGCCGTCGAGACGCGGTATGCGGTGCTCGGGTGGGGTGCAGGCGAGCTGTGGGAGTCCGGCGCCGTCGTCGTCGCGCACGACTTCCGGTTCGGCGCTCTGGCGAACGGCGGCGCGACGGGGGCTCTCGACGGGCTCGTCTCACGCTTCGAGGCGTTCCTCGCCGGAGAGGACGTGACATTCGACGACGTCGACGTCGACCTCGGGTGGGCGACGCCGTTCCAGCGTGACGTCGCCGACGCGCTACGCGCCGTGCCCCGCGGCGAGGTCGTGACCTACGGAGAGCTGGCGGCACTCGCCGGCTATCCCGGCGCGGCGCGTGCCGCAGGCTCGTTCTGCGCCGCGAATCGTTTCTCGTTCCTCGTCCCGTGCCACCGGGTGGTCGCCGCACACGGGATCGGGAGCTACGGCAGTACCGGAGTCGAGGTCAAGCGGCGCCTGCTCGCGCTCGAGGGAGTGCACCTGTGATCACCTCCGAGGACGTCCGCGAGGAGCTCGCGAGCATCGCGCCGGAGCGCGACTGCGATCGCCGGGCGGAGCTCTCGGCTCTCTTCCACTCCGCCGGCAGCCTGCACTTGCGGGCGGCAGGAGCCTGGGCGCTCCATCTCGACCTCGGGAGTGGCGCAGCAGCGCGGCGCGCGTTCGCGCTTCTGCGCGCTGCCGGGATCCGCTCCGAGATCCGCACGTACCGGCGGCGTGCGTTCGAGCGCGGAACGCGGTACCAGCTGCACGTCGACGGTGACGAGGACGCGCTCCGCGTGCTGACCGACGCCGGCGTCGTCGATCGTCGCCACGCTCCGCTCGAAGTGCCACCGCGCCGAGTCGTCGCCCGCTCCTGCTGTCGCGCCGCCTACCTCCGCGGAGCGTTCCTCGGCGGAGGGTCGGTCTCCGTCGCGGGCTCGCCGCACGTGGAGCTCCGTACCGGATCGGCGGCGGCTGCGACCTGGCTCACCCAGCTCGCCCAGAAGAGCGGTGTCGAGCTGGCGGTCGTCGAGCGTGCGACGCATGCCGCCGCGTACGCCAAGAGCTGGGATGCGATCGAGTCGCTGCTGGCGGTGATGGGAGCCGCCGAGACCGTTCTCTCCCTCGAGGAGCGCTCCGTCGTCGCCGAGACTCGCTCCCGCGCGAACCGGCTCGCGAACGCCGACCACGCCAACCTCGTGCGGACGGGCCGGTCCGCGCGCCGTCAGCTCGAGGCGGTCGAAGGACTCCGCGCCGAGGGCGTGCTCCACGACCTGCCGGACCGTCTGCGCGAGGTCGCGGAGCTTCGGCTTCGTCACCCGACCGACTCCCTGCGCGAGCTGGCGAGTCGCACCGACCCGCCCGCCACGAAGGCGGCGGTGCACCGGCGCCTCCGCCGCCTCGAGGAGCTGGCCGGGACGCGCCGTTAGAGTTCGCGGCGCCGAGAGTAGGGCGTAGCGGACGACGGAGGGACGGATGGGCATTCGGGTGGGCATCAACGGGTTCGGCCGCATCGGGCGGAACTTCTTCCGCGCGCAGCACGCGCTCGGCTCGGACGTCGAGGTCGTCGCGCTGAACGACCTCGGGGATGCGAAGACGATGGCGCACCTCTTGCGCTACGACTCGAATCTCGGCCCGTTCGAGGGTGAGGTCGAGCTCGCGGAGGGCACATTGCGTGCGGCGGGCGAGGAGGTGCGGATGCTCTCCGAGCGCGACCCTGCGGCACTTCCGTGGGGAGACCTCGGCGTCGACGTCGTGCTCGAGTCGACCGGCTTCTTCGCCGATCGTGACGGTGCACAGAAGCATCTCGACGCGGGCGCGAAGAAGGTCGTCATCTCCGCTCCGGCCACGGATCCAGACATCACGGTCGTGCTCGGCGTGAACGACGACCAGTACGACCCCGACTCGCATCACATCGTCTCGAACGCCTCCTGCACCACGAACTGCGTTGCGCCGCTCGCGAAGGTGCTGCACGACCTCGGCGGGATCGAGTCCGGCTTCATGACGACGATTCACGCCTACACGCAGGACCAGAGCCTCCAGGACGCGCCGCACAAGGACCTGCGCCGCGCGCGGGCTGCCGCGATCAATCTCATCCCCACGTCGACCGGTGCCGCGAAAGCGATCGGGCTCGTCCTGCCCGAGCTTCAGGGCAAGATCGACGGCGTCGCGGTGCGTGCGCCAGTGGCCACGGGCTCCCTGACCGACCTCGTCGTGAGCCTGGGTCGCGAGACCTCGTTGGATGAGGTCAACGGCGCCTACCGGGAGGCGGCCGGAAGTGCGCTCGACGGGATCCTCCAGTACTCGGAGGACCCGCTGGTCTCGACCGACATCGCCGGCAGCGCCTACTCGTGCATCTTCGACAGCGAGCTGACGATGGTGCACGGCAGGACCGTCAAGGTCTTCGGCTGGTACGACAACGAGTGGGGCTACTCGTGCCGGCTCGTGGACGTCATCGCCAAGCTCCTGCCGTAGCCGTGCGCCGGCCGCGCTCGGTTCGGGAGGCTGACGTCGCGGGGAAGAAGATCCTCGTCCGCTCCGATCTCAACGTGCCGCTCGAGGACGGGCGCATCGCGGACGACACGCGCATCCGGGCGTCGCTGCCGACGCTCGAGCTTCTCCTCGAGCGGGACGCCGCGCACGTGGCGGTCTGCTCGCACCTCGGGCGGCCGAAAGGCCCCGATCCGGCCTTCGCGATCGCGCCGGTTGCCGACCGCCTGCGCGAGCTGATCCCGGACCAACGTCTCACCGTGCTCGAGAACACGCGCTTCGAGCCGGGCGAGACGAAGAACGAACCCGAGACGGCGCGACGACTCGCCGCGGGGATGGACGTCTTCGTCAACGACGCGTTCGGCTCCGCG
>CAWDKB010000003.1:0-87750 GCA_963802865.1 uncultured Gaiellaceae bacterium
GAGCTCCGGGTCGCGGCGGGAGAGGATCACCTGCGGGCCCTTCGTGCCCGAGCGAACCTCGCCGATGACGGCCTTGATGCGGCTCCCCTGCTCATACCGCTCGCCGTCCACCTGCTCCGAGCGCGGCAGCAGCGCCTCGACGCGACCGAGGTCGACGAGGACGTTGTTGCGGTCTCCCGCCTGCTGCACGATTCCCGTGACGACCTCGCCCTGGCGGTCGACGTACTCCTCGTACATGATCGCACGCTCGGCCTCGCGGATTCGCTGCTGGATGACCTGCTTCGCGGTCTGCGCGGCAATGCGTCCGAAGTCGTCCGGCGTCACGTCGGTGCGCTGGATCTGGTGCGGCGGAACCTGCGACCAGTCGAGGTCGAGGTCCTCGTCCGTGATGAGCGTGTGCTGGCGCTCGCCGGTCTCCTCCTCGAGCAGCTCGAGCTCCGTGATCCGAGCTTCGCGTGCCTCCTCGACGAGGCGGGTCTCGATGTCCTCCGGGATCTCGATCCCGTAGACGCGGAACTCGCCGTCGCCGTCGAGCTTGACCTCGGCGTGGCGCGTCGCTCCCGGTGTCTTTTTGTAGGCGGCCCTCAGCGCGTCCTCGAGAGCGGCGATGAGGATGCCCTCCTCGATCCCCTTCTCCTGCTCGATCGCCTGAATGCCCTCGATGATCTCCTGGCTCATGGCTTCAACCCCTCGTCGATCAGATTGCCTCGCACGATCACGTCGTACGGGATTCGAATGGTTCCCTTGTCGGCCACGTCGAGCGTGACCGCGTCGTGGCCGGCGTCCCGCACCTGGCCCCGAAACTTGCTCCTACCGCCGATCTCCTGTGACGTGCGAACGGACACGCGCCGCCCGACGACGCCTGCGAAGTGCACCTGCGTGCGAAGGGGCCGCTCGATGCCCGGGGACGACACGTCGATCGTGTAGTCCGCCCGGTACGCGTCGAGAACGCGCGTGACGCGCTCGCAGAGCGCGTGGTCCACGCCGCCCGCATGGTCGATGTAGACACAGAAGCGACTCGGCGAGATCAGCTCCACCGCGAGCACCTCGACCCCGTCCACGCGCTGCTCGACCGCCGGTGCGATCTCCTCCTGCAGCGTGCGCTCTCGGGAAAAAGTGGTGCTCATTCGTCCCCTCTCACAAAGAATGGGCGCGTCGCGCCCATTTCGTGAAGCCGGTGAAATGTGGTGGGTAGAGGATAGCACCGCCTCTCGGGCGGATCACCCGAGCGCCACGAGCGCGACCCCCGCAACGACGAGAGCTGCTCCCGCCGCCCGAGCCGCGCCGACACGCTCACGCAGCGCGATCGCCCCGAACCCGACGGCGAAGAGAATACCCGTCTCACGCACGGCCGCTACTGCTGCCGCCGACGCGAGTTCGAGGGCCGCGAGCGCGAGGCCGTAGGCGACGAAGGACAGCGCTCCTGCGAGAACCGGGGCGCCTGTCACGGCCGCGCGCGTCCTCTCCGTCCCTTGCGTCGCGAGCTGGAGGACGAGGGCGACGACGGCGACCGGCGCGAGCACGAGCTCGAGGTACGCGAAGGTCGACGCGTGCTCGATTCCCTCCTTGTCGACGAGCGTGTATCCGGCGATGAGAGCTGCGATCGCGACGGATAGGACTACCCCGCGACGGTCCACCCGCCCACGCACGCCGCGGACGAGCACGATTCCCACGCCGACGGACACGACACCGAGCGCCTGCCAGGCACCGAGGGCGGCTCCGGCGAGCGTCGCGCCGGCGAGGACGAGCACCGGAGCGGTGCCGCGGGCTATCGGATACACGAGGCTCAGATCGGACCGCTGGTATGCCCTTGCGAGCAGCAGGAAGTAGGCGAGCTCGAGGACCGCCGAGGCCGTGATCCAGGGAATCGCCTCGGCCTCCACCCGCCATGTGGCGACCGCGGCCGGTGCGAAGAGCAGAACGCCGACGACGAGCGCCACGGTCGTCGCGGCGCGCACGTCGCGCGACCGGGCGAGGAGCGCGTTCCACGTCGCGTGCAGCACTGCGGCGCCCAGAGCGAGCGCCAGGGCGGACGCCGGCACGCCTACCCGTCGAGGACGATGGTCACGGGCCCGTCGTTCACAGCGAGACGTCCATCCTGGCGCCGAACACGCCCGCATGCACCGGCACGCCCTCGGCGCGCAGGGCGTCACAGAACCGCTCGCACAGTGGCTGGGCGTCCTCCGGACGAGCCGCGTCCGTGAAGCTCGGCCTGTTCCCCTTCCGCGTATCCGCGATCAAGGTGAACTGGCTGACGACGAGCGCCTCGCCGCCGACATCGACGAGCGAGCGGTCGAAGCGGCCGGCTTCGTTCTCGAAGATCCGGAGCGCCGCGACCTTCGCCGCCAGGCGATCCGCCCGCTCGGGCGAGTCGCCCGAGGCGACGCCGACGAGCACGAGCAGGCCCGGGCCGATCGAGGACACGACGTCCCCGTCCACGGCGACCGAGGCCTCGCGGACCCGCTGGACCACCGCGCGCACGCCTACTCGAGCGCGTCGCCCTCTGAGGACGTCCGCGGCCGCAGCGAGCGTGCGATCTTGATGTGCGGAGTGGCCTCCTCGCGCCGACCTTGATTGACGAGGGCGCGCGCCAGCGCGTAGTGCGCGAACTCGTCCGACGGGGCGAGCTCCACGAGCTCGCGGAATTCCGCCTCGGCCTCCGCCCACCGGCCGATCCGGAAGTACGCGATTCCGAGCGCCTCGCGAATGGAGCGCGACCGGGGCTCGCGTTTCTTCGCCTTCTCCAGCGGGACCGTCGCCTGCGCAGCCATCCCGTTCCGCAGGTTCCGGCGGCCGAGTTGGAACAGGTCGTAGGTCTCGCTCTCGCTCATCTCAGATTCCCCGCAAGGACCGAAGGGACACGAACCCCCGGAAACGTGCCCAGAGCGAAAGCTCACGCCGCGCTCGCTTGAGGAGCGCCCTGAGCTCGTTCCGTGCCGCCAGGGCTCCCCGCCTCGCCTCCGCCGGCGGACCGAAACGAGCGCGGGAGGCCGCGCTCGCGAACCGCGCGCCCTCGACGCCCAGCTCCCGATTGACCGACTCTTGCAGCCCGCCGAGCGTCGCAGCCCGCGGAACATCGACGCCCTGGTCGCGCAGGAAGTCCTCGAGCTCACGGCGGCTTGCCGTCGCGACGCGGCGCGGATCCCGCGAGAGGTACCGGAAACGCCGCACTCCGGCCTTGCCGAGACCGACGCCGAGGATCCAGGTGCCGCCGAGGAGGAGCACGACCGCCGCGAGGGAGGGTGCGGTGTCGTCGGCGACATCGGCACCTGTCGGTCTTCCCGCGTCGCCGACCCGGCGCGGTGTCGTCGGCGAGGTCGCTCCCCGCAGGTCTCCCCTCCGCAGCGCCTCGACCGCCTGCGCGTTCTCGGACGCATACGAGTACTGGCCGGCAAAGCTTCCCCGTCCCGGTGTGGGATCGAACGCCACCCACCCATGGCCCGAGAACCAGGCCTCGACCCATGCGTGGGCATCGTGATCGGTCACCTTCCAGGTGCCGTCGTCGTACGTCCCGCTGGTGAAGCCGACCGCGACGCGCGCCGGAATTCCCAGGAGGCGCAGCAAGAGCGCCATCGCCCCCGCGTAGTGCTGGCAGTACCCCGCCTTCGTGGTGAGGACGAAGTCGATCAGCGCAGGCGTGTCGGGCGACCGAGGCGGTCGCTCGTCGTACCGGAATCCGCCGGTCGTGCGAAACCACGACTCCAGCGCGAGGACGGCGCCGTATGCCGTGCCCGCGTTCCCGACCACCTGCCGAGCCGCGGCATACAGCGGCCGATACTCACCGAGCGAGTCGAACTGCGGGTCCGTGAGCAGCGACTCCATCTGCGCGTCACGTCCGGGCGTCCCGAAGAACGGCAGCGTGCGCCCCCAGACGGTCGTGAAGCGGCTGGCCTGGGGCGGGTAGCGAGGAGCAGAAGCCGCGAGCGCGGCCGGCGCAGGATCGGGGATGTAGCTCCAGACCCGATATCGCGTGCCGGGCGCGAGCGCCTGGCGGGCTCGCATCACCCCGCCCGAGAGGAAGAAAACCGTCCCGAGGCTCCGGGCATCGAGCGCGGCCGGTGTGCCGGCCGCGACGATGCGGTCGTCGACCAGCGCTTTGACCCGCACGCGCTGCTCCACCCACGACGCCTGGTTCTGCACTCGGCGCGGCGTGAGCTCGTCCGACGGGACGATGCGGTCGCCGCGCGCGATGAGCGTCGGATACAGCCCCTCGATCCAGCGATCCGTCGTGAACAGGTCGAGCGTGGACGCACGCCAGTACTCGGCGCGCTCGGGGCCCTCGATCTCGAGGACGGTGGTCTTCGTCGCAGGAAAGCTGATGCCGTCGTAGTTCGCGTCCCAGACGAAGCGAACCCCGAGCGCCTTCGCTGGAAGCCCGCGGAAGTCCCATGTCTCCCATTCGAGCGCCGCGCGCTCGGCGAAGGACGTGGCGGTGGACATCCACGTCGCGACACCGACGAGGGCGGCAGCGGCAGCGGCTCCCGCAGCAGCCGCGCCGAACGAGTGCGCGCGGAGCACGACGAAGATCCAGAACACGGCCGCTAGCGCAAGCACGCCGACGAAGGCGGCACCGGCGTCGAGCAAGGTCGCCGGCCAACCGCTCCCGCACGCGACCACCGCTGCCGCGCTGAACGGCCGCCCCGTGGCAACGAGCACCGCAGTTGCCGAGACGAAGCCGAAGATCGCGAGCAGCAGTAGACCGTGCATCTCGGGATGCCGGCCCGGGTCGAAGGGCAGGACGACGCCGTAGAAGTCGCCGATCCCGATGCCGACCGAGTCGAGCAGCGGCCGGAGCACGGGCGCGTCGCGGAAGGGCGCAAGCTCCCACGGTCGGGTCTCGAACGCGACGGCACATGCTCCGAGCCCGGCGGCGAGGAGAGCCGGTGCTCGTAGTCGCCAGCTCGGCACGAACGCAGGGACGAGCGCCAGCGCGATGACGACCAGCGCGTCGTTGCGGAGGCGAGGATCCTCGAGGCGCAACCAGGCGAACGTGATCACGAGCGTCGGGAGCGCGCACGCGAAGGCGGCCCTAGCCATGCGCCGCCGCCTCGACCTGTGGCACGCCGAGAGCAGCCGCGAGATCGTCCCCCCGTCGGACGACCGCAACAGGAGTCCCTGCAGCGACGAGCCGAAGGACGTCCCCGCTGGCGCGCGTCGGCCGCGAGACGAAGCTGGGCGCGTCCACCCACACAACCGAAACCGGGCGGCGGCCTGCTGCTCCCAGCAGCGCATCGACGGCTCCAGGATCGAGCGCGCCCGTGACCACGCACAGGTCTCCCGTCGACGAAAGCGCTCGCTGGTTCGCACGCAGCGCTCGTGCCAGCGGGTCGAGCCCGTCGGGCTCGATCGCCGCGAGAGCACGGAGAACGGCGTCGAAATCCGACGAGAACGATCTCACCTGCTGGACGACGTGCTCGCGGGAGGTCGCGACCAACGATGCGGTTCGGCCGCGCCCGATGTACGCCGCGAGAATCGAGCCCGCCGCCCGCACGAGGACGTCGAAGCTCGAGTCGGGAGGTGTGCCCGCAGCACAGCCTGGCCAGCAGTCGAGGACGACGACGGCATCGTCGCGCGCGGTGTCCTCGAGCTCCTTGACCATCAGCCGCCCGCGACGCGCGCTCGTGGGCCAGTGCACGCGCCGGAGCGACTCGCCCTGCTCGTACTCGCGCACCGAGTGGAAGTCGAATCCGGCCGTTCGGCGCAGGAGCAGGCGGCGCCCGCCGGCACCGTGCCGCCCGGCGTCGGTGAACAGGCTGGAGAGCGCCACGAGGCGGGGACGCACGACCAGCGGGTCGGGATCGTCGGTCTCGACGACGACCGACGCGAGCCCGAGCACGTCTCCGAGCGCGATCCGCGACTCGCTGAACGGGAAGACGCCCCGTGGGACGGCCCAAAGCTCGAGTCGCCCGGAAGCGATGTGGCCGCGCCCGCGCAGCGCCTGGCTGTACGAGCCCAGTCGCCCGAGACTGCCGTGCGCGACTGCGGATCCAACGGGAATGCGCCCCCTCCGGTGCGCCCGAATCTCGACCGTCACATCGTCACCCTCGGTCGCGGGGGACGGCTCTGCGACGACCTCCACCGAGACGGGACCGCGCACGAGCCCCACCCAGGCACGTGTCACGGCGGCAGCGAGCAGCAAGCCGACGCCCACGACGCCGAGCGGGCGCGAGCCGAAGGCGACGGCCGCCAACGAGACGCCGGCCCCGAGGACGAGCGCGCCGCCGAAGCGCTTCATGCCGGGACGGGCGTCTCCGCGAGTGCGTACTCCACGGCCTCCTCGCCTCGAACACCCGCGGCCCTTGCCTCGGGGGCGACGATCACACGATGTGCAAGGACGGAGACTGCGACGGCCTGGACGTCGTCCGGAAGGACATGGTCGCGCCCGGACGCCACCGCTCTCGCCTTCGCCATGCGCAGGAGCGCGATTCCGGCGCGAGGGCTCGCCCCGAGAGCCAGCCGCACGCTGTCGCGCGTGTGCCGGAGCACGGAGACGACGTACTCCCCGATCGACTCCTGCACGTACACCTGTGAGGCCGCGCGGATCGCCGTCTGCACGTCCGCGCGATCGGCCACCGCTTCGAGCCGGTCGAGCGGCGGCGCCGTCGTCTGCTCGGAGAGCATGAGGGCCTCCTCGGCGAACGGCGGATACCCGAGCGACAACCGCGCCGTGAAACGGTCGAGCTGCGCCTCGGGAAGCGGATATGTGCCCTCGTACTCGATCGGGTTCTGGGTCGCGACCACGAGGAAGGGCGGCTCGAGCCCGTACGTGACCCCGTCGATGGTGACCTGCGACTCCTGCATCGCCTCGAGCAGCGCCGACTGGGTCTTCGGCGAGGCGCGGTTGATCTCGTCCACGAGCAGCACGTTCGCGAACACGGGGCCTGGCTTGAATTCGAACTCACCCGACCGCTGGTTGAAGACGTTCACGCCCGTGACGTCCGTCGGCAGCAGATCGGGCGTGAACTGCAGCCGCGAGAACGACAGGTGCAGCGAGCGGGCGAGGGACTTCGCGAGCATGGTCTTTCCCACACCTGGGAAGTCCTCGATGATCAGGTGGCCTTCCGCGAGCAGGCAGAGGACGCAGAGCTCGAGCGTCTCGCGAGGCGCACGAACGACGAGCTCGAGGTTCGCGACGACTCGCTCGACGACGTCGGCGGCCACTCGAGATGCGACGATCTCCCCGGCCCGCACGCCCTCCGTCATGTCTTCGAGAGTACCCGCTCGATCTCGTCGAGAAGCTCGGCGGCGATGGTGCTCTTGGGCGCTTTCGCGACCTTCCGCTCGCCGTCCGCCGAGACGAGCACCACCTCGTTCTCGAGAGCGTCGAAGCCGATGTCCGACCGCGAGACGTCGTTGAAGACGAAGACGTCGGCGCGCTTTGCGACGCGTTTCTCGCGCGCACGCTCGAGCCCGGCCCCTGCTCCGTCGGCTGCGAAACCAACGAGCACCTGCTCGTTCGTCCGCGAGGCCCCGAGTGCCGCGAGGACGTCCGGCGTGGGGTCGAGCGCAAGCGTCCAAGGCGAGCCGTCCTTCGGCCGCTTGGCATTGGAAGGCCCTGGCAGCCGGTAGTCGGCGACGGCCGCTGCCATCACGATGACGTCGGCATCGCTCCTCGCGAGAGCCTCTCGCTCCAGATCGGCCGCCGTGGGCGTCTCCACGACCGTGACGCCGGCGGGGGTCGAGACGGCGAGGTTCGCAGCGAGCAGAGTCACCTCCGCCCCGCGCCGCCTCGCTTCCTCGGCCACGGCCACGCCCATGCGGCCCGACGAGCGGTTGCCGACGTAGCGCACGGCGTCGAGCGGCTCACGCGTGCCTCCCGCGGAGACGAGCACGCGCTTGCCCGCGAGCGCGCTCGAGCCGCCTCGCCCGCCGGGGAGGAGCTCCTCGGCACGAGCGTGGATCTCCTCGGGCTCCGCCATCCGCCCCACGCCCTCCTCGCCCTCGGCGAGCTCACCTTCGGCCGGCCCGACGAAGGCCACGCCTCGAGCCCGAAGCAGCTCCACGTTCGCCTGGGTAGCCGGGTGCGCCCACATCCGCGAGTTCATCGCCGGCGCAACGAGCACAGGCCCCGCGTGCGCCAGCGCAGCCTCGGTCAGGACGTCGTCGGCGAGCCCGTGCGCCAGTCGAGCGAGCGTGTGCGCCGTCAACGGCGCGACCACGAGCAGATCGGCCCGCTCGAGATGCGGATAGGGATCCGTGCTTCGCGGCTTCCGGGCGAGCGCGAAGAACGTCTCGGCCGTGACGAACCGCTCAGCCCCGGCCGTGAGCACGGGGTACACGTCATGGCCCGCTCGGACGAGCAGGCGGACGAGCGAGCAGGCCTTGTAGGCCGCTATCCCCCCGGTCACTCCGAGCAGGATGCGCGCCATGCGCCGGCTCTACGTCGTCGGGGCGACGAGCGTGATCTTCCCGCCGGCGATCTCTTCCATCGCCATGGTCAAGTAGTTCTTCGAGCGGGATTCGATCAGGGGCGGCGGCGCTTCGTCGAAGCCGATGCCCTCGCCGAGCTGGTGGTGGTAGTTGTTGATCTGCCGTGCTCGCTTCGCAGCGACGAGGACAAGCGCGTAGCGCGAGCCCTCGACCTGGTCGAGCAGGTCGTCGAGTCGTGGATAGATCATGGACGGCGCATGGTAGCTGCAGTGCGCGCAAGCTCGCTCTCGACGAGCGCCGCGAGTGCCGCGGTTGCCCGTTCGAGGTCGTCGTTCCGCACCATGTAGCGGAACTCGTGCGCTCGCGTGAGCTGGTCGCGCGCCAGCTCGATCCGCTCGCCGATCTCCCCCGTCGACTCCGTCGCGCGCTCGCGCAGGCGACGCTCGAGCTCGTCGACGTCTGCCGCGATGAAGATCGTCGTCGCGCGCTCCACCGTCTCCTGCACTCTCAGCGCACCTTCGAGCTCGAGCTCGAGCACGCAGATCCTGTCGTCGTTGCCGATTCGCTCGATCTCCGAGCGCAACGTTCCGTAGCGACGGCCGGAGACATACGGCACCCATTCGAGGAACTCCCCCGCGTCGACGCGCTCGGTGAACTCGTCGTCCGAGAGGAACCAGTAGTCGTGTCCGTCGACCTCTCCCGGCCGCTGCACGCGCGTGGTCGCGGAGACCGCCACCTCGAGCCCGGACACGCGCTCGAGCAGTCCTTTGATGAGCGTGCCCTTGCCCGCACCCGACGGCCCGGTGACGACGATGACGGGCCGCGAAGGCACCGCCCCCCGCTACGCCTCAGCTTCGATGGTTGAAGAGATCGACGAGCTCGGCGCGCTGGCGCTCGGAGAGACCGCCGACGGTCTTCGACTGGCTGATCCGACACTGGTTCAGCAGCCGCGCGGCCTTTACGCGGCCGAACTTGGGGACCGCCATGAGCATGTCGAAGACCTTCGCCGTCGAGACCCACTCCGGCGGATCGAGCAGGATCGCCTCGATGCTCTCCTGCCCGGCCTTCAGGTCGCGCTTGAGCTGTGCACGCCGGACACGAACGTCGTTGGCCCGCTGGAGCGCCTCCATCCTCTGGTCGAGGGAGCGCGCCGGCGCCTGTGCGTGCGACTTCGTCGTGACCATGAGCCGGACGAGTCTACCAAGCTTGTCCTCGTGGTCAAGCGGAACCGTTTTGCCCGTTTTGCAGGTATTTTTGTGTTTTCTAGTCTGCCGACAGCGTCGACGACCGAACGAACTGTCGTCCAGTTCCTCGCAACTCGGTGACAGATTCGACACCTGACGGCGACGACGCGGCAACGACCTCCGACCGGATCCTGTCGGGAGCGGACGGGTCCGAGAACAGGATCGTGCCGAGCGCGACGGCACTCGCTCCCGCAGCGACGAGATCGAGGACGTCCTCACCCGACGTGACTCCGCCCATGCCCACTATGGGCAGGTCCACCGCTTTCGCGCAGGCGTCCACGCAAGCGAGGGCGATCGGCCTGAGGGCAGGGCCCGAGTACCCACCTGCGCCGCGGGAAAGCACCGGGCGCCGCGTCGTCGGATCGAGAGCGAGGCCTCGGATGGTGTTGACGAGCGAGAGCCCGTCGGCGCCGGCGGCCGCCACCGCACGGGCGGTCTCCGCGATATCCCACGTCGCAGGCGAGAGCTTCGCGTAGAGCGGCTTCGCTGTGGCTCCGCGGGCGGCGGCCACCAGCTCGGCGGCCGTTTCCGGCGCCTCCTCGACGTTCGGGCACGAGAGATTGAGCTCGACCGTGGTCACCTCGCTCCGCTCGTCGAGACTCGCGCAGGTCGTGGCGTAGTCCTCGGCCGAGAATCCGCCCACGGACACCCAGACGGGCACGCCCAGGCCGGCGAGACGAGGCAGGTGCAGGTCGAGAAACGCCTCGATTCCCGGGTTCTGGAGCCCGATCGAGTTCAGCATCCCGTATTCGGTCTCGGCGATGCGCGGCGGCGGGTTCCCTTCACGAGGAAGCGGGGTGACGGTCTTGGTCACGTAGGCGTCGAGCGCCTGGGCGACCTCGGGCGCTGTGAGCGCGTCGAGACATCCGCTCGCGTTGTAGAGGGGGATGCTCATGGGCCAGCCCCTGGCCCATGAGCGGGGAGGGGTGTGGGGAACCGGCAGGTTCCCCACGCTCTCGGGAAGAAGGGGGCACGCGGGGGAAACATGGTTTCCCCCGCGACCGCGAGCCGGGTGCGAGCGGTGCTCATGCCGCCTCCCGCAGGACAGGCCCTTCGACGCAGAGGCGCGCATAACGCCCGTCGACCTCGACCACACAGCCGTAGCAGCCGCCGTACCCGCACGCCATGGGCGCTTCCCAGGCGAGTTGCGCCCCGGGAACCCGCGCGCGGACGGCCTCGAGCATCGGCTCCGGCCCGCATGCGAGTACGTCGCCCGGATCGCCTGGCAGGAGCTCCGTGACGTACGTCGGCTCGAGCACCACCTGGGCACCGGGGAGAAGCCGCGCCGCCTCGGCGTGGTATTCGGAGCGGAATCCGAGGAGCGCCGGCGGGTCGCCCAGTACTGCAGCAAGGTACGGCATGGGAGCGATCCCGATCCCACCTGCGACGAGAAGTGGGACCTCGACGTCGAGGTCGAAGCCGTTCCCGAGCGGCCCGAAGACGTGGATCGCGTCGCCCGCCCCCAGCGCGCAGAGCGCGCGCGTGCCCGGCCCGATGGGGTCGATCAGGAACTCGAGCGCGCCGTCTGGCGCACGGCAGAGGCTCATCGGCCGCGGCAGGAGGCGACCGGGTGCCTCGAGCATGAAGAACTGGCCGGGAATGCCAGGCTCGAGGCCTCCGCGCTCGAGCCGAAGGAGCGTGTACGGCCCGACGTCCTCGGTCGCGACCACTGACAGACGCTCGCGGAGCGCGTTCACGCCTCGCTGCCGATCCGCTCCTGGAGCGACAGGGCCGACTCTGCGCGCGCGTTGCCGATCGCGTGCACGGCCGCCGCCGCTCCCGAGATCGTGGTCACACACGGGACCCGCGCGACGAGCGCGGCTTCTCGGATCAGGTACCCGTCCGCACGGGCGCCGCTCCCCTGAGGCGTGTTGATGACGAGGTCGCAGCGCCCACGGCGCACGAGATCGACGACCGTCGCCTCGTCGTCGTCCGCATCTGCCACCTTCGCGACCTCCTCGACCTGGAGCCCGGCGGCACGAAGCGTGCGCGCGGTTCCCTCCGTCGCCACGAGCTCGAACCCCAGCCCCGCCAGTCCCGCTGCGACGGCGACCGCAGCCGGCTTGTCGGCGTCGCGAACCGAGAGGAACGCGGTTCCGGACGTCGGGAGCGGTCGTCCTGCTGCCCGTTCTGCCTTCGCGAGAGCAGTCGGCAGGTCGGCCGCGCTCGCCATGACCTCCCCGGTCGAGCGCATCTCGGGCCCGAGGACGGGGTCCGCGCCGGGGAAGCGGGAAAACGGCAGGACGGCGGCCTTCACGCTCACCTGCGCGGGACGCGGCACTGGAAGGTCGAGCTCCCGCAGCGTCGCCCCTGCAGCCAGCCGGCACGCCGCATCGACCAGGTTCACGCCGATCGCCTTGCTGGCGAAGGGCACTGTGCGGGACGCGCGCGGATTCACCTCCAGCACGTAGACGGCGGACTCCGCGATCGCGAGCTGCACGTTCAGCAGCCCGACGACGCCGAGCGCCGGCCCGAGGCGCTTGACGACGTGCTCGACTTCGAGCGCCGCCGCCAGCGTCAGCGACGGTGCGGGCAGCACGCAGGCGGAGTCGCCCGAGTGGACGCCCGCCTCCTCGACGTGCTGCATGACCGCGCCGATGTAGACGTCCTCGCCGTCGCAGAGCGCGTCGACATCGAGCTCGATCGCGTGCTCGATGAACCGGTCGAGCAGGACGGGGCCGTGCACCGCGGCCATTCCGGCCGCGAGCTGCTCGGCGTCGTAGCAGATGCGCATCGCGCGGCCACCGAGGACGTAGGACGGACGCACGAGCACCGGGTACCCGATCTCCTCCACCGCCTCGAGCGCCTCGTCGAACGTCTCCGCGATCGCCCACGGTGGGCAGCGCACGCCGAGCTCGGCGGCGAGCGTCCCGAAGCGCTCGCGGTCCTCGGCGAGGTCGATCGCCTCGTGCGGCGTCCCGAGGATCGCGTAGCCCGCGTCCTCGATGTGGCGTGCGAGTCGGAGCGGCGTCTGACCCCCGAACTGGGTGACGACGCCCACCGGCTGCTCGCGATCGCAGACGGCGAGCACCTCCTCCGGCGACAGCGGCTCGAAATAGAGGCGATCCGACGTGTCGTAGTCCGTCGAGACGGTCTCGGGATTGCAGTTGACCATGACCGCCTCGTAGCCGAGGGCGCGGAACGTCTGTGCGGCGTGGACGCAGCAGTAGTCGAACTCGATTCCCTGGCCGATGCGGTTCGGGCCGGAGCCGAGGATGACGACGCGCGGCCCGTCGCCCGATGGTCCCGCCTCGTCCTGCTCGCCCCAGGTGGAGTAGAAGTAGTTCGAGCCCGCGACGACCTCGCCGGCGCACGAGTCGACCCGGCGAAACGAGGGGCGTAGACCGCGCTCGTGGCGCAGCTTGCGCACCTCCGCCCCGCTCGACCCGAGAACCTCGCCGACCGTGTCGTCACCCCAGCCGGCCCGCTTCGCACGGGCGAGGTCGCCGCTCTCGAGCTCGTCGCGTGCCTGCCGGATCTCGGCGCGGAACCACGGGTGCAGCCCTTCCGGAAGGTCGTCGTCGCCGAGGCTCGCCCACGGCGTGGGAGCTCCTCGCTCGAGCTCGCGCGAGCCGTGCGCCTTGAGGAGCGCCTCGCCGAACGTGCGCCCGATCCCCATCGCCTCTCCCACCGACTTCATCTGCGTCCCCAGCTGCTGGTCGGCGCCGGGGAACTTCTCGAACGCGAAGCGCGGGAACTTGACGACCACGTAGTCGAGCGTCGGCTCGAAGCTCGCGGGAGTCGTCTTCGTGAGGTCGTTGGGGATCTCGTCGAGCGTGTAGCCGACGGCCAGCTTGGCGGCGACCTTTGCGATCGGGTAGCCGGTCGCCTTCGAGGCGAGCGCCGACGAGCGCGAGACGCGCGGGTTCATCTCGATGACCCTCAGCTCACCCGTCTCGCGGCTGCGCGCGAACTGGATGTTGGAGCCTCCGGTTTCGACTCCGACCGCACGGATGACCGCCGCGGCCGCGTCTCTTAGCTCCTGGTAGGCCTCGTCGGAGAGCGTCATCTGGGGAGCGACGGTGACCGAGTCGCCCGTGTGCACGCCCATGGGGTCGAGGTTCTCGATCGAGCACACGACGACGACGTTGTCCGCGCGATCGCGCATGAGCTCGAGCTCGAACTCGTCCCAGCCGCGCACAGACTCCTCGACCAGCACCTGCCCGATGGGCGACTCCGCCAGGCCGCGCTCGACCTGGAAGGCGAGCATCGCAGGATCTTCGGCGAAGCCACCCCCATGTCCGCCGAGAGTGAACGCCGGGCGCACGACTGCAGGCAGGGAGACGTCTTCGAGCTCGGCCAGCGAGGTCACGATCGTCGAGCTCGGAACCTCGAGCCCGCACGAGCGCACCGCTTCCCGGAACTCCTCGCGATCCTCGGCTCGACGGATGACCTCGACCGGAGCGCCGATCAGCTCGACGCCGAGGTCGTCGAGCACGCCTGCTTCGGCGAGCGAGACGGCGAGGTTGAGGGCAGTCTGCCCGCCGAGCGTCGGCAGCAGCGCGTCGGGCCGCTCGCGCTCGAGCACCGAGCTCACGCTCTCGAGATCGAGCGGCTCGATGTACGTGCGGTCGGCGAAGCCGGGGTCGGTCATGATCGTCGCCGGGTTGGAGTTGACGACGATCGTGCGGTAGCCCTCCTCGCGCAAGACCTTCAGCGCCTGGCAGCCCGCGTAGTCGAATTCGCAGGCCTGCCCGATCACGATCGGGCCGGAGCCGATGACGCAGATCGACTCGAGATCGTCGCGACGGGGCATCAGTCGTTGCCCCGGAGCTCGTCGACCCAGCGCTCGAGGATCGGCCAGGCGTCGTGTGGGCCCGGTCCCGCCTCCGGGTGGAACTGCACCGAGCGCGCCCGAAGCTCTGGGAAGTCGAAGCCCTCCACGGTTCCGTCGTACAGGGACACGTGCGTCGCTTCCGATCCCTCCGACGGAGCGACGGCGAAACCGTGGTTCTGGCTCGTCACGAGGACGCGGCCCGTCCCGCGCTCGAGCACCGGGTGATTCGCGCCGCGGTGGCCGAACGGGAGCTTGTACGTCTCGTGCCCGGTCGCGAGGCCGAGCAGCTGATGCCCGAGGCAGATGCCGAGGATCGGCACACGGCCGAGGGCGCCGCGGACGGCTGCGACCTCCTCGTGCAGCGGCTCGGGGTCCCCGGGCCCGTTCGAGAGGACGACGCCGTCGTACTCCGCGAGCTCGTCGGCGCTCGCCGAGTGCGGAAGCACGGTCACAGCCGCGCCCGCCCGTGCGAGCCGGCGGAAGATCGAGCGCTTCGCCCCGTAGTCGACGACGGCGACGTGCGGCGTGCCCTCGGCGCTCCAGACGTACGGATCTCGCGTCGAGACCGCGGACACGAGCTCCTGCCCCTCCATCTGCGGCTGCTCCCGCACCTGCACGAGGGCGTCCTCGGTCGAGAGCACCTCCTCGTCCGAGACGACACAGCGCCCGCATGGCACCCTCGTCACGCAACCTGAGGACGAGCGATCGCGTGTCGAGCTCGTCGAGGCCGAGGAGACCGTGCGCGCGCAGCCAGTCGGCCCACTCCTGCCCGCCGAGCCTGCGCATCAGCGCCGCCCTCGCGTGCGGCGTCGCGGATTCGCCACGCTCGTCCGCGACGCCGTAGTTGCCGACCATCGGCGCCGTGAAGCAGACGAGCTGCCCCGCGTAGCTCGGGTCGGTGACGGTCTCCTGGTAGCCGGTCATCCCGGTCGTGAAGACCGCCTCGCCGAAGACGACGCCGTCGGCAGCGACGGAGCGACCGCGGAAGACCGTCCCGTCCTCGAGGAGGAGATAGCCCGCGCTCATGCCGCGAAGACCACTCGTCCGTCGGCGACGGTCCTGGTCACTCGGCCGCGCAGCGTCTCGCCCAGCAGCCACGAGTTCGCGGAGAGAGAGCGGAACCCGTCCTCGGCGACGATCCACTCTGCATCCAGGTCGAGCTCGACGATGTTCGCGCGCGCACCGACCTCGATCCGCGGCTCGTCGAGCCCGAACGCGCGCGCCGGCCCGCTCGACATCCGCTCGAGCACGGTCTCCAGGGCGACCTCGCCCGGCAGGACGAGATGCGTATAGAGCGCCGCGAACGCGGTCTCGAGCCCGGTGACGCCGAACGGCGCCTCCTCGAACGGCACGTCCTTCTCGTGGCGGGCATGCGGAGCGTGGTCGGTCGCGATGCAGGAGATCGCACCACGTCGCAGCGCATCCCGCAGAGCCTCGCGATCGCCCGAGGCCCGAAGCGGCGGGTTCATCTTGGCGTTGGGATCGAGCGACCGCACCGCCTCGTCGGTGAGCACGAGGTGATGCGGCGTCACCTCTGCGGTCGCCGAGACCTCACGCTCGAGAGCGACATCGAGCGCGACGACCGACTCGCGCGCCGACAGGTGCATGAGGTGGACAGGACGACTTTCCGTCGCTGCGAGCGCGAGGTCGCGCTCGACCATCACGCTCTCGGCGAGCGACGGATACGGGCCGACGCCGAGCTCGGCCGACACCTGCCCCTCGTGCGCGTGCCCTCCGCGCGAGAGCTCGGGGTCCTCGCAGTGCAAGGCGAGCCGGAGGGGAGTGAGCGCGCTGTACTGCAGCGCGCGACGCATGAGGCCGGCCGAGACGACGGGCCGTCCGTCGTCGGTGAAACCGACCGCGCCTGCCTCGGCGAGCTCGACCATCTCGGTCAGCTCCTCCCCGCGCTGTCCCTTGCTGATCGCCGCGAAGAAGCCCGTCGGGACGACCGCCTGTTCCCGCGCGCGATCGACGAGCGCACCCAGCACGGAGCCGGAGTCGACCACGGGATCGGTGTTCGGCATCGCAAGGATTGCGCAGTAGCCGCCGGCGGCTGCCGCCGCGGTGCCCGAGGCGATGGTCTCCTCGTCCTCCCGCCCTGGCGTACGGAGATGGACGTGCGGGTCGACGAAGGCAGGCGCGATGACCACGTGACTTGCAGGGGCTGGCTCGATCGCGCTGATGACGCCGTCCGAGACGGTGACGCGGAGCGACTCGTCGATTCCCTGCGCGGGAGCGAGCACGCGCCCTTCGAGCGCGAAGCTGTCGCTCCGTCCGTTGGCACAGGCGAGGATCACGCGACACCCACTGCGGCGCGCGCCTCGACGGGAGCGACGGTGAGCACGTCGTAGAGGACGGCCATGCGTACGACGAGCCCGGCGCGGACCTGATCCGTCACGCGCGCCGCGTCCGAGTCCGCGACTCGCGGATCGATCTCGACGCCGCGGTTCATCGGGCCTGGGTGCATCACGATCTGTCCTTCTCGCACTCGCTCCGGCGTGAGTCCGTAGAGAGCCGTGTACTCGCGGAGAGAGGGAACGAAGGCCTCGGACATGCGCTCGTGCTGCATGCGCAGGACGTACACGACGTCCGCGTCCCCGATCACGCCGATGTCCGTCGAGACGGTGCAGCCGAGAGCGTCGATCCCGCGTGGAATCAAAGTGGGCGGACCGACGAGGGTGACCTGACCGCCTACGAGATCCAGGGCCTGGACGAGCGAGCGCGCGACGCGCGAGTGCAGGACGTCCCCGACGATCGCGACCTGGAGCCCGTCGAGGTGGCCGAGCGCCTCGCGCATGGTGTACAGGTCGAGCAGCGCCTGCGTCGGGTGCTGGTGCTTCCCGTCGCCGGCATTGACCACGTGGGCGTCGGTGACGCGGGCGACGAGCTGCGGAGCCCCGATCGACGGGTGCCGCACGACGATCACGTCCGGCTCGTACGCCGCGAGTGTCAGCGCCGTGTCCTTGAGCGACTCGCCCTTGTCCACCGACGAGCCGGCCGAGCGGAGGGACATCGTGTCCGCGGAGAGGCGCTTCGCCGCGAGCTCGAAGCTCGCGAGCGTACGCGTGGAGGACTCGTAGAAGAGGTTCACCACCGTCCTTCCGCGCAGCGTCGGCAGCTTCTTCAGCTCGCGGTCGAGAGCCGCGGCGAGCGAGCCGGCCGTATCGAGGATCCGCTCGACGTCGGGCCGCTCGAGGTCGGCGATCGAGAGCAGGTGCCTGCGCGGCGCTGCCGGCGGACGGAGCTCAGCCATCGCTGCCGCCTTCCGGCTCGGCCACGAGGAACACGCCGTCGCGCTCGTCGACCTCGACGAGCTCCACCTGGATGCGCTCGGCGAGGCCGGTCGGGAGGTTCTTCCCCACGTAGTCCGCGCGGATGGGCAGCTCGCGGTGCCCGCGATCCACGAGGACGGCCAGCTGCACCCTGGCTGGGCGGCCGAACTCGAGCAGTGCGTCGATCGCAGCGCGAATCGTCCGCCCGGTGTAGAGAACGTCGTCCACCAGCACGACGGTCATGCCCTCGATCGAGAACGGGATGCTCGTGGCGCGCACGACCGGCTGCCGCCCGGGCGCTCGCCCGCCGTCCCGGACGTGGACGTCGTCGCGGTGGAACGTGATGTCGAGCGCCCCGACCGGAAGCTCGACGCCGCTTCGCTCCGCGACGAGCCTTCGCAGCCGCGAGGCGAGCGGGGCACCACGTGTCTGGATCCCCACGAGCGCGACACGCTCGAGTCCCTCGCCATCCGACCCATCGTTGCGCTCGATGAGCTCGTGCGCGATGCGGGATAGGGACTTCGAGATCGCCTCGGCGTCGAGCAGGAGCTTCGCCAGGGCGTCGGGGACGTGCGTCGTCATCTCGCTCCTTTCCGGCCTCGCTGAGCCGGGCTTAAAGGGCCTGGGCGAGTCTAGCGGGACCGCGCGACAGGCACCTCCGGAGCACGTCGTGACCGGAACTGCTGGCAACCTTCCGCCGGTGTCCCGCCGAGGCATCGATCGCGCGCTCGTCGCGCTGGGCGCGCTCGTCCTCGTGTCGACCGCCGTCCGCTTCGCGCTCTCACGCGGAGTGGACGCGCCCTGGATCGCGCCCGACGAGCACCTCTACGGCCTGGTCGGCCGCTCGCTCGTCCACGGAGACGGCCTGACCATCGTCGGCGGGCCTGTCCCGTACTACAGCCTCCTGTATCCGCTGTTCGTCGGACTCGCCGTCGGTCGTGGCGGACACCGCCACGGCGCTCACGATCACCCAGGTCGCCCAGGCGCTGGCGATGTCGGCGACCGCGATCCCCATCTTCCTCTGGACCCGCCCGCTCGCCGGAGCCCGTCTCGCGCTGCTCGCGTCGACGCTGACCGTGCTCATCCCAGGGCTTGCCTACAGCGCGCTGCTGATGAGCGAGGCGCTGTACTACCCGCTCGCCGTCGTCGCCGCGTGGGCTCTCGCGGCGGCCCTGCATCGCCCGACGCTTCTCCGTCAGCTGGCTCTCGTCGCGGCGATCGGAGCGGCGCTCGCGACACGCACGCAGGCCATCGGCTTCGTCGCCGCGATCGTCGTCGCCCTCGGAGTGCTCGCCGTCGCCGAGCGCTCGCGGGCCCCGTTCCGCCGACTGCTGCCGACGCTCGTCGCGTTCGCGGCGTTCGCGGCGACTCTGGGTGGCGGGTCGGCTCGTGACCGGGGGAATCGGGCAGACCCTGGGCGCATACGCGACGCTCGCCGAGGCGGGCGAGTACTCCCTCTCGGACGTCTTCACGTACGTCGCATGGCAGACCGGGGCGGTGGTCATCGTGACGGTGGGCGTCCCGCTCCTCGCGCTCGGCGTGCTCGCATGGGAGCTCCTGCGCGGGCGGGAGAGCGACGCGGGCGTCAGGGCGCTCGTGGCGACAGCGCTCGCCTACCTCGTCGTGACGGTGGTGGAGGTGGGTGTGTTCGCCTCACGTTTCGTCGAGCACATCACCGAGCGCCAGCTGCTGTCGATCGCGCCCCCGGTGTTCGTCGCGTTCGCCGTCTGGCTCGCACGCGGGATGCCGCGCCCGCAGCCGGCGACGTCCCTACTCGCTGTCGCGGTCGCCGCCTCGGCGCTCCTCCTGCCCGTCGAGCGGATCACGACCCGCGCGGCCGCGGCCGACGCGCTTTCCACCGTCCCGCTCGAGCACCTGCGGCGCAGCGTGTCGGAGGTGACCTTCGAGACGATCTACGCGGGCGCCGCGGCCGCGTTCCTGCTCGTCGCCGTGCTCGCGCCCCGGCGGGCGGCGCCCGTCATCGCCGGGGTCGTCGCCCTCGTGCTGGCCACGGGCACCCTGGTGGCGTCGCACGAGATGCGGGAACGCTCGCAGTTCGACCGACAGACACTCTTCGCGGGAGCGCCCGTGGACTGGCTCGACGCCGGCGGCGGCGCCGAGGTCTCGTATCTCGTCACCGGAGACAGGATCTGGCCGAGCGTGTGGCACCAGATGTTCTGGAATCGCTCCATCACGGACGTCGTGCGACTGCGCGACACGCGGTCGCCCGGCGTCGTCCCACAGGAGGTCGCGACCATCCGCGACGACGGCGTGCTCGTGAACGCGGACGGACGCATCATCGAGGCGGGGCAGCTCGCCGCCCCGACGACCATCCGCACCGCCGGCGAGCCGATCGCCACCATCGCGTCGACCGACGAGCCCGGGATGACCCTCTGGGACGTCGAGCAGCCTCTCCGCATCACGCAGCGGGTCAAAGGCCTCAAGCCGAACGGCGACCTCCACGGTGGCGCGTCGGCGCGCATCGAGGTGTTCGCGTGCGCGCCGGGCGAGCTCCAGCTCACCCTGCTCGGGAAGCAGGGCCTTTCGACCCGCATCAGACTCGACGGACGGACCGTGGCCGAGCGGGCGATACCCGCCAACACGATCTGGCGCCCGGCGGTGCCAGGCCCTGCCGACGCGGACAGCTCGCGCCGGTGCGTGTACGAGCTCGAGTCGGACGGGCTCGTGGGCTCGACGCGGATCGAGTACGTCCGCACCGGCTGACGAGCGCTACTCGTCGATCGGCTCGTCCGGCTCGCCGAGAGCCTCGATCGCGTCCCGTGCGTCCTCGACCTCGGACTCCGCGACGAGCACCTTCAGCGGCGGGTCGTCGAGCGCGTCGGCATCGTGCTCTCCTGCGGCCTCGAGCTGGGACTCGATCCCTGCGTCCGAGAGCAGCTCCTGGAGCTGCTCCCCCTCGGCCACGTCGCCGGCGACGGCCACCTGCACGAGTCTCGTCACGACTCCGCGGACCCTACCGGAGCCCGCGACGCCCTCGCCCCGGATCGCACGAGCTCCGGCGACCCCCGTTCGGGGAACGGGATCGCGACGACGTCGAAGTCGCGGGGGACGACGGTTGCGGGAAAGACCTCCTGCGCCTCCTCGAGCACCTGGTGCCCGAAGTACCGGGTCGAGACGTGCGTCAGCGCGAGCAGCTTCACGCCCGCGGCACTGGCGGCGAGAGCGGCCTCGCCCGCGGTCGAGTGCGACGTCTCGCGCGCACGCTCCCGCTCGTCGGCGAGGAAGGTCGCCTCGTGCACGAGGACGTCCGCTCCGGACGCGGCGTCGACCACCGACGCGACGGGCGCCGTGTCCCCCGTCAGGACGAGCTTGCGGCCGGCCCGCGCCGGGCCGAGCACATCCTCGGGCGTGACGACGCGGCCGTCAGCCAGCGTTACCGGCTCACCGCGTTGGAGCTTCCCGCGATCCGGGCCGTCCGGGACGCCGAGGCTCGTCGCGACGTCGACGTCGAAGCGCCCGGGGCGCGCGTCCTCGATCGAGGGCGTAGCCGATCGCGGTGACACCGTGAGCGACTGCGAAGGTCTCGAGCCGATAGGCGCCGCGTTCCAGAACCGCTCCTGGCTCGAGCTCGACGGTCTCGACCGGGTACGTCAGCCGGCCGAAGATCCGTCGGAGCGTCGCGAGCAGCTCGCCGAGACCTCGGGGGCCGTACAGCGTCAAGGGCACCTCGCGCCCGCGCAGCGCGAACGTCTTCAGCATCCCCGGCAGGCCGAGGTAGTGGTCCGCGTGAAAGTGCGTGAGGAAGATCTCCTCGAGATCGACGAGCCCCACGTCGCTGCGCAGGAGCTGGCGCTGCGTGCCCTCCGCGCAGTCGAACAGGAGCCTCTCCCCTCCCCTGCGCACGAGCGTGGCGCTCAGGGCGCGCTTGGCGGTCGGCATGGAGCCGGACGTCCCGAGGAAGACGACGTCGAGGTCCACGGCGGCGGATTCTAGGGGGGCCGTGCCCTCAAAAACCGCCTTGTGCGAGCCGATACAGAGTGCATGCGGCGACAGCGGGAGTACCGCTCGTCCGGGCTGCTGCGTTCCCTGACGCTGCTCCGGACCTTCCTCATCGCGTCCGCGATCATCCTCGCGGTCGGCGCGATCGCGCTGTCGGCGACCCTGTCCGAGGATCTCCGTGACCTCGCGCTCCGGGACAACGCCCGGGACGTCGGCGCGTACACGGACGCGGTCCTGTCGCCGAGCCTCGTGCGCGGGAAGCGCCTCGAGGTCACACGGAGGTCGGTCCGGCGCCTCGGCGCGACGGTGCGCCTGCCCGCGGACGTGCGCGGAGTCAACGTCTACGCCCCGGGTGGCCGGCTGGTGTTCTCGACGACCCATCCCAAGCGGGTCGGGAGGCGCCGCTCGAGCCCGGATCTCAGGCGCGCCGTGCGCACGGGAGAGTCGAGCGCCGAGATCGTCGATCCGCTCGGCAAGGCGCCTCCGGTCGTGAAGGTCTGGGCGCCTCTTCGCACGGCCTCCGGAAAGCCGGTGGGCGCGGCCGAGGTGTCGCTCGACGAGTCCTCCGTCACGCAGGCCGTCGCCGGCTCGACGCAGACGATCTGGCTCGCGGTCGGAACCGTGTTCGGCGTGCTGTGGGTCATGCTCGCTGTGCTCGTGAGAGGGGCATCGGCTCGGCTCCGAGGACAGAACGACGACCTCGAGACGCGCTCCCGTGAGCTCCTCGAGTCGACGCGGCTGCTCGAGGCGAGCCTCCTGGAGACGATCGAGACGCTCAATGCGGCCGTCGAAGCTCGCGACCCGTACACGGCGGGCCACTCGCAGCGTGTGCGCCGCGTGTCGCTCGCGATCGGGCGGGAGCTCCGGCTCTCCGCCAAGCAGCTCGGCGCCCTCGCGACCGCGGCGCTGTTCCACGACATCGGCAAGATCGGGATGCCCGACTCGATCCTGACGAAGCCGGGCCAGCTCGACCGGGCGGAGGCGGCGATGATGCGCGAGCACGTCAGCCGCGGTGCCGAGATCGTCTCCCGGATCTCCTCGCTCAAGGATTCCGTCCCGGCGATCAGGCACCACCACGAGCGCTGGGACGGCCTCGGCTATCCCGACGGCCTCAGCGGCGACGACATCCCCATCGAGGCCGCGATCATCTGCATCGCCGACGCGTGGGACGCGATGACCACCGATCGCCCGTATGCGGTCGCGCTCGACATGAACACGGCGATGCTCCAGATCCGCGGCGGCCGCGGCAAGCAGTTCAGCCCGATCGTCGTCGACGCGTTCTGGACCGTCTCGCGGCGGAGACCGGCCGACATCCTGCCGCCGGACGCGCCTGCGGCTGCCGTCGCCGTCGTCTAGTCGCTACTCGCCGGCACTCGCCGGCAGGACGAGGTCGGTGTAGACCATCTCGCCCTTGAACTTCTTCGCCGCGGGGTCCCAGGGGAAGAAGATCGCGTTCTTCCACTCCAGCCGCTCGCCGGTCGCCTCGTAGTGGAGCCAGCGCGCGTCGTGTGTCCCGGTGACCCGCGCCTCCTCGCACACGCCCTGCGGGCCGATGACGATGTACTCGAGGTCGAAGTGGATGTCGGGGAACGCCGTGAGGAGCTCGGTGTAGAAGCGGGCGGCGCCGTCATGGCCCTCCCAGCGCGCGTTCGGCTCTCCCATCACCTCGTAGACGCAGTCCTCGGTCAGCGTCGAGATGAGCCCCGGCAGGTCGCGGTTGTCCTCGGCGATGGAGTGGGTCTTCCACAGCTCGCGGATCTCCGTGTACTCGTCGACGTCGACGGGGCGACGGAGCAGCTCCAGGATGCGGTCGGACGCCATGTGGCCCGTTTCATATCAGCGCCGGGTCGACGACGTAACGGCTACGGAAGGAGGAGCCGCTGGCCCGGGACGATGGTCGCGCCGGAAAGGCCGTTCGCTTCCTGCAGCTTCCAGACAGCGGCCCGCGGGTCTCCCCCGTACTTCGCGTCCGCGATCGACCACAGCGTCTCGCCCGCTCGCACCGTGTGATGGCGCGGCGTCGGCCCGGCCCCCGTGTCTCGCGCGAGCATCGCCCACAGGAAGACGGCGACGAGGAGGACGATGACGAGCCGACCGAACACGTGTTCGTACTATGACACGAACACATGTTCGCTGTCAAGCTAGCGTCGAAGCACCGCCTGCCGGACGAGCAGCGTGCGGCGCTTGCGGTTCGCCTCCGCGGCGAAGGCGACCTCGACCTGTACGCGTCCGGCGAGGGCGACCGAGGGCCGGACGGCGACGCTGAGCGGACGCAGCCCGGGCACCTTGACCGAGCGGCACCTGGAAGGTGCGGCGGGCCTGCCCGACAGCCCTCGTACGCATACCCGGGCACGGGCATCCTCTCCGGCTGCGAGGCGAGCCGTCACCGCCGCCGCCTTGCCGCCGACGGCGATCTTCGCGCCGACGACGTCGACGCCCGGCTCCCAGCGACGCTCGTTCCCGGTGCAACCCGAGGCTGCGTCCGCAATCGCGGTCTGCACGGCGGCGGACGAAGGTCTCGCCGACCCGTCCAGGCGCTGCAGACCCGCCTGGAACCCCGTGCGCAGTCCGTCGTCGCGGAACCCGAAGAAGCTCAGCTCGGCGATGTCCGGATCACACGCCGCATCGCGGATCAGCCGTGCATAGATCGTCGCCTGCGTCAGCTCGTCCGTGACCGAGACGTTCTCGACACCTCGATAGCCCGAACGCCCGGTCGTGTCGACCTGCCAGCCCACCTCGTCCAGATGGAGACGCAACCCGTCCACGGTCGTGGGCTGCGCCGTGCCGTGGAATGCGTCCCACAGCGCCTGCTTGATGCGGTCGAGGTTGACGAAGCCCGCGTTCGGCCACGCGTATCCGCGCTCGAGCGGGTCGGTCGCCTCGTTCGGGTAGGGATGGAAGCTGAAGGCGTCCATCAGCGGCTCGACGCGGCCGCTGCGGCGATACCACTCGCCCAGTGCGCGGAGAAAGCGAACCGGCGAGGTGGAGATGTTGTTCTTCGCCTTCGGGCGGTCGTTCCCGCGCGGCGAGAGGCCCACACCCACGACCGTGATCTCCGGGTTCACGCCCTTCAGCACGTCGTACGCCGCGGCGAGGTACGGACCGAACGCGCCGGCAGACACGTTCCCGCCCGCCGCGGAGAACTGGGGACGCCAGAACGCGGGCTGGTTGGGCTCGTTGCCGATGACGAAGCGCTTCACCTGCGGGTAGATCGACGCCAACACGCCGACATACGCGGCGAAGAGCGACGGCGACCCGAGGCCGGCCTCGATCTCGCGAGGCGGATACGGGTACACGGCGAGGACGACGTCGAGCCCGGCCGCCGTCGCGCTCGCGAGCGCGTGATCGATCTGCTCCTTGTCCTGGACGACGACCGATTGGCTGGGCACGAAGCGAACACCGATCACGGTCTGGCGGAGGCCGAGCTGGGCCATCTGCCCGTACATCGCCGCCCCGCCGTCCTCCGCGTACTTCGCCGAATCGTCGTTCGCGCCGATGTCCGCGGCTACGGCAACGGACGCCCCGGACAGGAGCGCCACAGTGAGCGTGATGGCCGCAGTGAGGAGCCGCATCGACGTCGCTCGCGGGCCCCCTTGCCCGCGGCGCGTGGGAGCCTAGAGTCGAGCCAGGACGGCGTCAAGCAGATACTTGCCGCCGAAACGCACGGGGTCGTCCGTCGGCAGTGCGGTGTCGTCCGCGACGGAGGCGATCGCCGCGCGTGCGTCATCGTCGTTCGCGAGCTCTGCGGTGTTCAGCGCGACGCATGCGACCACGGCGGGGCGCGCCGGGAGAGCGATGCGCTCGTGCAGCGCGACGAGCTCCGGGAGCGGTGGGATCGGGTGGCCCGGGCTGCCTTCGATCTCCGTCGAGCCGGCACGGTGGCAGAGCACGAGCGCATGCGGCGCCGAGCCGTGGACGAGGCCGAGCGTCACGCCGGAGTACATCGGGTGCACGAGTGAGCCCTGGCCTTCGACGAAGAGGAGCGCACCCTCACCTCCGCGCGCCGCGCCCTCGACGACGAGCCGCTCTGCCGCACCGGCGAGGAAGTCGGCGACGACCGCGTCCACGGCGATCCCCCAGCCCGCGATCGCGATTCCGGTTTGTCCCGTCGGGACGAAGATCGACGCGAGCCCGCGCTCCCGCGCCGCGAGATCGAGCTCGACGGCGACCGTCTTCTTCCCGATCGCGCAGTCGGAGCCGACGGTCAGGACGATCCTGGCGTCGACTTCGAGGTTCGCCCCCGTCGGGACGCTGAGGCCGGCCGGTGGCTTTCGCAGATCGCGCAGCTCGACGCCGTGCACGCGCGCGAGGGTAGAGAGCTCCGCGTCCTCCGAGACGAACTCGTGGAGGCCACTCTCGACGTCCAGCCCGGCGGCGATGCAGCTCTTGAGGAGCTCGCGCCAGGCGGGTGGGAAGCGTCCCCCCTGCGTCGCAACGCCGACGATGGCAACGGTCGGCTCGAAGGCGAGCGCGTCCGCGACCGATCCGACGATCGGGATGTCGCCGTGACTCTCGCCCGCGCGCGCCGAGTCGAGGATCGCCACCACCGGATCCGGCCCGTAGCGGACGATCCCGCGCATGGTCTTGCCGTGATGCGAATCGTGGGAGAACCCCTCGGCGAGGATGAGGATGCGCCGCGTCACGAACGCGCGGCGACCCCGAGGCCCGAAGCAAGAGAAGGCGTCTGCACCCCGTCGACGAGCTCGATGCCGGGCCAGGGGTCTTCGGCGAGCAGGAGGTTGCCGTCGAGGTCGACGTGGTCGCAGAGCGGTGCGACGCAGCAGCCGGCGGCGATCCCCAGCCCGGACTCGAGCATGCAACCGAGCATCACCCCGAGCCCGAGCGCCCGCGCCGCGTGCGCCATGCGTATCCCTTCGCGGATCCCACCCGACTTTGCGAGCTTGATGTTGATGCCGTGTGCGATTTCGGCACAGCGGGCGACGTCGGCGAGCGTGTGGCAGTCCTCGTCGACGTAGATCGGGATCGGCGAGCGTTCCCGCAGCACTTTCCCACCCTCGTCGCCCGCGGGCAGCGGTTGCTCGCAGTACTCGACGCGGAGCGCCGCGAGTTGCGGAAGCGCATCGAGCGCCTCGTCGAGCGACCACCACTCGTTCACGTCGACCATGAGCGGCAGTTCCGTGACTCCGCGCACCGCGCGCACGCGCTCCACGTCGAGGCCGTCTCCGCCACCGAGCTTCAGCTTGAGACGCCGGTACATGGACGCCGCCTTCTCCGCCCGGCGCGCCATGTCGTCCGGGTCGCCGAGCCAGATGGTCCAGGACGTCGGCGGCCCCGCCCGAGGGAGCCCGAGCAGCCGAAAGACGGGGGTCTCGAGCAGCCTTCCCTGGAGATCGTGGAGGGCTGCGTCGAGCGCCGCTTTGGCTGCCTGCTCACCTGGGATCCCGCGCAAGGCGCTCGCCGATCTCCTCGAGCGCGAACGGATCGTCTCCCAGCAGCTCGCCGTGCTCGGCGAGGAACGCGAGCGCGGACGCAGCGGACTCGCCGTACCGCTCGATCGGCGCAGCCTCTCCATGGCCGGTCACGCCTTCGTGTGTCACCGAGACGTCGACGACGTCGGCGAAGTCGGTGGAGTCGCGGGCGATGACGAACGTCTCCGCGAGGGGCAGGCGGACGGTCCGGGCCTCGACCTCCATCGGGCTCAGGATGCCGAGATCGAGACGACGTACGCGACGACGTCCGCCTCGTCCTGGCCGGACACGATGCCCGCGGGCATGACACCGCGCCCCTGTCGGACTGCTGCGGTCACCGCGTCCGCGTCGAGTCCCGCGCCGGCCAGAGCGGGCCCCACGCCACCTCCCTCACCGCTCTCGCCGTGACAGCCGGCGCAATCGCGCTGGAAGACGGCGTCGCCGCGATCGACGTCGCCGGCGGCGGTGGACACACCGGAGGGCTCCGACGGGGCGAAGACCTGGGCCTGCGCGAGGACGAACGTGAGAACGACGACCGCGGCGCCGGCGAGGATCGGCCTCCAACCCCTGCCCATCAGAACCCGAACCTGACCGTCGTGAAGTACCAGAGGCTCGAGGTCAGCCAGAGCACGCCCAGCAGCGAGGCGAGCGTGAGACCTGCGGTCGGCAGCGCCCACGCCGGCAGGCTGCGGTCGCGGACGACGAGAACCTTCGCGACGAAGACGCCGTACAGGAACGTGCCGACGAGCGAGTGCACGGCGACGCGTGTGTCCGGCGTCTGGAAGCCGAGGATCGTGACGCAGTGGAAGAAGATCGGCAGCGTGAGCAGGAACGCGATGCGTCCCGACCAGCGGTGGACGCCCGCGATCGCCGAGCCCCGCTCGGGCAGGAAGCTCAGCCGCCCGTAGATTCGCGCCGCGGTCGTCACCTGCACCAGTGCGAGCACGAGCGCGCCCGTCGCGAGCCACGCCTTCGCGGCGATCGTGGAGGAGAAGACGGTCGTGACGAGGTCGGTGTACGACTCCGCGACATCGGCGACGAGCACGCCGGGAGCCTATGACCTGTCGCGGGGAGGCGCCACGGCGCTCCCGGATACACTGGCGCCCGAGCGCCCGTAGCTCAGGGGATAGAGCGCGCGCCTCCGGAGCGCGAGGTCGCAGGTTCGATTCCTGCCGGGCGCATTTTAGGCCGCATGGCTGTGCGGGTTTGGCTTAGGTAAGCGGGTCACCCGTGCCGGAGATGCCTCGAAAGCGCAAACGGTGGGTACCCCGGTGGGTACCTCGACAAAATCGAACGGGACCCTCAGCGCAGGGCCGCGAAGGTGCGCCCGAGCTCGACGGCTGAGTCTCCGAGTTGCTCGACGAAGGCGAGCGCCGCGGTTTGCGCCTCCGCGTCCCGCGCCGGTCGCCTGCAAGCGTGGCACTTGGGTGCTGGGACGCCGCTCGTACCGAGCTTCCCCGCGTGCGACGGGCTGACGTCCGTCATCTCGCCGCAGACGCTGCACGCCACCTCGACGGTCTCCGTCTTCGCCACCCTCGCGCAGGCGCTTCTCGATCTCGGCGCGCAGCCACGCGCGGACGTTCTCGCACGCCTCGTCGATGCCCAGGCGGTAGTCGACGTCCGCGGCGAGCACCATCTCCTCGAGTCGAGTGAGAGGTCGCGGAGCGCCGTGCTCGAGCACGCGGATCAGCATAAGCGATCCTGTCGTTGGCTCTGCTGCACGATAAAATCTACTCATGACTACGAAGACAGAGATGCGCAAGGTGCTGACCGCGTGGGTCGACCCGGAGGACGCCGAGCGGCTCGACGATGTCGCCCGTGCCGCCGAGAGGAGCCGGAGCGCCGAGCTCCGGATTGCGATCCGCGAGCACATCGAGCGCGAGCACATCGAGATGGAGGAGCGCACATGAGCGACAGCACAGGCATCTTCGCCGCCCCGACTGGGCGGCGGCTCGACCAGAACTACGACGCCAAGCGTCTCGGCTCGGTCGGCGTCCTGAGGCCGTGCAACCCGGAGCTTGGCGATCTCTTGCGTCGGCGCATTCGCGAGATACGCGACCGTGACCTCGCCCAGTCCGGCAAGACCTGGACGGAGGCGAAGACCGGCGAGCAGTTCGAGGTCGTGCGGGAGTTCGTCGATCCCACCGCCCCGGCTGACGCACTCGCCGTGGCGTTCGTCGTGAGAGATCACCTCGTCGTCTTCCTGAAGCCGATTGGCTCGAAGCAGCCGGTGAAGTCCGTCCACATGGGCGAGATGCGTGGGGGGAGGGTGGCGTGAAGGACAACGGCATCATCACGCTCGGTGATCGCTGGTGGGAGGCGCCTCGCGAGTACTGGGGCAGCAAAGGACTGGGAGCGCTACCTCGACACCACGCTCCACCAGCCACCCGCCGCCGAGCAGCCGCCTGTGCCCCAGCACCCGCCGGTGGGCTTCAGCCTGTTCGACAGACGCGAGCAGCGCGAACGCTGGCGAAGAGTTGATGCGAACGCGGTGCTTCAGAAGTACGGCCTGCGGGGATGACGCGCAGTCGACTCGCCAGGGCTGGAGGATTCACCCCGGCCTCGGCCGTCGCGTCGCTCGACATCGACAGCCCGTACTGCTCGTTCTGCTGGCACAACGCCGAGCACGGTTGGCTGCACTTCGCATCGCAGCGACTCGTCTGCACCTGGTGCCTTCCAGATCCAGACGCCGACGACGGCGCAGCGGGACGACGAGCGAGCGCGCGCCTCTCGGAACTGCAGACGGCGATCTGGTGAGTGTGCGGCGTGGGCGACCTGGCCGAACGGGCGATGCCTCAACTGCCATTGGAGTCCCTAGGTGATCCCGTGCGCCGCACCACAGGGAGTGTGGCGGAGTGTCTTCCGTGCTCCGTCACCTCCCGGCTGCCTCACAAAGGGCCGTTTTTTTGGTGAGCGTTCCGAGCGTCACCCCGCCTGATTTCTTCTCCCCCCGACCCACTGGGCCGATGGACTTACGAGAGCCAACTGAGGAGAGGGCGGCGTGATTGAATCCGCCGCCCTCTCGACCTCGACGGCGTTAGCCGCAACCTCCTACGCCGATGATCTCGGCACCCCGTCCGTTGTGCAGCCCCGGGGCACCGTCTTGGGGCCCGAGCGTTTCGACAATTACCGGGCCTGTTGGGGACGGGAACTGGGAGTGGTGAATGTTGTAGTGGAACTGGTTGAAAGCCTGCTGCATGTCCGGGTTCCCGCAGATCTGTGGGCCGACCGGAACGAGAGTGCCATCCGCATTCACGAGGAAATGCCGATGGTTGGGTGGATTGAGGTACATGCTCGGTGGATCGGCAAGCGCGACACCGACGATGCCGAACAGCGCCAGCGGTGCGCTCACCAAGAGAATCACGAGCGCAGATCGGGTCTTCATGGTCTTACTCCCTTCGAGACGAACAGCCTGCCTGCGACGAAGCGGGTAAGCCTCCTTCCCCCCTCGAGTTCTGCGAGCGGCGCCGATCATCTCACCCTTGTGGCATCTGAGTCAATGGCTCGACAGGACGGTCACGGTGACGCCCGGGAAACGCGGTGATCGGTCGTGAAACAGACCTGTAGCCGCTGCTCGAAGATGTTCTATGCGAGCCACGGGAACCAGCGCATCTGCGGGACTTGCCGGGCGCATCGGCCGACGACGCTGCGATTCGGAAGGGCGCGCACGTTCGGAGAGCGCCGGTGCGACTGCTGCTCGCGCGATTTCCTGGCCGTCACGGAGAACCAGCGCTTCTGCTCGTTGCAGTGCAGGCGGCTCGGACGCCGCCGCGAGGAGGCGAGGTACGCGACTACGGCCCACAGGGGAACTCGGAAGCGCTGGGCTCCGGCCGTGGCAACTGGCCTGGTCAGATGCGCTCGCGGCGGCGCCTGGGCGCGCAGAACTCGTCGACGGCGAGCCGGTCGGTGGCCTGATTCGGTCGGGCGAGGCGTGGGATCTGGGCCACGCAGATTCCGAATCGCGGGGCGGCCCTGAGCATGCGGGGTGTAACCGGGGAGCACCACAGCGCCTCCGCGCAAGACTGAAGCGGGTCTAGGAGTTGCTCTCCTCGACCGAGTCGTCGTCGGCCCACGCATCGGCCGCAGGCCCGCAGCCACGAAGTTCCCACTAACGGCACTGCCGGCGGTTGACAGCCCGCCGGCAGTGCCTCGTCCCCAAGCCCTCTCGGGTGTCGTGCTTCGCGGTCCTAGGGGACGAACGTCCCTTCCGAACCTGCTGGCGCAGGCAGAGCCGAGGGCGGACCCGGCACGTTCCTCCCCGCGACGCCGTTCACGGACTCCGTCGAGAACGCGTACGTCAGCATCGCGAACGCGATCGCGTCGGCGTTGGTGTTGAGCGCGTGGTCGTTGACGTTCGCGAACGTGTCGCAGGCGAGGTGGTAGCACGGGTCGAACTGCGCACCCACGGTGCCGCCCCAAATCGACTGCTGCTCGGCGGTCTTCGGAACCTCCGCCCCGGTGAAGAGGCCACCGGCCGGGATGTTGTTGTTGATGAACGCCTCGTAGTCGCTGCGTCCGTCGAACTCGGCGTCATCGTAGGGCTCGCCGCTCAGGGTGTAGAAGGACTCGAAGAGATCCTCGATCGCGGTCGAGCCGGTCGGAATGGCGACCGGAGCCTCGAAGCTCGACTCGTCGGCGTCCTGCGTCATGAAGATGTAGTTCGGCGAGCCGACCATGTCGAAGTTGAGGTAGAGCGCGATCCGGTCCTTCTCGGCCTGTGAGAGGCCGTCGACATACGCCGTCGAGCCGATGAGGCCCAGCTCCTCCGCGCCCCACCACGCGAACCGGATCGTGTTCTCCGTCTGGACCTTCGCCATCATGAGCGCGGTCTCGAGCAGTGCGGCCGAACCGGATCCGTTGTCGTTGATGCCCGGCCCCTCGGTCACGGAATCAAGGTGGGCCCCGGCCATCACGACGTTGCCGGTGTTCGTTCCCGACTTCTCGGCGATGACGTTGAAGTCCGTCCGAGTCTCGCTCGGAATGACCTCGACGAAAGCCGTCGAGCCGGACTGCGCCAGCGCCTCGCCGTTGGCGAAGCTCGCGCCGACGACGGGAATGCCGTGCTCCACAGTGCCCGTGCTTCCGTCCGGGAGGGTGATGGAGGTGGCGTCGGCGACGATGAGCCCCTCACGGTCGGGCGTGTTGCCTTGGTTGAAGATGATGACTGCCTCGGCGCCGGCCAGCTCGGCGTTATGGGCCTTGTCACCGAAGAAGCAGGTGCCTCGCTGGACGAGCGCGATGTCTGCGTCGCCGGTCCAGTCGAGGCCAGCGAAGTCGGCCGCCTCGCAGCCGCTCGTGCTCTCGCGAGGCGGGGTTAGGTTGATGTCCACCGGGATGACCTGGCCGGTGACCTCTCCAGACCCGCTGCCCGTGAACGCGCCTGTCTCGTAGATCGCGTTCACCGGTGTGAGCTGCTGGAGGAAGGCCGGGAACTGGAACGTGAACGGGAACTCGTCCAGCGTCACCTCGTAGCCGGCATCCTCGAGCAGTCCGGCGACGTAGTCAACGCTCTCGGCGTACCCATCGGTCCCGGCTGCGCGGGTCCCGGGGTAGAACTCGTCCTCGTTCGCGTCGGCGATCCTCTGGAACGCCGCCTGGTGATCTCGAACGCCCTCGAGGGTCACGCACGCGAGGAGTGCCTGGTACGTCGTGTTCGAGCGGTTATTACAACCTGGCGGGGCAGATGTTGCAGCCGCTGGCAGGGCCAGCGTGAGCAAAATGGTCACCGCTGCGACGGCGATGGCTCCCGCTCTGAGGCGCAGCCTCAATGGATAAGTCATGTAATCCCCCTCCTCATGTGGGGTTCGGGTACCGAACCTGCTGGACCTACCCGCTGGCGCCGCAGACGAATCCTCCGGTTGGGGAGCGATGTGCCTTGATTGAAGTATTCCAGGGAGGGTCGCCGGCTCATCGCACCCGCTCGCCGTTGTAGGTCGACCGCTCGAGCAGCACCAGGTAGTCGCGCACGCGGATGAGCGGTCGCGAGTAGCCGGGGAGCACGACGACATACGCGGCGCTGCTGCTCAGCCGCTGAGGAACCCGACCAACTCCCGTGCCACGGGTTCGGGGGCGGTCAGGGGGCCGAGGTGGCCGGCGCCGGCAATCTCGACGATGCGAGCATCATCCAACCGATCGGTCAACAGGCGCGCGGCGTTCTTGAATTCGGCACGCGAGCGTTCCCCGTGGAGCACGAGCACCGGTACCAAGAGCCGATCGAGCGTCGTGTCCTCGAGCGGCCGGTTCATCTCCGGGGCCTCCTGGACGACGATCGGCATCGCCGCCTGGGCTCGTTCAGCCACGCCGGGCGCCGAGAAGAGCGCCACTTCGTCCGTGCCGAGGCCGATGATCTCGCGTGTCGCGATCTCCACGCCGTCGGCCAGCCGGCCCTCGGTCACCGCGTTTTGGACGCGGGTGTATTGGTCGTCGCTCATGGGCGGCTCGAGCGCTGGAAAGGGCGGCTCGTACAGCGCGAGAGCTCGCACGTCGCCGGGGGCGAGGGCAACTCCGCCGAGCGCCCAGACCGCACCGCTTGAATGACCGAAGACCGCGACCGGCTCGTCGATGCTCTCCACGTACGAGGCGACATCCTCGAACTGGCGCTCCCGGGAGTGGTCTGCGCCGTCGCCGCTCAAGCCTCTTCCGCGCGTGCTCATCAGGTAGCACGTGAAGTGCTCGACGAGGAATGGGAGTAGGAAGAGCCAGGAAACGTCGCCGCTGCCCAACCCTCCGTGGACAAGGACGAGCGGCGGCCCGTGTCCCCGAACCCGTCCCGCGATCTTCGTACCATCATTCGAGACCGCCACATGGACCTGATCCTCGCTGGCGTTGCCCTCGCCCATGTCGCCCTCCTAACCTCGACCACGACGCCGGAGGTTACTGCCTCGAATTGTCGCGAACTTGATGACGCCCGCGCTCGTAAGCGCTCGCACGGTGGGTACCCCGGTGGGTACCTCGGCGCTCAGAAAACGCTATTAGCAGGCAGGTTCGATTCCTGCCGGGCGCATTCTCCGGTTGTTTGCTCGGTTTCCGCGAGGACTGGCGGGAACGTCTTTACAAATCATCGGCGGCGTCCGCGCCGACCACGACGCGCATCGTCTCCTCGAGCTGGTCGATGTCCCAGTCGGTGTAGATGTCGCCGGTCGTGGTGATAGACGAGTGGCCGAGCAGCAGTGGACCGGTACCTCGGTGTCGAGCGGCGACTACGCGACCGCCAGCAGCGCGATCACGGCACGTCGGCCCGCGCCGTGCGCGGTTGACTTCGTGCGCTGTAGAGGCCAACGCAAGGCCCACAATAGGCCGCGACGACCAGCATCTCGGCCTCGTACTCGGGGCGTTCCTCGGGTTCGGGATTTTGGTCGGGCGCCGCGGCGTCCTCGCACTCGAGGCCCTGCCCGCGGAGTAACATAGTGACCTCGGTGCATTCAGCGGTGCGTGGCCTTTTCGTGCGCGGCTTGCTCATCGTTGCTGCGGTCTCATCGTAAACCCTCCGGGGAGCGCGAGCTCGACGCGGGCGGGCTGAACGGATGAACCGTGGTGAGTCTTCTCGGTGGGGTTCCCATAGCGAAGGACGGGCCGGGTTGCTCACCCGGCCCGTCCGCTACGTCAAGGGCTCGTGGACTCCATCGCGCACCTTCTAGGAAGGCGGCGATCGCGGAGCCGACCCGACGGAGGTCACCAGTCGCGGTAGCCCTTGCCTTCCGGGCCGTAGTACGAACCCAGCTTCGTGCGGTAACTCTCGTCAGTCGTCAGCGTGTCCTCGAACTCAGGCGAGTTCTTGATCTCGTCCTTCGTACGATTGACGAAGACCGTCTCGCTCTCGTGGTCGACGTTCCGAAGCACGCCCACCGGGAGCATGACCTTCTTGCCGAAGATCCACGGCCCGGTGTCGACGACGATGTGTCCAGTGTCCGTTTCGAATGACGCGTCGTCGATCTTGCCGATCGACCCGTCGATGGACTCGACGTTGAAGCCGACGATTTCCTGCTTGCTCAGGCTCGTGGCGAGAGTCGGGTCGCGATACATCCACACGTTGTGAGTGAGTGTCTTGGGCATTCCTGCCTCCTCTCGTGGTCACCTTCTGGCCTACCCACGTCCTGGAGCCGGAAACGGGTAGAACCTAAGAAAGGCGTTAAGTGGCGGATGTGGCGTGTTCGAGGGGCATGGCTGTGCCACCCGTGGGAACATGTGTTCGTGACCGCTCAGCCTCGCCCCTACGCCCGCTTTCGTCGAGCAATCGAGCGCCGAGCCCTCTGGATGGCCGAGGACGCCGCCCGCGAGCTGCCGAACCTGGCGCTCGAGGACGCGCTGCAGCTCGTACATCTCTACTTCGAGCGTGAGTCACCGAAGGCTGGGCCGGCGGCGAGGCGGTGGCTGGTGCGCTATCTCAGCGAAGGCACGCCGAGCTTGCGGGACGTCGCCAGGGTGACGGCCAGTCTGGCGGAGCGCGAGCTCGAGACGGATCGCCGAACTAGCTCGTCATAGGATCCGCCTGGATGCAGCTCGCCGGCCTCCGCGTCCCCGATCGCGACGTCCTCGAGCTCGCCCGCAGCCTCCGCGACGCCTCACTCGACGCCACGGCCGAGAAGCTCGAGCGCGCCCACGACAACGAGGTGGTCGTCCTCGCGCTCACGATCGCCGAGCGGGAGGCGATCCTTCGTGCGCTCGACGATGGGGCAACGAGGCACTCGCCGAGCTCCGGGCTGTGCTCCTGCGTGAGCACGAGGGGCGGGTGCGCGAGGGGCTCGTCTGACGAGGCGCCGCGAGCGCAAGCTCGAGGCGGGCGAGTGGTCGAGCCTGGACGACGAGCGAGACGGCGATCGGCCGCTAGCGCTCGAGCCACCACGTGTCAGAGGTCGTCAGGGGATTGAAGGAGAGCACGTAGTTGTGAATGGTCGTCCGGAACGCCGCGGGCAGCGGGATCTGGACGAGGGGCAGAGCCGGAACGTCCTGCGCTATCTGGCGGTCGGCCCTGTTCAGGACACGTGCCTGCTGGTTCGCGTCCAGGATCCGGCTTGCCTGGTCGAGGTCGCGCGTCACCAGTCGCTGGCAGTAGCCCGTGTAGTTGAAGGCGCCCTCGCAGCCGAAGATTTCGTCGAGTCCGGCTCCGCTCGGATCGCCCGTCCAGGCGAAGAGCGCGACGTCGAAGCCGCCCTGCGGGAGGATCTGGCCGAGGAACACCGGAGGCGGCGCGAAGTTCGGCACGACTTCGATCCCGACCTGCTTCAGCTGAGCCTGGGCGAGCGAGAGCACGCGCGCCCGGGGCGGGATCCCCGCGCTCGTCACGAAGCGAAGCGAGAGCCGCTGTCCGGCGCAGACGTAGACGCCGTCGTCACCGCTGCGGCAGCCGGCCTGCTCGAGCAACCGTCGGGCCTCGGCCGGGCGGCGGGTGTATCGGCGCCAGTTCGGGCGGTAATGGGGGCTCGGTCTCACGATGACGACGCTGTCGTGCGGTCGAAGGTTCGGCACGTCGCTGAACACCTGCCGGACGAGCGCCGTGCGGTCGATCCCGTAGGCGAGCGCCTGCCGGACGAGCTTGTTCTTCAGCGCCGGATGGCCCCCCGAACCGATCCTGATCGCGAAGTGTTCCCATCCCGGGCTGGGAGGTGTCGTGACGACCCTGACGCCGCGCTCTTGACGTAACGCAGCGAGGTCGCCGGGGGCGGTAGGAAATCCCCAAGCGATGTCGAGCTCATCCCGTCGGAACCATTCGACCGGTTCGGTGCCCCGGACACTGAAGCGAAGGACGAGCCGATCGAGATACGCGCGAGTGCCCCAGTAGCGGGGGTTGCGTACGAGGGTCAGCTGTTCGCCGCGTTCCCAGCGCCCGACGAGGAAAGGCCCGCTCCCGATCGGCCTACCCGTCTTCGGGTTGACGATTCCGTCGGTCCATATGTCCTCGAGCCTCTCCCCCGCGAGCGCGTGCCTCGGCAGGATGTTCCCGAAGAGAGTGCGCCAGCCCGCATCTCGACCGCGCAGGACGACGCGGACGCCTTTCATCCCTACAGCAGAGACGCTCCGCACCCGTTCGACGAGCGCCTGCTCCTCAGGGCCGAGCTCGTCCTTGTGGGCGATCCTGGCGCGGAGGGTGAAGACGAAGTCGCGGGCGGTGACGGGCACGCCGTCGCTCCACCGCGCCCGAGGCTGAATCCGGTACGTGAGCGTGAAGGGCGGCTTCCTCGTGAACGTGACGCTGGAGACGAGCTGTGGCCGCCATGTGAAGTCAGGGCCGACGACGAACGCGGGTTCGAGGACCTTCTCTCCTATGAAAAGCGAGATAGGCGGTCCGGCCTGTCCGAAGCACCGCGCGAGCAGTGGGTTGAGGCACGGCGGCTCGTCCAGCGGACCAAAGCGAACGGCTCCGCCCGCGCGAGGCGCCTGCGTGCCGGAGCCGCCCGCTGCAGAGACAGCGAGGAGCGCGACCGCGAGCGCTGCCGCGAGGCCTAGCGAGCGAACCACGGGTTCACACGGTGAATCCTCTGCCTCGGCGGTCGTGAGGTCAACCGAGGGCTCGTCGAACCCTGCGCTAGTCGCCGACGCTGCGCCGGTTGACCGTCTGCCAGACGCCGTTTCCGATGTAGAGCTCGACGAACCCGGGGCTACCGCTGATGTTCGCCGTCGTGCCCGGCGGCGGGTCTTCCGACCAGCGTTGCGACCACTTGTACGGCTTCTCCTCGAGGTCGATGCGGTTGCCGTTGGCCATGCGGCCGTTAGCCGAGGCGACCATCTTCTCCCAGCCTGCTCGCTGATTGCATCTCGCGTGAGCCGGGCCGGGCCAACCACGACCGTCGTCGCGGTGATCGAGGTGCCAAGGGGTGCCGGGCTGGATGAACTCGTTGCAGCGAACGCAGCGAACGGTGCCGGTCTGGACGACCGGGTCGAGTCGCTGGCGCATGACCCGATGCGGCCCGTTGTATTTCCCCGAGTCGTATCGCTGTTTTCGTTTACGCGGCGGTGGCATTCTCATTTCCACCCCGGCACGCGCCCCGCTTGCTCGATCCACTTGCGCATCTCCGGCCCATGCGCCTCCTCCAGGGTTGTCAGCTTGACGTAGCGACTCCGTTCGGTGGTTCCAAGCGGCGGCGGAGGATCGAACTCAGCGCCGCCGAGGAAGACGACATTCACGGAAACGTCGTAGGCGACCATCTCGATGATCCACCCGAGTTCGTGCAACCCGTAGTAAGCCTTCTGCCACTTGACGGCGTAGTGAAGGCCGGGGATTGTCTCGCAGATCAAGTCGTCCAGCCGCTTGACGATGGGGTGCAGATCCGGCATCACGCGCCGGATCCAATCCTCGATGTCGGCGTGACTATCCGATGGCACCGGCCGCTTTCGGGCCGTACTGGACTGGCGTGGTTTCTGCATCGCACGTTCTCCTCTGGGCGCCTAATGATTTGGACGGCACCCTCAATACCATCCCGGTGTTTACCCATCGGGCTCGCGGGGAGGGAAATAACACAGCGGGGGTCGTGCGCTCGAGCGCCCATCACAAGACCGCCTGAGGCTCAAACCTCCAAGAGCGTTTGCCTGTCCCTCGATCGAGGGAAGACCATCCGGGCGAAGTGCTGCGGCTCCTTGAACGTCTACTGGCACACGAGCGCCCTGGTCGCGGCGTGTACTGCGTCCTTCTGTTTCCCGACTCCGCTGAGCACCGATGGTTCAAGAGGCCTCCCCGTCGTGGCACTCGCATCCGCAGTCAAGGTGGGGACTTGTACGCGGGGAAGGTGTGGGTTGTGGACGAAGTCCTTCAGAGCGGACGCGACATCTACACGGTCTTCTGTGTGGGGCGAGACGAGTACAAAGACAAGCGACGACACGCCTCTGAGGACACGCTGGATCTAGCAGCCGAGCTCCTGGAGGCGGCCCGTAGGACGAGCCGAGCGGTCTCCGAGCAGCGACGTCGGTGGAAGCACCGCAACTACTTGCCCTAGCCCGATAGATCACCGTCAGCGAACCCGAGAACCTCGCCGAGCTGGCGACGGATTAGCCCGGTCATCACAGGCCCACCGTTCCCGCGCTCACCAGCCAGCGTCCGCCTAGACGCGGGACGAGGTCGTCCTCGATCTCACGCCATGCCCGGACGTCGCGTGCGTTCCTGAGCCGCGCCGGCTCCCCGACGTGCTTGCGAAGCAATTGTCGGAGGACAGCCGACACCGAGCGACCCTCGGCGCGTGCCCGCTCGACGAGTCTCTCGTGAACGTCGGGATCGACGAATGCGCTGATTGAGACTCGTTCCTCGGTTCTCACGACCAGAGCATACCAAGCGTTTCGCAGCGTTACTAGCAAGCTGCAAACGCGCAAGAACGGAGTAGGCTCAGCTCCCTCGAAGTGGGCCTGGCCGGGACATCATCCGAGCGTGGTCGTCAGGCGCCTGTGCTGCGCCAACACGACCTCCATGAGCTCCGCAAGGGCGGGCGGGTTGCGTCCGAGGATGGAGCACGCTGCAAGGACGCTCCCCTGTCGCCAGGTAACTGTGAGTCCCTTCAGGCGACCGAGATCGAGGCGAGAAGCACGCGCCTCCCGGCCGAGAGCTTCCACCGGTGTTGATCGTCTGCGGTGAGCCGCGAACAATGCACGGGTGCGAAGACGACTATGTGCGAGGACCTGGCGCGCTCCCGTATTCGCGCGGTAGACGGTGACCGAACACTGGATTCGTCGACGCTCGGGGTTCCAGACGGAAGTCTGAAAGCCGGCGACGCGCTCGTGTTTGATTTCCGCTTCCAGGCCGGCCGACCACGGGTCCTCCAGGACGCTCGCCAGCGAGATCGGAATCGTTTCTCCGGGGAGCAGGGTGTACCGAGGTGGAAGGTCCGACAGCCTGACTACGAGCTGCCTCGGATCGGGCGACGCCGCGCGGGGTGGCTCGGGCTCAGATCCGCCGCACGACACCAGCGCGAGCACGACTGCGGCGACTACGAGCAATATCACTCCGGCGACCGTACCGCCGATCACGCGATTGCCACAACCGGGCTCGGCGTCGCGGCCTGCCGATGATCTCGAAGGGCGTCGGCGGCACGTCGCCGGGAACTGATCCGCTTCGAGCTCTGCTTCAGAAGGAAGCTAGGGGCGAGCTTCGTCGCCGGTAAGTCGGGCGGTACGCGAGCTCGACTAGTACGCCGTCGAGATCAGGTCGTTCAGTTCAGCAGTGATCCGCGCTCGAAAGCTCACCGTGCTTCTCGTCCGAATAGGCGTGATCGGGGTCAGTCCGAACCTCGTCCGGGTAGCGCCAGACAGGCCCACGATCATGTCGGCAGGCTCCCAGTCATAGCGGGCGTGTACATGCCCGTGGAGGACATGCAGGGTGTTGCCGAGCACCTGGTTGATGCGCCGAAGACCGTGAGGACGACATGCCCGCTCCACGGGCCTCGCCGAGCAGCGCCATGTCGAAGAGGAACTCCCTTCGACGCTGCCAGTCGAGGTCGGTCAGATGGTCGATGGACGGATCGTCGTCAGCAACAGCGAGTAACCGGGCAGATGCTGCGTGCCACCGATGACCGCGAAGCCACTCCGCATACGGGCCATGACGAATGAGTTCTCGCCGCGATGGGCGGCGTCAATCGGCTCGCTCCCGGCCACGAGGGCAATCCTAATTCCCGCTGGCCGCGCTGCTCTCCAAGGAACGCGGCGAACTGGGTCCCTAATTCTGGCGGGAACGTTGCGCAGGTTCGATTCCTGCCGGGCGCATTCTGGCCCGCCGTGGGTCAGGCGGGTCCTGAGTGCCGCGAAAGCGCAAATGGGAGCCAGTCTGGTTTCGCGCCCAGCCAAGCCGGGCACGACCGGGGCACCCAAGCAGCGAGGTGCTCCATGCCCGGACGAGCGTTCGTGATCCGCTTTCCGAACGGTGACTTCGAGTACGACGTGAGCCGGCGGCCCGCCCCTACCGTCGGCGAGACGGTGCGCCGACACGGGGCACTCTGGTGGGTGGCGCGTGTCACAGACGAGGACGTTCCGACCGCGTATGTCGAGCCGATCAAGGGGTTTGCGCCGGTCGAGCCGCGCGATCCCGACGGCCGCTCTTCTGCCGCCGGGCAGCCGTAACACTCGGCAAGTGCTTGGTCCGCGTACGGTGTCCGTATCCCGACAACGCCGATCCTGATCCTCCGGTTCCCGGACGGCGACGTCGAGTATCGAACAACGCGCGGCGAGTTCCCCATCGGGGCGCTCGTCAAGAGTCGCGGCAGCTTGTGGCGGGTCCGCCAGCACAGCGAGACCGGAGCCGCAATTCTTGAGGCGGCCGAGGATCCGGTCGGAGGTGCGGCTGGTGGCCCCCTGGTCATTCCCGACCCGCTCGGGGACACGTCGCTGACCCTGGAGATCATGGTCGAAGCCTGACGACGCGCTCAGGCGAACGTGTGTACGCTCGTCCGCATCATGCTCGCCGGCCTCCGAGTGCCCGATCGCGACGTGCTCGAGCTCGCCCGCATGCCTGCGCGATGCCGAGCTCGACGCCCCGGCTGAGACGCTCGTGCGCGCCTACGACAACGAGGTCGTCGTCCTCGCGTGACGATCGCCGACCGGGAGGCGATCCTCCGGGCGCTCGACGACGCCGGCAGCGAGGCGCTCGCCGAGCTCCGCGCGGTGCTCCTGCGCGAGCACGAGGGGCGCGTGTAGCCGATGGGCGATTCCTCGGAGTTGCTCAGACGAGCGCGACCCGACGACGCCGCCGCGCTCTCCGCGATTCTGCGGACGGCCATGCGGGCGGCGATGCCATCGCTTCCCGAGCTCCACACACCCGACGACGATCACCAGTTCCTCAGGACCGTTGTCCTGCCGAACGAGGAGGTCTGGGTTGACGAGATCCACGAGACGCTGGTCGGCTTCGTGGCTCTCGGCTCACGCAGCGGCGTCGACTTCCTTCAGCACCTCTACGTCGCGCCGCAGTACCAACGACGCGGCGTCGGAACAGGGCTCGTCGAGCGGGCGAAGGAGCGACGCCCAGGCGGACTCCGTCTGTGGGTGTTCCAGGGAAACGTCGGCGCACGGCGCTTCTACGACCGTCACGGCTTCCGGTTGGTCGAGTTGACGGACGGCTGTGGCAACGAGGAACGCGAACCCGACGCGCTCTACGAGTGGGTACCTGTGACGCGGGAGTTGGCCGAGCGACCGCACCGCTGAACTGCGGCCCAGGCGTTAGGGAATCGGGGCGCCGAAAGCGACGCCCCGATTTCAGGAGCTACTTCACCACCACCCAGCCGTACATGCCGAAGTTCTCGAAGTGCGGCCTGAGATTGCAGAGGACCAGGTAGCGCCCGGGGGTCGTGAACGTCCCGGGCGGCGTCGTGAACGTCCCGGTCGCCACCAGCGGGCTCAACGCGAGCCGACCATTGGCGTCGTTGATCAAGGGCGGAGCCCCCGGCGGGTTCACCGCCACGACGTCGTCGGGCGTCTTACCCGGCCCATAGACCGCGACCTGATGGGGATGGGTCGGGGCCCCGCCGATCTGGTAGGTCACGCTGGCGGTGGGCCGCATGTGATCACGGCAGGCTCCACGCGTCCCTACGCCCTCGGTTGTGGAACGCCGCGAGCGCCGTCCGGTCGCGATATTGCGAATGGGGTTACGCCACGAGGCCGAGCCGCCGCTTGCGGGATCCGTCACTATCGGGCGCGCGTGACTCGCTCGGTGCATCGATACGGCTCCCATTCGAGCCAGCTCGGGGAGCTGTTCCTGCCGGACGGGCGCGGGCCGCACCCGGTCGTCGTCGTCGTCCACGGCGGGTACTGGCGCGCGCGCTACGACCGCTCGCAGATGGATGCGCTGTGCCTCGACCTGAGCGCGCACGGGCTGGCGGCCTGGAACGTCGAGTACCGCCGCGTCGGTGGCGGCGGAGGCTGGCCGGAGACGTTTCTCGATGTCGCCGCGGCCGTCGATCTGCTCGAGACCCTTGACGCCCCCCTCGACCTCAGCTGCGTCCTGGCCGTGGGACATTCGGCCGGAGGACAGCTGGCGTTCTGGGCGGCGGCTCGTCCGGGCCTGCCGGCCGAAGCGCCCGGTGCCTCGCCTCGGGTGCGAATCGGCGCCGCCGTCTCGCAGGCGGGCGTGCTCGACCTCACGCTCGCGGCCGGGCTCGCCCCCTCCGCAACGCCAACCAGGGCACTTCTCGGAGAGCCGACCGAGGAGTACGTTCGCTACCTGCTCGCGTCACCGCGCGAGCAGCTCCCGCTGGGCATCCCCCAACTCGTGCTGCACGGCGACCGCGACGACAGCGTCTCCATGCGGATCGCGACGAGCTACGCCTCCGCCGCGCGCGCTGCCGGCGACGAGTGCGAGCTGGTCGTCCTCTCGCAGACCGGGCACTTCGAGCACATCGACGCGGGCTCGCAGGCCTGGCACGTCGCGCGCGACTGGCTCGTGGGCTACTCGAGCGCCTCGCGTAGCTGAGCCACGAAGTGCCCGAGCGCGTGCGGGCCGTTTTCCGCGGCGAGCAGCGCGGCCGACCCGACGACGACGCCGTCCGCGAGCTCGGCGGCGGCGGCCGCCTGCTCGGGCGTCGAGATCCCGAATCCCGCGTACAGCGGGACGTCGGTGAGAGCTCGTGTTCGTCCGACGAGCGGCGCCAGCGCCGGTGACAGCTCGGTCCGAGCGCCGGTCGTCCCCGCGAGCGTCACCAGGTAGAGCCAGCCGTCGGTCCGCTCTGCCGCCAGCGCGATTCGCGTATCGGTCGAGGTCGGTGCGACGAGCTGGATGCGCCGCAGCTCCGGACGTGCGTCGACCGGGAGGTCGGCGACGATCAGGGAAGCCGCACCGGCGGCGAACGAGTCTTCCGCGAAGCGCTCCCACCCGTACGCCTCGAGCAAGGACGCGTACGTCATCGGGACGATCGGAACGCCGACCTGCTCGCTCACCTCTCGAAGGCACGCGAGACAGGCATCCGTCCGCATGCCCTCTGCAAGCGCACGCTCGGCCGCGCGCCGGATGACGGGGCCGTCGGCGAGCGGATCCGAGAACGGGAAGCCGATCTCGATCAGGTCCGCCCCACCCGCCTCGGCTGCGCGCGCGAGCTCGGGCGTGTTCGAGCCCGCCATGAGGTAGACGACCAGCTTCTTCAGATCGAGAGCACCTCGGCGAGGTCCTTGTCGCCACGCCCGGAGAGACCGACGAGAACGAGCTCTGCATCGACGTCGAGCGCTCGCGCGAGCGCGTGCGCGGGCTCGAGCGCGGGCAGGATGCCTTCGGTCTCCGCGAGCCGGTGGAACGCCGCCAGCGCCTCGTCGTCCGTCGCGGTGACGTACTCCGCGCGACCCGAGTCGCGCAGCTGCGCGTGCTCGGGCCCGACGCCGGGATAGTCGAGGCCCGCGGAGATCGAGTGCGCGTCGGCGATCTGGCCGTCTGCGTCCGCGAGCACCGACGACCGTGCCCCGTGGAGGACGGCCGCGCGTCCCGACCCGAGGCTCGCGGCACCCGCGGCCTCGACTCCGACGAGTCGCACCTCGGTGTCGTCGAGGAAGCCGGCGAAGAGCCCGATCGCGTTCGAGCCGCCCCCAACGCACGCGACCACGACCTCCGGGAGGCGACCCCAACCTTCGAGCACCTGTTCTCGCGCCTCTCGGCCGATCACGGCCTGCAGCTCACGGACGATCGCGGGATACGGATGGGGCCCCACGCACGAGCCGATGAGGTAGTACGTCGTCTCGACGTTCGTGATCCAGTCGCGTATGGCCTCGCTCGTCGCCTCCTTGAGCGTGCGCGTCCCGAACTCGACCGGCTCGACGTGCGCGCCCAGGAGCCGCATGCGCTCGACGTTCGGATGCTGTCGGCGCATGTCCTCGGCGCCCATGTACACGACACACTCGAGCCCGAAGCGGGCGCACACCGTGGCGGTGGCGACTCCGTGCTGGCCCGCGCCCGTCTCGGCCACGATCCGGCGCTTGCCGAGGCGCTGCGCCAGGAGGATCTGCCCGACCGCGTTGTTGATCTTGTGCGCTCCCGTGTGGCAGAGATCCTCGCGCTTGAGGAGGATGCGACGCCCCTCGGGGGCGAAGCGCGTCGCCTCGTAAAGCGGAGTCGGCCGGCCGACGTAGCGCTCTCCGAGCCGGTCGAGATCGTCCCGGAAGGTCGGATCGTCGCGGGCCTCGTCCCAGCCCGCCTCGAGCTCGTCGAGCGCGGGGATCAGCGTCTCGGGGACGTACCTGCCCCCGTACGCGCCGTAGAGCCCGACGCTCATGTTGCGCCGCCTCGACGTAGGCGCGAACGCGCTCGTGATCCTTGATCCCCGGCTCGCGCTCGAGGCTCGAGCTGGCATCGACGGCCCACGGTCTCACGGCCGCGATCGCCTCGGCGACGTTCTCGGGGCCGAGCCCGCCGGCGAGCATGACGCGACCTTCGGTGGCGCGTGCGCGGTCGAGGTGCGTGGGATCGGCCTCCTGCCAGGGGAGGTCGACGACGCGGGCGACCTCGTGCCCCGCCCGCAGGAGCACGGCGTCCCGGCCCCGCACCTTTCCCTCCTCGCGCGGATAGAGCTGGACGAGATCTGCGTGCTCGTCGCGCGACTCGCCGACCGACACCTCCACCGAGAGCATGGTCGGCGGAACCTCGAGGACCGCGGCCGCGCGCCGCGGGCTCCCTTCGGCAAGGATGAACCCGGCCATGTCCGCACCGGCGTCGGCCGCGACGGCGACGTCCTCGTCGCGCGTGAGACCGCACACCTTCACGAGCGGGCGGCGCAGGAGCTCGGCCAGCTTCGCGGCCGGATCGGGAGCCCGCATGAGCGCACTGCCGACCAGGATCGCGTCCGCGCCCGCCAGTTCGGCCGCCGCGCCCTGCGCACGCGACTCGATGCCGCTCTCCGCCACGACAATGCGGTCGCGGGGCGCGCCCGCAACGAGGTCGAGCTGGGAGTCGAGGTCGATCTGGAAGGTCGCCAGATCGCGCGCGTTGATCCCGATGAGCGGAGCGTCGAGGGCCGTCGCCCGCGCGAGCTCGTCGGCATCGTGCGCCTCGACGAGAGCATCGAGGCCGAGGTCCCGGGCGGCTCCCAGCAGCCCCCGAGCCGTTGCGTCGTCGAGGTCACGCAGGATCAGCAGCACTGCATCCGCACCTGCTTCGAGCGCGGTGCGCAGATGCTCCTCCGCCGAGAAGAAGCCCTTCGCGAGCAACGGGACACGCGAGGCCGCTCGCGCGGCGCGCAGATCGTCCCACGAGCCTGCGAAGCGTTCGTCGACGAGGATCGAGACGGCAGCCGCCCCTGCGCGCTCGTACGCATCCGCGAGCGCTGCCGGATCCGCCTCCGGGCGCAGGTCGCCCGCCGACGGCGAGCGCCGCTTGACCTCCGCGATCCCGCCGAGGCCGGGCGTGCTCAAGGCGTCTCGGAAGCGAGCCATCAGTCGGATTGTCGACGAGAGAACGCGACGAGCTCGTCGAGGCGCTCGCCGGCACGGCCGCTGTCGATGGCTTCGGCCGCGAGCACGATCCCCTCTCGCAGATCGGCTGCGTGGCCGGCCGCGGCGATCGCGCCGGCCGCGTTGAGCACGACCGCGTCGCGTCTCGGGCCGGGAGCTCCCGCCAGGATCTCGTGTGCCGCCTGCGCGTTCTCGCCCGGCGTCCCGCCGACGAGCTCCTCCGGTTCGCACGGGTCCAGGCCGAGATCGAGCGGATCCAGGACCCATTCGCGCACCTTCGAGTCTTCGACCTCGAGCACGAGGTTCGGCCCCGCTGGAGAGAGCTCGTCGATCCCATCCGCCCCGTGGACCACGAACGCCCTGCGGGTGCCGAGCACGGAGAGGGCGTCCGCCACGGTCCGTCGCCAGTTCGGGCGAGTACACGCCGAACACGCCCGCCCGCGCGCCGGCGGGGTTCGTCAGCGGCCCGAGGACGTTGAACACCGTCCGCGTCCCGAGCTCGCGCCGCACGGGCGCGGCGTGCTTCATGGCCGGATGGTGCAGCGGCGCGAACATGAAGCCGAAGCCGAGCGTGTCGATCGACTCCGCGATCCGTTCCGGCGGTTGCTCGAGGGTGAACCCGAGCGCCTCGAGGACGTCCGCGGAGCCCGAGACCGAGCTCACGGCCCGATTCCCGTGCTTAGCGACTCCCGCGCCGGCCGACGCCGCCACGAGGGCGGCGGTCGTGGAGATGTTGAACGTTCGCGCCCCGTCGCCGCCGGTCCCCACCACGTCGACGACGTCGTCGCGCGTGGGCCGGACGGGGAGCACGTGCTCTCTCATCGCCTCCGCGCAGCCCGCGATCTCGTCCGCCGTCTCGCCCTTCGCCCGGAGCGCGACGAGAAAGCCGCCGATCTGAGCGGGCGTCGCCTCCCCGCCCATGATCTCGCCCATCACCTCGCGTGCATCGGCCCTCGCGAGGTCCCGCCCGTCGAGCAGTTGCTGGATCGCCTGCTGAATCACAGGCGGAGTCTTACGCGACAGCGACGCCTACGAGCGTGGCGAGCGGAGAACCTGGACTTTGGAAGGTGCAGGGTCGCCGTCGCCCGCCTCTGCCGTGACGCTGAGCACCGGGTACAGCGTCGGATCCACGGCCGCAGCGAAGACGACGCGCGACCTGCCGTCCTCGTCCGGGTGGAACGTGCCCGCGGAGATCCGGTTCGGCCTCGTCGGGGAGTCGCCCGGCCCGACGAACCAGAGCTCGTAGTACTCGCCCTTGGGAAGGATCGGCAACGACTCCGACCGGAGCTCGACGACCCGTCCGATGCCCGTCTTGCGGACTTCGATCGCTGCCTCCGCAGGGCCGCTCGGCGCGACCAGCACGGCCTGCAGCTCGAGCGTTCCCGGCGCTCCGCCTCCGCGCAGGGCGTCGCCGGCGATCGCGACCGCGAACACGACCGCGGTCGCCCCTGCCAGAGCGAACGCGAGCCGCATGCGCCGTGGGCGCCTCTCCCGGCGAGCGGGCTGCGACGCCGCCTCGACGCCGTCGAGCGCGACCGCGGCCAGGACGCGCGCCTCGAGCGCCGGAGGGGGCGTGATCGGCGCGATGGGGTTGCGCAACGCCCGTGCGAGGCGATGGTCGACGTCAGGCATAGGCACCCCGCTCCTCGAGCACGAACGACAGACGCCGGAGGGCGTGCATCGTCCGTGTCTTCACCGTTCCGAGCGGAATGTTCAGGCGCTCCGCCACCTGCGCCTGCGTGAGATCCGACTGGAACTGCAGCTCGAGTACCTCGCGGTGCGCGGGAGTGAGCTCCGTCAGGGCTTCGCCGACGGCGAGGCGAAGGAGGAGCTGCTCATACGCCTCGGTGCCGGCAGCGTCCGGCTGCTCGGGCTCCTCGAGCAGCGTCGGCACTGGAGCCCCGCGCCGGCGCCAGAGGTCGACAGCCGCTCGCCGCGCGAGCGTGAAGACGAACGTCCTCACCGAGCCACGCGAGGCGTCGTAGCTGCGGGCGGAGCGCCACAGCCGGATGAACGTCTCCTGGACGAGATCCTCGGCGAGCCCGGCGTCGTGCAGGAGGTGAATGCCGAGACCGTAGATCGGTCGTCCGTAGAGGGCGTACAGCTCCGAGAGAGCGTCATCGCGGTCGCCCTCGGACAGCCGAGCGACGAGCTCCTGCTCGAGCTCGCGCTGTCTGCTCGTTGACTCGGCGACGGCGGTGATGCGAGGGGTTCGCACGGCTGCGTGCATCCGGTTCGGTTGGTGGGGCCGAGCCGTCGCCCGGCCCCACCATCTCCGTCCTCAGTCCTGCACCGCAGCGAGGCCGGTGATCGTCACGTTGCCGCGTCCGATGCGGCCGAGCTGGTCGGTCTCTCCGGTCGCCAGGTCCACCTGGTAGAGACGCGCGCCGCTCCTGCCCTGCGACGTGCCGGCGACGTAGGCGACGTTGTCGGCTCCCGCGATGTCGAACCCCGCGTCGACGCCGAGGTCGACGTCGAGCGAGACGGGATTCATCAACGTGCCCGCGTTGGCGGGATTCTGGAGCCAGATCCTGTCCGGGCTCGCCCCCACGTCGAGCGCGAACAGCATCGTCGCGGCCGGGCGGTTCGCGAAGGCCACGAACGACGAGTTCGTGTAGGCCGAACCGACCACGGTCACGCTCGCCGGGGTCAGGCTCGTGTCCTTCATCAGGAGGCTTCCGGGATCGGGATCGAGCCGGAGGTTGTCGTCCGCGTCGCTGGTCACGCGGATCTTGTCGACCGTCGGATTGAAGTCGAACCCGATGCGGTCGCCGACGAGCGCGGCTGCGGTCGTCTCGAACGCTGGCCCTTCCGCGACTGCGATCGCCGTCCAGGGGTTGACGCGGTAGACGACCTTGTCGCTTCCGAGCGCGTACAGGTCGCCGGTCGCCGGCCGGAAGTCGATTCCCTTCAGGACGACGCCCGCCGGAAGCCCCGTGATCTGCTTCGAGCGCGCGGCCTCCGAGCCCCTCGCCTTGAACCGGAGCAGGTTGCCTGCGCTGTCCGTCGCGAACAGGATCCGCTTCGCGGCATCCTTGTCGCTCTGGGACCTTGTGGCCCGAACCGGCTCCCGCTGCGAGCGGGACGATCAGGGCGAGTGCGACGACCGCGAGGGCGGCACGCACGAGTCGTGAACGCTGCATGTGGGTCTCCCTTCAGAGGTTGCTGACCCCGTGCCTTTCGCAGCGGCGAGCGCCCGCGGTTCAATACTCGTCAGAGAAGCGTGCGAAGCCCGAGCTCGAGAGCGTCGTTGGACGGGCCAGTCGCGGAGCCGGCATGGTCCTTCCACGTCCACGAGCCGTACGGGAATCGAGCAGTAGCGCCGACCACGCCACGCCTCGGGCCAGATGACGACGTCGCGCGGATGCCACGACATCCGCGGCTAGTGTCCCACGGTGCGCGGACTCCTCCGCCTCTACTTCCCGCCACTTCCGCGCTCGGTCACGACGCTCCAGCTCGGCGGGCTCCTGAACTCGTTCGGCAACGGGATGGTCATCCCGTTCATGTTCATCTACCTGCACAACGTGCGCGGGATCGGGCTCGGCGTCGTCGGGCTGATCCTGGCGGCCCACGCGTTCACGAGCATCGTCGCCGGGCCGGTCTTCGGCTCCCAGATCGACCGATTCGGCGGGAAGCCGATGCTCGCGCTCTCGCTCGTGATCCTGACCGTCGGGTACGCGGGCTACGCCTTGGTCCACGAGCCGTGGCAGGGCTTCGTGGTCGCGGTCGTGAGCGGGATCGGCGTCGGCGGCTTCTGGCCGTCGCAGTCGACCCTGCTCACCGGGTTGACGCCGCCCGACCAGCGCCCAGCAGCCTTCGCGATGCAGCGCGTCGTCATGAACCTCGGGATCGGGCTCGGCGCGCTCACGGGCGGGCTCATCGCGGCGACCGAATCACCCGAGACGTTCACCGCGCTCTTCCTGCTCGACGCGGTGACGTTCCTCGCCTACGCGGGCGTGATGCTGGCGCTCGTCCCGGAGCCGGCACGCACGCACTCGCATGGCTCGCGTGGCTCGGGCTCGTACCGGCAGGTGCTGCGTCACGGACCGTTCGTCGCCGTGATCGGGCTGAATGCGCTCTTCATCTTCGCCGGCTTCTCCGGCTTCGACGTCCTCCCCGTGTACGCGAAGAACGACGCCGGCCTGACGGAGAACCAGATCGGCCTGCTCTTCCTCGTCAACACGCTCGTCATCGTCTTCGCACAGCTCCCGATTGCGCGTCTCGCGCGCGGGAGACGGAGGATGCCCACCCTCGCGCTCTTCGGCGTCCTCTGGGCGGGCGCGTGGCTCCTCGTCCCGCTGGCGGGTGTTGCCAGGCCCGAGGCAGCCCTGGCCATCCTGGCCCTGGTCATGGTCGTCTTCGCCGTCGGCCAGTGCCTGCACGGAGCAGTGGCGGCGCCCCTGGTCGCAGATCTGGCCGAGCCGCGCCTGATCGGTCGCTACATGGCGCTGAACGCCCTTTCCTGGCAGGTCGGGTTCGCGCTCGGGCCGGCGCTCGGGGGGATCGGGCTCGCCCTGTCGTCGACGGGCGTCTGGCTCGCCGCCTCGGCCCTGTGCGCGCTCGGCGCGATTCTCGCGCTCGTCGTCGAAGGGACGCTGCCGACGCGCGCTCGCCGGACTCCGGTTCCGGTCCCCGCGTAGCGCTCGCAAACACGGCCGCGGAGCAGGCACCGGGGCTAGAATCACGAACATGGCCGTGACGAAGGACGACCCGCTGAGTACCCATGCCGAGCCTCCCTCGCATCAGGCGTTCACGGACCCGCGGCACGGGGCCTGTCGTCGCGCAGCCAGCTCCGCTCGTCAGCGAGCTCTCCGCTAGCGGCCTCACCTGGGTCAACGCCGTCGCGCCGGACGTCGAGACGGCGCAGGCGCTCGCCCAGCGGTTCGGGTGGCATCCGCTCGACGTCGAGGACGTCGTCTCCAAGCGCCAGCGCCCGAAGGTGGACGACTACGAGGACGAGGGCTACCTCTTCGCCGTCCTCCACTTCCCCTTCTACGACAAGCAGGTACAGCGCCTGAACGCCGGCGAGCTCGACGTCTTCATCGGCCACGACTACGTCGCCACCATCCCGAACCGCGAGCTGCACCCGGTCACCCGGCTCTTCGCACGCTGCGAGGACGACGAGGACTTTCGCGACCAGCTCTTCCGCCGCGGCTCCGGCCGGCTGCTGTACGAGATCCTCGACGACCTCTTCGACTACTGCTTCCCGATCCTCGACAAGATCGCGCACAAGCTCGACGTGATCGAGGACGAGATGTTCGAGGGACGCTCCTACGAGGTCGTCCGCGACCTCTCGAACGTGAAGCAGGAGATCATCTCCTACCGCAAGATCATCAAGCCCGAGCGCTCGACGCTGCGCGTGCTCGAGCGGCGCGTCGAGGCCTTCCTCCCGGAAGAGCTCGAGCTCTACTTCGACGACATCGTCGACGCCGCCGAGCGGATCTGGGACCTCCTCGACAACTACAAGGAGGTCGTCGAGGGCCTCGAGTCGACGAACGAGTCGGTGATCGCCCACAAGCAGGGCGACGTCCTGCGCATCCTCACCGTGATCGCCACGATCGCGCTTCCGCTGACGCTGATCGCGAGCCTCTTCGGCATGAACGTGCTCTTCCCCGGCGAGGGATCCGGGAGCGCCTTCTGGGTCATCCTCGGGGTGATGATCGCGACGCTGGTAGGCATGGTCGCGATCTTCCGCTGGAAGAGCTGGATCTAGCCTTCTTCGCTCGCGCTGACGCCCGACGAGGTAACGGTTCCTCAGGCATGTCGTCGGCCAACCCTGTAAGGATTCCGACCTTCTGATGGAGGCGAGGCATCATCGCGTTCCTCGGGAGGACAGCCGCCAGCTCGGTCCGACCAGTTGGATGCTGCCCATCCTGGTCGGGTCCTGTGTTGTGTTCTGGGTCGTCGTGGCGGGCGTCGTCGCGACCACGCTCTAGCCGAGGACCACAGTCGGAAGGGCAGTCCCGCTGCGCCGTCCCCGCTCCCCCATCGAGGGCCGCAAGACGCAGCGGGACCGCGCCTGTGCCGTTGTAGCCACGGGCATTTCGCCCCGCACCACCCGTTCGTCCAGAGGACCGCGCTACGTTCGGATCGAAACAGCGCACCCCTGCCCTGCGGGCCGCGAGTCTGGATCCTGCTGGGTGAGTGGCCGAGCCGACAGGAAACCAACGCCCCCGGGGTTCAGGGGAAGGGGGACGCCGCAGACCGGCCCGGCCACGTGTTGCCTTCTCGGTTCCCCCCGCGCCCCCTTCTCGGGCACGCGAGCGTGTGATCGCCTCGATGATGCTCGAGGTCGCGGCCCTTACGCAGCCCGCACGTGGAGGAGTACTGTGATGGGTGGCGTCTAGACCCGTCCCCCCGCACACACTGGGCTCGACGCCGTCAACCTCCCCCGAGGCTCGATGTCGAGGGGTACGTCGAGCCTCCCCCTCTTCCTCACGCGCGTGACGAAGCGACGTCGGGGCGCAGAAAAAGGGCGGGCCGGGTCCCCCGCCGCACCGGGGCCCGGCCCATGTTGCCGCCGCCGCTAGAGGAGAATCTGGAGAGCCGTCTCAGGAGCGCAGCCGCGGCGCGTGAGCGACGCCGCGTCGTGCAAGTCGATCTCGACGTGCGAGGCGAGAACGAGCGCGGAGCCGATGTCGTAGCCCGCGCGGACGAGCTCCTCGAAGCGCCATCTCAAGATCGCTTCTGCTTCGGTTTCGTCGATCAGTTCGAATTGGGCCGCAGTCACGCTGACTCCCTTTTCCTTTGCTCGGCTGACAGGACATAGTTCAGCGACATCGGCGCGCGACGGCGCCCACTTGAGGTCCAGAGTCCCCGCGCCGAAGGTCCGGGTTCGGCTCCCCGATCGTCCCTCGTCCGAGGGACTTCCTACCTCGAGCAGGGTCGCAGCCGGCGCTAGATGCGCTCGAGCCCTTCGCGGCTCGCCTTGGCCTTGCGATCCGAGTTCCAGGCGAACAAGCAGATCGTTCCGAACACGAGGATGCAGGCCGCTCCGAAGCCGATGCGAGTCCAGAGCCCCTCGAAGATCAGGATCCCGAGAACCCCGAGGAGGAGGATCGCGATCGCCGCTCCACCGAGCTTGATGGCGTAGCTCACGCGGCGAGTCTACGACTCCCGCCCGCCGCGGCGCAAACTAGCTGCGGACACTGGTAGAAACGGCCCATGACGAAGCCTCTCTGGGCGCCGTGGCGGCTCGAGTACATCAAGCAGGCAGACGAGCACGCCGACTGCGTGTTCTGCGCCGAGGCGGGTGGCGGGGTGGTACCGGACGAATCGCTACTCGTGACCGTCGGGTCGGCCGCGGCCGTCCTCCTCAACAAGTACCCGTACTCGTCGGGCCACCTCATGGTCGCCCCGCAGAGGCACGTCGGCCGGCTCGCCGAGTTGACGAAGGACGAGGTGCTGGAGATCCACCGACTCGCCGTTGCAGGCGTCGAAACGCTGGGGCGGCTCTACGAGCCCGGCGGCTTCAATCTGGGCTGGAACCTGGGCCACGTCGCAGGAGCCGGAATCGCCGACCACGTCCATCTCCACGTCGTCCCGCGCTGGTCGGGTGACACCAACTTCATGCCGGTCCTGGCCGCCGTGAAGGTCATCCCGGAGCACCTGCTCGAGACGCGAAACCGCCTCCGCGAGGCGTGGCCTAGCGACTGAGGCGGGCGAGCTGCTTCCACGACGCCGGCGGCGTCGTCGTCCAGTCGTAGAGGCTGACCCCGATCGTGTTGCCGTCGTCCGCAACTGCTGCGACGAAGCCTTCGAGCTCCTCGGGCCCGAGCCGGTTGGCAACCCCACCCGCGACATGGATCTGCACGTCGGGCGATGCTGTGAGCGCGCGGAGGAGTCGGAGAGCACGTGTCGTGTACCCGTACGTCGCGTCGAAGCCCCGGTACGCCCCGCCCGTGTACACCATCGGCGCGAACGCGTCCGCGTGCGCAGCGAGCTCGGCCCACGGGAACCGCGGCCAAGCCGTCGGGTGACGTTCGAGGCCGCGCGGGTTGAACGGGATGACCGCGAGCGGCGTGTCGCCGGCCTCCGCCCGGATACGTCGGGTCAGTGCGACCGCTCGCAGCGAGCGCAGGCCGACGTTCCTGAGCTTCGTCGCCTCGATGTTGAGGCTGATCGCGTCGAATGCCGCGCCCTGAGGCGTGCGGAAGCTCAGCATCGCGCGTGCCCGGCGGAGGTCGAGCGCCGGGTTCACGTGCCCGGGCAGGTACCAGGCCACGACGCGCACGCCGTGCGCGTGCAGCGCGTCGACGAGACGGCCGAGCTGCACCGGCTTGACGACGTCGGCGGACGCGCCGTAATTCGCCGTCTCGGCCCAGACGGTCTTGACGCCGCGCGCTGACATCCGCTCCGCGGTCCGTTCCGGCGCCGCGTAGACGGCTCCGTCGTAGATGTCGGTCCACGTGCCGAGCCCCCCGAAGACGGACGCATCGGCCGTTTCGGCCGCGGGTGCCGAGGCTGCGCCGGCCGAGGCGAGAAGAGCGGCGGTCGCTAGCCCTGCGAGGACGGCGCGCACGGTCGGACTGTACGCCGGGCTTGTGAGGACAGTGTCAGGGATTCCGCGTGGAGCTCCGCACGACCCGGTAGTCGATGAACGTCGCGAACGACGACTGCCGCACCCCGACGACGGCCCCGGCAAGGGTCCCTGCCAGAACCTTCGTCACCGGTGCTCTCCTCTCGTCTCGATGCGCTGGAGACGGTCGAAGCACGCTGACTTCATCGCTGCGGCGCAGCAGAGAGCGGGCGACGAGACTCGAACTCGTGACCTACGGCTTGGGAAGCCGACGCTCTACCAACTGAGCTACGCCCGCGTGAGCCGGGAGTGTGCCAGAACGGGCTGCGGCTGCTGATACCGGCCGCGGATCATACGACCCGTTTCCAAGGCAGGTGTCACCGGCTGGAGTCCCATCGTCCGCTCCAAGACTTCCTGCATATGCCCTGATTCAGCCGACCGGCGAGTAGCGCCGAGATGCACGGAGCCTCGCTGTCGGCTCCATTGCGCGAGACGTCCGCAAAGACTGAGAGGCGATCTTGCGACCGCCTCTCAGCCCCACACTTCCCCGCGCCCCGTGCCGCTATTCGGTCACGAAAAGCGGATACACGGCGACACCGGGCACGACGTTTCCGACGTGGTCGACCCAGAGACCGGAGTACGTGAACCCGGCGAGCGAGTCACACGACGCGCCGATGCCCTGGTAGAAGTTCGCGCGCCTCACGAGTCCCATCTCGACCATGTGTGCGCCCTGCGCGTCGAACAAGTTGAGGGCCACACCCGCTCCGTTGGTCGAGCAGTAGAGCGAACGGGCCTCTTGCGGCGTATCAACGGCACTCGCGGAGTTGCTCGGCTCGTCGTAGCCGGGACCGGATCGGGCTGTTCGCCCTGGTCGCCGGAGTCACCCTCGTCGCCCTCGTCGCCGGAGTCACCCTCGTCGCCGGGGTCACCCTCGTTGCCCTGGTCGCCGTCGTTGCCCTGGCCGTTGTTGCCCGGGCCCTCACCGTCGTTGCCCTGGCCCTGACCCTGGTTTCCCTGACCGCCCTGACCGCCACTGCCGCCCTGGCCGCCCTGGCCGCCACTTCCGCCCTGGTCGCCACCGCCGCCCTGGCCGCCCTGGCCGCCACTTCCGCCCTGGCCGCCACTTCCGCTCTGGTCGCCACCGCCCTGGCCACCCTGATTGCCGTCGTTGCCCTGGCCGTTGTTGCCCGGGCCCTCGCCATCGTTGCCCTGACCCTGGCCCTGGTTGCCGCCCTGGTTCCCCTGGTTGCCCTGCCCTGGTTCCGCCCTGGTTCCCTGGTTGCCGCCCTGGTTGCCCTGGTTGCCGCCCTGGTTGCCCTGGTTGCCCTGGTTGCCCGGGTTCGCTGCCGGAACGGCGGTGGCCGCTACTGCAGCAAGTGCTGCGATGGCCACCAGCAATCCGATACGCCTCAAAGTGATCCTCATCTCAGTCCCTTCCGTCGCCGTTTGAACTCGCCGTAACCCCGTTGCTCCCCATCGAGTTACAAACAGCCGGGTTCGGGTCGTGCGCTTGCCGCAGGCGAAATATCGGGTGCGCAGGACGTGCTCGTCGCGCGCCATTGGTGCGGCGTGTACCAAGACCTCCGGGGAGTTCGTCGCCCTTACTCGTGCGCTATCTCATGCAGGCTGACCGGCGCCGGAGTCGCCAGGGTGACGGCGAGTCTTTGCGGAGCGCGAGCTCGAGGCGGGCGTAAACGAGACCGGTCGCTTAGACGGCGGCGGCGATGCCGAGCGCAACCGCGCCCCAAACCGCGAGACAACCAAGTAGGCCGACGATCATGCCCCAGTTCACGCTTGGCTGGGTCGAGTCGGCGGTAACCTCCACGGAAGGGAAGGAGAGCTCCACGGACGCAGTATTCGACGCAGGTCGGATACTTCGTCCCCCCGGCGGGGTAGGCAGGTTACGGAGATCCGTCTTCGGGGCATGAGCTGCCGTCACGAGTCGATTCATGGATGAGTCTCCTTCCAGAAAGGATGGACTAGGACTGAGCTCGACCTTTCGGCCGAGGATCGATTGGGAGGGCGACACTCGCCCTACTCGGCTGCGCCACCTTCGAAGAGAGCATGTCCTTGCTCGACGTCGCCCGCCAGGACTCAATTGGGTCAACTCCCTGGCGCGGGGCCGGGAACCGCCCCCTCCACTACGACCACGCAGTTCGGCCAGCCGAAGGCTGACCTACTGTGACGACTCCACGTGCGGCGCAGCACGAGCCAACTACACCGGGAGGCGAAATGACCACCGACTCCACACCGACCGAACCGACTGCGGCCGAGACACCGGATGTACCGCCGCAGGGCAAAGGCGGAAAGCAGAAGCGCCCGGTGGTCTGGATGATCCTTGCGGGCCTGGCCATCGTCGCCGCGTTAGGACTGGGCGCCTGGGCGCTGCTCCTCAACGACGATTTGAACGACACCGAGGCGGAGCTCGAGGCCCAGACTGCTGCCGCCGAGTCGGCCTCGGCCGAGGCCGAGCGTCGCATCGCGGATGCCCGCGCGAGTATCGACGCAGCGCTTTCGGATGTCGCCGGCATCGTGGTCGTCAGCGACGAGGACGTAGCCGAGGCAGAGCAAGCCGTCGCCGAGGCCGAGCAGAGCGTGGCAGAGGCGCAAGCGGCGGTTGACCAGGCGCAGAGCGACGTCGAGCAGGCGCAGGCCGAACGCGACCTGGCCCGAGCCGAGGCGGAACAAGCGCGTGCGGAAGAGGCGCAAGCCGAACTGTGCGCGGACGCCTCGCTCGCAGCCACGCAGGCGCTGGCCGAGTTCGACGACGCCGCCGAGGGCTACGAGGAGGCTGCAGCTCGCGCCGAAACGGCCGCGAGCGCTTGCTCATGACCTGACCGAACCGGTGTGTCGAGCGTGGCGGGACGGGCGCCGCCGTCCGTCACCTCGTCATGAGTGCGTACGCGTAGAGCGACAGCCCGAGCACGACGACCATCAACCCGATCGCGGTGGCCGCGGCGCCCTGCCACCGGCGGTCACGCGAGCCCTCCATGCCGAGCGCAACAGCGGCCCCCGCGCTGACGAACGGAAGGCCGAGCCAGAGCAGAGCAATGCCGGGTACTACGCTCAACACGGCGCAGATCAGACCCGTCGTCGCGGCCCGCGAAGGACCTCGTGAGATTGCTCGAGGTGCGAGCCGAGGCGAAGAGGACAACGGCGAGGAGGCCGCAGAGCGCAACACTGACGCCGAACGTCGCCGGATCGGCGAGTCCACTCTCCTCACCTCCCTCGGTCCCGATCAAGTGATCGATGGCCATGGCGACGACGGCGACCGAGAACGCCGCTGCTCCGATCCAGCGGACCCTGCGTAGATTCGGCTTGGCCATCTAAGAGATCAGCCTATGCCCGGGACGATTGCCGAGCATCTGCGCCACTTCCTGTCGACGGTCGAGAAGGACGTGCGCGAGCGGCTCGTCTGGTTCGATAGCGTCGCGACGATGCGGATTGCCGGCGTCCGACTGGGAGCGCCCGTCGCTCGAATGCTCTCGGAGATCCTCGAGAGGGAGGGCTATCCGGAAACCGCCGGCAGGATCGCGGACGCGATCAAGCGGCAGATCACGATCGAAGCGCCGCTGACGCTCGCTGACTACGAAGCGATCTCCACGGTGCTGGACCACAACTGTCCCGCACCGCTGTACCGGCTCCGCACCGAGCTGCTCGAGGAGCTGCGACGCCTTCGCCGTATCACCGGCGGATAGAAGAGCTCATCCCGGCAGTCGCAGCAGCTCGGGTGCCGCTGCCCTGCCATTGACTTTGACTTCGGAAGAGGCGTAGCGTTGCCGCTGATCTCGAAGAGGGGAGCGAGAAATGGGGAGACGTACGCGCTGGTTTGTCGCGGCGCGCTTCTCGGGTTCGCTCAGGATGCGGCGCTCACACGGGCGACCGCTGATACCGACAGGCGCCGAAAGCTGTTGCGCCGGGAGTGAAGGGGGTTTCTCTTGAGGTATCTACGCACGAAGGGCGGAATCGCGGCCGTCGCGGCAGCGGTGATCCTTACCGTGCCGCTCGCCGCCTCGGCGACTCCGTCCAAGGTCTTGATGTTCGACAACTGCAGTCCGTCGTTCAACGAGGCACTCATGGACCCGACGGTCTGCAATCGCAACGGAGGGACGCCGTTCGGCGTCTTCATCCAGCAGCTGGAGCAGAACGGGCGCGCCGGCGCCTGGCACTTCTCGTCGCCGAACCTGAAGCTGCGTGCCGGAGATTCCCTCACCGTCGAGAATCGCGGCGGTGAGGTGCACTCGTACTCTCCGGTGAGCCAGTTCGGCGGAGGCGGGGTCGTCCCCGACCTCAATGAGATCCTGTTCGGCACGCCCACACCGCCGACGTTCTTCATCAACGCGGCGGGGCTACCCGGCCCTCCGCTCTTCTTCGCGGATGCCGGCGAGGAGACGACGGTTCCCGCGAGTTTCCTGACTCCGGGCACGCACCTGTTCATCTGCGCGATCCATCCCTGGATGGAAGGGACGGTCTTCGTCCGCTGATCGATGGGAGGCCGGGCGCGGTCAAACGCCGCGCCCGGCATTCAGTGCGCTCCGGCACCCGCGTTGGTTGCCCGCGGAGACCGCACTTAGCCACGCGAGTTGCGTGCTGCGCGCGAAACGGACGCGACGGTACCCCGAGCTAGGTACGAACTGGACTTTCGACGAGAGCCAGGGCCGCGAGCGACCGGTTAGCGTCCAATCCGCACCTCGCGGCTGGGGGCAAGGGCAAGCGAAACCCCCCAGCAGCTGGGTGGTTCACCGAATCGCCCGGGCGCACCGGAGTCCAAGGTCAGCTCAGCCACCCCCTCGGCGGAGAGGCCCTTGGCTCCGGAGTCCGGGTTTGCTGGCAGCCCGCCTCCAACTTCGACGGCTACGGGAGGCGGGCTTTCAGCGTCCGCGGTGAGCGCAGCCCGTGTGGACTCCGAGGCACGTAGCCCGAGGTGACCGACGCTGTCGAATGCGTCAGCGACGCCGGTGGCGTAGGAAAAAGGCTGGCTGGCCCCAACGCGTGCCGGGGCCAGCCATTTGCCTCTGTTGCTAACCCGGGGGATTCGCCGGGTTGTGCCCGCCTCTGCAGCCGAACTCGAAGTCGCTGCCCGGACCTGTCCCGTGACCGGGAGCACCTCGTGAGCCCGCCGGCGTCTGAGTCCTCGGGCCGACCGGACCTTCGCCCACTTCTTGGTCGTTCAGTCCACTAAAGGCGCACGCTGAATTCGCATGCTCCGGCGCAGCCGTCGGCTTGCCGTTCCCGGTGACCTCACCGGCGAACGCAGAACCGGCACTCACAGCTGCGAAGACAAGGGCGCACAACACGCCCACGAGCCATGACTTCTTGCTCACTTCCCCTCCCCCTGTGGATGGACGTCCGTTTGACGCCCGCGGCAACCTTCTCAGGTCAAACCGATGTGGTCAACAGTCCCTGACGATTTGGGCCGATGCGGGCGGCGATGCGAGCCCCGAAAGGGCCCGCATCGCCTTCCCTACTAGGCGTGTACGCCCGCGAGCACCTCTACGATCGCTGCCTCGAAGAGATCCGCAGACCGGACCGTCCCGCCCATCCGGCGCACCATCTCTTCGCGCTTCGCCGAGAATTGACGCTCGGCCTCGTCCGCGCCTTCCTTCGTCTCCCAGAGCACGACGGAGCGTGCGCGGCGATTCTCCTCATCGACGAGGGAGATGAAGCCTGCGAACCCCTCGATCTCCTTGAGTGCAGGGATGATCCTCTCCCGGATCTCCCCCACTATCTCTTCGCGCTTCGACGGGTCGACACCCTCGATCTCGACGAGTCGTCCGTACATAGCGCCTCCTTCGGTCGATGTCCCGTCGATCGTACGAGATTGGTGAGTGACTGGCTGAGTCGCCGGCGTCAGGCACCTGTCCCGGCCGTAGTTCTGGGCCTACTCGTCCCAGGTGAGAACGACCGACGGCGCCGACCTGCGCACCGGCCCGTGGTACACGGCCTCGACGTTGGTGCCGTCAGGGTCGAGGACGTAGGCGCCGTAGTAGCCGGGGTGGTACTCGCGCTCACCCGGTGCGCCGTTGTCCCGGCCACCGGCGGCGATGGCCGCCTCGTGGAAGCGGGCGACCGTCTCCCGGTCGGGCGCCTGGAAGGCGATATGAAGCCCGCTCGTGGGCGGGCCGTCGTCGCTGACGTAGATCTCGTCGACAGCGAACGAGCCGTCGCCTTCCCGAATTGCGAGCCCGAGCGGGGCGAGTGCGCCCGCATAGAACCGCTTGCTCGCCTCGAGGTCGCGCACGCGCAGATGCACATGGTCGAGGAGCCTCCCGGCATGGGCCTCGGGCACAAGCCGAGCCTAGCGGCTACACGACGAGAATTCAGGCCGTCACCAGGACGTCCTTGCTGACCAGGATCGACGGCCAGCGTCCGCCCCACACCTCACTCAGGGTGCGGAAACAACGCCTCGTATTCACGCCCCGTGGCCGTGACCCGGCGCTTGAACCACAACGCCCAGGCCGCGATGTAGCCGGCACCCGCAGCCGCCGACGCGATCGCGATCACCGTGCCGGAGGCATCGGCTGCGTTTACCACTAGCCCTGCGAGGGTGCCCGCCACGACGGCGTCCACCACGAGGATGAACGTCCAGCTGCTCGCAAGGAGCTGTACGTGCCATGCGCTGTGTGGGAAGTACGTGTACGTCTGGCTGATCCCGCGGTCGTCATCGCGCGTGGACGTGATGAAGTAGCGGTCGATCCCGGGGTCGAGCTCGGCGTAGGCAGCTCGAAGCCTGTTCATCCCGATCACATACGAGTGGTCTTCTTCGCCGCCGTTGTAGACACGGAGCAGCGTGAGCGTGCCGACGAGAAGCAGGATCGAGAAGAGGACGATCGTGAACGCGTCGAAGCGTCCGTCGAAGTCCGTCGTCTGCCCGATCAGCGCGAGGCTCACGACGCTGGCCGAGACGAGCGTCAGGAAGATCGCGATCCGCACCAGTAGCTCGTTCTGCGTCGTGCTCCGCGACGCGAGCAGGCTGTAGTGCTCGGTCGCGAGCAGCTGCGCACGAACCGATGGCGAGAAATCCTCGGTTCGCGTGGCTGGTAGCTCCGCTTTCGTCATGGTGCCTCCTCGACATCGCTCACCTGGCGGCACCAGGCTACGTCGCCGAGCCGGGACGCGGCCCGTGATGACCGGTTAGGGTCGTGTACCCAACCACGGAGGACGGCCCTATGAGCATCGTTGTCCGCTTTCACCCGACGAACGCCACGAAGGAGAAGTACGACGAGAGCATGCGGCGCATGGAGGCGGCCGGGATATGGCCGAATCCGCCCGGGCTCGAGGTCCATGTCGCGTTCGGGCCTGACGACGACTTGCGCGTCAGCGAGATCTGGAGCTCGCACCAGGAGTTCGAGGCATACGGTGAGAAGCTGATGCCCATCCTCAGCGACATCGGCATCGAGTTCTCGGCCGAACCCGAGATTTTCGAGGTTCAGAATCTCGTCAAGTAGCAAGCGACGCCCGCGCATCGCGAAGGCCCGCTCCGGCGGGCCTTCTGTTTCCGGGTGACCCGTTGGTCGCGCCCGCAGTGCTGTTTCTGGCCTTTGCCTCTTGCCATCACCCGTATGCCGGTGCCATGCGAAACGCCGAGCCTCGATCGGTTCAGGGCCGAGATGCGTGCGAGCTCGTCGGCGTTCGGTGACTCGCCGCGCCAAGCGAGGTGGCCCGCCTACGCGAGCGCCCGGCCACCGCTCCTACGGCTCGCCGGCCAAGGAATAGACCCAATCGTGTCCTAGCGGGCGAGGCGAGGCGAGGGCACGCTGGCAGGGATACGGCGATCACGGTCATTGCCTAAAACGAAGGAGAAGGAAATGCTCAAGTAGTTCATCATCGTGGCCACTCGCGAGCTCGCCATCCCGTCCGTCGCATCGGCGGAAGTGGCGCGCTGCGAGGCGTCGGCCCCCGTCAACACCACGGTCACGACCGCGACGTTCACGGCTCTCCAGCCGAAGGACACGAGCGAACAAGTTCACCAACGTGTGGAATGCCCGACTTCACGGTGACCGTCAACGTTGCGACGGGACGTTCACGCGGCACCGGCGTGGTCGACGGATAACGGCGGCTCGCGTCGCCTGGGCCGAGAGCATCACCGGCTCGTTCAGCGCTGACCGGACGCGGCATCAGCTTCGCACGCCCTTCATGCCCATCGTTGACGGCGCGACGTTCAAGGTGACGGAAGCTGCGTACAACGTCTCGGTTGACGTTGACATCGAGGGCAATTGGCCGGCCAACGAGCATCCAGATGATGATCTCCGCTCCGGTGTTCACCTCCGCCATGACGACGACGCCTGGCCCTGAGTCCGTGAAGAACCACGGGCAGTACGTCAAGGCGCTGGGCGGTGGCAAGATCCCAGCGCAGGCGTGCGCCGGGATGCCGCTCAACTCCACGCAGGGCCAGAGCTAAGTAACAACACTCACGGACGGGCTGGCTTCGGCCGGCCCCCGCACCAACGCGCTCGACTGAGAAGGCCCGACGGGGCCTTCTCTGCCGTTGTGGCCTCCGATTCGCGCCGCCGCCGCCGCGAGTAGCGTCGGGTCTCAGGAAGCTGTACGACCGGAGCATCGGCCCGAAAGGTGAGGGCTCTCTGTACCTACGACGAGGTCAGCCGCGCTCAGCCGTGGCTACTCTCGCCGCCGGGGGAGGAACACCGGAGCCTGGCCTCGCGCCTGCACGGGCCCGTCTGCGGCTGGGCCAGCGGGTTGCGGGACCAGGCTCCGTGGTTACTCGAATAGACCCAAATGCGTCCTACCGGGCGAGGTCGAGGAAGGACATCCTTCGTCCCGATGGCGCGCCTGGTCGAAGAGGTCAGGCGCACGAACCAAGGCACTGAGCCTCGTTCGGCTGATCCATCGACCAACACAACCAGGAAGGGAATGATGAGCAAGTTCTCAACTCGCGTCACGATCTTCGGCGCATGCATTGCAGTAACTGCTGGCCTCATGGCGAGCATGGCCGGGGCAGCCGCCGCGGAGTCAATGCCGTCACGCCCAGCACCAACGACATCAACACGACCAACGGCTGGGCAAACGTTGAGCAGGTCAGCAAGGGCGTCGGCACCACCGAGCTCCAGTTCAACAGCACCAGGGGCTTCGTCAGCTGCTTCGAGTACCGGACAGACGGAGATACGAGCCAGATCCTCAGCACGAACAGCGGCACAACTACAACCCGCCGTCACTGATGGCCTGTATCCCTACAAGTGCGTGAACAACAGCTCGACGCCGATCACCATCTCTGCTGATGAGTACGTCGAGGTTCGCATGGTCTTCGGTGCGAGAAGCCGACGAGCGCTTCGACTGGACGCGATTCGACGTGCGATCCCGTTCCGGCTCCGACCTGCACGACGGTCGCTACGAGCAAGGGATCAATGACGGCTGCGGTCGTCAATCCCGGCACCGCCTATGCAGGGCAGCAGCTCCCGCTGAGTGGCTGCCAGATCGGTGTCTACTTCGATCAGGCCGGTTCGGTGACGAATGCCGACATCGCCGGTGCGACCCACTACGGCGTCTTCGCCGACAAGGGTGCTGCAGGTCGATGTGACCGGCAGCCAGATCCACGCAGATCGGCAACAGCCCGTTCAACGGCGCCCAGAACGGCCGGGGCGTGTTCTACGCCAACGGCGCGACCGGAACGGTGAGCGGGAACACGATCTACGACTACCAGAAGAACGGCGTGCACGCGTTCGGTCTCAACACGAGCGTGAAGGTGCTGAACAACACGATCACCGGCCGGGGTGCGATCGACACAATCGCGCAGAACGGCGTCGTGATCCATGACGGAGCGAATGCGCAGATCATCGGCAACAGGATCTCCGGGCACTCGTACACGCCGACGAGCGACATCGCCTGCGGCGTGCTCCTCTATGAGGCTGGCGGCGTGAGCGGCTCGAAGCCCGGGATCGGGAACATCAAGAAGGACAACACGATCACCGGCAACGAGACGGATATCTGCGACTTCGGCAAGACAGGCAAGTTCAACCGGGTAATCGTCCCCGCAAGACAACTGATGCACGAGGAAGGCCCGCTCCGGCGGGCCTTCCTGTGCGAGAGCTCGACGACGACGCCCGGCGCGCGGATCAGTCACACTTCCGTCATGGGCACCGGCCTGGCAGTCGGCGGCGACGTCGAGCAGGCTCTGGAGAGCGTCGGCGTCCCGAGCTACGTCCTCGACAAGACGGGAATCGTCCGGTGGATCAATCCGGCAGCCGAGCGGCTTCTCGGCGACGTCCGCGGTCGCCACTTCACCTCCGTCGTCGCACCCGAGGACAGGCCGGCGCGCCCGCGAGCGATTCGCTCAGAAGATGCTCGGCACCGCCCCGGCCAGCGAGGCGACCGGCCACCTCGTCACGACCGCCGGGACGCGGGTGCCCGTGGAGGTCAGCTCGGTGCCGCTCAAGAACGGTGAAACGGTTGGTCGGCGTCTTCGGGCTGATCGAGGGACGCCCCGACGACACGCCCACAGCGCCACCCCCGCATCTCACCCCCCGCCAGGTCGAGGTGCTTCGTCTTCTGGAGCAGGGCCGCTCGACGAAGCAGATCGCCGCCGAGCTCCACCTGAGCACCGAGACGGTCAGGAACCACGTCCGCCGTCTCTTTCAGGCCCTCGGCGTCAACTCCCGGCTCGAAGCCGTCGCCGCCGCCCGGGCCGCATCACCCCACTGATTGCGCCTTTGCGACGTCGCCGATGATCGCGGCGAGCTCCTTCGGGCGCGACCACATCGGCCAGTGGCTCGTCGGCAGATCGACCCAGGTCACGTTGCGCAACTCGGGGAGGCCGGCGAGGAAGGAATAGCCCTCCTTCATGGCGTCCTTGTACTGCTCTGAGGTGAACCCCGTGCAGATGACCGTGCTCGGGATGTCGAGGCGCGCGTCGTTCGTCAGCTCCGCGGCCTCGAGAACCGCGGCACTCGGCTGCGGAACGGCTCGCCGCCTGAACGTCTCGAGGTGCTCCTCGGTGAGGCCGTCGAGGTTCTCGTTCGCCGCGAGGTCCTCCGGCGACGGAAGCGGCACCTCGGCACCCTCGAAGTCGGGGTCGAGCGCGCCCTTCGCCGGGCCGGTGTCGACGTAGACCATCGCCGCGATCTGGTCGGGGATGCGGTCGGTGACGGCATAGCCGGGCGCGCCGGCGCCGCTGTGCACGGCGAGCACGACGGGCCGCCCCGCCGCCGTCACGGCCTCGCAGATGGCGTCGACGTGGTCGGCGAGGGTGATCGCGGAACGGTCGGCGTCGACCGAGTCGAGACCGGGCAACGTCAGCGCCGTGACGTCGTGGCCGTCGGCGCGAAGGGCTTCCGCGACCTCGTCCCACGCCCACGCGCCGAGCCAGAACCCGGGAACCAGGACGATCGGTGTGGTGCTCATGCTCGAAACCTAGCCGCCCTCACCGAACCGTGGGACTTGTGCCCGTCCGGGGTTTGCGTGAGACTCTGATCCGTCCGTCGGATCAGGAGGCCCATGAGCAGAGCCGCCGCACTCGCGCTGACCGGGTTCATCGCAGTCGTCGCCACGGCGGCGCTCGCATGGTCGGCTGCTGCCGCGCTGCAGCAGGAGCCCGAGGTTCGGCGCGGCGAGCCGGTCACGATCTGTCACGCGACGGGCAACGGCAAGTACGTCCTCCAGTCGCCCGACGCAGACAGCATCGTCTCGGAACATGGGCATGGCAGCCATCCCGACGACATCATCCCGCCCTTCGATTACCCACCGTCGGGCCAGGACCCGGGCGGCTCGTATCCCGGCCAGAACTTGGAAGAGGGGCAGGCGATCCTGGACAACGGCTGCGTCGAGCCCGTGCCGCCCACTCCGATCTACCCGCTCGGCAACTCCATCAAGTGCGTCGATAACTTCGACGACGGCTCATTCTCCGCAACGTTCGGCTACACCAACCCGAACGCCAGCGCCGTGAGCCTCGAGCGGGGACCCGCGAACAACGTGAGCGGGGGGTTCGACGGCGAGCAGCCGACGACGTTCCAGCCGGGCGGTGACCCGGCTTCATTCACGATCGAAAACAGCCGGACAGACGTGACCTGGACGCTTGAAAACGTGCCATCGAAGCCGAGCATCGTGACGGCCACCGCCGAGTACGAAACGAAGTGCACGCCGCCGGAACCGCCGACTCCACCGAACGCCGCGATCTTCGTCACGTGCGTAGAGAACGGGTCGAGCACGTTCAGCGCGACGTTCGGGTACAGGAACGACGAGGACGAGTCGCTCATCGTCCCCGTCGGTCCACCAGAACGCGTTCGCCCCGGGAGAGATCGACCGCGGGCAGCCGACCGAGTTCCTGCCGGGAAACCACCCAACCGACGTCCCGGTGTCGGGGATCGCGAACGGCACGAGCCTCACATGGACGATCGTCCCGGGCAACGCCAGCCGCTCGGGCTCGCTCGTCGCCACGGCCACCGCCGACTTCCCAACGAAGTGCGGTGTGGACCCGCCGGATCCTCCCGACCCGCCTGATCCACCAGATCCGCCCGACCCGCCCGATCCTCCCGACCCGCCGCTGGGTCCGTACCCGGACCCGGTCGGCGTCTTCGTCCAGTGCGTGACGAACCGAGGCTCGACGTACGACGCGGTCTTCGGGTACCAGAACGACAACGAGGACCCCGTCCGGATCGAAGTGGGGAACCGGAACCGGTTCGTACCCGCACCGCAGGGCCGGGGCCAGACGACGGACTTCCTCCCGGGCAACCATCAGGAGGCATTCACGGTCACGGGCATCCAGGCGGAAAACGCGCTCGCCTGGGAGGTCACGCACGCGGGCGACACACGGGTTGCAACGGTCGCGTCGAACTTCCCGGAGAAGTGCTCGGCCGCGCCGGCGCCGGCACAGCCGATCGGCATCTTCGCGTGCATCGTCGACCGCGGCTCGACCTACGACGTGGTCTTCGGGTACGAGAGCGACAATCCCGCCGACGTCACGATTCCGATCGGGCTTGCGAACGTCGTCCTCCCCAGACCCATCAATCGGGGACAGCCGACGGTCTTCAGCCCGGGCAAGCACGAGGACGCCTTCACGATCCGCGGCATACCGAACGATCGGTTGGTGTCCTGGTTCGTCGCGTACCACGGCACCCGATTCGAGCTCGTGTCCTCGTCGTGGGAGACCAAGTGCTCCGGGACGGATCCGAAGCTGCCGCTCGAGATTGCGCCACTGTGCGTACGGCGGGAAGGGCAGACCTATAACGCGGTGTTCAGCTACGCGAACCTGACTCGCAGCGACATGGTCATCCCGGTCGGTCGTGCGAACGGCGTCAGCCCAGCTCCTACGAACCGTGGCCAGCCCGTGGTCTTCAGGCCGGGGATCGTGCTGTTCGCCTTCTCCGTCCGTGACATTCCGGTCTCGCAGGACGTGACCTGGACCGTCTCGAGCGGCGGGGAGGTCGAGACTGCCCGCGCTTCGGCCGATCTCGCGCGCGACTGCAGGCTCATCTCGAGTGAGGGCGAGGTCGATTTCGCGCTCGAGAAGTCGGTCAGGCCGTCCGCGGTCATGGTCGGTGAACGCGTCGAATACACGATCGTCGCCCGCAATCTCGGGACCACGGCGACGGGCGCGGTGACGGTGCTCGATCGACAGCTCGACCGCCGCGTGGAGGTGCTGGCGGCAACCACGGCGAACGGGCGCTGCTTGATCCGCGGAGGGGGAGCGTCGCCACAGCGCGTGCTCTGCGTTCTGAGAGACGTCGGGCCGGGAGAGTCCGCGACGATCGTGGTCGCGGCGCGAGCGCTCGAGCCCGGTGTAGCTCGAAACCGGGCCACGGTGCTGAGCCTCCCGATCGATGTCGCTGCGAACAACAGCGCCACGGCGGCCGTGACGATACGAGGCCGCCAGCAGGTGAGCCCGGGCGGCGAGCAGCCCAAACCGCCCTTCACGGGCTGATGCGGGCAGCAGCGCTCGTCAGCGTCGCGCTGGCAGGCGGCGCGGCGCTCCTGCTGCCCGGCTCCGCCGCGCCTGGTACGGGCCAGGAGCCCGACTCGCTCGTCGTCTCGCGCTGGGCGCACGTCGTCCTGCCCACGACTGCACGAGAAGCCCCGAGAGCCACGGCGGCTCCAATCACCGTCGTCAAGTCCGCGACGCCGGAGGGCGAGACGAACCTCGTGCGCGTGCTCGGACTGCGCACCGACGCCCGGCTCCGGGACTGGGCGCGCGTCCAGCTCGCGATCCTCCCGCACGGGTCGACGGGCTGGGTCCCGCGTTCCGCCCTCGGAGCGATGCACCACGTGCGCACGCGGCTCGTGATCGATCGCAAGCGGTTCCGGGCGACGCTGTGGCGCGGCGGGCGGGTCGTCTTCCGGGCGCGGATCGGCGTAGGACAGACGCGGTGGCCCACGCCCAGGGGCGAGTTCTACGTCCGCGAGAAGCTGGCCGGTTTCGGCGACCCGTTCTACGGCCCGGTGGCCTTCGGAACGAGCGCCCGCTCGCGTGTCCTCACCGACTGGCCAGGGGGCGGATACATCGGCATCCACGGCACCAACGTGCCCCACCTGATCCCGGGCCGCATCTCGCACGGCTGCATCCGCCTGCGCAACGCGGACATCCTGCGCCTCGCGCAACGCATGCCTCTCGGCACGCCGATCACGATCCTCTAAGGCTTATTGGACCTCGTCGAGCCGCCGACGCCGGCGAGCTCGTGGCTCGGCGGCGTCGGCACTCGTCTGCGGTCGAGCGTCCGGCGTCAGATCCCGAGGATCTGCTTCTTCTTCGCCTCGAACTCCTCCTCGGTGAGGATGCCCTGGTTCTTCAGCTGCGCGAGCTGCTGGAGCTCCGCCGCGTAGTCGCGGCTCATCGGGAACCGCGGCCGGTGGCGGGTACGCGGCCTGCTGCGCCGCCACCTGCTGGTCGTACGCCTCCTGGTCCTGCGCGGCGTACTTCTGGTCCTGGCGGTGGCGGACCGCCCCCGCCGTCCCGGCGACGACCGCCGTCGTGGCGGCCGCGCGCACGAGCCCGGGTCCTCGTCTCCTCATCATCTCCGTTCCTCCTTAGGCATTGGCCTGCTCGACTGCCCACTCACGGGCGGCCTGGACGACGTCGTGCGGCAGCCGCTCGAATGCGACGAGCTCGCCTCCCGCGTCTCGCATCGTCTGAGCGACCTTCCTCGCCCAGACGTTCTCCCACACGAGGAGTGCCGCCGACGAGTTGGGCTCCAGGCCCTCGGCGACATCCATCAGGTCGTCCTCGTTGAAGAGGCCTCCGACCTCGACGCCGCTGCTCTCGAGCGCCGCCTGCACCTCGGGATCGAGCTCCGTGAGCTCCATCGCGACTGCCTCGCCGTCGGCGTTCTTGCCGACGAACGTGATGTCGATGACGCGGATCGTCCCCGCCTCGATGAGCTCCGCTATGGCAGGCCCGATCTCCCCGCGGAACTGGTTTCCGGGGAAGGCGACGACGAGGTAGTCGACCGGTCCGATCTCTTCCATCGCTTCTCCTCTCTCCGTCTACGCCTGCGCGAGCGCCTTCTGCTTGATCGCGTCGAACTCGGCCTGCGTGATCGCGCCCGAGTCGAGGAGGCCCTTCGCCTTCTCGATCTCCGCCGTGGCCCCCACCGCTGCCGGCGGTGGTTCGCACGTAGTCGTCCATCTGGGCCTGCTGCGCTTGGGCCCGCTCCATGTTCCGTTTCGCCATGTCGTCGCCCTGAGAGATCAGGTAGACGAAGACGCCGAGGAACGGCACGAGGATGACGAAGATGAGCCAGAGCGTCTTCGAGACTCCCGAGATGTCGTCCCGGCGGAACACGTCCGCGAAGACCGTGATGAGGAGCCAGAACCACGCTATCCAGAGGAAGAAGATGCACATCGTCCACAGGATGTCGAGGAACGGATAGTCAGCTGCTAGCACGCGTGTACCTCCTTGTAGGAACGCCGCCCACTCTATTCGTAGCGGCGCAAATCGGTCGAGACCAACCGGCGTGATGGTCGTCACCGACCGAACGACTAGCCTGTAGCGCCGATGACGCTCGCCCTAGGCATCCTCGTCCTCGTCGCCGCCGTTTCGGTCGCCGTCGGCGCGATCCTCCTCGTCCGGCGGCGGGCGCCGGAGGGGAGCTACTTCTCCGACGGCGACCGCGCGTCGGGTGTGTTCGGCGTACTCGCGACGGGCTTCTCGATCTTCGCGGGGTTCGTCATCTTCCTCGCGTTCACGAGCTACGACCAGTCGCGGAACGGAGCCGAAGCCGAGGCACTCGCGGTCGTGCAGCAGTACGAGACGGCGCAGCTCCTTCCGGCGAGCGCGCGAGCGCGGTTGGGCGGTGAGCTCACCTGCTACGGCCGGTACGTCGTCCGACAGGAGTGGCCCCGGATGAAGGACGGGAGCGTGGGCGACACGATCAGCCCGTGGGCGGTCGCCCTCTTCAGGAGCTTTCAGACCGTGAAGCCGACCACGCCTGGCGAGGAATCGGCGTACGACAAGTGGCTCGAGGAGACGTCCACCCGTGAGGAGGCGCGGCGCGATCGCCTGCATGGCGCCGCCGGGATCATCCCGACCTCGATCTGGGTGGTCCTGTTCCTCATTGGAGCGATCGTCTTCGCGTTCATGCTCTTCTTCGCCGATCCGCGCGGAAATGGCGCGTTCGCAGGCGATGCTCATGGGCTCGGCGGCCGCCGTCGTCACCGTGACATTGCTCGCGATCACCGCCCTCGACAAGCCCTTCACCGGTGTCGGGGCGATCGAGCCCGTCGCGATGGAACGGACGCTCGACCTCCTCGACCAGGCGCGAAGCGCCATCGGCGACACGAGTCAGCCGCCCTGCGACGACGACGGCGAGCCGCGATGACCGACCGCATCGAGGTGGTGGCGACGGTCTTGCTCGCGTGCGCCGCGGTGGCAACCGCATGGAGCAGCTACCAGGCGACGCGCTGGAACGGCGAGCAGGCGAAGGCGTCCGCCCGCACGAACGCGATCCGGATCGACGCGGCCCGCGCCCAGGGCCTCGCGCAGGCGCAGACGCAGGTCGACGTCGCGACCTTCACGCAGTGGGTCGACGCCTATGCACGCGAGGACCAGTTCCTCACCGACTTCTACTTCAAGCGCTTTCGAGCCGAGTTCAAGCCGGCCGTCGATGCGTGGATCGCGTCGAGACCGCTTAGGAACCCGGACGCTCCCCTGACGCCGTTCGCGATGCCGCAGTACAGGCTCGCGGCGACCGCCGAGGCCGAGCGGCTCGACGCGGAGGCCGAGGTGTCGTCGGCGGTCGTGCGCCGGAACATCCAACGAGCGTCGAACTACGTGCTCGGCGTCGTGCTCTTCGCCGTGTCGCTCTTCTTCGCCGGGATGAGCACGAAGCTCGGCGACCGGCGCCTGCGGAAGATCGCGGTCGCGGTCGGCTGCACCGTCTTCCTCGGCACGCTGATCTGGATCGTGACCTCGCCGATCAGCCTCGACGATCTAGCGCGGTGAGCGACGACGGTGGCCCCGACCTCATCTCGCCCGAGGAGCGGCTCCGGATCGCAGTGGCGCGGCAGTGAGGAGCCGCTGCACGCGTTAGGCTCGGCGCGATGACCGACATCGCCCTCGATCCCTCAGGCCTCAAGCCCGAGTCGACGGGCCGGCGGGTCGGGCGGATCGTCGCGTGGCTCGTCGGCATCGTCGTGCTGCTCGGGCTGTTGCACCTTCTCGGCGTCGACATCATCGGCTGGTTCGAGAACCTGTGGGACGCCGTCAAGGAGATCTCCCTCGGCTACATCATCCTCGGCTGCCTCTTCCAGGGAGCTCAGACGGTGCTGACCGCCCTCGGGTGGTATGGGATCCTGCGCTACGCCTACCCCGGCGGCGTCACGTTCATGCCGGTGCTCGCCTCGTACGCGGTCGGCGTCGCGCTGAACAACGTGCTCCCGGCGAACATCGGAACCTTCGTGACGCTGCTCATGTTCGTCGCGGTCGTCCAGGGCTCGACGTTCCCGGGCGTCCTGGCCGGGTACATGGTCCAGAAGATCTTCTACCTCGTCGTCGGGACGCTCATCTACTTGTACCTCTTCAGCCAGGTCGCAGGCTCGTTCGAGTTCCAGTTCGGGAACGAGAGGGACGCGATCACGAATCATCCCGTCCTGACGCTCGGGATCATCGCGGGCGCCGTCTTCCTCATCGCGATCCTCATGCGCATCTTCTGGGCCTGGGTGAAGAGGATGTGGCTGAAGGCGAAGGCAGGCGCGGCCATCCTCGGCGATCTCGGCGCCTACGTGAAGCTCGTCCTGCTCCCGCAGATGGGCGGCTACATCGCGAAGATCGGCGTCATCGTGGTGTTTCTCGCCGCCTACGGCATCCCCGTGACGTTCGGCTCGGTGATGAGCGTGCTCGGGTCGAACCAGCTCGCGAACCTCCTCTCCTTCACGCCCGGCGGCGTCGGCGTCAATCAGGCGTTCAACACGTTCGCGCTGGAGAACTACACGGACTCGACCACGGCCACGGCCTACTCCATCAGCCAGCAGCTGATCACGACCGCCTTCAACATGGGCTTCGCGATCGTCCTCATCTGCATGGTCTTCGGCTGGAAGGGCGGCTCGGCGCTCGTTAGGACGTCCTACTCCGATGCCAAGGTCAAGGCGGCGGAGATGAAGGCCACTCGAGGGAAGGGCCTCACCGGCGACGACGAGGCGGCGCCCGAGAGCTGACTACTTCGGGCGATCGCTGTACGGATCAAGTCGAGGCGCTAGGCGGGTCGATAACTGTCCAGGTGGTGCACGGGGATTCGCCATCGACGATTGCATCCCCGGCAACTACGTGCAACTGTTCCTGACGCCGTCAGATCCGTGAGCCTCCGTCAGACGCGGCTCGCGACGTTCGAGAAGGAGGCAGGGATGAACTCCAAGAGCATGGCAGGGTGGATCGGCTTCGCCGCAATCGTGTTGCTGATCGTCGGCGCGATCGACTTCTTTCAGGGTCTGATCGCCGTGTTCGAAGACGAGTACTTCGTTCCCACTGGGTCTGGCTTCCTCGTCTTCGACCTGACTGCCTGGGGCTGGACGATGATGATCTGGGGAGTGCTGCTCGTCCTCGCGGGCCTCGGGTTGGGGGCCGGGCAGGGATGGGCACGTTGGTTCGCGATCGTGGTCGTCAGCCTGAACTTCATCGCCCAGCTCGGCTTTCTCGGCAACACTCAGAACCCGATCTGGTCGCTGACGGTGATCGCGCTCAACATCATCGTGCTCTACGCACTGACCGCGCGGTGGAGCGAGAGCCAGGCCGACGCCACCACCCTCCGCTAAACGCAGTTCTCCTGGGTCGAGGCCGTCGCGCCGCGTGGTGCGCGGCGGCCTCTTCCGTGGAAGTGTGGCCGTCGATCCGAGTTCGGAATCCACCGACCCCGCTCCGACTCCCGTTCGAAGCTGGAATGCTCCACGCGTGAACCGGCAGGCAGACGGCGCATGACCGCGCTTCGCGAGCGCCCCGCGTGGGCTGCTCTCGAAAACCACTACGCCGAGATCCGCGATGTCCACCTGCGCGACCTCTTCGCTGCCGATCCGGACCGCGGCGAGCGGCTGGCTGCCGAGGGCGCGGGCCTCTACCTCGACTACTCCAAGAACCGCGTCACCGACGAGACGCTCGGCCTCCTGCTCGAGCTCGCGGACGAGTGCGGGCTCGCAGGGCGAAGGGAAGCGATGTTCCGTGGGGAGCGGATCAACGTCTCCGAGAACCGCTCGGTGCTGCACGTCGCGCTGCGTATGCCGAAGGGCGCGCAGCTCGTCGTTGACGGCGTGGACGTGGTGGCCGAGGTCCACGACGTGCTCGACCGGATGGCCGCGTTCTCGGAGCGCGTGCGCTCAGGGGAGTGGACGGGCCACACGGGCAAGCCCATCCGCAACGTCGTCAACATCGGGATCGGCGGCTCCGACCTCGGCCCGGTGATGGCTTACGAGGCGCTGCGCCACTACTCCCGGCGCGACCTGACTTTCCGCTTCGTTTCGAATGTCGACCCGACCGACTACGCCGAGGCGACGCGCGACCTCGCCGCGGACGAGACGTTGTTCATCGTCTCCTCGAAGACGTTCACGACGCTCGAGACGATGACGAACGCGCGCACCGCTCGCGCTTGGGCGCTCGCGTCACTGGGCGACGAGTCCGCGATCGCAAAGCACTTCGTCGCGGTCTCGACCAATGCCGACGAGGTCGCTGCGTTCGGGATCGAGCTGGAGAACATGTTCGGCTTCTGGGACTGGGTCGGCGGCCGCTACTCGTTGCCCTCGGCGATCGGACTCTCGACCATGCTCGCGGTCGGCGCCGACAGCTTCCGCGACCTCCTCGCGGGCTTCCACGCGGTGGACGAGCACTTCCGGACGACGCCGCACGAACGGAACCTGCCCGTGCTCATGGGCCTCCTCGCTGTCTGGTACAGGGACTTCTTCGGTGCGCAGACGGCGGGCGTGATGCCGTACAGCCAGTACTTGAAGCGCTTTCCCGCGTATCTCCAGCAGCTGATGATGGAGTCGAACGGCAAGAGCGTCACGCTCGACGGGGAGCGGGTCGACTACGAGACCGCCGCCGTGACCTGGGGCGAGCCGGGGACGAACGGCCAGCACAGCTTCTACCAGCTCATCCACCAGGGCACGAAGCTGATCCCGGTGGACCTGATCGGCTTCGCGCAGGCGCTCGACCCGATTCGTGACCATCACGACCTGCTTATGTCGAACGTGTTCGCGCAGGCGGAGGCACTCGCGTTCGGTAGGACGGAGGCGGAGGTACGCGCCGACGGGACGGCGGACGACGTCGTGCCGCACCGGGTCTTCGAGGGCAACCGGCCGTCGAACGTCATCCTGGCCGAGAAGCTCACGCCGCACGCGCTCGGCGCGCTCGTCGCCCTCTACGAGCACAGCGTCTTCACGCAGGGGACGATCTGGGGCATCGACTCGTTCGACCAGTGGGGCGTCGAGCTGGGCAAGGCACTCGCGAGCCGGATCGTCCCGGAGCTCACGGCTGAACAGGAGCCCGAACTCGCGCACGACTCGTCGACGAGCACCCTCATCAGGCGCTATCGGTCGATGAGGTGATCCAGCTCCTCCTCTCGGACGTCGACGGCACTCTCGTCACGAAAGAGAAGGTGCTCACCGATCGCTCGATCGCGGCCGCCCGGTGGCTCCACGAGGCGGGAATCCATTTCGCCGTGACGAGCGGGCGGCCGCCGCGCGGCATGTCGATGCTCGTGGAGCCGCTCGAGCTTCGGTCGCCGATATCGGCGTTCAACGGCGGCCTGATCGTCGAGCCGGAGATGGAGGTGATCGCGGAGCGCGTCATCCCGAGCGAGCTTGTGGCACCGACCGTCGCGCTCCTCGAGGCGCAGCACCTGAGCGTGTGGCTGTATCAGGGAGCCGAGTGGCTCGTCCGTGATCCCGAGGGGCCACACGTCGTGCGCGAGTCCCATACGGTGCAGTTCGCGCCGAGCGTCGTCGACTCGTTCGACGGACGCGACTCCGGAGTCGCCAAGATCGTCGGAGTGAGTGACGACTATCCACTCGTCGAAGCGGCCGAAGAGACTGCTCACGCCGAGCTCGGCGACCGCGTCTCGGCGTCCCGCTCTCACCCGTACTACCTCGACGTCACCCACCCGCTGGCGAACAAGGGCGACGTGGTCGGGTTCCTGGCGACGCGTTACGACATCCCCGAGGAAGACATCGCGACGATCGGCGACGGACCGAACGACGTGCTCATGTTCGCCCGCTCGGGTCTCGCGATCGCGATGGGCAACGCCGACGACGACGTTCAGCGCGCCGCGCACCACGTCACGACGACGAACGACGAGGACGGCTTCGCGAACGCCGTGGAACGCTTCGTCCTCGAGGAAAGGAGCTAGGGCTGTGGCCACGGACAAACCCATGCAGCTCGGGATGGTGGGGCTGGGCCGGATGGGCGCCGGCATCGTGCGGCGGCTTCTACGGGACGGGCACCGCTGTGTCGGCTATGACGTCTTCCCGGACGCCGTCACCGCGATCGAGGCCGACGGCGCCGACGGCGCGACCTCGCTTACGCAGTTCGTCGCCAAGCTCGAACGCCCGCGCGCCGTCTGGGTGATGGTGCCCGCGGGCGAGATCACCTCGAAGACGATCCGCGACGTCGGCGAGGTGCTCGAGCCTGGCGACGTGATCATCGACGGTGGCAATACCTACTACCACGACGACCTCCGTCATGCCGCCGAGCTGAAGGCGAAGGGCATTCACCACGTGGACGTCGGCACGAGCGGCGGCGTTTGGGGCCTCGAGCGCGGCTTCTGCCTGATGATCGGAGGAGAGCCGGAGGTGGTCGAGCGCCTCGAGCCGTTGTTCGCCTCGATCGCTCCCGGTGTCGAGGCCGTGGCGCGCACGCCCGGTCGCACCGGCGAGCCGAGCATGGCCGAGCATGGCTACTACCGCTGCGGCGGCAACGGCGCAGGCCACTTCGTGAAAATGGTTCACAACGGCATCGAGTACGGGCTCATGGCCGCCTACGCCGAGGGCCTCAACATCATCAAGAACGCCGACACCGGCATGCACTCGCGTGAAGCCGACGCCGAGACCGCGCCACTCGAGCACCCGGACTACTACGAATACGAGATCGACACGGCGGAGGTGGCCGAGGTCTGGCGTCGCGGAAGCGTCATCGGCTCCTGGCTCCTGGATCTGACGGCACAGGCACTCCACGAGTCGCCGACGCTCGAGGAGTTCGCGGGCCACGTGTCCGACTCGGGCGAAGGCCGCTGGACCTCGATCGCGGCCATTGACGAGGGCATCCCTGCTCCCGTCCTCACCGCGGCGCTCTACTCGAGGTTCTCCTCTCGCGGCCACGATGAGTTCGCGGCCAAGGTTCTCTCGGCGATGCGCAAGCAGTTCGGGGGCCACGCCGAGAAGCCGTCGTGAGCGACCTCGCCATCGAGGTCCTTCCCGACGCCGCCGCTGTGGCACGACGCGCTGCCGCGTACGTAGCCGAGCACGCCCGGGCGGCCGTGGCCGAGCACGGGTCGTTCACGTTCGCGGTCAGTGGCGGCCGCGCACCGTGGGCCATGTTCGCCGATCTCGCCTCGGAGGCGATGCCGTGGGAGCAGACGGCGATCTACCAGGTCGACGAGCGCGTCGCGCCCGCAGGCGACGACGAGCGCAACCTCACGCATCTACTCGCGAGCCTGCTTCCAGACGCCGGAGCAGCCATCCATCCGATGCCGGTCGAGCGGGCAGACCTCGAGGCTGCCGCAGACGCATATGCGGACACGTTGCCAGAGGTCTTCGATCTCGTGCACCTCGGGCTCGGTGCGGACGGCCACACGGCTTCCCTCGTTCCCGACGACCCCGTTCTCGACGTCACCGACCGCGACGTCGCCGTCACCGGCCCGTACCAGCGTCGTCGTCGCATGACCTTGACCTATCCCGCGCTCGATCGAGCACGGCGCATCCTCTGGCTCGTCACCGGCGACGACAAGGTCGAGGCTCTCCGGAGGCTGCGGACAGGAGACCCGACGATCCCGGCCGGTCGGATCGCAACGGCGCAGGCTCTGGTCGTCGCGGACGCAGCTGCGACAGGATCCGCCCCGTGAGCGACCGGAAGTACCCCGTCGAGCCACGTGCGCCGGCCGTCCTCACGGTCGATGTCGGCGGGTCGCACGTGAAGGCGATGCTGAACGGCGTCGACGAGCGTCGCCGCTTCGTGTCGGGACACAAACTCACCGCCGCGCAGATGGTCGAGGGAGTCCTCGAGCAAACGGCGGACTGGGACTACGTGGGTGTATCCGTCGGCGTTCCCGCCCCGGTGGTCGAGGGCCGTGTCGTCCGCGAGCCAGTCAATCTCGGCGCTGGGTGGTCCGGTTTCGACTTCGCGGAGGCGTTCGGCAAGCCGACGAAGGTGATCAACGACGCGGCGATGCAGGCGCTCGGCAGCTACGAGGGTGAGCGGATGCTCTTCCTCGGCCTGGGGACCGGTCTCGGGACGACGCTCATCATCGACGGGTTCGTCGTCCCGATGGAGGTCCAGCACATGCCGTTCCGAAAGGGGACGTTCGAGGACTACGTCGGCGAGCGGGGTCTCGAGCGCCTCGGAGTCAAGCGCTGGCGGAAGGCGCTGCTCGACGTGATCGAGGTCTACGTCGCCGCGTTCTCACCCGACTACGTGGTCCTCGGCGGTGGCAACGCCAAGGAGCTCGGCGAGCTTCCACCGAACTGCCGCCTCGGCCACAACGAGGACGCGTTCCTCGGAGGCTTCCGGCTCTGGCTCGACGAGCCGCTATCAGCCTGACCCGAGCACGTTCCGGAGGTTGCTGGCTCACGACCATCGCGCCATTACGCCGCGACGAGGATGAGCGCGGCGAGCACGACCCACCCCGCCCGATCCCGTGCCGAGGAGTCCGTCGTTGTCGCGCTCACGGGGCGCGCCCGGAAATCAGTACCGAGGTTGGACGCGCTGCTGCGCGGTTCGCGCCATGTAGGTCGCGATGTCGAGCGCGACGCCGAGAACGATGAGCAGGATGTCCCAGCCGCCGTCGATCCCGCCCGGTTGCCACGCGATCACGTAGGCGAGCGTCGTCCAGGGCAGGAAGAGGATGCCGAGCACGATCCAGATCCACGAGCTGATCGCGATCTCCACCTTGTTCCCGAAGATCCACCAGATCACCAGCGCGAAGCGCGGTCCGAGGATCGCGGCAGCACCGACGAGGCAACACATGCGCGCGAGTCTGTCGCGTTTCGCGCCCCGATGCAAGCTGGAACCGTCGCGAGGTCCTAGCGCACGAGGGCGAGCGCAGCCGCCTCGATCTCATCCTCGGAGAGAAGCACGAGCTTGGCAGCGTCGCCCAGCGGCACGAACGAGTCCTTGCTCGCAACCCGCACGAGCCGCCCGTCGAATCCCTGGTCGACGAGAGCGGCGACGACTCCCTCGGAGACGCCGCCGGTCCGTCTCGTCTCGTCGGCGACGAGGACCCGACCGGTCGCGCGTGCCTCACGGAGAACGTCCTCGATCGGGAGCGGCGCGAGCCAGCGCAGGTCGACGACGCGGGGTCGGATCCCGCGTGTCGCCAGGCGCTGCGCGACCCGGAGCGACATGAAGAGACCGTTCCCCCAGGTGACGATCGTGAGGTCGTTTCCGTCCAGGTACGTTCGGGCCGAGCCCACGGCCGCGTGGTCGGCCGTCAACTCGGCGCACCACTCCTCGTCGCCGTCCTCGTACAGATCACGCGTGTGGTACAGCGCGATCGGCTCGAGAAACACGCAGACGCTGCCGTCGACGCTCGCGGACGCGGCACATGTCGCGAGCATCGCCGCGGCGTCGTCCGGCCGCGACGGCGAGGCGACGACGATCCCGGGAATGTCGCGCAGCACGCCCACGGCGTCGTCGTTGTGGAAGTGCCCGCCGAAGCCGCGCTGATACCCGTAGCCGGCGATCCGCACCACCATCCCGTTCCGGAACGCCCTCTGTGAGAAGAACTGCAGGGTCGCTGCCTCCCCGCGCAGCTGGTCCTCGGCGTTGTGGAGGTACGCCAGGTACTGGATCTCCGGAATCGGGAGGAAGCCGCCGACGGCAGCGCCGAGTGCCAGCCCCAGGATCGACGTCTCGTCGAGCAGGGTGTCGAACACGCGACCCGCCCCGAAGCGCGCGTGCAGGCCGCGGGTCACGCCGTACACGCCGCCTTTGGCTGCGATGTCCTGGCCGAACAGGAGCGCCCCCGGGTGGCGCTCGAGAACGGCGGCAAGCCCGGTGTTGATCGCTTGCGCGAGCGTGAGCTCGTCGTCGGTCTCGAGCTTCACACGGCTCGCCCGCTCGGCAACCACCCCCGCCGAGCGTGGACCGAGCGGCGCCATGACCTGCTCGGCCGAGCTCATCTGCGGACGCGCCGCCGCCTCGAGCGCGACCTCTTGCGCCTGCTCCCGAGCGGCGAGGTAGTCGTTCGCGAGCTCCTCCCCACTCGCCTTGCCGGAGGCGACGAGCCAGCGCGCCGTCCCCAGGATCGGGTCGCGGTCGTAGTCGGCGCGAATAGCCTGCGGCGTGCGGTACGCGATCTCCGCGTCCGCTCCCGCGTGGCTCAAGTAGCGGACGGTGCGCAGGTGCAGGACTGCGGGCTTCCTGGCCGAGCGAACCCAGCCGGCCAGGTCCGACGCGACGCCGAGCACCTCTGCGGGATCGCTCCCCTGCGCGACCTCGTAGCGCAGTTGCGTCCGTGACCGGAGCGCCGCCTCGACCCAGCCTTCCGGCGTCGGGACGCTGATCCCGAGACCGTTGTCCTCGCACACGAACAGCAGCGGCAGCGGAAGCCCCTGGAAGGTGCACTGCGCGGTGGTGTTCAGAGCGGCTTGCGCGGTGGCGTGGTTCAGCGACGCGTCGCCGAAGGAGCAGAGCACGATCGCATCGGACGGCCACGGAGACGGAACGCCCAGACGAGCCGCGCGATCGATCGCGAGCGCCATTCCGACCGCCCGCGGCAGGTGCGACGCGATCGTCGAGGTCATGGGGAGGATCGCGATGTCCTTGCGGCCGAAGACCTTGTGCCTGCCGCCTGCGATCGGCTCCTCGGCCGCGGCGACGACGCCCAGCATGACGTCACGCAGGCCGTCGATCCCCGCCCGCGCCGCTCGGGCGAGGTAGAAGGCGCCCGATCGGTAGTGGAGGAGCGCCGGATCGTCGTCGCGCAGCGCGAGCGCGACCGCGGCGTTCGACTCGTGCCCCGCGGAGCCGATCGTGTAGAAGCTCCGCCCGTGCTGCTGGAGCCAGCGCGCCGCATAGTCCGCCTGCCTGCTGTCGACCTGTGCGCGCCAGATGTCCTCCACCTCGGGGGGCGCCGAGCGGAGCGCCGCGCTCGGCTGGAGCTCTCTGAGAGCAGTGAGAAGGTGCTCTTCGAGCGGGTCGGGCTCGGTGGCCACGAGGAACGGCGGAGACGCGACGAGAGCCTAGGCCGCGACCGGCTGCTCCAACTCGGCGTTCCACTCGCCGGCCACGGCCAGCGCGTTCATGCGCGCACGGTGCACGAACACCGCCTGCGCCGCGTCGGCGTTCGCCGGGTCTCCACCCCATGCCTCGAGCGCCGAGGCCTGCAGCGCGCGCCCGTACGAGAAGGACAGTGGCCACGGCCCGCCGATCTGGTTGATGGCGTTGAGATTCTCGGTCGCCTGTACCTCCGTCTGCCCGCCCGAAAGGAACACGATTCCCGGCACGGCAGCGGGCACGACGCCGCGGAAGCAGTCCACGGTCGCCTGTGCGACCCGCTCGGCCGAAGCCTGCTCGGAGCACCCCTTGCCCGCGATGACCATGTTCGGCTTGAGCAGGATTCCCTGGAGGTCGATCGCGGCGTCGTAGAGCTCGTCGAACGTCTCGTGGAGCGTTCGCGTCGTGACTTCCCAGCACGTCTCGAGCGTGTTGTCCGCGTCCATCAGCACCTCGGGCTCGACGATCGGGACGAGCCCGGCCTCCTGGCAGAGCGCGGCATAGCGGGCGAGCGCGTGCGCATTGGCCGAGATGCACGCATCCGTCGGAATGCCGTCACCGATCGTGACCACCGCCCGCCACTTGGCGAAGCGCGCACCGAGACCTCGGTACTCCTCGAGGCGTGCGCGGAGCCCGTCGAGCCCCTCCGTGACCTTCTCGCCCGGGTGCAGCGCGAAGTCGTGCGCGCCCGTGTCGACCTTGATGCCCGGGACGACGCCCTTCGCAGCCAGCACCTCCGGAAACGGCGTCCCGTCGTCGGCCGACTGGCGGATCGTCTCGTCGTAGAGGATCACGCCTCCGACGAAGTCCTCCATGCCCGGCGCCGTGAAGAGGAGCTGTCGGTAGAAGCGCCTGTTCGCCTCCGTCGACTCGACGCCGATCGAGTCGAGGCGCTTCTTGATCGTCCCCGTGCTCTCGTCCGCCGCGAGGATCCCCTTGTGGTCGGCGACGATCTCTCGCGCCGTCTCGTGCAGTTTCTCCGCTCCCATCTAAGTCGCTCCTTTCATCAAGCTCTGGATCTTCAGCAGAGGATGCGACGCGACGATTCGGCGGAACGTCCCCGAGCGTGAGCGCATCACGATCGACTCCGTTTCCACGCGATCGCCGACCACGCGCACCCCCCGGAGCAACGCGCCGCTCGTGACGCCGGTCGCGGCGACGAAGACGTCCTCGCCCTGGACGAGATCGTCGGCGGTGAGGGCGCGGTCGATCTCGAAGCCTGCGTCGACCAGCCGCGTGCGCTCGTCGTCGTTCCGTGGCCACAGCTTCCCCTGCATCGCCCCGCCCAGGCACTTGATCGCGGCCGCCGAGATCACGCCCTCGGGCGTCCCCCCGACGCCCATGAGGAGGTCGACGCCCGTGCCGGGTTGCGCGGCGGCGATCGCCGGCGCGACGTCGCCGTCGAGGATGAGGTTCACGCGCGCGCCAGCCTCCCGCAGCTCGGCAATCAGCTCGTCGTGGCGGTCGCGCTCGAGGACGACCACCGTCAGGTCGTTGACGTCGCAGTGCTTCGCCTCCGCCACGCGCTCGAGGTTCTCGGTCGGCGTCGCGTCGATGTCGATTGCGTCGGCGGCGTCGGGACCGACGGCGATCTTGTCCATGTACAGCGCCGCACCCGGGAAGAACATCGTCCCGCGCTCAGCCACGGCTATCACCGAGATCGCGTTGGGCATGCCTAGCGCCGTCAGGCGCGTGCCCTCGAGTGGGTCGACGGCCACGTCGACCTCGGCGCCCGAGCCGTCGCCGACGTCCTCGCCGTTGAACAGCATCGGCGCCTCGTCCTTCTCGCCCTCGCCGATGACGACGATGCCCCGCATCGACACCGTGTCGAGCATGAGGCGCATGGCGTCGACGGCCGCCTGATCGGCCGCGATCTTGTCCCCGCGCCCGATCCAGCGCGACGCGAACGTCGCCGCGGACTCCGTGACCCGAACGAGCTCCAGCGCAAGGTTGCGATCCGGAATCTCGGCGCTCACGTCGCCCGATCCTACATCCGTTCCGGTGCCGAAACTCCCACGAGATCGAGGCAGCGGGCGATCACGAGCTGCGTGGCGCGCGCCAGTCCGAGGCGAAAAGCGCGCTGCTCCGATTCCAGCACGCGGTGGTGGTGGTAGAAGCGGTGGAAGTCGTCCGCGACCCGGATGGCGTACACCGGAACCGCATGTGGAGCCCGGCGCTCGGCCGCTTCCCGGGCGACCTGAGGGAACTCGAGTAGCCGCTTCACGAGCTCCCGCTCCTCCGGCTCCAGCGCGCCGTTGAGCGCGCCCGCGCCCGGCTGCTCGTCGCCCGCGTTGCGGAGGATCCCGGCGATGCGCGCGTGTGCGTACTGGACGTAGTAGACGGGATTCTTCTGCGTCTTCTCGGCAGCAAGCTCCACGTCAAGCTCGATGGTCTGGTCGTGGCCCCGCGAGACGAGATACCAGCGCGCCGCGTCGACCCCGATCGCGTCCACGAGCTCGTCGAGGAAGACCACGTCCCCGCGCCGCTTGGACATCTTCTTCGCCCGCCCACCTTCGACGAGGTGGACGAGCTGGTACACCAGGACCTCGACGGACTCGCGCGGATGGCCGAGCATCTCGGCCAGCGCCTGCAAGCGGGCGACGTATCCGTGGTGGTCGGCGCCGAGAACGTAGACGAGCTTGTCGTGGCCTCGCGCGTACTTCCGCCGGATGTAGGCGGCGTCCTTCGCGTAGTACGTCGGTGCGCCGTCGGAGCGGACGAGCACGCGGTCCTTGTCGTCGCCGTGGTCGCTCGTGCGCGCCCACAGCGCGCCGTCCTCGTCGTACGTGTCGAGCAGAGCTACCGCCTCCGGGATCTCCCCCTCCACCTCCGTCTCACGCGTCCAGGTGTCGAAGTGGATGCGGAAGCGCTCGAGGTCGCTCTCGATTCGGTCGATCATCGCGGGCACCGGGTCGCCGGGGAGCGCGGCCAGTTCCGCGATGTAGTCGCCCTGGTAGCCGTCCTCGGGCGGCTCCTCCCCACGCCGAACCGCCTCGACCGACTCGCGGAAGCGCTCCATCTGCACCCCGGCGTCGTTGTAGTAGTACTCGCGCTCGACGTCGTCGCCGGCGAACTCGAGCAGCCGCGCCACGGAGTCGCCGTACGCGCCGTTCCGGGCGCTCGCGACCGTGATCGGGCCGGTCGGGTTGGCGGAGACCATCTCCACCTGGATCCGCTCGGGCGCACCGGTCGACCCCGACCCGAACCCGTCCCCCGCAGCGAGGATGTCGCCGATCGCCGCAGCGAGCCAGTCGTCCGACACGTGGAGATTCACGAAGCCGGGCCGGCGGCCTCCGCTGCCTCGACGATGCCCTGCCTGGCTGCCTGCGCTGCTATCTCGGCTGCGATGTCGCGCGGAGAGAGCCGTCGCGCGCCCGCCAGTCGAAGGGCGACGTTGGTCGCGTAGTCGCCGTGCTCGACGTCGCCGGGACGCTCGAGCTCGACAGGAGCGCCGGCGACGCCGCCGAGCGTCGCGGCTAGGCGCGCGACGGGATCGGGGAGGGAGACGACGCCCATGCCGCCATCGTAGGCGGCGGCGCGCCGGTACTAGCGGGTCTTGGCGGAGGGTGCGGCGGTGATGGGGATCACGACGCCGTCGCGCTGGAGCGCGAGCTGCACTTCCTCGCGCGCCTTGTAGATGCGCCACTTGACCGTGGCGAGCGTGATCTCGAGGGACTCCGCGATCTCGGTATACGAGAGGCCCACGACGTCACGCAGGAGGAGCGCCATCTTCAGGTCGGGGTTCAGCGCCTCGACCGCCCGCCAGACCGCGTCGATCGTCTCCGCCCGCTCGGCCGGAGCATCGACGACCTCGAGCGGCGGCGCGTCCTCGATGTTCACGACCGACCGCGGGCGACGCTCGATCGCGCGCAGCTCGTCGAGCACGCGGTTCTTCGTCACCTGGAAGAGCCAGGTCGTAAACCGCGAGCGCAGCGAGAAGCTCGAAAGTCCCTGGTAGACCCGCAGGAAGACCTCCTGCGTCAGATCCTCGGACAACGCCCGATCGCCGGTCAGCCTGAGGACGTAGTTGAAGACAGGCTGTTCATACGTTCGAACGATGATCGAGAAAGCACGCTCGTCCCCGCGTTGCGCTTTGCGCAGAACACCGGGGTCTGGCTGCGGGAGCGACATTGGCGCGGCGAGTATAGGCCGTGAGATGTAAAGGGATGAGTCGGGAGTAGTTAGGCGGCCGTTGCGAGTGGCTCCCCTGTCATGGCAGCGGGTACAGCCAGCCCGAGCAGGACGAGGATCGTGGGTGCGAGATCGGATAGTTCTCCGCCGTTTTGCAGGGAAAACGCCTCGTCCGTGACGACGAGCGGCACCGGGTTCGTCGTGTGCGCAGTGTGCGGACTCACCCCGTCGGACGCCAGCATTACCTCGGCATTCCCGTGGTCGGCGGTCACCAAACAGACCCCGCCGGCGGTATGCACGCACTCGACCACGCGACCCAGCGCGCGGTCGGTCGCCTCGACGGCGGCGATCACGGCCGGAATCGAGCCCGTATGTCCGACCATGTCCGGATTCGCGAAGTTGACCACCCCGAACCCGAACCCCTCCCCCATCGCGCCACAGAACCTGGCGGTGACCTCGTCGGCCGACATCTCCGGCTTCAGGTCGTAGCTCGGGACGTCGCGTGGCGACGGGACGAGGATGCGCTCCTCTCCCTCCCACTCCCTCTCCTCGCCTCCGTTCAGGAAGTACGTGACGTGGGCGTACTTCTCCGTCTCCGCGGCGTGCAGCTGCCGGACGCCGTTCGCCGCGAGCACCTCTGCGAGCGTGTCGCGCACCAGCTGCTCGTCGAACACGACCGGGCACGGGGAGTCTTCCCGGTACCGCGTCATAGTCGTCAGGTCGACGTCCTCCTCCAGGAGCCGCTGTGAGAGCTGGCGCGCGCGATCCGGGCGGAAGTTGAAGAAGACGGCCGCGTCGCGCGCGCCGAGCCGGGGGCGACCAGAGACGACGACCGGCTCGACGAACTCGTCCGTCACGCCGCGCTCGTAGCTGTCGCGGACCGCCTGCACCGGATCCGCTGCGACGGTGCCTTCGCCGCGCACGATCGCCGCGAGCGCGCGATCCGTCCGGTCCCAGCGCTCGTCGCGATCCATGGCGTAGTAGCGCCCGCAGACGGTCGCGATCCGCTCGGTCGGCAGAGCCGCGAGATCGCGCTCGCCCGCGTGCGGTGACACATCGCGCCCGTCCGTGAACGCATGGATCCACGTGCGCTCGGCCATGCCCTCCTGCTCGGCGAGCCGCAGCAGCGCTCGCAGGTGGTCGACGTGCGAGTGGACGCCGCCCTCGGACACGAGGCCGAGAAGATGAACGTCCGCCTCGCGGTCTCGTGCGCGTCGAAACGCGGCAACGAGCGCGTCGTTCTCGAAGAACGAGCCGTCGGAGATCGCCTTCGACACGCGCACGAGATCCTGGAGGAGGATCCGGCCGGAGCCGATTGTCAGGTGACCGACCTCGGAGTTCCCCATCTGCCCCGCCGGCAGCCCGACCGCCTCGCCGGATGCCTCGAGCGTGGTGTGCGGGTAGCGGGCCCAAAGCGCGTCGAAGACGGGCGTCTCGGCGAGCTCCACGGCGTTTCCCGAGCCGGGCTCGGCGAGCCCCCAGCCGTCGAGGATGACGAGCGCGACCGGGGCGCGGCTCACTCGGCGACCGCGCGGCAGATCGCCTCGAACGACTCCAGCTCCAGCGAAGCACCCCCTACGAGCGCGCCGTCGACGTCCGGCAGCCGGAGCAGGGAGGCCGCATTTTCCGGGTTGACCGAGCCTCCGTAGAGGACAGGCGCGTCGTGCAGCGACTTGACGAACGCGTGCGCCTCCTGCGCGATCTCGGGCGTCGCCGTGCGGCCGGTCCCGATCGCCCAGACGGGCTCGTACGCGATGACGAGCCGCTCGTGCCGCGGGAGGACCGACACCTGGCGCCCGAGGATGCCCTCCATCTCCCCCGCCTCGCGCTCCGCCTCCGTCTCGCCGACGCACGCGATGACGGCCAGGC
>CAWDKB010000004.1:0-45929 GCA_963802865.1 uncultured Gaiellaceae bacterium
GCGGATGAGAGGACTTGAACCTCCACGCCCTTACGGGCACACGGACCTGAACCGTGCGCGTCTACCAATTCCGCCACATCCGCGCGGCTCGAACGATTCTAGCTCCGGGTCGTCTCACTCTCTCGATGACCCGGTTGGCCGCCCTCGCCGTCGACTGCGCTCGCGCTGCTGTCGCTCACCCGTCGGCGTGACGAACGACGATGCCGCGGCACGGGCCGAGGTCGTCGTCCTCCTCGAGTCACGACCGCTCGCGCTCGACCCGGACGCCGCCGCGACGATCGACGCCCGAGCAGCGCGCCTTCCGCCGAGAGCTCGCTCGAGAGGTCCCGGCGGCACGAGTCGGCTGGCGCTACCGGCTCGTGGCGAACGGGTTCTCGGTGTCGCTCGCCGGCGAGCGAGGTGCCGCAGCTGCGTGCGCTCGCAGGTGTGCGCGACGTCCTCGCGGCCGGAGAGCTACGAGCCGCAGCTGGCGTCCACTCCCGAGCAGATCGGAGCACCGCGCCCTCTGGGGCGCGACGCTCGACACCGCGGGGCAGGGCGTGAAGATCGGGATCATCGACTCGGGGATCGACCCGACGCACCCGTTCTTCGACCCGACCGGCTACGCGATGCCGCCGGGCTTCCCGAAGGGGCAGCGCGCGTTCACGACCGCGAAGGTGATCGTCGCGCGCGTCTTCGCACCGCGCGGGCACGCAGCTGCCGAGCACGAAGGTGCCCTACGACGAGCGCGACTCGAGTCACGGCACGCACGTCGCCGGCATCGCCGCCGGAAACGCCGACACGCCGACGGGACAGGGCCGCGTCTCCGGCGTGGCTCCCCGCGCGTATCTCGGGAACTACAAGGTCTTCGTCGAGACCGACTGCGGGCGTGAGCCCGAACGCGAACGCGCCGGCGATCGTCGCGGCGATCGAGGCAGCCGTCGCCGACGGCATGGACGTCATCAACTTCTCCGGCGGCGAGCCCGAGATCGAGCCCAGCCGAGACGTCGTCGCGCTCGCCCTCGACGCCGCGGCGGCTGCGGGCGTCGTGCCCGTCGTCGCGGCGGGCAACGACTACAGCGAGCTCGGCGCCGGCTCGATCGCCTCGCCTGCGAACTCGGCTCGTGCGATCAGCGTCGGAGCGGTCGACGATGGGCGGCACGCCCACGAAGCGCGTGCACGCTGGGTTCTCGTCGGTCGGGCCGACCACGATCTCGCTCCGGCTGAAGCCGGACGTGGCCGCACCTGGCGTCGGACGTGCTCTCGTCGGTCCCGGACGGCGACTGGGCGGCGCTGTCCGGAACGAGCATGGCCGCACCCCACGTCGCAGGAGCCGCTGCGCTGCTCGTCCAGCGCCACCCTGACGTGGACGGTCGGACCAGGTCAAGCTCGGCGCTCGTGCAGACCGGAGTCGACGCCGTCGACACGGAAGGCGACGTCGTGGGACCCGCAGTTCCAGGGTGGCGGCGTCGTCGCGCCTGGGCGAATGCCGATCAGCCGCTCGCTGTTCGCGCGGCCGCAGCTCGTTGTCGTTCGGGTTGCTCTCGGGCCGTGGTCTTGCGGAGACGAAGAGCGTCAACCTCGAGGATGCAGGCGGCGGTGCCGGGACCTGGAGTGTGCGTGTGCAACAGCACCAGCGGGCGCCGGGCGTCTCGCTCAAGTTCGCGACGTCGAACGTGAGCGTCCCGGGGGAGCTCGCGTTCGAGGTTCGAGTCTCGGGAGAGCCACGGGCGGGCGAGCTTCGGGCTACCTCGTGCTTCGTCGCGGAGCCGAGGTTCGCCGGATTCCGTACGGGGGCCGGCGGACCGCGCAGGGAATCGCGCGACAGCCGTTCGCGAGCTGCGGCGCGCGGCGTCGTCCGGAGCGCGACCACCGGCCGTCGCAATCTCGTGTCCCGCTACCGCTACCCGGAGAACCCGCGCAGCGTCGGGGTGACGACCATCCTTCGGGGCCCCGAGCGCGTGTATCGGCTGCGACTGACCAAGCGCGTGGCGAACCTCGGTGTCGTGATCACGCAACGCGGCCGCTCGAGCCGTGTGGAGCCGCGCGTCGTCGCCGGGCTCGACGAGAACCGGCTGACCGGGTACGCGGGGCTGCCCGTCAACCACAACCCGTACTCCCAGAGGTTCCGCGAGCCGGTCCTCGCAGCAGGGGCGCTCCCACCGGCGCCGGGCGAGTACGCGGTCGTCTTCGACAGCGCCAGTCGCAACCAGGCCGGCTCGTTCTCGTTCCGCTACTGGGTCAACGACGTCACGCCCCCGACGCTGCGACTACGAACCCGAGTTGTTTCGCGTGGCCGACCTGTACTGGTCTCGGCGAGGGACGCGGGTTCGGGGGTATACCGGGGTCGATGCTCGCCACCCTCGACGGAAACCGGGTGGATGCGACATCCAGCCGCGGCATCGTCTCGGTCTCGACTGACGGTCTGACGCCCGGCCCGCACCGGCTCCGCGTCAGGGTCTCGGACTACCAGGAGTCGAAGAACACCGAGAACGTCGCGCGCATCCTGCCGAACACGCGCTGGCTGACTGCCACCTTCCGCGTGCGCTAGGCAGCCGCGGCATTCGAGAGTCGGAACGACCCCGGTCGCGAAGCGACCGGCTTCAGGGATCCTCGCGATCGAGAATCCGCGCGAGCGGGTTCTCGATCTGCGGGAAAATCAGGTCTTGCGGTCGCGCTCTTCGATCGTCGGGAGCGCGTCGAGGTCGCGCTGGACGGAGCGGATGAACTCGTCGCTCTCGTCACCCTCGTCGGTGGGAACGACGCGCAGCTGCTTCTTGCGGCGCTGCCGATCGCGGTCTCTCCTGGCAGTCGGTCCGAAACGGCTCTCCAGGCGCGGCCACTCCACCGCGACCGCGAGGACAGCCGCGAAACCGAGCAACACGAGCCACGGCCAGCTCACGAGTCGGATTCTAGCTCCACCTGGCCGCCCTTCCGTTACACCGCGGCTCGAAACACCTGCATCGGCAGCGCGGCCAGCGGCTCGCCGCCCTCCGGCGTGACGAGCCAGGTGTCCTGCATGTAGAGGCAATCCTCGCCGTTCGAGGCGATCGCGTGCGGATGCATCGAGAAGACCATGTTCTCCGCGAGCTCCGTCTCGACCCCCTCCCCCACCTTCGGGAACTCGATCATCGTCATCCCGATCGAGTGGCCGGTGACGTGGCCCAGGTGATACCCACGCTCGCCGAACCCGGCCGAGACGGCGCGATGGACGTCGTGACAGCTCGCACCGGGACGCATCGCGCCGCGCGCGGCCTCGAAGTACTCGAGGTAGGCGTCGAGCATGCGCTCGGTGTCGCTCGAGAGTACGGCTCCGCGAGAGGCGATCGCGCGCGAGACCTCGACCCAGTGCATCCCCGGGCCGGCGACCTCGAGCGACGGCAGCAGGAACTCGCCGAGGACCTCCTCGCGGCGCGCGATCTTGAACTCGGGACGCGCGAACGCATCGGTCCCGGTCAGGACCATGTTCATCGTCAGTCGCCCGCACCCCTCCGCGACGAACCATTCCTCCGCCGCGGCCATCACCTCGGCAGCGGTCTTGCCCGGCGCGTACGCCTCGAGGAAGACCTCGAAGCCACGTTCGTTTATCCGTACCGACTCACGCACGGACTCGAGCTCGGCCTCGCTCTTCACGGCTCGCGCGAGGTCGAACTCGACGTCGAAGGAGACGAGCTCCAGGCCATCGAGCGCGCGGTAGTCCCGCACGGCCATGATGAAGTCGAGCCCGTAGACGCCCACGCGTCGCCAGCCGCCGTCCCGTGCCCGATCCGCGATCAGCTCGCCGGGGCGGTCGTGAAGCACCTGCTCGATCTCCGCGGTTCCGTGCTCGCCGACGTAACGCGCCTCGCTCGGGAAGACGACGAACGGCTCTCCGTCCGCGGGGACGACGACGTACGCGTAGCGGTGGACGATCTGGAAGCCCGAGAGGTACGTGACGGCGCCCTCGAAGCCGCTGTACTCGCTCCCCGAGACGACGAGCGCGTCCAGATCGTGCTCGGCCATCGCGGCGCGCACGTTTGCGTACCTGCGGACGAGCTCGGGATTCATCGACTCCATGACGCCTCCAGTGCTTTGACGAGGGCTGTGATCGCGTCGTTCAAGGGCGTGGCGACGCCGTGGTCGCGTCCGAACCGTGCGATGCCACCGTTCAGGTAGTCGATCTCGGTGGGGCGGCGGCCCTCGACGTCCTGGAGCATGCTCGCCTTGTGGTCGTATGCGACGTCCGGCCGGGCGGCATGGTCGATCAGCTCCTCCGGATCGGCGTCGAGCTCGATGCCCTGCGCCGCCGCGACCGCTTTCCCCTCCTCCACGAGCGAGCTTACGAGGGCGCGCAGCCCCGGCACGCTCGCAGACGCGACCGTGCGTGAGACCCGTGAGCGCGCCGACGGGGTTCGTCGCCGCGTTGAAGATGACTTTCCGCCACTGCGCCGGGCGCGCGTCGGCGACGGCTTCGGTCGGCATCCCGGCGCGCGTGCAGGCGTCTGCGAGGGCCGCGATCTGCTCGGCACCGGCCGGGCTCGGCTCGAACGGCCCGAGCGTGGTGTCGCCCTTGACGTCCCACTGCACGACGCCCGGCTCGACGATCTTCCCGGCGGGGAATGTCGTCCCGCGGATCACCCGCGAGACGTGCCGCGCGACGACTTCCTCGTTCCCCACGCCGTTCTGGACCGTCGCGACGGCGCCGCCGGCGAATGCGTGGGAGGTCGCCGCGAGCGCGCCGTCCGTATGCATCGCCTTCGTTGCCACGATTCCGAAGTCGCACGGCGGGAGGGCAGTGGAATCGGTCGTCGCCCTCAGGTGGGCGAGGACGTCTCCTGCTCCCGTGAGTCGGAGCCCGTTCGCGTTCATCGCGTCGACGTGCGCCTGGGAGACGTCGTACGCCCACACCTCGACCTCGTCGAGGGTGGCGAGATTCGCCGCGAAGAGCGACCCGACGGCGCCGCAGCCGACGATGCAGACCCTCACTTCGCCTCCACTGCCGGCGCGAGTCGCCCGAGCCGCGGCAGCGAGAACTCGCGCCCGCCGGTCAGCCCGCTCGGTCTCAGGACGAGGACGAGCGCCATGAGCGCGCTCACGACGACGATGCGCGTGCCGTCGGGGAGATCGACCGCCCGACCGAAGATCTCGATGCCGTTCTCGGCGTTCGCGAGGAACGAGTCGAGCCCGCTCACCGCGAGCGCGCCCACGACCGCGCCCCACAGGCTCGTAGCGCCGCCGATCACGAGCATCGCGAGGGTGATGAACGTCAGGTCGAGGTAGACGCTGTCCACGTTGATCGGCAGGAAGTGCACGTACAGGCCCCCCGCGAACCCGGCGAGGAAACCCGATAGCGCGAAAGCCCCGAGACGCTGCCGGTAGATCGAGATTCCGACGGCCCGCGCGGCCGGCGGATCCTCCCGCGCGGCTCGCAGCTGCCGGCCGAGCCTGCTCCGCTGGTACGCGAACGCGGCGACGACGACGAGCACGGCGCCGACCGCCGCCTGCAGGAGGTCGGTCGTCTCGGGCACGGACGAGAACGTGTTCAGGCCTGGCCCGATCTTCTCGTAGTACCGGAGGAGGTTGGTGGTGATCCCGAGCACGGCGAACGTCGCGATCCCTGCGGCAAGGCCCGAGAGGCGCATGAGCGGGAGCCCGACCAGAAGCGCGAACACGCCTGCGACAGCCGAAGCGATGACGAGCGACGGGACGTTTCCCACGGTGGTGGACGACAGGAAGTCGAAGAGATAGGGCATCGTCGCCGGCTTCTCCTGCTCGGGGACCGAGAGCACGCCGGCCGCCCAGGCTCCCACGGCGACGAAGCTGATGTGGCCGAACGAGAGCACGCCGGAGTTGCCGACGAAGACGTAGATCGCGACGACGATCGAGACGTTCACGAGGGCACTGATGAAGTAGATCTCGATCGTCCTCGAGAACGCTGCGCCGAGGACGGCGGCCGCGACTACCAGCAGAGTGGGCGCGAGCACCTCGAGGAACGCGCGCCGGGCTCTCACACTCGCTCCACGAGCCCGCGACTCCGCGTGAACAGGCCGTCCGGCCGCACCAGCAGGACCAGGATGACGAGCCCGAACAGGAACGACGGGAGGTACTGGCTCTGGTTCGTGGGCAGCGCACCGCCCAGGAGCCCGGACACGTAGCCGATCAGGAAGCCGCCGAGCGTCGCCGGCAGCAGCCGCGTCATCCCGCCCACGACGACGCCCGCGAGCACCAGGATCGTCTCCTGTAAGGCGAACGTCGGTGTCACGATCGGGAACTGCACGGTCAGCATCACCGCCACGACCGCGGCCAGGACGCCCGCGATCAGCACCGCGACCGCGCTGACGAGGTTCGCGCGTACACCGAGTAGCCGCGCGGTGGAGAAGTCGAGCGACGCTGCGCGCATGTGCAAGCCGATGGAGGTGCGGTTCAGGAGGAGCAGGAGCAGCCCCAGGCAGACCGCAGCGGTGACGATGGCGACGATCGTGATCTTGCGGATCTCGACATCTCCGACCGACACCGGGCGCTGAAGCTCGACGAGCGAGGTCGCAGGCTTGCCGAGGGGCCCGAACCAGAGGAGCGCGATCGACTGCAGCAGGAACGCGACCGCAAAGGTGGCGATCAGCATGACGGCCGGCGACTGCGTTCGCAGTGGACGGAAGACGACCCGCTCCATGGCGAGCGACAGCACGAGCACCACCGCGAAGCAGAGCGCGATCCCCACGCCCACCGGCCAGTCGCGTTCGGATGCGAACGCGAGCGCGAACGCGCCGGCCATGATCAGCTGCCCGTAAGCGAAGTTCACGAGGCGCATGACGCCGAAGACGAGCCCGATCCCGACGGCCATGAGCGCAAAGATCGAGCCGAGGCCGATCGCGTCGGCCTGCACCTGCAGGTCGACGGCGTCGCGCAGGAAGTCCGTGAGGCCGCTGCCGAGGACGACGCTCATGACAGGTAGGCGGCGACCATGCGATCGGTGTCGGCCGCGTCGTCCGGCGTGAGCGTCAGGCGGAGCTCACCGTTTGCGAGCACGTACGTCCGGTCGGCGAGCGCAACCGTGCGTTGAGCTCGCTGCTCGACGAGGAGCACGCCGATGCCACGCTCGCGAATCGTCTGCAGCGTCCGAAAGACGAGGTCGACGACGGTAGGGGCCAGACCCAGCGACGGCTCGTCGAGCAGGAGGATCGACGGCGCGGCGACGAGCGCCCGGGCGATCGCGAGCTGCTGCTGCTGGCCTCCGGAGAGGGCGCCCGCAGGACGACTCCGGTACTCCCCGACGACCGGGAACAGCTCGCGGATCGCGTCGAGATCCGCGTCGACGCCGTTCGAGCCCGACCGCCCGGCGAGCCCGAGCCGCAGGTTCTCGTCGACCGTGAGCTCGGCGAACAGGCGTCGCCCCTCGGGGACGAGCGCTATCCCGCTGCGGGCGATGGTCTCGGGCGCTCGGCCGCGAAGCGAGCGGCCGTCGAGCGTTATCTCGCCCGCTCGGGCAGGGACGAGGCCCATGATCGCGTGCAGCGTCGTCGACTTCCCCGCTCCGTTGGGGCCGATCAGCCCGACGATCTCGCCGGGGCGGACGTCGAGCGACAGGCCGCGGACGGCGCTCACGCCGCCGTAGGCCACGTCGAGATCGCGAACCTCGAGGCCTGCGCTCACATGCCGTCCTCGTGCACGGCGCTCTCGCCCAGGTACGCGGCGGCGACGTCGAGGTTGCCACGGACCTCGGCGGGCGATCCCTCGGCCAGTGTCCGTCCCTGATCGAGGACCTGGATGCGGTCGCACACGTCCATGATCAGCGCCATGTTGTGATCGATCAGGAGCACGCCGGCGTCGTGGTCGTCGCGAACGGATCGTACGACGTCCGCGAATGCCGGAACCTCCGCCTCGGGAAGCCCGGCGGCCGGCTCGTCCATGAGAACGAAGCGCGGGGACGTGGCCAGGGCACGCGCGACCCCGAGACGCCGTTCGTCTCCGTGCGGAAGCGAACCGGCGGGAGCATCGGCGTATGCGTCCAGCTGGAGCGACTCGAGCAAGCCAGCGGCACGGGTCCTCGCCTCTCGAGGGCTCGCCCCCACTCCCAGGGCGGCGACCTCCACGTTCTCCCGGACGGAGAGCTCGCGGAACGAGCGACTGTGCTGGAACGTGCGCGCGAGGCCCGCACGCCCGCGCCGATGCGGCCGCCAGCGCGTGATGTCGTGCCCTTCGAGCTCGACGCTTCCATCGCTCCGGGTAGTCGAACCCGGTGAGCAGGTTCACGAGCGTGGACTTCCCGGCGCCGTTCGGTCCGATGAGGCCCACGACCTCGTGGCGGTGCAGCTCGAGTGTCACGTCCCGGACGGCCTGGACACCGTCGAACGAGCGCGAGACGGCGGCGGCCCGGAGCGAAGCTCCGGACCGCCTTGTCACTTCAGGCTGCGGTTCTGACACCGCCGCTAGATCTTCGGGACGACCTTGGCCTTGATCGTTCCGATGACCCTCGGCGTGTTGTTCTGCACGCGGATCACGCGGTACTGGCGCCCGAACACCGTGTGCAGGCTCCTGTTGAAGCTGACGAGCCCGGACAGCGTCGGCACGTTCCTGAACCGCTCCATCTGCGCCGCGAGCGCGATGCCGTTGGTGGAGCCGTTCGCTCGCCGGATCGCGGTCAGGATGCCGTCGATCGCGGCCGGCCCCGTGATGAACCCGCCCGTCGAGCCGGCCTTCGCGATCGCCGCCTTGTTCAGGCTCGCGAGCGCATTGACCGCCCTGACGGGGTCGTCACCGAACGCCGAGGCGAACGTCACGTAGAAGTAGTTCGAGATCGGCTGGTCCGGGGTGTACCAGTAGTTCCCGTCGCCGGCCCACGAGTTGAGGATCGGCGTGTTGTTCCCCAACGTGCGGAGGCCGTTGATGATCGGGACCTGGGCACCGAACGCGGCGGCGGTGGAGGTCACGATGACGTCCGCCTCCTGCGAGTTCAAGCGCGTGACGACGTTCTGGTACGACGCCGGGTTGCCGCCGAGCGACTGGTACGACTCCTCCGCGACGATCCTTCCGCCGAGTTGCCGCCACCGGGCCTCGAACGCCTGGACGACGTTGCGGAAGTACACGATCACGGTGTCGGTGGCGAGCGCCGCGTCGCGCCAGCCGCGCTTCCACGCGAACTCGGCCATCGCCGAGCCCTCGTCCTGCGCGACGTTTCCGAACGAGAAGGCGAGTCGCCCCTTGGCGCCGAAGCGCTTCGGGCCCATCTGATCCGTGCCGATGCACGGCGCGACGGTCAGCTTGCCCGCGTTGATCGCCTCCTGGACGACAGGTGCGGCGAGATCCACGTCGCACGTGGTCATGATCACGTCGGCTCCCTGTCCGAGGAGCCGCGCAGCACACGACTTCGCGACCGCGGGCTTGTTGCCCTGGGTGTTGCACGTGATGAGCCGGAACCTGACGGCGCCGCCGGACCTGTTGACCTGCGCGACGCGGGTCTTCGCAGTCGCAAGCGCAGGGCCGTCGAACGGAGCCATTGCGCCGACGCTGTCGTAGGCCCAGCCGATCGTGACCGTCTTCGCCTGCTGCGGGGCGGCGGTGCCACCCGATGCCACCGCCACTGCGGCCAAAGCCGCCGCGGCGAGCACGAGCAGCGCCTTTCTCCCTACTGACATCTCTGCCCTCCTGTTAGGCCTGCCATGACCCTTCCTTGCCTCGAACGAGCTCGTAGAGCATCGTATGGAGCGGGACGGGGACGCCGTGCTTGTCCGCCTCGCGTCGCAGCGAGCCGGTGATGAGCTCGATCTCCGTCTCCCTGTGCGCGTCGACGTCCTCGAGCATCGAGGGGTAGTGCGCGGACCCGCGCTTGGTCGCGAGGACGTTCATCCCCCAGGGGTCGTCGTGCAGCTCGATGCCGGCCGCCGCCGCCACCGCCTTGCCCTCGTCGACGAGGCCGTGGACGAGGTGACCGAGGTCGCTCGCCTCGTCCTCCTGCGCGAAGTGGAAGTCGTGTGGGAGCCCTGTGAGCGCTGCCACCGGGTTCACCGCTGCGTTGAAGATCAGCTTCGACCACTGCGCCGGTCGCAGGTCCGGGTAGCGCTTCCGCCTTCAGGCCGGACGAGACGATCGTGTCCGCGATCTCCTGCACGCTGCTCGAAGGGCGTGTCCTCGTACGGCCCGAGCCACGTCTCCGTGTCGAGGATGTACTCGACCTCGGTGTCCGAGTGCTTCGTCCCGCTCATGAAGGTGACGCCCGACACGATCGGCCATGTGCCGTGCTCTCTCACGACCTCCTCCGCGCCGATCCCGTTCAGGACGGTGACGACCGTCGCGTCCGGAAAGTGCCCTTCGAGAGCGGCGGCGGCCGACTCGAGGCCCGACGCTTTCGTCGCGACGATGGCGACGTCGATCGTCCCCGAGCTGCGACGGGTCGTGGGCCGCGGTCACTCTTGCCTGGTGCCGACTCTTGCCCGTCACGCGGAGGCCCTCACGATTCAGGGCGTCGGCGTGCTCGGACCGTCGAGTGAGCACCGAGACCTCACAGACGCGGGCGAGATGACCCGCGAAGAGGCTCCCGATCACCCCCGCGCCGACGATGCAGACCCGTTCCACGCTGCCCGGCGAGTATCGCCCGAAACTGACATGTCAGTCAACTGGTACGCGTCCTCGGTCCACGCGGATCTACTCGGAGACGACCGCGGTGCACTCGATCTCGATCAGCATGCCCGGGACGGCAAGGCCGGTCACGCCCACGATGGTCTGCGCAGGATGGTCGGCTCCGCCCGTCACGTCGTCGATCGCCCGCGTGATCGTCTCGTACTCGGTCGGGCGGAGCGTGTAGATCGTCCTGCGCACGATGTCGTCCCAGCCGACGCCTGCCGCGCCCATCGCCACCTCCACGTTCCGCATGGCCGCGCGGGTCTGCTCGTAGAGATCGTCTCCCCCGACCGGCGCTGAAATCCGCAGCGAGGGCGAGCTGGCCGGCGAAGTGGACGACCTTCGTGCCGGACGCGATCGCGATGTGGCTGAAGCCGGGAGCCGGATGGAGCTCCGGCGGGTTCACGAGCTCACGATGATGCACGCGCGCCTCCTCTCCGTACGAGACGCCGGAACTCGGCGTCGGTGACGAGCCCGCCTTTCTTCGTCCCTGCGCGCTTGACCGCCTCGAGGAGCGCGGCGCGCTCGTCCTCGGAGACGTCCAGGCCGAGCTCCTCCGCCTTGATCCGGATCGAGTCGAGGCCGCTCTTCTTCCCGAGGACGATCCCACGCTCGGCGCCGACGACGTCCGAGGCGTAGGGCTCGATCGCCGGCGGGTCGTGGAACTGCGAGGCGACGGCGCCCGACTCGCGCGTGAAGAGGTTGTCCCCGGTGACGGCCTTCCAGGCGGCGACCGGAGTGCCGGCACGCTCCTCGACCAGTCGGGCGAGCGACCTGGCTTGCTCGAGCCTGAGCCGCGTCGGGATTCCGTACAGGGCCTCGAGCGCAAGGGCGACCTCGACGAGGTCGGCGTTGCCGGCGCGCTCCCCCATCCCGTTCACCGTGCCCTGCACCCAACTCGCTCCGGCCTGGACGGCGGCCACTGCCGCGGCGGTGGCGAGACCGAAGTCGTCGTGCCCGTGCCAGTGGACGGGGACCTCGTGATCGAGGCGCTCGACGACGTCCCCTACGAGAAACGCCGCAGCTTCGGGTGTCGCGATGCCCAGGGTGTCGACCACGACGACCTCCTCCGCACCCGCCTCGACCGCGCTCTCGTAGGCAGCTCGGACGAACTCGAGGTCTGCCCGCGTCGAGTCGACCCCGAAGAACGCGACGCGGATGCCCTGCTCGACCGCGAAAGCGATCGCAGAGCGAATCCGCTCGAGCATGTCCTTGCGTGAGACCCCGAGCGCGGCGAGCTTGCCGTCCGAGATGGGGCTCTCGATCACGGAGGCGCGTACCCCGAGCTCGACGAGGGCCTCGACGTCTGCGCGGACGGCGCGCGAGAAGCCCCAGATCTCCGCTTCGAGGCCGGCCTCGAGAATGAGCGAGATCGCGTGCGCATCCTCCTCGGAGACGCGCGGAAACCCGGCTTCGATGCGGTCGATCCCCGCCTCCGAGAGGCCGGTCGCGATCGCGAGCTTGTCCTCTGGCCCGAGCACGACCCCGACCGTCTGCTCACCGTCGCGCAGCGTCGTGTCGTAGAGACCGACCGTCAGGCGCGGCTGCGGCTCGAGCGCCTTCGCGTTCAGTTCCCCCGTCCAGAGCTTCGACCGGTCGAGTGTCACGGTGTGACTATCGCACGGTCCCGCGGGAATACTCCCGCTGTGATTTTCGAGCCCGAGCTCGAGACCCTCCACCGCGACGAACTGGCAGACCTCCAGCTGACGCGCCTCCAGTCCCTCGTGACGCGCGTCCGGGAGCGGGTGCCGCTCTACGCCGAGCGTCTCGCCGACGTCCACGCGAGCGACGTCAGCTCGCTCGACGACCTGACACGGCTTCCGTTTACGCGGAAAGACGACCTCCACGACACCTACCCGCTCGGGATGCTCGCGACCCCACGCGCGGAGCTCGCCCGCATCCACGCGTCGTCGGGGACGACCGGGAAGCCGACCGTCGTCGCCTACACCGCCACCGATCTCGACCTCTTCGCCCGCATGAACGCCCGCGCGCTCGCGATGGCGGGCGCCGAGCCCGGGATGACGCTGCACAACGCGTACGGCTACGGGCTCTTCACCGGCGGGCTCGGGATCCACGGCGGCGGCGAGCGGCTCGGGTTGAACGTCGTACCGGTCTCCGGAGGAATGACCGAGCGCCAGGTGACGCTGATCGAGGACCTGCGCCCCGATGTCGTCAGCTGCACGCCGAGCTACGCCCTCACGCTCGCGAGCGCACTCGAGGAGCGCGGCCTGAGCCCCGACGAGAACAGCTTGCGCTTCGCCGTCGTCGGCGCCGAGCCGTGGACCGAGCGGATGCGTGAGGAGATCGACGCAGGCCTGGGCGTCCGCTGTACGAACATCTTCGGGCTCTCGGAGATCATCGGTCCGGGCGTCTCGTGCGAGTGCGTCGAGGAGCGCGCCGGCTCGCACGTGAACGAGGATCACTTCCTCCCCGAGATCGTCGACCCGGACTCCGGCGAGCGGCTCGCCGACGGAGAGGAGGGCGTGCTCGTCATGACCACTCTCACGAAGGAGGCGCTGCCGCTGATCCGCTACTGGACCGGCGACATCTGCAGCCTCTCCTCGGCGCCGTGCTCGTGCGGTCGCACGCTCGTCCGCATGGGGCCGATCGTCGGGCGCAGCGACGACATGCTCGTCATCCGCGGCGTCAACGTGTACCCGAGCCAGGTTGGCGACGTGCTCGGCCGGATCCCCGAGCTCTCACCGCATTTCGGGCTCGTCGTCCGCCGCGAGGGGAAGCTCGACACGGTCGAGGTGCTCGTGGAGACGCGCGCCAACGGCGCCTGTGACACAGTCGCGGTCGTAGCGCGCGCGGCAGCTCTCATCCGCGACACCATCGGGTGCACGATGGTCGTGACGATCGTGCCTCCCGGTCAGGCTCCGCGCTCCGACGGCGGCAAGATCCAGCGCGTTCGCGACCTGCGCTGATACTGCGCAAGACCGGAATCCCGCTCGCGCGAGATTCCGGCCGCGCCAAGATCCCTGAAGGCGTCCGCATCGCGGCCGCTGTGGCTGCGCTCCCTCGACGCTAGCTCTGGACGATGCCGTCGGGGAACGGCGAGAGCTTCTCGGCGCCTGTCTCCGTGATCAGGAAGTTGTCCTCCAACCGGAGGCCGCCGCCACCCTCGATATAGCATCCTGGCTCGATTGCAAGCACCATTCCGGCCGCGACCTCGCCCCCGCCTGCCTGGTGCGCATACGGCGGCTCGTGCGCACGGGCGCCGACGCCGTGGCAGATCGGGTGCGACGGCTGGCCCGGAAACCCCATGGCGTCGATCCCGGCCCGGACGCGCCGGTCGAGCTCGGCGAGGCTCGCACCCGGGCTCGAGAAGGCGATGGCGTCGTCGTACACCGCCATGAGACCCTCCTCGAGCTCGCGGTACCGCGGCGTCAGTTCGCCGACGACGAGGTTCTTCGTGTGGTCGCACCAGTAGCCGTCCGCGCAGACCCAGATCTCGAACAGCGTCGGCTCCCCCTCGATCACGGGCCTCGAGGTCGTCGCCGTGAACGTCTTGATCCCGGGCCCCGACCAGACGAGCGAGAACCCGAGCGCGAGCGAGACCTTGCCCTCCCAGCCGGTGCCCTCGCCGTGCACGAACCCCTCCCACTCCGCGGCGATCTGCGCCTCGGTCATGCCCGGCTCGATGATCAGCCTGCAGTGCTCCATCGCGCCGGCCGCGATGTCGTTCGCGAGGCGCATGCGCTCGATCTCCTGCTCGGTCTTGAGGGCGCGCGCCTCTGCGAGGAGCGGCGTCGCATCCTCGACCTCTCCGAACGCCGTGAACCACTCTGCAGTGAACGTCGTCGGCTCGCCCACCATCCGATCGGCAGCCTGCGTTCCGAGCGAGAGTTCGAGCCCGACCTGTTCGTACCTCGACGCCGCGTCGCTCGCGAGCTCGACTACGCGAGCCGTCGGAGGACGCGGGTCGAGCTCGTCGTAGCCCTTGAACAGGCGGACGTCGCGCGTCCAGGCCGTCCGCGCGGCGTCCTCCTCGCTGGCTTCCACGCAGATCAGGGCGGGCTCGCCCTCACGCGGGAACACGCATGCGTCGTATCCCTTCATCCCCCAGAAGTTCGTCAGGTAGAGGACGTTGTCGGGCGCGCGGACGACGAGCGCGTCGAGCCCGCGCTCGTCCATGAGCGCGCGCACGCGCTCGAGCTTCGCCTCGTCCCGCGGCCAGGTCAGACGGCCTCCTCCCAAACGACCCTTCCGTCACGCGTGACGATCCGGCCGATGCCGCTGCCCGGGTAGTGGCCGCAGGCGACGAGCACCTCGCGGTCGGCAAGCGTCGGAACGATGGCGAGACGCGTCGCCGCGCAGGTGTCCGGAACGCCGTCGGAGACGTAGACCCACTCGGGCTCGTCGAGCAGTGCTGGGTGCACGGCGGCGTCGGCGATCAGGTCGAGCCTGGCGCCGTCCGACTCGACGCGAAGGCCGAGATGGCCCGGGTAGTGGCCCGGCAGCGCGAAGGCGGTGACTCCCGGCGCGATCTCGCTCCCGTCCCCGACGGCCTCGAAGCGATCGAGCAGCCCGAGGATGCATCGCTGCACGTGCGGCCGCTCGTCCTGCGCGCTCGCGAACGCCACTCCGTCCGGATGCGCGAGGTACCGGGCCTGCGGGAAGGCCACGACGCCCTCCGCGTCCGTGTTCCAGCCGACGTGGTCGATGTGCAGGTGCGTGAGGAAGACGACGTCGACCTCGTCCGGCGAGATCCCGAGCGCGCCGAGCGCGTCGAGCAACCCGCCCTCGCGCTCCATCCTCCATCCCGAGAGACCTCTCGGCCCGAGGCCCGTGTCGACGAGGATCGTCCGCTCGCCGGTCCGGATGACGAAGCACCCGCATGGAAGGCGCCATTCCGACCCCGCGAAGAGCTCGGGGTAGAGCGCGCGATACGGCTCCCACTCGTCCGCCGTGACCTCCGGGTACAGCTCGGAGAGCTCGCCGAGCGAACCGACCGCGTCGAGGACGGCCGAGACCTCGATCGAGCCGACTACCATCGCGCGCGCTCCGGCGCTGGCTCCCCGTGGGCCTCCTGCCACGAGATCACCGGGTTCCGCAATACGCCGATCCGCTCGATCTCCGCCTCCATCACGTCGCCGGGCTTGAAGTACAGCGACGCTGCGTCGGGAGAGAAGCCCGGCGACACCGGACACCGTCCCCGTCGAGAGCACGTCGCCGGCCGAGTACCCGAGCGCCGAGTAGTGGCTGAGGATCTCGGGGATCGTCACCGACATCCGGCCCGAGTGCGACACCTGCCGCTCCTCACCGTTCACGCGCAGCGTCATGGCGAGGTCGTGCGGGTCGGGAATCTCGTCCGGGGTGACGATCCACGGCCCGAGCGGGCAGAACGTGTCGATCGCCTTGCAGAAGCTGAAGACGCCGGAGCGCATCTCGCGCCGCTGGATGTCGCGCGCCGTGATGTCGTTGAAGATCACGTAACCGCCGATGTAGTCGGCTGCATCGTCGGGCGAGAACCACTTCCCCGGCCTCGAGAGGACGACCGCGAGCTCGAGCTCGTAGTCGAGCTCCTCCGTCAGGTGCTCGGGGTAGACGACCGGCTCATCGGGCCCCACGATCGCGTCGACGTTCTGGAAGAAGACGATCCAGGGCGCGATCTCGTGCTCCCAGCCGACCTGCTTCGACTCCTCCTCGTGCTCACGGAAGTTGCCCGCCGTGTGGAAGAACTTCTTCGGGACGATCGGTGCCCGGAGCCTCGTCTCGGCGAGCGCGACCCGCTCGCCGGTCTCGTCGGCACCGCCGCGCTCGAAGTACTCGCGCATGGTCGGGACGTCGAGAACCGCGATCTCCTCGCCGTCGAGGACTCCGACGCGCGGCTCCTCGCCGAACGAGACGAGCTTCATGCCGGTGCCTCCGCCCGAGCCCTGGCCGCGCGCAGGAGCAGGATCCGGATGAGCCCGCTGAACGGCCGGATCACGAGCCAGTAGCGGCGGAACTTCTGGCGGGCAGCCGGATCGGCGACGCGCACGCGCGTCTCGGTGGAGAGCGACGAGGGGCCGACGCGGAGGTCGATGACCGCCTTGCACACGTCCGGCCGCGAGTAGGCGAGGAAGTCGTCGGCGGTGCTCGGGCCTGGAGGGTCGAGATTTCCGCGCAGTCGCCAGAACTGCCCGGTCAACCCGAGGACGATCCCTTCGCCGGGCGCGTCCTCGAGGACGACGCCGGGAAACGCCGTGACGAACGGCGTCGTCGGATCGCCCGTCCGGCGACCGAGCCGGCGCACCCACCAGAGCGCCCGAGCGACCGGGATGTCCGCGAGCGACACGGCACGAAGCGCCCGATCGATCCGCTCTGCCGGAGCGTCGATCCCGATCCCGTGGCGTTCGGAGAACTCGTACGCCGGCAGGAAGTCGTCGAGCGGCCTCACCACTCGACCGCGCGAACCCTAGGCGCCGGGCGCTCGATACCCAACTTGCGGAGCCTTGCGTAGGGCATCCATGGTTTCGTCGACGGTCAGGAGGACCGACGTCTCGAAGGAGCTCAGCGCGCCGCCGCCGCCGATCGCCAGCACGACCGCGGCCATCGACACGTTGTCCGGGGCCTCCCACAGGGAGTAGCCATCGTGTTCCCCGAAGGCGTACCAGAACCCGTGCAGTGTTCCCCCAACCGACTCGATGTACTCCTGAGCGGCCTTTCGCCGGTCCTCGGGGTTCCCGATCAGCCGGGCCCACGTCTCGGGCGTGTAGCTGAACTTCGTCAGATAGAGCGGCATCGTTCTCCCTTCCCGTCGCGTTTTCAGGCGGTTCCGCATACCTCCATCGCGGCGCGCGCGTAGACCTCGGCGGTCTTCACGAGCCCGTCGATCTCGAGATTCTCGCCTTTTTCCGTGTCCATGAGCCCGGTCGACGTGCCGTAGTTCACCGTCGCGATCCCGTAGCGGGTGAGCACGGAGGCGTCCGAGAACCAGCGCGTGACATCGCGCTCGGGCGCCGACCCGAACACCTCCGTGTGCGCCGAGTCGAGCGCTTCCACGAGCGGGTGCTCCTCGGCGATCTCGGCACCGGGCGCGGTGACGTAGACCTCGCCGCTGATGCCATGGTCCGGGAACCGTTCGCCGAGCCCGCGCACCATCTCGAGCACCTGCGCCCGCGCCGTCGCCATCTCCTTCGTCGGCGGGACGCGAACGTCGAGGAAGAGATCAGCTCGGTGCGGCGTCCGCGAGACGCGCCACCCGAAGCCTCCCTCGATCGCACCGACGTTGACGATCGCGTTCGCCCCGCGGTACGCGTTCGCCGGATCGTTCTCCCACGTCGGGATCCACTCGAGCACCGCGTCGAGCACGTCGCGCATGCGGACGATCGAGTTCTGATCGCGCTTCCCCTCGCTGAACGCGGTGTGGATGAACTGTCCTTGCGTCGAGATCCGCAGCCAGAGCGATCCGAAGTGGCCGAGCACGAGCTTCGACTCCGTCGGCTCACCGAGGATGCACATGTCCGCGACTCCGCCGTGCGACACGAGGTACCGGGAGCCGGCTGCGTATCCGCGGAACTCGGCTCCCTGCGCCTCGCCCCACTGCGTCTTCTCGATCTCGCCCGAGACCGCCGCGATCAGCACGTCCCCCCGCAGCCTCACGCCCGCGTCGGCGAGCGCTCGCAGGGCCTCCACGTAGCACGCAAGAGCGCCCTTCATGTTGGAGATCCCGAGGCCGTACAGCCGCCCATCCTCGACGAAGGCGCTCGGCTGGAACCCCGGAACGTGCCGGAGCCACGGCTCCTGTCCGGAGTACGACGTGTCCATGTGCCCGTTGAACATGAGACTCGACCCGCCGCCGGCGCCCTCGTGGATCCCGAGCACGTTCGCGCGGCCGTCCTCGACCTGCTGCCACTGGACGCTCAGGCCCATATCGAGGAACGTCTCGCGCATCAGCTCGGCCATCGCCTCCTCGGAGCCGGTGAAGCTCGGCGTGCCGATCGCCTGCGAGGCCCACTCCACGAGCCGGTCGCGGTCGACTGCGAGCGTCAAGGCTTCGTTCCGACGGCGAGCTTGACCGAGACCGGGACCTCGAGCCCTCTGTCCGCGCGGTACGCCTCGAGCAGCTCGTCGAAGCGCTCGCGAATCGTCCGCTGCAGCTCCTCCGGTTGACCGAGGATCATCGGGCGAACCCGCACGGATCCCTCGATGAGACCGTCCCAGAGCTCGTCGCCGTCAGCCAGGTCGAGGCCGAACTCGACGGTATCGACCGTTACGTCGATGAGCCCGGCACCCTCCAGCAGTGACGCGAACTCCGCGTCATCCGCGAACCTGAAGAAGTTCGGTCCTGCAGGAACATCGGCAGGGGGATGCGCGCCTGCAGCCACGAACGCCTCGAAGAAAACGCCGATCCACCGACCTCGCGACGGCTCGTCCCACACGCTGAACGCTGCGCGGCCGCCGGATTGCAGCACGCGAGCAGCCTCTTCAACCGCCTGCTCAGGAGCTCCGAGGTGCAGGAGCACGAATGCCGCAACGACAGCGTCGAACGACTCGTCCTCGAACGGCAGCGCGGTCGCGTCCCCGTGCACGAATTCGACGCTCGGAACGTGGGCCCGCGCGTACGCGAGCATCGTGTCCGAGAAGTCGACGCCAATCGGCTCCGCACCACGCTCTGCCGCTTTCGCAGCGACGTAGCCTGGGCCTGTCGCGAGATCGAGGAGCCGTGTTCCCCGGCCGGCGCCCACTGCATCGAGTAGCGGCTCTGCGACCTGCGAAGTCACGCGGCCCGCCAGCCCGTGGTAGGCGGTGGCCTCCTTCGTCGTCCAGCCAGCCTCCTCGAACGCGTCGAATGCGACGGGGTCGTACTCGCTCATGACCGGAAGTATGGGAGAACCTTCTCGCCGAAAAGCCGGATCTGGTCGTGTCGGCGGTCGCCCCAGAGCTCGAGCATCACGTGCGTGCAGCCAGCCTCACGGTACTCCTCGATGGCGGCGATGCAGTCCTCCGGCGTCCCGGCGATCGGCTTGCAGCGATCGAGGAGGGAGTCGGTGACTTCGGCCTTGGCTGCGAGCCTCCCACCACGCTCCATCGCCTCGGCGACCGGTGCCAGCTCGTCCATCTCGATCCCGGCCAGCTCGAGCAAGGTGTCGGCGGCGCCGCGGATGTTCTGGAACTTGTTCGCGAGGTACATGCCGGCTATCTCGCGGGCGCCGTCGCGGCCGGCGCCCCGATCGGACTCGTGGATCGACGCGACGACGGTGCAGCCGATGTCGATGTCCGCGGCCACGTTCTGCCGCGTGTAGCCGACGAAGGCGGGCGTCGTGATCGACGGGGTGAGGCAGCCGTCCGAGATCTCGCCCGCGAGCGCCTGCATCTTGGGCGCGGTCGCGGCGACGTAGACGGGCGGGACGTCGCGCGGCGTGTGCGCCTCGGCGCTCAGCCCGGGAACCGACGCGCTCCAGGTCTCACCCTCGTACTCGAACGGCTCCCCTCCGAGGACGCCGCGGACGATCGTCACAGCGTCGCGCATCGGCCCGAGCGTCTTCTTCGTCTGTGAGCGGATGTTGTTGAGGAAGATCTTCGAGGTCCCGAAGCCGAGGAGGAACCGTCCCGGTCCCGCAGCCTCCTGTACGACTCTTGCATCCATCGCAACTTGCACCGGGTGGCGCGTGAACGGCGAGATGATCCCCCAGCCGATCGTGAGCCGCTCGGTTTCCCGCGCCATGAGCGCCGACACGACCGTCGACGAGCGCGCCTCCATCCCGTGCTTCCGCCACCACGGGTACGCCTCGGCGAGCCAGATCGTGTCCATCCCGGCCGCGTCCATGACGCGTGCCGACTCGAGCATCTCCTCGAGCGGCTCCATGGTCAGCTGCATGACGCCGATCCGGAACGGTGGCGACACCGCGGCTCCGGGCTCTATGCGCTCGGGGCGCCGGACGCTTCCGAGACACGCGCTTCGAGCGCGGCGAGCACCTGCGATACCTGCTGATTCACGATCGGCTGCAGGACGCGCTGTCCCATCGCGCCTACAGGTCCGGCGATCTTGACGTCGGCCTCCCAGGCCATCGAGGTGCCACCGCCGGCCTCGGAGAGCGTGAACGACGTCGTCATGTCCATCAGCGCGCCGACACCCTGGCCCTTCGCGCGCATCGACGCGAACTCGGGCTCCCGCTCCTCGAGCCGCTCGAAGTTCATCGTCATCTTGAGGCCACCGAGGCCGAGCGGAACCTTGACCTTCGCCGTCCAGTGCTTCTCGTCGGTGATCTCGAACGACTCGACACCGGGCATGAGCTTGGCCATCTCGGCAGGCTCGTTGATGACGCTCCACACGGTCTCCCGCGACGCGGTGAGCTCCTTCGTCCCCGAGACGATCACTTCGACACCACCTCCACGTTCGCGCGAGTCGCCGCCGGATCCTGGAGCATCGACCACACCCTATGCGGCGGGTTGCAGCTGGTGTAGACGATGGCACCACCCGCTGCCCGGAGCGCGTCCTGGATGGCCGCACCGATGCAGTGGATCCCTCCGCCGCCGCCTTCGCCCATGCCCTTTGCACCGAGTGGCGCGACCGGCGAGGGCGACTCCATGGCGCCGGTCTTCAGCGGCGGCATGTCCATGGCATGCGGGACGTGGTAGTCGTAGAAGTTGGCCGTGAGGAGCGTGCCCTCCTCGTCGTAGACGAACTCCTCGTGCAGCGCCGCGCCGATCGCGTGCGCGGTCGCGCCGTGAACCTGGCCCTCGACGATCTGCGGGTTGATGCGGACGCCGCAGTCGTCCACCGCCGCGTAGTCGACGACGTCGACCTCGCCGGTCTCGGGGTCGATCTCGACGACGGCCGCATGGATCTGCGTGGCGTACGTGAGGGTCAGCTGCCCGGTCTTCTTCTCCGTGTCGACCATCCCGAAGTAGGGCCGGCAGACGTAGCGGTGGTTCAGCGTCGGATTGAAGTCGGGCGGGAGGAACGCGTTGTTCGCGTTGATGATCGCGCCCAGCGCCATGAACGGAAGGGCTGCCTCCTCGGGGCCGTCCTTGATGCGCGCGAACCCGTCCGCGAGCTCGATCGCCTCCGATGGCGCCTGCAGCACCGCCGCGGCGAGTTGGACCATTTCCTCGCGCACGAGCTCCGCCGCCCCCTTCACCGCGCCGAGCCCGGTGAACGCAAACTGGCTCGCATACGTGCCCGAGAAACCGGCGTGCGAGTTGAACCACGTGTCGTGCCCGCGCCGCACGTTCACCTGGTCGGGAGAGCAGCCGAGGATGTCTGCGACAACCTGCGCGGCCGTCGTCTCGTGCCCCTGACCCTGCGGGACGGTGCCGAGCGTGACGACGACCTCGCCGAAGATGTCGAGCTTCACCGACGCCGCCTCGTTGTTGCCCGAGAACTGGAGGTCCGGATTCAGGAGCGTCGACTGGCCGAAGTTGTTCGTGCCCGAATCGAGCGTCGAGCCGATTCCGAAGCCGAGGAGCTTCCCGCGCCCCGCCGCCTCCTTGCGCCGCTCCTCGATCGACCCGTGGTCGATGAGCTCGAGCGCGATGTCGAGCGCAGCCGCGTAGTCGCCCGAGTCGTAGAAGCAGCCGTTGGGCGTCTCGTACGGCATCTGCTCGGTCTTCACGTAGTTGCGTTTGCGCACCTCGACCGGGTCGAGTCCGAGCTCGGTCGCGACGATGTCGATGATGCGCTCGGTCAGCCAGAGGTGCTGCATCCGCGAGTAGCCGCGGTTCGGCGAGACAGGCGACTTGTTCGTGCAGACCTGCGTGAAGTCGACGCGGATGTTGCGCCAGGAGTACATCCCTGGCGTCACCTGGGCCCAGATGATGCAGCCGAGCGGCTCGTAGCGCGGGAACGCGCCGCAGTCGTCGAGCGCCCTGACCTTGAAGCCGGTCATCTCTCCGTCCGCCTTCACGGCGACCTCGATGTCGAGGAACGTGCGCTCGTTGCCGTGCGCGTTCGCGGTGTGCTGGTCGGTCCGCCACTCCGTCCACTGCACCGGGCGGCCGAGCTTGCGCGCCATCAGGCAGAGCACCACGTACTGCGGGTGCAGGCAGATCTTGTTGCCGAAGCCGCCGCCGATGTCGTTCGTGACGAAGCGGAGCTTGTCGATCCCGGTACGCAGCGCCGGCGCCATCCAGATCGCGCCGACTCCGGGCATCTGGTGGTTGCACGTGAGCGTCCACTCGCCCGTGCCCCGGTCGTACTCGACGAGCGCGCCCGCGCACTCGAGCGGCGTCGACGAGAAGCGGTGGAAGTGGAGGCGGTCGATCTTCACGACGTGATCCGCCTCGGCGAGCGCCTGGTCGACGTCGCCCCAGTCGAACACACCCGACCAGACGACGTTCGAGCCAGCGTCGTCGTGGAGGACGACCTCGTCCTTCAGGGACTCCGCGGCGTCGATCAGCACGGGCAGCGGGTCGTACTCGACCTCGACCAGGTCGGCCGCGTCGCGCGCGAGCTCGCGCGTCGCCGCGCAGACGGCGGCGACGGGCTCCCCCATGTGCCGGACCCGCCCGACCGCGAGCGCGTAGTCCTTGATGTTCCCGCCCGGCTCGACGGACATCTCGAAGAAGGGATCCGTGTGGATCGCGACCTCGTCGCCCGTGATCGTCCCGTACACGCCGTCGAGCTCGAGCGCCTTCGTCACGTCGATCGAGACGATCTTCGCGTGGCCGTACGGCGAACGCACGAAGTGGACGTAGCCCATGCCGTGCCGCCGGACGTCGTCGAAGAACGTCCCTTGGCCCTGGACGAGCCGCCTGTCCTCCTTGCGCGGGATCGACTGCCCGATGAAGCCCTTCTCGAGCGTCCCCGGTGCCTGCTCGGTCGTGGTCGTCGTCATGCCTTGCCGCCCGCGGCCACCACGGCCTCGACGATGTTCACGTAGCCCGTGCAACGGCAGATGTTCCCCTGCAAGGCCAGACGTACGTCCTCCTCGGTCGGGCTCGGGTTGCTCTCGAGCAGCGCGCTCGCGCTCATGAGCATCCCCGGCGTGCAGTAGCCGCACTGGAGCGCGTGGTGCGCGTTGAACGCCTGTTGGAGCGCGGTGAGCTCGCCGTCGGGCGCGAGCCCCTCGACCGTGGCGACCTTCGCGCCGTCGGCCTGAACCGCGAGCAGCATGCAGCTCTTGACGGGCGCGCCGTCGACGTGGACGGTGCAGGCGCCGCAGTTGCCCGTGTCGCAGCCGACGTGCGTTCCCGTCAGGCCGAGGTCGTCGCGGATGAAGTGGACGAGGAGGCGTCTCGTCGGAACGTCCATCTCCACCTGCTCGCCGTTGATCTCGAACGCGACCACGCGGCTCGTTGCAGGCGCTCCCACTACGCCTTCCTCCGCTCGACCGCCTGCAGCACCGCGCGGACGGCCGCGACCTCTGCGAGATGCCGGCGGAAGTCGGCAGAGCCGTGGACGTCGGACGGCGGGTCGAGTGACGCACCCAGCCCTTCCGCCGCGGCACGCACGGCCTCCTCGGAGAAGTCGCCCCCGGCGAGCTGCTCCTCCATCGCCGTCGCACGCACCGGCGACGCAGCGACGCAGCCGATCGCGACGCGTGCCATATCGCCGGAAACGGACGCCGCGGCATTGACGATGTAGGTGCCGTGTGCGCCGATGGTGAGCCCGGCGAAGCCGTCTCCCGCGCCGCTCGACGGCGGCACGTTCACCGTCGTGAGCAGCTCGCCCTCCTGAACGGCAGTCATGTAGACGCCGAGGAAGAACTCGTCCGCCGAGACCGTCCGCTCGCCGCTCTGCCCGCGGATGGTGAACGTCGCGTCGAGCGCGACAAGGAGCGGCGGCAGGTGATTCGTCGGATCGCTCACGCAGACGTTCCCGCCGACGGTGCCGCGGTTGCGAACCTGGACGTCGCCGATCGTTCCTGCCACCTCGGCCAGGATCGGGCGCGCGACCTCGACCTCGGACGAGGCCTGGAGCTGCGCGTAGGTGACCATCGCCCCGATCTCGAGCAGCCCGTCGGCGGAGAAGCCGATCGCGCGGAGATCGGCGAGATCAGCGAGGTCGACGAGGACGTCGGGAGACGCCGCGCGCGCCTTCATCACGTTGACGAGCGTCTGGCCGCCGGCGAGCGGCCGAGCTCCGTCGTGGCTCGAGAGAAGCGAGACCGCCTCCTCCACCGTCCCCGGGCGTGCGTACTCGACCTCGCGCAGGAGCATGCGAGGGATTCAATCCGGCACCGCCGTGACATGTCAAGCCACGCTGGGTTGGTACGTTCCGCACCGCGTGGAACCTGGACCCGACATCGGTGCCGTCTTCGACGAGCACGTGGCCTCGGAGTTCGTTCACCTGGACCTCGAGGCGACCATGGCGACGATGACCGACGACCCGTACGTGAACCACGTGCCCGTGATGACCGGAGGCGTCGGGCGCGAGGACGTGCGCCGCTTCTACGGAGAGCATTTCATCGGGAAGTGGCCGGCGGACATCGAGATCACACCCGTCTCGCGAACGGTCGACGGTGCGCAGGTCGTCGACGAGCTCGTCCTCTCGTTCACGCACGACATCGAGATGGATCAGCTGCTACCGGGAGTCCCTCCGACGGGCAGGCATGTACGGCTCGCGTTCTGCGTCGTGGCGAAGTTCGACGGGGACAAGCTCGCCCACGAGCACATCTACTGGGATCAGGCGTCGCTCCTCGTCCAAGTGGGACTGCTCGACCGAGCCGAGCTTCCGGTCACCGGCGTCGAGCAGGCCGAGAACGTGCTCGACCCGCGCACCCATCCGCTCAACGAGCTCCTGGGCGCACGAGACTAGACCGAGCCGTAGAGCGCGAGCACGATGCGGACGAACTCCTTCGTGTCGTCGAAGAGCCCGCGCTCGCGGACGGCTCGTGCCCCCTGGTACCAGCCCGCCAGCGCGAGTCGCACGTCCCCGTCGAACTCGTCCAGCTGCCAGCGGAGGTACCGCACTCCCGCACGCACGTTGCCGCGATACGTGCGCGGCGTTCGGTCACCGAGCAGGACGAGGTCGACGAACTCCCACGTCTCCGGCAGGAGCTGCATGACGCCGATCGCACCGACGCTCGAGACGACGTCCTGCTGGAAGCCGGACTCCATCCACGCGAGCGCGCGTGCGAGCTCCGGGTCGACGCCGTAGACGCGTGACCAGTAGTCGATCGCCGCGCGAACGGCGTCACGGCTCGCCGGCGGTCCGGTCGACGAGGGTGGAGCGAGCCGCGCGCCCTTCGGAAGCGCGAGGCGTTGACCCGGAACGATCACTCGCATCAGCGAGAGGCGGTTTCGACGCGCGAGCCGCCACGGACTGACGTGGTACCGCGCGGCGATCGAGAAGAAGCTCTCACCCGCACGCACGACGTGCCACGTCGTCGGCGACGCCTGCGCGGTCCGAGTGCGTCCGGCGAGCGCTCGATACGTCCGCGGGCCGGCGATCCCGTCGGCGTCCAGCCCGCGGCGCTGCTGGTATCGGGCGAGAGCGCCCGCTGTGCGCGGCGTGAAGCGACCGTCGAGCGCACCGGGCCCCAACCCGAGCCGACGCAGCCGGAACTCGAGCACGGCGACATCCCAGCCCACGGCGCCGACGGACAACTCCCGCTGACCCAGAAGCGGGCGACCGCGCCGACCGAGCGCCCGGCGTGTCTTGCGTCCGATGAGACCCGTCGGCCGAATTCCGTGCGCACGCTGGAACGCGACCAGCGCTCTTCTCGTCTGCGGGCCGCGCACGCCGTCGACCGGCCCCGGCGTGCAGCCGTGAGCGCGGAGAGCGATCTGGAGCGCGGCGACGCGAGCATTGGCCGCGAGCGCTTCGGGAGCGAGCACGAGGACGCCAATGGACACCGCGACGCCTATGGCGGCGAGGCGACGCACGAGGACGAGTTCGCGCCCTGGCGAAGCCGTCCTCCCCGCGAGGGCCGGGAAACCGGCGGCTACAATCTCGCGGCTGCCTTCCCCGGTAGCTCAATTGGCAGAGCATCCGGCTGTTAACCGGAGGGTTGTTGGTTCGAGTCCAACCCGGGGAGCTGCGGGAGCCTGCAAAGGGGCCAGAAACGAAGAGGGCGCCCGTGAGGCGCCCTCACTTTCTACCCGTTTTCGTACCCGCGTCAGTCGTCGATCCCCGCCAATTGGCGAGCCTCGGCCTTCTCCGCAGCGCCGGGGAACGCGACCTGGGCGGCGTGGACGTACCGCTCGGTCATCGTGGCCTCGGCTGCCTGCGGCGGCGTCGTGCGTGAGCGCCGGGTGGCGGAGGCGCGTTCGCTCGATGCCCGCCTTTGCGATCGCCTTGCGCATCAGGGCGAGGACCCCGCGCCCGCCATGAGGCTCGCACTACCGCGTTCGAACGCGGGTCTGGCATAGGATCCGTGCGGGCAAGCTACGCACTTGCGTGAGCTGACGTAATTCCGTTCGTCGGGATGGATCACGTAGAGGTCGCCGGGGCAGTGCCGAACTCCAGGTCTCCTCGGGCGAACCCGCGATCTTCTCAGCGACAACTTCGTACCCAACGTCGTAACCACCTCGCCTGACTGAGGGCGTCTCGGGTGACCTCACATCGGCTCAACCATGCGGGCCTGAGCGCCATCGAGTCGGCTGTCGCCCTGTTCGAGTAGTGCGAAGCCCGAGATCATCTCGCCGCCCCCGCGTGCGCGGGTGGTCAGCCTGGTTTTGCGCCGTAGTGACGCGGGCAGGTCCCATGCAGGCGAGCGACGAGGTGCCAATGCCCACACGAGCGTTCGTGATCCGCTTTCCGAACGGTGACTTCGAGTACGACCGGGGCGCGGTGCCGCTCCCACGATCGGCGAGACGCTGCGCCGAAAGGGCGCGCTTTGGTCGGTGACGTGAATCACCTAAGAGGCGGTGCCGACTGCCTCTGTCGAGCGCACCGGTTGCCTGCGCCCGTGTCGAGCTCGCCGCACCGAAGTCACCTTCGCCGAGTGACGATCGGCAGCCCGTAACGAACGCGAACGCTCGATGGGAGTAGGTTTTTCCGTATCCCGACACCGCCGATCCTGATCCTCCGGTTCCCGGACGGCGCCGTCGAGTATCGATCGACGCGCGGCGAGGTTCCTATCGGAACGCTCGTGCGGAGTCGCGGCAGCTTGTGGCGGGTGCGCCAGCACACCGAGAGCGGAGCCGCGATTCGTCAATCGAATCTAGGCAGCAAGTACAGTTCGCCCATCGAAGAGGCAAAATTCCAGACGCTGCTCGACCAGGTGCGCGATCTCCACCGGCTCACAGACGAGCTCGCCCGCTCGAGGACGAGGATTCACGAGAACGTTCGCGCTCGTCTGACCTGGAATGGCGAACCGCCGGCGCTTCCGCCGGAGCAGAGGAAGCTCGCCGACGACGCAGTGGACGCGCTCGAGAGCCGGCGGCTCTCGTCCTCACAATCGCGACAACTTCACCGGGCCTTCTTCGGGAAGTAGGACACTCACCCGCTCGGCCGTCGGGGTCTGCGTCACCTCGCAGCCCAGACGAAGATCAGCACGAGCGCAATGGCCGTCAGCAGCACGATCACGGTGAAGCCACCCATGCGACTCGAGTTCCCGTTGTACGTGGGCTGAAAAACACGGAACTCAGCGGGCACCCGGACGCTGAACCCCCAGCTGGGCCATACCCGAACGGGGATGAGCGGAGTAGCGTCCCCGCTGGCGTCCAGACCTCCCCTATTTCGCACGGTTCGACGCCACCTCCCCTGGCGGCCCGGCGTCGAGGGGTACGCCGGGTCTTCCCCGATCCAGGCTCGGCGAAAAGCGGTTAGCGAACCATGTAGGAGAACGGGCGCGAGACGACCTTCCCTGCGGACCGGACGGTAATCACCCCGCGCATGCTCTTTCCGCCCGCGGACCCGGGAACGGCGAACGAGCAGCGCGCACCCGTCCTCGTCAGCGTCCCGACTCCGGAGAGGGGCGCACGACCGACCGACGCTCTGCACATGACGGTCCCCGTGGCGGCTGGACGGCCGGTGTCGGACCGCCGAACCGGCAGCGTGACCGCGAAGCGCGAGCCGGCGCGCGGCGCTCGCGGAGTCGCCGACACCTGCCCGGCGACGAGTGTGAGCGCGGACTCGTTGGTGAACACATAGCGGTAGAAGCCTCCGTTGCTCGGGGCGAGGTCGAGCGCGTGCACGACGCCCGTGTTCGGATCGAAGTCCGCAGTCGTGACCGAGAAGCCGAACCGCTTCGCACCGCCGACTGCCGAGCGCCGTAGATCGATGGTGACGACGCCGCGCGTACCGCCCCCGCGCACGAGATCCGCAGCCGCCTCCTCGACCCAGCCGCCGCTCCGCGGCCGCCAGCGCTCGATCGTCGTCTGGCCGAGGCGGTGCCCGATCCTGAGCTCGGGTGCCTGGTCGTCGTCGCTCGTCGCTGCGCGGTTGTCGGTGTCGACACCGATCCAGAGCGCCGAGTCGGCAGTGAGCGCCGCGTAGTTCGGGGTGTCGACCGCGAACCTGATCCACCCGTCCTTCGTGTCCACGACCCGGACTCCGCCGATGTCAGGCGCGACGTCCTCGTCGTCACCGGGATCGGAGAAGGTCGCCAGCGCCGGGCCCGTATACGCCGAGCTTCCTCGATCCGGCGCGAAGTCGGAGGACGTGAACTGCGACAGGATGACCTGCTGTCGAAGCGAGCTGATCGCCAGCACCCCGAACGCGGAGTCGCCGCCGAGATTCGAGGTGGGCACCGTAGCCGTGAGTACCCCGTCGGAGAACGTGCCCGTGAGACGCGCCGGAACCTCCCGTCGAAGCATCGCGAGCCCGTCCCACTCGTAGAACTCGAGCTGCCCGCTCGAGAGGTAGCGGACGAGCGTCTCGTCCCCGCCGTAGCCCGTGCCTTCGTTCGAGTCGTCGTCGAACCAAACGTTGATCCAGCTGTCGGCCGGGAGCGTCATGTAGTTCCCGATGGAGACGTCGATCGTGGCCAGTGCGTCGGCCGATACGGAAACACGGATCGACGTGATGTCGGGCGCAGCGTTGGCGTCGCCCGCCTCGTCCGCAAAGGACGCGGCTGCGACCGAGAGCCCTGTCGCCGCGAGAGTGCCTGTCACTGCGGCGACCGCGACGCCCACTCTCAGCGCCCACATTCGAGGTTGGGGTTCGTCGCGTGTCGTGCGAGAACTCTCGTCCAGGCGGGCGCCGCTGTCAATCGACGCGACCCGTCGAGCGCCGCTTCGTCCTCCGCGCATCTCTCTCTCCTACGCAAGCGAGCGCCGATCGGACCTTGCGAGAATCGCGGCGTGCCGAGTGCGTTCCAGTCGATCGGGCTACAGCTTCGCGTGGCGAAGCGCCACGCACTGCGCCGGGGCGCGTCCTTCGGCGACCGCTTCGGCAAGCTCGACGACCGGCTCGTGTTCGTCGTCGGTTCGCCTCGCTCGGGGACGACCTTCCTGGCGGGTGCGATCGGCTCGGCCGACGGCTTCGTCGATCTCGGCGAGGTGGCACCCCTGAAGGCCGCCGTTCCGGAGCTGGCCGCTCTCGAGCCGCATGAGGCGGCTCAACGCCTGCGTCGGATCCTCACCATTGCGCGACGAGTCGGCTTCGTCGGCTCCGTGCGTCCCGTCGAGCAGACCCCCGAGCTGGCCCACCTCGTCGGCGCGCTCCCGATGGCGTACCCGGAGTCGCGCATCGTCCACATCGTCCGCGACGGCCGGGATGTCGTCTGCTCGCTCCTGGAGAAGAGCTGGCTGCGAACCGGTGAGACCAGCGCCGACGACGCCGGTGTCGCGTACGGCGCGTACGCGCGCTTCTGGGTGGAGCCCGAGCGGCGCGACGAGTTCGAGGCGGCGAGCGATGCCCGTCGAGCCGCATGGGTGTGGCGCAGCTACGTGACCGCGGCGCGATCCGCAGCCCGCAGCCTCGAGATCCGCTACGAGCGCATGGTCACCGACCCGGCCGCGATCGCCGGGGAGCTCGGCGGCTACGTCGACGCTCCGATCGAGCAGCTCACGGAGGCGCTGCGCGGGGCTCATGCCGAGTCGGTCGGCCGCTACGCCGCGGACCTCACCGACGAGCAGCTCGCCGAGGTCATGGACGAGGCCGGCGACCTTCTCCGCGAGCTCGGCTACGTCAGGTGAGCTCGGCGAGCGTCTGACGAACCTTCGCGAGATGCGCCTGGAGCTCGGTCGTCCGGGCGAGATCGGCCCCCGTGAGGTCTCGCTTCAACTTCCGCTCGCGAATCCGGAGGAGGAGCTCGGTGCCGGTCCGCTCGTCGATCGCCTCCTGAGCCGCTCGCGCGTCGAGCTCCGCCCGGAGCGCAGTGAGCTCCGGATCGTCCGTGCCGCGCACGAGCACGTCGCGAAAGCGGCGATTGACCTCGGAGTCGAAGTGCTCGGGCGCGAGCTCGGCCAGCCCGCGGACGAGCGACGGATGCGCGACGCACGCGGCGAGCACACGCTGCTCGAGGCTGACGCTGGCGTCCAGGAGCCTGGGAGTCTCGACCTTTCCACGCGCGTCGCCCCGCGCGGGCGCCAGGCCTGCAAGTGTCTCCCGCGGGAAGGTCGAGCCGGTCCGCGAGAAGCCGCAGCGCGTCCTGCCGCTCGGGCGAGTCCTCGGCCTTGGCCAGCACCTCGCGCGCACGAACGAAGCCCTCCTGCCGATCGGCGGAGCGCTCGATCTCGAGCCGAACCCGGTAGACGAGGTAGCTCTCGGACCTGGTCAACCGGTCGGCGAACCCGTCCGGCGCGTCGGCCGGATCCTGTCCGCGCGGCAGCGTCACGACCTTGACGTCGAACCCTTGGGAGATGGCGAGCTCCATCCCGCGCAGCGTCGCCTCCTGGCCGGCAGCGTCCGCGTCGAAGCAGAGGAAGAGCTTCTTGGTCATGCGCCCGAGCTCTCGTAGCTGCCGGTCGGTGAGCGCCGTTCCCATCGACGCCACGACTGGCTCGAACCCCGCCTGCCGCAACGCGATGACGTCCGTGTTGCCCTCGACCACCGCCGCGTAGTCGGCTTTCGCGATCGCCGCCTTCGCGAGGTGCAGGCCGTACAGGATCGAGCCCTTGTGGAAGAGGTCGCCCTCCGGCGAGTTCACGTACTTCCCGCGCAGCGGATCGTCGTCCGAGAGCTTGCGGGCCTGGAAACCGAGGACGCGCCCGCGTGCGTCCGCGAGCGGGAACATCAGGCGTTGCGGGAAGTAGTCGGTGCCTCGCGTCGTGACCAGTCCCGCTGACTTGAGCTCGTCGAGCGTGAAGCCGCGCTCCTTGGCCTTTTCCGCGAGCCCCTTGCCCGGGAGCGAGCCCGAGGCGGAACTCCTTCGCGACCTCTTCGCCCAGCCCGCGCCCCGCGAGGTACTCGCGAACCGGCGCGCCTGCATCGCCGTCCCAGAGCAGGCGCTCGAAGTAGGACGACGTCTGGTCGAGAACCGCGTACAGCCGCTCCTTCCGCTTGCGCTCGGCCTCGATCCGCGGGGACAGCTCCTCCACCTCGATCGAGACGCGGAAACGCTCGGCGAGCCACTCGACGGCGCCGACGAAGTCCAGGCTCTCGGTCTCGCGTACGAACGAGATGACGTCGCCTCCCTTCCCGCAGCCGAAGCAGTAGTAGAGCTTCTCGACCGGGTTGACCGAGAACGACGGAGTCTTCTCCTCGTGGAACGGGCACCGGCCCGTGTAACGCGACCCCGACGCACGCCGCAACTGCGTGCGCCCCGAGACGACCTCGACCATGTCCGCAGCGGCGACGACATCACGTACCGAGGAGTCCTTGATGCGCGCCATCGCTGAGACTACTCGGCGCTCAGGTCGTAGTCTCTTACCCATGGCGGGGGCACGCCGCGCCAGGAGCGCAAGGTCGTCACGGTCGTCTTCTGCGACCTCGTCGGCTTCACCGCGCGGGCCGAGTCGATGGATCCCGAGGACGTCGAGGCGCTCCTCCGCCCGTACCACGAGCGCGTGCGCGCCGAGCTCGAGCGCCACGGCGGCACCGTCGAGAAGTTCATCGGGGACGCGGTCATGGCCCTGTTCGGCGCGCCGACCGCGCATGAGGACGATCCCGAACGTGCCGTCCGCGCGGCGCTCGCGATCCGCGACTTCGCGATGGAGGACGGGCTCGAGCTGCGCGTCGGGATCACGACCGGCGAGGCGCTCATCTCGCTCGACGCCACCCCCTCCGAGGGCGAGGGCATGGCCTCGGGCGATGTCGTCAACACGGCCGCGCGGCTACAGAGCGCAGCCCCGGTGAACGGCGTCCTCGTCGACGAGACGACGTTCCGAGCGACGCGACAGGCGATCGACTTCGACGAGGAGACCGCAATCGAGGCGAAAGGCAAGACGGCCCCGGTCTCCGTGTGGAGCGCACGGGCCGCGCATTCGCGATTCGGGGTCGACGTTGCACACGAGGCGCGAACGGACCTCGTCGGCAGGGAACGCGAGCTTGCCGTGGTGCGCGAGGTATTCGGTCGGGCGCGACACGAGCGGACGGCACAGCTCCTCACTCTCGTCGGCGTTCCCGGGATCGGGAAGAGCCGTCTCGTCTACGAGCTCTCGCGGATCGTCGAGGCCGACCCCGAGCTCATCACCTGGCGACAGGGGCGCTGTCTCGCCTATGGCGATGGTGTCACGCTCTGGGCGCTGAGCGAGATCGTCAAGGCGCAGGCCGGCATCCTCGAAGAGGACACGCCCTCCGAGGTCGCGGAGAAGCTTGCCGAAACCGCTCGTACGGCTCTTCCGAGCTCCGACGACACCGCCTGGGTCAAGTCTCATCTCCGCGCCCTGGTCGGCGTCGCCGGCGAGGCCGAGCTCGGCGGAGATCGCAGAGCCGAGGCCTTCGCTGCGTGGCGCCGCTTTCTCGAAGGGCTCGCCGATCAGCGCCCGCTCGTCGTCGTCTTCGAGGACCTGCACTGGGCCGATGAGAGCCTCCTCGATTTCGTCGACGAGCTGGTCGAGTGGGTAACTGACGTACCGCTTCTCGTCGTCGCTACGGCCCGACCCGAGCTTCTCGAGCGGCGGCCGGGCTGGGGCGGCGGGAAGCTGAACGCGACGACGATCGCGCTCACGCCGCTCACCGACGATCAGACCGCGACGCTCATGGGGCAGCTCCTCGGGAAGCCCCTGTTGGCCGCCGAGTCCCAGCAGTCGCTCCTCGAGCAGGCGGGCGGCAACCCTCTCTACGCCGAGCAGTTCGCGGATCTCTACGTGGAGCGCGGCTCCGCCGACGAGCTTCCGCTGCCCGAGACGCTCCAGGGCATGATCGCCGCCCGACTCGACGGCCTGACCCGCGACGAGAAGACGCTAATCCAGGATGCGGCAGTCGTCGGGAAGGTCTTCTGGACGAGCGCGCTCGGCCGCGACGCGGGCGAGGCGGGCACGACGCTGCACGGGCTCGAGCGGAAGGGGTTCATCCGCAGGCAGCGGCGGTCGTCGTTCGCCGGAGAGAGCGAGCTCGCGTTCGCGCACGCCCTCGTCCGCGATGTCGCGTACGGCCAGATTCCCCGGGCCGACCGCGCGGGGAAGCACCAGCGCACGGCCGAGTGGATCGAGGCTCTAGGGCGACCCGAGGATCACGCAGAGCTCGTCGCATACCACTGGCGGTCCGCGCTCGACCTCGTGCGCGTCTCGGGCGGCGACGACGCGCGGGTTGCAGAACGAACACGGCTCGCGCTCCGCGACGCGGGCGACCGGGCGGCTGCGCTCAACAGCTACTCGGTCGCGGCCGCACAGTACGAGGACGCGCTGGCGCTGTGGCCCCAGGAGGCGGCAGACCGTGCAGTGCTCGTCTTTCGCTGGGCGCGAGCCCTCCACAACGCCTACGACGAGCGCCGCGAGGACGCTCTCGCGCAGGCGCGAGAGGCCTTGCTCGCTGCCGGGGAGACCGATTTCGCCGCCGAGGCGGAGGCTTTTTCGGCGCTTGCATGCTGGTATCGAGGAGACGGCAAGAGCACACGGGCTCACCTTGCTCGGGCGGAAGAGCTCGCGGGCGATTCGGTCTCACCATCGGCAGCGCGAGTGCTCGCCGTCTCTGCCCGGACGCGCGCGATCGCCTCGGAGACCGCGGATGCAAGACGGATCGCCGAGGCCGCACTCGCGATGGCCGAGACGCTGGGGCTCCAGGAGCTTCGCGCGCACGCGCTGGCGACGGTCGGCATGACGAAGCGCGACATGGACGATGCGTCAGGCCCTGAGGACAAGAAGCGTGCTCTCGAGATCGCGCTCGAGATCGACTCGCCCATTGCTTCGGCCATCGCGAACAACATCGCCGTGGACGCCATCCTCGACGGAGACATGCCCCGCGCGGACGACCGCTACCGAGAGGCGCTTCGCCTCGGCGAGCGCTTCGGCGACAAGCAGATGATCCGCTTCGTCCGCGCCAACCTCATCTGGACGGACTTCATGGCAGGCCGCTGGGCCGAGGCTCTCGCCGTCGCCGACGCGATGATCGCCGAGTGCGAAGCGGGGTCGCCGCATGTCCTCGAGGACGGCATGCACGCGATACGCGGCGAGATGCGCGACGCGTTCGGCGACGCGGACGGTGCGCTTGTCGATCATCTGCGAGCCGTCGCGCTCGCGCGCGAGAAGGACGATCCGGTCGGGTTCAGCGCGATACTGGGCATCTGCGCGGCAGCACTCGCCGACCGAGGTTCGGAGGACGAGGCACGGAGCCTCGTCGACGAGCTCGTCCCACTCGTGCGGGCGAAAGGGGTACACGGTGGGCTTGCCTCTCTGATGCCGTTCGCCGAGCAGCTAGGCGTGCGTGAAGAGCTCCGCTCCGCGGTGCGGGATGCTCCGCCACCGGCCTCGAAACGATGGCGGGACGCGCTCCTACTCGCACTCGACGGGGACCCACGAGCTGCGGCCGAGCTCTACGACGTCATAGGAGCGCTGCCGCAGGCGGCGCACACTCGCCTCCATGCGGGCGCCAACGGTCCCGAAGGTGAGACCGAGCTTCGCAAGGCGATCGACTTCTATCGCTCCGTCGGAGCAACCCACTTCACGCGCCGTGCCGAGGCGCTCCTCGCAAGGACTGCGTGATGGCGAGCTCACGGCGCGAGCGCAAGGTCGTCACGGTCGTTTTCTGCGACCTCGTCGGCTTCACCGCCCGTGCCGAATCCATGGATCCTGAGGACGTCGAGGCGCTCCTTCGGCCCTACCACGAGCGCGTGCGCGCCGAGCTCGAGCGGCACGGCGGCACCGTCGAGAAGTTCATCGGGGACGCGGTGATGGCCCTGTTCGGTGCCCCGACCGCGCACGAGGACGATCCCGAACGGGCCGTCCGCGCGGCGCTCGCGATCCGCGAGTTCGCGCTCGAGGAAGGGCTCGAGCTGAGAGTCGGCATCACCACCGGCGAGGCGCTCGTCCGGCTCGACGCCCAGCCCGACGCCGGCGAGGGAATGGCCTCGGGCGACGTCGTCAACACCGCGGCACGGCTGCAGAGCGCGGCACCGGTCAACGGCATCGTCGTCGACGAGACGACGTACCGAGCCACCAGGGCCGCCGTCGACTACGAAGTGGCCGAGCCCGTCGACGCGAAGGGGAAGGCGGAGCCGATTCCCGTCTGGACGGCCGTCGCCGCGCATGCGCGCTTCGGCGTCGACGTGGCGCACGAGGCGCGCTCCGAGCTCGTCGGACGTGCGCGCGAGCTCGGGATCGTCCGCGACGCGTTCGAGCGCGCCCGTCACGAGCGCACGCCGCAGCTCCTTACGCTGGTAGGCGTCCCCGGCATCGGCAAGAGCCGGCTCGTGTACGAGCTCCAGCGCATCGTCGACGCCGATCCCGAGCTGATCACCTGGCGCCAGGGCCGCTGCCTTGCATACGGCGACGGCATCACCCTGTGGGCGCTTGGGGAGATCGTGAAGGCACAGGCCGCCGTGCTCGAGCAGGACACACCCGACGAGATCGCAGCGAAGGTGCACCAGGTCGTCGAGGACACGCTCGCCGGCACCGGTGACGAGGCCCGTGTCGAGTCACACCTGCTCGCGCTCCTCGGGCTCGCGGGTGAGACCCAGCTCGGCGGCAACCGCCGCAACGAGGCGTTCGCCGCGTGGCGTCGCTTTCTCGAGGGTCTCGCCGAGCAGCGCCCACTCGTCGTCGTCGTCGAGGACATCCACTGGGCCGACGAGAGCCTCCTCGACTTCCTCGACGAGCTCGTCGACTGGGTGACCGACGTTCCGCTCCTCGTCGTCGCTTCGGCGCGACCGGAGCTCCTCGAGCGCCGACCCGGCTGGGGAGGCGGGAAGCTCAATGCGACGACGCTCGCGCTCTCACCGCTCTCCGACGAGCAGACGGCGGAGCTGATCGGTCGCCTGCTCGCTCGACCTCTTCTTGCGGCCGATGCGCAGCAGGCCCTGCTCGAGCGAGCTGGCGGCAACCCGCTGTACGCAGAGCAGTTCGTCGAGCTCTACATCGAGCGAGGCTCGACTGACGAGCTCACGCTCCCGGAGACACTTCAGGGCATCATCGCCGCCCGCCTCGACGGGCTCCCGGACACGGAGAAAGGCCTCCTCCAGGACGCGGCGGTCGTCGGCAAGGTGTTTTGGGCCAGCTCGATCGGGCGTGAACCAGACGCGGCTACTGCATCACTGCACGCCCTCGAGCGAAAGGGCTTCGTGCGCAAACAGCGCCGCTCGTCGCTCGACGGCGAGAGCGAGTTCGCATTCGCTCATGCGCTCGTCCGCGACGTCTCGTACGGCCAGATCCCCCGGGCCGTCCGAGCGCAGAAGCACCGGGCCGTGGCCGAGTGGATCGACGGCCTCGGCCGGCCCGAGGACCACGCCGAGATGCTCGCCTACCACTGGAGCTCCGCACTCGAGCTCGTACGAGCGTCCGGTGGTGGCTACGACGAGCTGGTCGAGCGCACGCGACGAGCTCTACGCGCTGCAGGCGATCGCGCGTTTGCTCTCAACAGCTACGTCGTCGCAGCTGCGCAGTACGAAGACGCGCTCGCGCTCTGGCCGGACGATGCCGAGCGGCCCGAAGTCCTGTTCCAGCGAGCCGTTGCACTGCATCGCTCCTATGACGAGACGCGCCAGCAGGAAGCGCTCGAGGCCGCGCGCGACGCATTGCTGGCAATCGGTGACAGGGAGCGCGCATCCGAAGCGGAGTCATTCCTCTCACGCGTCTTCTGGGATCGCGGCGAGCACGATCCCGTCCAGGAGCATCTCGAACGGGCGGAGGAGCTCGCCGGCGACTCGGTCTCCGTAGCGACGGCGCGGGTTCTCGCCTTCTCCGCCCGTATACGAGCGATCGCGATCGCGCCCGAGCAGGCACGTCCCCGCGCGGACAAAGCGTTCGCCATGGCGACCGAGCTCGGGCTCGACGAGCTTCGAGCGCACGCGCTGACCACGATCGGCATGACGAAAAACGACCTCGATCTCGGATCCGGCACGGCGGACATCGAGCGCGCGCTCGAGATCGCGCTCGCGGCCGACTCGCCGATCGCAGGCTCGATCGTCAACAACCTCGGTGTCTACGCGACGTTCGCGGGCGACTTTCGGCGCACGGACGAGCTGTACGCCGAGTCGCAGCGACTCTCCGAGAGATACGGCGACGCCGCGAGTGTGCGCTTCATCCGAGGCAATCGCATCTGGATCGCCTTCATGCGTGGGCGCTGGGACAGCGCGCACGAGTCAGCGAATACGTTCATCGCCGAGTGCGAGGCGGGATCGCCGCACACGCTCGAAGGGCTCGTGCGTGAGGTGCGGTCCGCGCTCTTGCTCGCTCGCGGGGATCTCCGCGGCGCGCTTCGCGACCAGCTGCGATCGCTCGAGCTCGCCCGCACGAGGCACGAGCCGTTCCAGCGACTCGGTTCGCTCGCACTGACGGCGGCAACCTACGCAGAGCTCGGGCAGCTCGACGAGGCGCGCGCGCTCGCGTTCGAGGTTCCGCCGATGGTGCGGGAGACCGGTCTCCACGGCGGACTGATACGGCTCTCACTCTTCGCCAACGACCTCGGCATAAGTGACGACCTCCGCGAGGCCATTGCCGCGGGCGCCGGGCCGACGCTCCCGCGATGGCGCGCTGCCGTTGGCTACATCCTGGCGGACCAGGTCGACGCCGCTGCAGACCTCATGGAGTCGGTGGGGAACCCGACGATCGAGGCGAACCTGCGGAAGCACGCCGGCCTACGGTTGCTCGCCGCCGGCCACGCCGCGGATGCGCGCGTCCAGCTCGAGCGCGCGCTCGCCTTCTACCGCTCGGTCGACGCTTCGGCCTACATCGCCCAGATCGAGAGCGCGCTGGCAGGCGCTCAGAGCGAGTCGGCGTAGGTGAGCGCGAATCGATCCGTCATGCCGGCGATGTAGTCGACGATTTCGTCCGCGTCGTCGCCGCGCTCGACGAGGTGCTCGAAGATCTCTCGGATCACCTCGTGGGCGCGCTCGTGCTCGGGCGCGGCCTGCGGCCCGAGGTACACGCGCTCGAACATGAACGCCCTGAGCGAGAGCATCGCCTCCCCCACCTCGGCCGACTGACGGATGTCGTCGACGCCCTCCGACGACTCGACGATGTCGTGGACGAGCCGGTCGATCCGCGCCGAGCCTGTCGGCCCGAGGACTGCGATCTCGTCGGTGGGGAGGTCGTCCTCGTCGAGCAGCCCGTACCGCACGGCGTCGTCGATGTCGTGGTTGATGTACGCGACGCGGTCGACGAGCCGCACGATCCTGCCCTCGAGCGTCTCTGGCTCGCGCTCGCCCGTGTGCGTGAGAATCCCGTCGCACACCTCGTACGTGAGGTTCAGCGAGCGCGCGATGCGGAACGACTGCTCGTTGTGGCGGAAGCGCTGCCCGAAGCGCTCCTGCAGTGCTGCGTCCAGAGCGTCCTCGCCCGCATGGCCGAACGGCGTGTGGCCCATGTCGTGCCCGAGCCCGATCGCCTCGGTGAGGTCCTCGTTGAGCCGTAGCGCCCGCGCGACGACCCGCGAAATCGCCGTCGTCTCGAGAGTGTGGGTCATGCGCGTGCGGTAGTGATCCCCTTCCGGGTCGATGAAGACCTGCGTCTTCCCCTTCAACCGTCGGAACGGCTTCGAGTGGACGATGCGGTCGCGATCGCGTTGAAATGGCGTGCGCACGCTGCACTGCTCCTCGTGGAGCTCGCGTCCGCGAGTCTCGAGGGAACGGACCGCGAACGGCGAGAGGCTCTCCTCGAGCGCGCGGATGCGCTCCTCGAAAGCTCGATGCGCCGGCTGGACCGTATCCACGACGTCAGGGTAAAGGCGTGGCCGGAGTCTCGATCGGGGCGGGCCACAGGTGCGGGACGGCCGCGGCGACGAAGAGGGCCGCGAAGGCTGCTCCGAGCACGCCGTATCCGCCGGATGCGAGCGCGACGCCGCCGACGGCCGCGCCGACGAAGTATCCGGACTGAAGCGCCGCCGTCCTCACGCCGGTTACGCCCAGGCGCAACTCGGGAGCGAGCCCGAGCCCGCGTGCGCTGCCTGCGAGCGTCCTGCCTCCGGCGATGAAGCACAGAACGGCGAAGAGGGTGACGCTGACCCACGACGGACGGGCGAACCGCGCCGATCAGCGCGACGGTCACGGCGGCCGCCAGCGCGAGTGCGACCAACAGCACGCGGCCGTGGGCGTCGACCCAGCGCCTGAACAGGAGGTTCCCGGGCACGTAGACGAGGGCGCCGAACCCGAGCGCCAGACCGGTGGCCGCGATCGAGAGGTCGTACGACTCGACGAGCAGCGCGCCCATGTAGACGAGGGCGCCGGCCCAGCCCGAGAATGCGAAGAGCTCGCCGACCGACCACCGCGCGACACCCGGGTACGTCAGCACCGATCGCAGGCCGACCCTCGCAGGTGCGGGTGGAGTCGCCACGCGCCCGAGGAGGAGCGCGGTGGCGACGACGGCCAGTGAGATCGGCACGACGACCCACGCCAGTCGCCAGCTGACCTCGCCGATCACGCCGACGAGCGGCATCCCGACGATCCAGGCGAGCGGCGGCCCGAGCAGCGCGAGCGCGAGGACGCGCGAGCGCTCTCCGGGAGGCGCCCACTCCGCCACCGCCGCGACGGCTGCCGAGTACGAGACTCCGATCCCCACTCCGGCGAGCGCCTGCGCAACGACGAGCACGGCGAATGCGGGAGCTACAGCACTCAGGAGCGAGCCGCAGGCCAGGACCGCGACGCCGGCGAGAAGGAGCTCCCGCAGGCCGAGCCGTGCTGCCAGGAGGCCGGTCGCGAGAGCCGCCACGCCGGCCGCCAGCCCCGAGACCGTACGCAGCTGCCCGGCCGTCGCGATCGAGACGCCGAGATCATCGCGCGACGTCCGGCAGCAGCGGATTGAGCACCACGAGTGCTGCCTGCGACGCAGCGAGCGCCGCCAGCAGCGTGAGCCCGACGACGCGCGGAGTGTCCCGCATCAGATGATGATCGGGACCGTGCCGCCGTCCGCGCTCCACGCCGCGCCGGTGACGTAGGACGCGCGATCCGAGCACAGGAAGACGATGACCGACGCGATCTCGTCCGGCCGCGCGAGCCGACCCAGCGGCCGGCCCGCGCCGACCTTCGCGAGCACGACATCGCGGTCTCCTTGCTGATCCGCGAGCCCTCCGTCGCCGAGCCATGCGTCCGTTGCAGTGGGGCCGGGCGTGACGGCGTTGCAGCGAATGCCCTCGGCTGCGTAGAGGTCCGCGACGAGCCGTGACAGCGAGAGGACGGCCGCCTTCGTGACGGAGTAGTGCGGCATTCCGGTCGATGGACGCTTCCCGGCGGTCGACGAGACGTTCACAACCACTCCTCTGCCCTCTCGCAAGGCGGGCAGAGCCGCGCGAATCGCGCGCACGTAGCTCATGACGTTGAGCTGCCAGTAGGCATCCCACTCCTCGTCGAGCACCTCCTCGAAGCTCGCCTGCCTCGCAAGGCCGACGTTGTTGACGAGAACGTCGAGCCCGCCGAGGGCGTTCACCGACGCGGCCACGGCGCGCTCGGGCTCGCCCGCGAGCGACAGGTCGGCCGTCACGTGTGCGACCTCGCCGGCTCCGGGAGCATCCCGGCGCCCGCACGAGACGACGTGCGCCCCCTCACCGACGAGCTGACGCACGACCTCGAGCCCGATCCCGGCGGTCGAGCCGGTGACCAGGCACCTCTTGTCGTCGAGACCGAGATCCACGGGCGGCTAGGGTAACCGCGTGCCGACGACGATCGTCCTGGTCAGGCACGGTGAGACCGACTGGAATCGCGAGAACCGCTTCCAGGGCCACGCAGACATCGCGCTCAACGACGTCGGGCGAGAGCAGGCGCGAGCCCTCGCGGACGAACTGCGCGGCGAGTCGTTCGCAGCCGCCTACACGAGCCCGCTCCGGCGCGCGCGAGAGACGGCAGAGATCGCGGTCGCCGGCACCGGGCTGGAGCCCATTCCGAACGCGGCGCTGATGGAGGTCGACGTCGGTTCCTGGTCGGGCCTCACGCGGACGGAGGTGGAGGCGCAGTTCCCGGACGGCTACCGACGCTGGCTCGAGCACGGGCACGGTTGGGACGACGGGGAGAGCTACGACGATCTCGGTGAGCGAGTTGTCGCTGGATTGTTGAACATCGGTGCCAGGCACTCGAACGTGGCCGTTCTCGCCGTCACGCACGGCGGACCGATGCGGTCGGCGCTCGCCGCCGCCGCAGGTGTTTCGTTCGGCGAGGGTCGCCGCCACGTCGCCTGGCTGAACAACTGCTCAACCGTCCGAATCGCCGTTCGGGACGGCAGGATCGAGGAAGCAGACTGACCGCTGGTCGTCCGCGAGGACGTCTTGCAGTCCGCGAGCTCGACGGATCGTCGAGCTAGTTGCGCAACTGAGCGCGCATTGCAGGCAACCCGTAGGACTCGATCGCCAGCAAGACCTCCCGCGATAGGTCCTCCGTGTCCATTCCCGCGTTGACCGTCCACCACTTGTCCTCGTACTCGGGCATCAAGACTCCGATCCGCTCCCACCACGCGAGCTTTCCGTACAGGGTGTTCGGATTGGGCTTCGCCCCGAGGTATGAGTCTTGCGCCCGTTCTCGCTCCCACACACTCCGAGAGAAGACAAGCAGGTTGACCGTGAATTGCACCTCACTCGAATCACTCCACTCGATCCCTGAAGGCCGAGCATCGCCCAGTGCTCAGGAGAGGGCAGTTCGTAGCTGCGGCCTGAGCCCTTGAAGCCAAGTTTCCGCAGACCAGGCGCCAGCTGCGTCCTGATCATTCGACGGTACGTCTCTTGCGCCGTTGACACGGCAGGATGTTCCCTGAGCAGCTAGCGGTCGAGCCACCAGTCGTTGGCTCCCGCCACTCCGGTGGTGCTGTTGAAGACGAACCCACGAACGCTTGGTCCGAGGACGGCGTAGATCGGATGCTGGAACAGCGGCACGACGGGCACGTCCTTCGCGATTCGACGATCCGCGCGGTTGAGCACGGCCGCTTGACGCCCGGCGTCGAAGATGCGAGCGGCGTCGTCGAGGTCCGACGTGACGAGGCGCTGGCAGTAGCCGGTGAAGTTCTGCTCCGCACCACATCCGAACAGAGACTTGGTGCCATCCCCTTGACTCACTCGAACGAACGCCACGAGCGCGACGTCGTACTCTCCACGCGCGTAGATTCCGCTGGGCCCGAAGACCGCGCCCGGTGGGGCGAACGTCGGCACGACTTCGACCCCTACACGTCTCAGCTGCACCTGCATCTGCTCGAGAATGCCGGGCCGGATACTGCCCGGGATCACGTGCGTGAAGAAGCGCAGCGAGAGGCGAACGCCATCGCAGACGTAGATGCCGTCGGCACCACTCGTGCACCCGGCCTGCTCGAGGAGCCTGCGCGATTCCGCCGGCCGGTAGCGGTAGTCCCCCCAGACTGGTTGGTAGTCGCGGCTCTGGGTTAGGAGCATCGTGCTCTGAAGGAGTGCGTAGCGAAGCCCCGACTCGGCGCTGAGTCGGCTGACGATCGCGGCGCGATCGATCCCGTTGGCGATCGCACGCCTCACGAGCTTCTTCCGGAGCAGTGGGTGGCCACCGGGTCTGACACGGAAGTCGATGCGCTCCCAGGCCGTGCTCGGCCCCGATACGAGCTCGAGATCGGCGTCTCGACGGAGCTCACCGACCAGCGACGTCGGGACGTTGTACGCGACGTGAACCTGGCCGCTACGCATCAGGCCGGGGAGATCTCCTGCCTGGACGCCGAAGCGGATCACGAGCCGGTCGACGTACGAGCGATGAGCACCCCAGTAGCGCGGATTGCGCACGAGGACGATCTGCCGCCCGCGATCCCAGCGTTCGACGAGGAACGGCCCGCTCCCGATCGGGCGCCCGGTCTTCGGGTTGTCGATCCGATCCCGCCAGACCTCGCCGAGGTTCTCGCCCGCGAGCGCGTGGGCCGGGAAGATGCCCGCAAAGAGCCTTCGCCACTCTCCGACTCGGGAGCGGAGGGTCACCCGAACCGTCTTCGGGTCGACCGCCCGGACACTCTGCACCTCAGCGTGAAGCGTCTCCAGTGGTCCGTCGTGGATGTAGCGGAGGATCGCAGCGTGGGTGAAGACGAAGTCGCGGGCCGTGACCGGCGTCCCGTCACTCCAGCGCGCCTCGGGACGGATGCGGTACGTGAGCTTGTAGGGCGGCCGCGTCGTGAAGGTCGCGGACGAAATGAGCCCGGGGCGCCATGTGAGATCCCCCCCGAGGTCGAACGGAGCCTCGAGCACGAGGCGCCACGCGGTAATGAGCTGTATGCCCCCAGCACCCCCGCACTGCGGCAGCAGGATGTTGAGGCAGGCGGGCTCCGGCTGCGGCTGGGCGAAGACGAGCGTGCCGCCCCGTTTCGGCGCCTGCTGCGGGGCTCCGCCGGCTCCCGAGACGGCGAGGAGCGAGACGGCGATCGCCGCTGCCAGCGCAATGGTGCGAATCACGCGGTTCACGCGACGATCCTCTGCCTCGGCTGCCGTGGGGTCAAGCCAGCGGGCGACCACGCAGCCATGGAGCATTCGGTTACCCTCCGCGCGGTGGAGGACTACACCAACAAGTACAAAGGCGAGCAGGTGGAGGTTGCCCTGTTCGGCGGGGAATACCAGGAAGGCGTCCTCACCGCGTATTGCTCGTTCGAGGACGTCCCCCACGTCGAGCTGAACGGCCACATTCTCATCCCCTTGCAGAACGTCGCGTCGCTGCACTGCTCGAGCCGGTGCGACGCACCCGAGCCCGACTGGCCTCCGCGCGGGTTCATCGAGGACGACGCCGGGGACACCTGAGTGGTCTCTCAGGGAGGCACGCACCAGCTTCGCGCGGCTGCAAACACTTCGCATGCCGTCGTCCTCAGTCGGCCGCATACCTTCAGGTGTGCGGCCTCCCTGCGTCCTAGGCCCGCTCGGTTTTCGCCGGCGAATCAGGCACGTCCCTCCCAGAGAAACCACTAGCTGTTGGCGCGCGCGGTCGCGCTGAATCTGGCGAAGGCGCTGTTGCTCGTCGCCGCGCTCGCCGCCGTTTTCGGAGGGCTGGGCTGGCTCATCGGCGGGACGACTACGGCGGCGCTCTTCGCCTTCTGCTCGCTCCTGACCGCGCTGGGCGTCTACCGCTACGGCGACCGAGCACTGCTCGGGATGCTCGGAGCGCGGCCGTTCGCGCTCGCCGAGGATCCGAGCCTGCGCTCGGCGGCGGACACGGCCGCTGCGAAGCTGGGCGTGCGACCGCCGCAGCTCTTCCTGATCCCTGACGGCTTCCCGAGACTGTTCGCAGTCGGACGAGGGCCGTACAGCTCTTCCCTCGCCGTGTCGGCGGGCGCGCTCCACACGCTTCGCACCGAGGAGCTCGAGGCCGCGCTCGCGCACGAGCTCGCACACGTCCGGCGCCGCGATGTGCTCGTCCAGACCTTCGTCGTCCTCTTCGCGACGACGCTCGTCGAGTTCAGCCGGGTCGGCGGCTGGTTTTCGCGCGCGCTGCTGTACGTGCTCGCCCCGATCGGCGCGGCCTTCGTGCATCTCTTGTTGTCGCCCAAGCGCGAGCTCTACGCCGACGCCTTCGCAGCGCAGGTGACCGGAGCCGGCCATGACCTCGCCGATGCGTTGATGCGGCTCGATCGCGCGGCCGAGCTGGTCGAGTTCGAAGCGTCGCCGACGACGGAGCCGCTCTACCCGATCGACCCGTTCGAGAGCGAGGGAATCGCGCGCATGTTCAAGACCCACCCACCGCTCACCGACCGCGTCCGCCGGCTCCGCGAGCTCGGGTCGTCGGGCAATGGTCGGCAGACGGTGACGCCGTCACTCGACGAGCTCACCCGGTAGCAGCGAGAACAACACCGAGTCGCGAATCCGCCCGTCGGGGTGGCGGAGATGCGCGCGCATCACGCCCTCGCGCTGGAAGCCGACCTTCTCGGCGACCCGTTGCGATGCGAGGTTCTCCGGGTCGGTCACGAGCTGCACGCTCTGCAGCTGGAGCTCGTCGAGCGCGTGACCTGCCAGGAGTCTCAGGGCGCGTGTGCAAATTCCCTGGCCGCGCGTCGGTTTCGCAACCCAGTATCCGATGCTCCCGCGGTAGCCGTGGGCATTCAAGCCGAGCCCGATGCCTCCGACGACGATTCCGTCGAGTTCGATCGCCAACGCC
>CAWDKB010000005.1:0-29142 GCA_963802865.1 uncultured Gaiellaceae bacterium
GGTGGGTACTTCGGGGCAGGCCCTCCGGACCGATCGCCCTCGCCTGCGTGGACGCCTGCGCGAAAGCGGTGGACCTGCCCATAGTGGGCATGGGCGGAGTCACGTCGGGGCGGACGTCCTCGATCTCGTCGCCGCGGGAGCGAGTGCCGTCGCGCTCGGCACGACCCTGTTCTGGACCCGTTCGCTCCCAGAGGATCCGGTCGGAGGTCGTCGCCGCGTCGTCGCCGTCAGGTGTGAATCTGTGACCGAGTTGCGAGGAAATGGACGACAATTCGTTCGTTCGTCGATGCTGTCGGCAACTAGAAAACAGAAAAATACCCGGAAATCCGGCAAAACGGTTCCGCTTGACCACGAGGACAAGCTTCGTAGACTCGTCCGGCTCATGGTCACGACGAAGTCGCACGCACAGGCGCCGGCGCGCTCCCTCGACCAGAGGACGGAGGCGCTCCAGCGGCCAACGACGTTCGTGTCCAGCGTGCACAGCTCGAGCGCGACCTGAAGGCCGGGCAGGAGAGCATCGAGGCGATCCTGCTCGATCCGCCGGAGTGGGTCTCGACGGCGAAGGTCTTCGACATGCTCATGGCGGTCCCGAAGTTCGGCCGCGTAAAGGCCGCGCGGCTGCTGAACCAGTGTCGGATGAGCCAGTCGAAGACCGTCGGTGGTCTCTCCGAGCGCCAGCGCGCCGAGCTCGTCGATCTCTTCAACCATCGAAGCTGAGGTGTAGCGGGGGCGGTGCCTTCGCGGCCCGTCATCGTCGTCACCGGGCCGTCGGGTGCGGGCAAGGGCACGCTCATCAAGGGACTGCTCGAGCGCGTGTCCGGGCTCGAGATTGCGGTCTCCGCGACCACGCGCGTGCAACGGCCGGGAGAGGTCGACGGACACGATACTGGTTCCTCTCGGACGACGAGTACACCGAGCGCGTCGACGCGGGGGAGTTCCTCGATGGGTGCGTAGTTCCGGCCGTCGCTACGGCACGTTGCGCTCGGAGATCGAGCGAATCGGCGACGATGACAGGATCTGCGTGCTCGAGCTCGAGCTCGAAGGTGCCCTGAGAGTGCAGGAGACGGTGGAGCGCGCGACGACGATCTTCATCGCGGCCGACGTCGACGAGCTCGAGCGTCGCCTGCGCGAGCGCGCGACGGAGTCGACCGGGGAGATCGGCGAGCGGATCGAGCTGGCGCGCGACCAGCTCACGCGAGCGCACGAGTTCCGCTGCATGGTGCGAAACGACGACCTCGAACGGGCGACCGCGGCACTCGCGGCGCTCGTCGAGAGCGAGCTTGCGCGCACTGCAGCTACCATGCGCCGTCCATGATCTATCCACGACTCGACGACCTGCTCGACCAGGTCGAGGGCTCGCGCTACGCGCTTGTCCTCGTCGCTGCGAAGCGAGCACGGCAGATCAACAACTACCACCACCAGCTCGGCGAGGGCATCGGCTTCGACGAAGCGCCGCCGCCCCTGATCGAATCCCGCTCGAAGAATACTTGACCATGGCGATGGAAGAGATCGCCAGCGGGAAGATCACGCTCGTCGCCCCGACGACGTAGAGCCGGCGCATGGCGCGCATCCTGCTCGGAGTGACCGGGGGGATAGCGGCCTACAAGGCCTGCTCGCTCGTCCGCCTGCTCGTCCGAGCGGGCCATGACGTGTATCCCGTGCTCACGGCCGGGGCCGAGCGGTTCGTCACAGCCGAGACGTTCTTCGCGCTCGCCCGGAAGCCGCAGAGCGCGGACCCTATCCGCATCTCGAACGGGCCGATCTGCTCGTGGTCGCGCCGTTGACGGCGCACACGCTCGCTCGACTGGCGCACGGGCTCGCCGACGACGTCCTGACCGAGGCTGCGCTGGCGCACGCGGGCCTGTGCTCGTGGCGCCGGCGATGAACTCGCGGATGTCGGCGCGCCCGGCTACCCAGGCGAACGTGGAGCTGCTTCGGGCTCGAGGCGTGGCCTTCGTCGGGCCGGCCGAAGGTGAGCTCGCCGAGGGCGAGGAGGGCGTGGGGCGGATGGCGGAGCCCGAGGAGTCCACGCTCGTGCCGAGGAGCTCCTCCCCGGCGGGCGAGGCGGCTCGAGCGCGCTCGCGGGCAAGCGCGTGCTCGTCTCCGCGGGAGGCCGCGGAGCCGCTCGACGCCGTGCGCTACGTCGGCAACCGCTCGTCGGGCCGCATGGGCGTGGCCGTGGCCGAGGAAGCGAGGCGGCGCGGGGCGGAGGTGACGCTGCTCGCTGCGAACCTCGCCGTCTCGACCCCCGCCGGCGTCACGGTCGTGGAGACGCCCACGGCGGCCGATCTGGAGCGAGAGGCTCTCGCGAGGAGCGATGCCGACGTCATCGTGATGGCAGCGGCCGTCGCCGACTACCGGCTGCCAGGGCCCTCCAATGCCAAACGGCCGAAGGACGGCTCGCCCTGGACGCTCGCGCTCGAGCCCACGCCGGACGTCCTCGCGGACTCGGGGCCTCGCGGACGAACGAGCAGGTGCTCGTCGGTTTCGCAGCCGATGGAGCAGGGGCCGGGCTCGAGCGTGCGCGCGAGAAACGCGTGGCCAAGCGCGCCGACGTCTTCGTCTTCAACGACGTGTCGCGGTCGGATATCGGCTTCGACGCTCTCGAGAACGAGGTGGTGCTCGTCTCGGCCGACGGCGAGCGGAAGGTCGCGAAAGCTCCCAAGGCACCATCGCCGCCGAGGTTCTCGACGAGATCGAGCGGGTACTCTCGAAGACATGACGGAGGGCATGCGGCCGGGGAGATCGTCGCCTCTCGAGTGGCCGCCGACGTCGTCGAGCGGGTCGTCGCGAACCTCGAGCTCGTCGTTCGTGCGCCGCGCGAGACCCTCGAGCTCTGCGTCCTCTGCCTGCTCGCCGAGGGCCACCTGATCATCGAGGACTTCCCCGGTGTGGGAAAGACCATGCTCGCGAAGTCCCTCGCCCGCTCGCTGCACCTGTCGTTCTCCCGGCTGCAGTTCACGCCCGATCTGCTGCCGACGGACGTCACGGGTGTGAACGTCTTCAACCAGCGGTCGGTGAGTTCGAGTTCAAGCCAGGCCCCGTGTTCGCAAACGTGCTGCTCGTGGACGAGATCAACCGCGCCTCCCCGAAGACCCAGTCGGCGCTGCTCGAGGCGATGCAGGAGTCGCAGGTCACCATCGACGGGGTCACGTACGGGCTCGAGCCGCCCTTCCTCGTGGTCGCGACCCAGAACCCGATCGAGTACGAGGGCACATATCCGCTTCCCGAGGCGCAGCTCGACCGTTTCACGGCGCGGCTGTCGCTCGGGCTATCCGCCGTTCGCCGAGGAGGCCCTCATGCTCTCTGAGCAGACGACGGCGCCGCCGCTCGACCGGCTCGAAGCGGTGGCCGATCGTGCGGACGTGCAGGCGGCGATCCGCGCGGCCTCACAGGTGTACGTGCAGGAGTCGATCGGGGAGTACGTCGTCTCCGTGCTGCGGCACACGCGCGACAGCGCGCGGCTGGCTCTCGGCGCGAGCCCTCGCGCCGGAATCGCGCTCCTGCGCATGGCGAAGGCGAGAGCGGTGGCGTCCGGGCGCGACTATGTCCTTCCGGACGACGTCCAGGCCGTCGCAGTCTCCGTCCTCGCACACCGTGTGATCGTCGCCCCCGAGGCAAGGGCCGCGGGCGTTCGAGGCGAGGAGGCCATGGAGCACGCACTCGCGGAGACGCCCGTCCCGGCATGAAACGCTTCGGCGGTGCGCTCGTCCTCGGGGCTGGCGTCTCGTTGGCGGCCGTCGCCTTCGGCTCGCGCCCGCTCGGCGTCGTGGGCGTCGGATTGCTGCTCGCTGCCGCCGTGACACGTGCCTGGGTCGGGCTCGTGCGCGGTCCCGTCTCGGTGGAGGTCGTCGCAGAGCCGTCCCCCGCGACCGAGGGTGACGATGTGACGGTCGAGATTCGCGCGCACCGGAGGGGGCGCATTCCCGTTGGATCCGCAGTCGCGCACGGCAGTCTCGGGCGACTGGGCTCGTACAGCCAGGCGCTGCGCGGGCGCGGCCACATCGCTTCCGGGCGACTCGAGCTTTGGGCCGTCCCACGGGGCGTCTTCCCGTTCAGCGAGTCGCGGATCGCGCTCGGAGACGTGCTCGGGCTCGCGTCGGTCGTCGTCGAGACCGACGATCCCGACCCGCTGGTCGTGCGTCCCCGCCTCGTGGCGCTCTGCAGCCTGTTCACCGACGCCGGGCGGCACGGTGCCGGCGGGCGCCGCCTGCTCCTGCGCCGAACCGCCGGATTCGACTTCCACTCGGTGCGCGAGTACGAGCAGGGCGAGTCGCTCCGGCGCGTGCACTGGCCCACAAGCGCGCGTCGCGGGCGGCTGATGGTCAAGGAGCTCGAGGACACCGCGCGCGACGATGCCGTCGTCGTCCTCGACTGCTGGCCAGGCTGTGCTGCGGGCACACCTCCCGACTCGAGCTTCGACGTTCTCGTGCGGGCGGCGGGCTCGATCCTCGCCGCGTACATCGGGCGCGGCCGAACCGCATCGTTGGTCGCGACCTCCCGCGAGCACGTCGTCCAGCAGGTGAGATCGTTCTCGTCGGATTTCGACGCCGTTCTCCGTGCTCTCGCGGCGGTCGAGCCCGACGGGCTCGACCCGCTGGCACGAGCGCTGCGTGCGAACCAGCGAGCGCTTTCGTCGACGGGAGACCTGTGCGTGGTCACGGGCGCGCTCGATCCTGGAGCCGTCGATGCGCTGCTGGGAGCTGCAGGCCGCCGTCCGGTTTCGGTCGTGTGGGTGGACGCGCCTAGCTTCGTCTCGCGGCCGACGCGCGCCAGCGGGGATGTCCTTCGGCTCGTGGCTGCAGGGATTCCTGCTGCGGTCGTCCGACGGGGGGACGATCTCGCCGCTGCTCTCGGCGTGCCACAGGTCGAGGCGGCGGCGCATGGCTAGGGCCGCCTTCGCGTGCGCGCTCCCGACGCTGGTGATCACGTTCGCCTGGTTGCGCCTCGAGGAGCCTCGCCTCCGCAACGACGCGCTGGTCGTCATCTCGCTGGCGCTCGTCCCTGCGTTCGTGTCCGAGCTGGCGACTGCGAGCACCGGCTCTCCTCGCCGCCGGGCTCGGAGCGCTTGCCGTCGCGTTCGAGACCCGACCGTGGGAGCTTGCTCCCTTCCGCGACGCGCCCGTGCTCCGGCCGCTGCTCGACTCGGTCGGCATCGGGATCGGCGACTTCTACGGCGTCGTCCTGCCCTTCGACCCGGGCCGTCATCCCGAGATGCACGGTCTGCTGCTGCTCGCGATCTTCGGCTTCGTCTCGGCAACTGCGGTGCTCGTCGCCTCGGGGCGGCCGTTCAGCGCGGCAGCGGTGGTCGCGTGCGGGAGCGGTTGGCCGGCGACCTTGCTCGACGCCGGTGCCGCCTTCGTCGGCGTGCTCGCACTAGCGGCGGTGTTCTGGATCTTCGTCGTGCTCCGCGCGCACTCGTTCGCCGCAGCTGCTGCAGGAGCCGCTGCCGCTGCCGCCCTCGTCGGTGTGGCGACGTGGATGTCCACGGCCACGTCCTTCGCCGAGCGCGCGGCGCTCGAATGGGAGACATGGGACTTCCGCGGGCTTCCGGCGAAAGCGCTCGGGGTTCGCTTCGTCTGGGACGCGAACTACGACGGCATCAGCTTTCCTGCGACGAAGACCACCGTCCTCGAGATCGAGGGCCCCGAGCGCGCCGAGTACTGGCGTGCGTCCACGCTCGACCTGTTCACGACGGATCGCTGGATCGAGGGGCTGTATCCGACGATCATCGCGCGCGGCGACCGGATCGTCCCGTCGGACGAGCTCACCCCGCGCCGAGTGCAGAACGAGGCGTCGTGGGTGGAGCAGCGCGTGCGGGTCAAAGCGCTCGTCGACGACCGCATCGTCGCGGCCGGCACGCCGGTCGCGCTCGATGGCCCGAGCCTCGGGACGGTCTTCTTCCTCTCGGGCGGGGTGATGCGAGCCCGCCAGGCGCTCGCGCCCGGCACGCGATATCGGGTCTGGAGCTACATCCCCGATCCTGCGCCGGCCGCGCTCGCGGCTTCTCCTCCTCGCTACCCGCCCCAGGCCAGCCGCTTCACGACCGTCTGGGGGCGCACGCTGCCGTTCTTCGGGACGCCCGGACGTGACGCGCAGATGGAGTCGCTGCTCACGGACCCGCAGTTCGGCTCGCTCGGTGAGTACCGGCCGCTGTATGCCGCGGCCCGGCAGGTGGTCGGGAACGCGGGCACGGCATACGGCGCCGTTCTCGCGCTGGAGTCGTGGTTTCGCACGACGGGCGGATTCCGGTACGACGAGCGACCGCCTCGGTCGCCCGACACGCCTGCGCTGATCGACTTCGTCCTCACCACGAAGGCGGGCTACTGCCAGCACTACGCGGGGGCGATGGCGCTCATGCTGCGCCTCCTGGGAATTCCGGCGCGCGTCGCGGTCGGCTTCACCAGCGGGACGTACGACGACGGCACCTGGAAGGTGACGGATCACGATGCCCACGCCTGGGTCGAGGCCTGGTTCTCGGGCCATGGGTGGGTGGCGTTCGATCCCACACCGGGACGGGGAAGCTTCGCCGGCCAGTACTCGTATGCGTCCGAGAACGCGCAGGCGGTCGAGGCGCTGCGGAGGGGAGACCTGCGGGGAGCGACCTCGCCGACGACACCGCGGCGGGTCGGCGACGCGGGAAGACCGACAGGTGCCGATGTCGCCGACGACACCGCACCCTCCCTCGCGGCGGTCGTGCTCCTCCTCGGCGGCACCTGGATCCTCGGCGTCGGTCTCGGCAAGGCCGGGATGCGGCGTTTCCGGTACCTCTCGCGGGATCCGCGCCGCGTCGCGACGGCAAGCCGCCGTGAGCTCGAGGACTTCCTGCGCGACCAGGGCGTCGATGTTCCGCAGGCTGCGACGCTCGGCTGGCTGCAAGAGTCGGTCTATCGGGAGCTGGGCGTCGAGGGCGCGCGGTTCGCGAGCGCGGCCTCCCGCGCTCGCTTCGGTCCGCCGGCGGAGGCGAGGCGGGGAGCCCTGGCGGCACGGAACGAGCTCAGGGCGCTCCTGAAGCGGGCGCGGCGGGAGCTTTCGCTCTGGGCACGTTTCCGGGGGTTCGTGTCCCTTCGGTCCTTGCGGGGCATCTGAGATGAGCGAGAGCGAGACCTACGACCTGTTCCAGCTCGGCCGCCGGAACCTGCGGAACGGGATGGCTGCGCAGGCGACGGTCCCGCTCGAGAAGGCGAAGAAGCGCGAGCCCCGGTCGCGCTCCATTCGCGAGGCGCTCGGAATCGCGTACTTCCGGATCGGCCGGTGGGCGGAGGCCGAGGCGGAGTTCCGCGAGCTCGTGGAGCTCGCCCCGTCGGACGAGTTCGCGCACTACGCGCTGGCGCGCGCCCTCGTCAATCAGGGCCGGCGCGAGGAGGCCACTCCGCACATCAAGATCGCACGCTCGCTGCGGCCGCGGACGTCCTCAGAGGGCGACGCGCTCGAGTAGGCGTGCGCGCGGTGGTCCAGCGGGTCCGCGAGGCCTCGGTCGCCGTGGACGGGGACGTCGTGTCCTCGATCGGCCCGGGCGTGCTCGTGCTCGTCGGCGTCGCCTCGGGCGACTCGCCCGAGCAGGCGGATCGGCTGGCGGCGAAGGTCGCGGCGCTCCGGATCTTCGAGAACGAAGCCGGCCGCTTCGACCGCTCGCTCGTCGATGTCGGCGGCGAGGCGCTCGTCGTCAGCCAGTTCACCTTGATCGCGGATACGCGGAAGGGGAACAGGCCGAGCTTCACGGACGCGGCTCGTCCGGAAGACGCCCAGCCGCTGTGCGAGCGGTTCTGTGACGCCTTGCGCGCCGAGGGCGTGCCGGTGCATACGGGCGTGTTCGGCGCCAGGATGGAGGTCTCGCTGGTGAACGACGGGCCCGTGACCATCGTCCTCGACGGGTAGCTGCCGGCAGCGGTAGCGGCCGTGCGTGAGACGGGTATTCTCTTCGCCGTCGGGTTCGGGGCGATCGCGCTGCGTGAGCGTGTCGGCGCGGCTCGGGCGGCGGGAGCAGCTCTCGTCGTTGCGGGGGTCGCGCTCGTGGCGTCGGGTGATCCGCCCGAGAGGCGGTGCTATCCTCTACCCACCACATTTCACCGGCTTCACGAAATGGGCGCGACGCGCCCATTCTTTGTGAGAGGGGACGAATGAGCACCACTTTTTCCCGAGAGCGCACGCTGCAGGAGGAGATCGCACCGGCGGTCGAGCAGCGCGTGGACGGGGTCGAGGTGCTCGCGGTGGAGCTGATCTCGCCGAGCCGCTTCTGCGTCTACATCGACCATGCGAGCGGCGTCGACCACGCGCTCTGCGAGCGCGTCACGCGCGTTCTCGACGCGTACCGGGCGGACTACACGATCGACGTGTCGTCCCCGGGCATCGAGCGGCCCCTTCGCACGCAGGTGCACTTCGCAGGCGTCGTCGGGCGGCGCGTGTCCGTTCGCACGTCACAGGAGATCGGCGGTAGGAGCAAGTTTCGGGGCCAGGTGCGGGACGCCGGCCACGACGCGGTCACGCTCGACGTGGCCGACAAGGGAACCATTCGAATCCCGTACGACGTGATCGTGCGAGGCAATCTGATCGACGAGGGGTTGAAGCCATGAGCCAGGAGATCATCGAGGGCATTCAGGCGATCGAGCAGGAGAAGGGGATCGAGGAGGGCATCCTCATCGCCGCTCTCGAGGACGCGCTGAGGGCCGCCTACAAAAAGACACCGGGAGCGACGCGCCACGCCGAGGTCAAGCTCGACGGCGACGGCGAGTTCCGCGTCTACGGGATCGAGATCCCGGAGGACATCGAGACCCGCCTCGTCGAGGAGGCACGCGAAGCTCGGATCACGGAGCTCGAGCTGCTCGAGGAGGAGACCGGCGAGCGCCAGCACACGCTCATCACGGACGAGGACCTCGACCTCGACTGGTCGCAGGTTCCGCCGCACCAGATCCAGCGCACCGACGTGACGCCGGACGACTTCGGACGCATTGCCGCGCAGACCGCGAAGCAGGTCATCCAGCAGCGAATCCGCGAGGCCGAGCGTGCGATCATGTACGAGGAGTACGTCGACCGCCAGGGCGAGGTCGTCACGGGAATCGTGCAGCAGGCGGGAGACCGCAACAACGTCCTCGTCGACCTCGGTCGCGTCGAGGCGCTGCTGCCGCGCTCGGAGCAGGTGGACGGCGAGCGGTATGAGCAGGGGAGCCGCATCAAGGCCGTCATCGGCGAGGTTCGCTCGGGCACGAAGGGCCCGCAGGTGATCCTCTCCCGCCGCGACCCGGAGCTCATTCGCGCGCTCTTCGAGCTCGAGGTGCCGGAGATCGCGGACGGCCTCGTCGAGATCCGCGGCGTCGCGCGCGAGCCCGGGTATCGCTCCAAGATCGCGGTCGAGTCGCACATGCAGGGCGTCGATCCCGTCGGCGCCTGCGTCGGCCCGCGCGGCTCCCGCGTACGCATGGTCGTCTCGGAACTCCGCGGCGAGAAGATCGACATCATCCCGTGGAACACGGAGCCGGCGCGGTTCGTCGCGAAGGCGCTCTCGCCGGCGCGCGTGCGCGAGGTGTACATCGACGACGAGACGAAAGAGGCCACGGTCGTCGTCCCGAACGACCAGCTCGCGCTCGCGATCGGCAAGGAGGGCCTGAACGCCCGGCTCGCGACGCGCCTGACCGGCTGGAAGATCGACATCCAGTCCGACGCCGAGTTCGCCCAGGCCGAGGCCGAGGCCGCATATGGGGGAGCCGAGGACGGCGAGGACTTCTCCGGTCGCTGCTCTGCCGTTCTCTCGAACGGGAAGCGCTGCCCGAACACGGCGTTGCCGGGGACGCGCTACTGCGGCGTCCCGGCGCATCAGGCGTTGAGCGCCGCGGACGGCGCGGAAGAGAGTGCGACGATGCCCGTCGTCGCCGAAGGCGCCGAGTCCGAGCCGGAGGAAGTCGCCGTTGCGGCTGCCGCCGACGTCGAGACGGAGCCCGAGCCGGAGGAGGTCGCCGTCGCGACGGCCGTCGAGGAGCCGGAGCCTGAAGTCACGGACGACGGAGCCGGCGAGGACGCCTCGCGGCCGGAAGGGTTCTAGACTGATCGCTCATGGCTGACGGACGAAAGGGACCGGGTCGCCCCATGCGCCCCCGCGGCGGAGGCCCCGGAGGGCGTAAGCGCCGCGTCGTCATCGAGGGTGGAGGAGGACGCAGCGCCGGGCGCCAGGCGCGCGACCGCAGTGCCGCGCCGCCTCAGCCTCGCCAGGCTCCTGCCGGCCCGCCGACGGGGCCCGCGACGGTCGAGTCGGGGGTCACGGTGAAGGATCTTTCCCAGGCGCTCGGGGTCCCGATGCCCGAGCTGATCAAGATCCTCATGGGCCTCGGCCAGATGCGGACGGCGACGCAGTCGCTCTCCGACGAAGAGGTCGAGATCATCGGCACCGAGCTCGCTCGCGAGATCACGATCAAGCACGCGGCCGAGGAGGAGCTCGAGCCCGAGGAGTACGACGACGACGAAGCCGACCTGACCGCGCGACCCCCGGTCGTGACGATCATGGGGCACGTGGACCACGGCAAGACGACGCTCCTGGACGCGATTCGCGAGACGTCCGTCGTCGAGACCGAGGCAGGGGGGATCACGCAGCACATCGGCGCGTATCAGGCCGAGGTCGACGGGCGCAAGATCACGTTCCTCGACACTCCGGGCCACGAGGCGTTCACCGCCATGCGCGCGCGCGGCGCGAAGGTCACGGACATCGCCGTGCTCGTGGTCGCCGCCGACGACGGGGTGATGCCGCAGACGAAGGAGTCGATCTCCCACGCCCGGGCGGCCGAGGTCCCCATCGTCGTGGCCGTGAACAAGATGGACATGCCGGACGCGAACGCGGACCGGGTCAAGAGCGAGCTCGCCGCCGAGGGCCTCCAGCCCGAGGACTGGGGCGGGACCACGCAGTTCTCGCAGGTCTCGGCCAAGCAGCAGGAGAACCTCGGGGACCTGCTCGAGAAGATCCTGCTCGTCGCGGATGCCGAGCTCGACCTGCGTGCCAACCCGACCGCGGATGCCTCGGGCGTCGTGATCGAGTCGCGGCTCGACGTGGGTCGCGGCCCGGTGTCCACGGTGCTCGTCCAGCGCGGAACGCTGAAGGTCGGCGACGCCGCGGTCGCGGGTGACGCGCCCGGGAAGGTGCGCGCGCTCTACGACTACAGGGGCGAGAAGGTGCTGGAAGCGGGGCCGGGGCAGCCGGTCGAGGTGCTCGGGTTCGAGCATCCGCCCATCGCAGGAGAGTTCGTCCGCGTCGTCGAGCACGAGCGCCAGGCGAAGCACCTGGCGAACGTCCGCGCGGAGCGCCTCCGCCGCGAGCAGCTCGCGCAGAGGCCTCGTCGCCGCGTCTCGCTCGAGACGCTGCACGACGACCTCCAGGCGGGCGAGGTGCAGGACCTCAACATCGTCCTCAAGGGTGACGTCCAGGGCTCGGTCGAGGCCCTCCTGGGCGAGATCCAGAAGATCCAGCACGCCGAGGTGCGGGTCAACGTCATCCACACCGGCGTGGGCGGGGTCACGGAGAACGACGTCAACCTCGCCTCGGCGTCCGACGCGCTCGTCATCGGCTTCAACGTCCGGCCGAGCGCCGACGCGCGGGCACTCGCCGAGCGCGAAGGCGTCGACATCCGCACCTACCGCGTCATCTACCAGCTCACCGAGGACATCCAGAAGGCGCTCGTCGGAATGCTCTCCCCGGTCGAGACGGAGGAAACGCTCGGCGAGGCCGAGGTGCGGGCGCTGTTCCGGGTCTCGCGACTCGGGACGATCGCCGGCTGCATGGTCACGAGCGGCGTCGTCCGCCGCGGCGCACGGGTGCGCATCGTCCGCGACGGGACGGTCATCCACGAGACGTCGATCGCCCAGCTCAAGCGCTTCAAGGACGACGCGCGCGAGGTGAGCGAGGGCTTCGAGTGCGGCATCCTCCTCGACGGCTTCAACGACGTGAAGGAAGGCGACGTGCTCGAGGCCTACGAGACCCGCGAGGTCGAGCGCACCGACTTCGACCAGGCACCCGTCGCCGCCGCACCGCCCGCCGCCGACGACGAATAGCGTCCTGGCCGTGGCGACCGGCTACGTCGGAATCCTCACGGTCGAGCTGCACTTCCCCGAGAACGGCTCGCTGAAGGGCAAGCGCAAGTACGTGAAGTCGGCCAAGGCCCAGCTCCACGAGCGGTTCGGGGCGTCCGTGGCCGAGGTCGACCACCACGACCTCTGGCAGCGCTCGACGCTCGCCGTCGCGTGTACGGCGCGGGAGCATCGCGAGCTGCAGGAGCTCCTCGACGCTGCCGTCCGCTACCTCGGGTCGCAGGAGTTCGAGCTCCTGCGGGCCGACCGGGAGGTGGTCGTCCCTGGCGAGCGCTGAGAGACGCAGGAAGGTAAACGAGGTCGTCCGGAAAGTGCTCGCGGATGCGCTCCCGACGCTGAAGGATCCCCGGATCGGCTTCGTCACGATCACGGGCGTGCGCGCGACGAAGGACCTCTCCCAGGCGACGGTCTACGTCAGCGTCCTCGGGTCGGAGGAGGAGCAGGCGCGCACGCTCGACGGGCTCCGGTCCGCGCATGGCGTGCTCCAGACCCAGGTCGCGCGCGAGCTCGGCACGCGGCGAACCCCGGTGCTGTCGTTCGAATACGATCCCGCGATCGAACGAGGGGTTCGGCTCACGCAGATGATCGACGAGCTCGCTCCTGCAGATACCGATGCCGAATCCGACTGACATGCAGGCGGTCGTGACCGCCCTCCGCGAGCGGGAGCAGTTCGCCGTGACGTCGCACGAGGCGCCCGACGGCGACGCGCTGGGATCTCTGCTCGCCACCGGCCTTGCCCTCGGACAGCTCGGGAAGGACGTCGTCATGTTCCTGGGCGGCCCGGCGCCGCTTCCGGGCGAGTACCGGTTCCTGGAGCTCGAGCAGGTCGGGCTCCGCCGCGAGCGCCCCGCGGATCTCGAGCAGCGTGTGCTCGTCGCGGTCGACTGTGCGAGCGCGAACCGTGTCGGCGCCGAGCCGGGGATCGTGGCCGCGGCGTCGTTCACCATCAACATCGACCACCATCACGACAACCCGCGTTTCGGCGACGTGAACCTCGTGGTGGCCGAGGCCTCGTCCACGGGCGAGGTGCTGGCCGACGTCTTTCGCGAGGCCGGCGTCGAGCTGACGCCGGAGATCGCCGAGGCGCTCTACATCGCGCTGGTGACGGACACAGGCCGCTTCCAGTACGCGAACACGACTCCGAAGGCGCTCCGCCTCGCCGCCGACCTCGTGGAGGCCGGTGCCGATGTCCACCGCGTCTTCCAGGGCGTATACGAGAACGTCCAGTTCGCGAAGCTGAAGCTGCTCGCGAAGGCGCTCGAGCGCGCGCAGGTCCTGGAGGGCGGCGAGATCGTCGTCTCGCACCTCCTCCGCGGCGACTTCGAGGATGTCGGCGCCACCGAGCCGTACTCCGAGGGCATCATCGATGTGCTCCGCTCGGTCGAAGGCTCGCTCGTGTCGGCGCTGATCCGCGAGCCTCCTCGGGACGGCGTGCCGGCTCGCAAGGTGTCGCTGCGCTCGTCCGTCGACGAGGTGGACGTGAGCGCGATCGCCCGCAAGTCCGGCGGCGGGGGGCACCGCGAGGCGGCCGGCTTCTCGAGCGACCTCTCGGTGGAGGAGATCACCGAGTTCATCGTGCGCGAGGTCTCGGCTCAGGTGGGCAAGGTCGGTTCCGCAGCCGAGCGTTGAGCGGGCCATGCCGCCCCGAGGGCTGACACCGAGCGGGATCATCCTCGTCGACAAGCCGGCCGGCCCGACGTCGTTCGCGATCGTGGCGGCCGTCCGCCGCCGGACGGGTGCTCGCACGGGTCACGCCGGAACGCTCGACCCCTTCGCGACCGGTCTCCTGCTCCTGCTCTCCGGATCGGCGACTCGCCTCCAGCCTCGGTTCGTCGGGCTGGACAAGCGGTACCTGACCGAGATCGACCTGTCCGCGCGGACCTCGACCGGCGATCCGGAGGGCGAGGTCGTCGAGGAGCACGAGCCGCCGTCGTCCCCGGAGCTCGACCGAGGGCTGGACGAGCTGCGCGGGGAGGTCGAGCTGCCGATTCCTGCCGCATCGGCGGTCAAGATCGGCGGTGAGCGCGCCTACAAGCTGCACCGTCGCGGCGTCGTTGTCGATATGCCCGTCCGCCGGATGCGCGTCCATGAGCTTCGGCTCGAGGGCTACGAGCGCGGCGTCGCCCGGCTCGACCTCCTGGTCTCCTCGGGCACGTACGTGCGGGCGATCGCGGAGGCGCTCGGCGGCCACTGCCGGTCGCTGCGGCGGACGGAGATCGGGCCGTTCAGCGTCGACGAAGCCGACGAGGATCGTCTCATCACGCCCGACGACGCCGTGGCGAGGTTGCCGTGAAGGTCGTGCGCGAACCGACCGAGCTCGAGCCGCGGCCCAGGGCCGTCGCGATCGGGAGCTTCGACGGCGTGCACCGCGGGCATCGCGCCATATTCGAGACCGCGATCGAGACCGGGCTCGAGCCCACGGTCCTCACGTTCGACCCGCACCCGCGCATCGCGCTCGGGAACAAGGTCGAGCTCCTGACGACGCTGGAGCGGCGCCTGGAGCTGATCGACGAGTCGGGGATCGCGACGTGCCTCGTCGCGGCCTTCACTCCGGAGCTCCAGCGCCTGACGCCGCAGGAGTTCGCGGAGCGCTATCTGAGGGCGATCGGCGCGGAGGTCGTCGTCGCCGGCGAGGACTTCCGATTCGGTGTGCGCCGCTCGGGCGATCTCGGGCTGCTGCGGGAGCTCGGCTTCGAGACGCTCAGCCCGGCCGAGGTCGAAGGCGTCTCCTCGACGGCGATTCGTGCCGCGCTCGTGGACGGGGACGTCGTCGGCGCGGCGACGATGCTCGGCCGTCCCTTCGAGCTCGACGGAGTCGTCGTCGCGGGCGACCAGCGCGGCGGGACGCTCGGCTACCCGACGGCCAACCTGCGCCTCGAGACCGACCTCGCGTGCCCGGGGTACGGGATCTACGCAGGCGCCGCGCTCGGGCATCGCGCGGCCATGTCCATCGGGACGAACCCGCACTACGGCGGCACGGAGCGGCGAATCGAGCCGTATCTCCTGGACTTCGACGGCGACCTCTACGGCAAGCGCCTCGTGGTCGAGCTGTGGGAGCGCCTGCGCGACGAGGCCGTGTTCGCCAGCGAAGAGGAGCTCGTGGCGCAGATCGCCGCGGACGTCGAGGCGACGAGGGCTGCTCGGAGACCGGGGGCGGCTGACTAACGTAGAGGCGTGTCCGGTCAGAACGGAACGCCGCTCATCCAGGCCCGCGGGCTCGTCAAGCGCTTCGGCGACTTCGTCGCCGTGGACGGGATCGACTTCGACCTCCAGCGCGGGGAGGCATTCGGCTTCCTGGGCCCGAACGGCGCGGGGAAGACCTCGACGATGCGCATGATCGGCTGCGTCTCGCCGGTGTCGGAAGGCAGTCTCAGCGTGTTCGGCCTCGATCCGGCTCGCGACGGGGTGCAGATCCGCGGCCGCCTCGGCGTCGTCCCGCAGCAGGACACGCTCGACATGGAGCTGACCGTGCGCGAGAACATCGTCATCTACGGCCGCTACTTCGGTCTTCCACGGCGTCGGCTCGGCGAGCGGGCCGACGAGCTGCTCGAGTTCGTGGAGCTCACCGAACGGGCGAACGACAAGGTCGAGCCGCTCTCCGGCGGCATGAAGCGACGACTGACGATCGCGCGCTCGCTCGTCAACGACCCCGAGGTCATGCTGTTGGACGAGCCGACGACCGGCCTCGACCCGCAGGCGCGCCACGTCGTCTGGGATCGGCTGTACCGGCTCAAGCGGCAGGGGGTGACGCTCGTCCTGACGACGCACTACATGGACGAGGCGGAGCAGCTCTGCGATCGGCTCGTCGTCATGGACCGGGGCAAGATCGTCGCCGAGGGCTCGCCGCGCGAGCTGATCGAGCGCTACTCGACGCGCGAGGTGCTCGAGCTTCGCTTCGACGACGGCAGCCGGCCGGAGGACTTCTCGTTCTGGACGGACGGCCTCGTCACGCGGATCGAGCCGCTCCCCGACCGCGTCCTCCTGTACACGGACGACGGCGACGCCGCATCCCACGGGATCCACGAGCGCGGGCTCGTCCCCGAGAGCGTGCTCGTGCGTCGCAGCACGCTCGAAGACGTCTTCCTGCATCTCACCGGCCGGAGCCTCATCGAATGAGCTCGCTCGCTCTCGCGCTCCGCCCGCTCGAGTTCTTCTTCACGCAGTACAAGCGTGTGTGGCGGGGAACGGCCGTGACGAGCGTCGTGACGCCCGTCGTGTACCTGCTCGCGCTGGGCGTCGGGCTCGGCGTCTTCGTCGACCGTTCGGCCGATCTCGAGGGCGGGATCTCCTACCTCGAGTTCGTCGCTCCGGGCCTGATGGCGGCGACGGCGATGCAGCTCTCGACGTTCGAAGCCGCCTGGCCGGTCTTCTCCGCGATCAAGTGGGACCGCCAGTACCACGCGATGCTCGCGGCGCCGCTCCGCGTTCGCGACATCCTGCTCGGCCACCAGGCCTTCATCGCGTTCCGCCTGCTGCTGACGGCGACCGTGTATCTCGTCGTGATCACCGCGTTCGGCGCGGTGAGCTCGCCGCTCGCGATCCTCGCCATCCCGGTCACCGTGCTCGTCGGGCTCTCGTTCGCCGCGCCGATCGCAGCCTGGGCGGCGCACACGGAGACGGAGGTGTCCTTCGTCGCGATCTTCCGCTTCGTCATCCTCCCGATGTTCCTCTTCTCGGGGACGTTCTTCCCGATCTCGAGCCTGCCCGCGCCGCTCGAGGTGATCGCGTACGCGACGCCGCTCTGGCACGGGGTGACGCTGTGCCGCGACCTCACGCTCGGCGACGTGCAGCTCGCCGACGACCTCTTGCACCTGGGGTACCTGCTCGTATGCGTCGCCGTTGGCCTGGCTGCGGCGGCCTACACATACCGCAAGAGGTTGGTGGTCTGACATGAGCGAGCTCGTCGCCCGCGCCCGTCTCACCGTCCCGGCGAAGCCCGCCTTCGGCGGCCTGCTCATCGTCGAGCGGAACGCGATGGTCTACCGCCGGACGTGGATGATCCTCTTCTCCGGCTTCTTCGAGCCGCTCTTCTACCTCTTCTTCTTCGTCTACCCCCTCGAGCGCTTCATCGGGGACGTCACGTCTGCGGGCGAGACGATCGAGTACGCCGCATTCGTCGCGCCCGCGCTGCTCGCGTCGTCGGCGATGAACGGCGCCTTCTACGACGCGACCAACGTGTTCTGGAAGCTGCGCTACGGCAAGGTCTACGACTCGATCCTCGCGACCCCGATCGAGCCGAAGGACGTGGCGGTGGGGGAGACGATCTGGGCCGTCGTGCGCGCGATGCTCTACTCCGCGGCGTTCCTGCTCGTGATCGTGGCACTCGGGCTCGTCGAGTCCTGGTGGGCGCTCCTTGCGCTGCCGGCCTGCTTCGTGATCGGGTTCGGCTTCGCCGGTGCGGGGATCGCGGCGGTGACGTGGATGCGGAACTGGAAGGACTTCGACCTGATTCAGCTGATCATGCTGCCGATGTTCATGTTCTCGGCGACCTTCTATCCCATCTCGGTCTACCCCGAGGTGCTGGAGTGGATCGTCCGCTGCCTGCCGCTGTACCACGGGATCGAGCTCGTCCGCTCGCTGACGACCGGCGCCGTCGGCGCCATGCAGCTCGTCAATGTCGCCTACCTGGCGATCATGGGTCTCATCGGCATGGCGATCGCGTCGCGCCGGATCGACACGCTGCTGCTGAAGTAGCCGGCTCTCAGTCGCAGGCGGTCGCGCCCGGCGGCTCGCCGGACTCGCGGCCCATGCGGAACGAGAAGTCGCGCAGCGGCCAGAACGTGACGAACACCTTCCCGAAGATCGGGTCGCCCAGGACGGTGCCGAACGTCCGGCTGTCGATCGCGACGCTGCGGTTGTCGCCGAGGAGGAAGTACTGCTCGTTCGGCACGCGCACGGACAGGAACGGCTCGGTCGTGATGTCGTCGAACTTGACGTCGTTTACGAAGACCGTGCCGTCACGGCCCTCGACCACGTCGCCCGGCCCGCCCGCGACACGGAGGATGAGCTCGCGGTCGCGCGCGTCCTCGTCCGGGACGACGTCGCCCGCGACGGTCTCGGCCGCATGGACGACCACGATCTCGCCAGGCTCCGGGTCGCGGATCTTGTACGTGATCCCCTCCGCGAGCACGCGTCCGTCACAGGCAGCGATCGCCGGAGCCATGGCCATGCCTCTCGAGCGCGCCGAGACGAGCAGCTCGGCGAAGTCGAGGACGAGGATCGCGATCGCGAAGATGACGATGATCGCGAGAGCGCGCGTGATGCCTCGAAGCACGGCCGCTGCTACCCTTCCCGAGACCGCAGTCGCGGCTCCGGCGTGTTTCTTCCTTCACGCGGAGCGGGGATTGCGGAGTCGTCTAGCAGGAGGAGATGCATGAGCCTCACCAAGGAAGTCAAGCTGGAGATCGTCGAGAAACACGGTCGCGCGTCAACCGATACTGGTTCGGTGGAGGTGCAGGTAGCCCTTCTCACGAGAAGGATCAACGACCTGACCGAGCACCTGCGGACGCACCCCAAGGATCACTACTCCCGGAGGGGCCTCCTCAAGCTCGTCGGGCGCCGCCGCCGGTTCCTCGACTACATGCAGCGGAAGGACATCGAGGGCTACCGTGCCCTCATCAAGGAGCTCGGCCTGCGCCGCTAGCTCGGCGCACATAGAGCATGAAGACAGGGAAGGTGGAAGTTTGAGCCAGCCCCGACCCGTCGGCGCTGACTCAAACCTCCACCTTCCGCACACGAAGGAAAGGTGAAGGGATACAAGCAATGAGCACACTCACCGGGCAAGTCGCCACGGTGTCCGTCGACGTGGGCGGTCAGGAGATCGTCTTCGAGACGGGCAAGCTCGCAAAGCAGGCCGATGGTGCGGTCACCGTGCGCTCCGGCGACACGATGATCCTCGCTACCGCCGTCGGCCGCCCCGACGCACGACCGGACGCGGACTTCTTCCCGCTCACGGTCGACGTCGAGGAGCGGATGTACGCCGCCGGCAAGATTCCGGGTGGCTTCTTCAAGCGGGAGGGGCGCGCGACGGAGCGCGCGACGCTCACCGCACGCATGATCGATCGGCCGATCCGGCCGCTCTGGCCGAAGGGCTTCCGCAACGAGGTGCAGGTCGTCTGCACCGTCCTCTCGGCCGACCTCGTGACGCCGCACGACATCCTCTGTATCAACGGGGCGTCGGCGGCACTCGCGATCTCGCCGCTGCCCTTCCTCGGGCCGATCGGCGGCGTTCGCATCGGTCAGCTCGACGGCGAGCTCGTCGTCAACCCGACGCTCGAGCAGCTGGACGAGTCCACGCTCGACCTCATCGTCGTCGGCACGAGCGAGGGCCTGACGATGGTCGAGGCGGGTGGGGATCAGATTCCAGAGGAGACGATTCTCGAGGCGCTCGAGGTCGCCCAGGTCGAGATCGTCAAGATCTGCGAGGCCCTCGACAGCCTGCGGGAGCAGGTCGGCAAGCCGAAGTGGGTCGATCTCGACCTGACGGCCGAGCTCGAGGCCGCGCACGGGGACGCGATCCGCGACGCCGTCGCCGTCCATGGGCTCCGCGAGGCGTCCGCGGCGGTGGACGCGCTCGTCGAGGAGGCCTCGCCGCCGGTCTCGATGGCCTCGACCGAGGACGACATGACGAAGCGGGGTCAGATTCGCGCGAGCTTCGCCTCGATCCTCGAAAAGGCGCGTTCGAGCGCCGTCGAGGGCCCGGTGCGGGAGCAGTTCCTCACCGAGCTTCGCGAGCTCACCGACGCCGAGCAGGACTCGAAGGTCCTCAAGTCGGCCAAGCGCGACCTGCTGTTCACCCGCATCCTCGACGAGGTCGAGCTTCCCTTCCCGGTCGGTCCTGCGCCTCCCGAGGGCGAGCCGGCCGTCAAGGATTCGACCACCAAGCAGTACGTCAAGCGGGCGGCCGAGGCGATCTACAAGGACCTCGTCCGGAAGAAGATCGCAGTCGACAAGCGGCGCCCGGACGGACGTGCGGCGGACGAGATCCGGCACGTCGAGTGCGACGTGCAGGTGAGCCCGCGGACGCACGGCTCGGCGCTCTTCACGCGCGGGCAGACGCAGATCATGACGCTGCTGACGCTCGGCACCATGAAGGAGGGTCAGAAGATCGACGACCTCTCTCGCGAGCAGAACCGCCGGTACATGCACCACTACAACTTCCCGCCCTTCTCGGTCGGGGAGACGGGCTTCATGCGAGGCCCGAAGCGGCGTGACATCGGGCACGGTGCGCTCGCGCAGCGTGCGCTCCAGTCCGTCATCCCGTCCATCGAGGAGTTCCCGTACACGATCCGCCTCGTCTCCGAGACGCTCGAGTCGAACGGCTCGTCGTCGATGGGGTCGGTCTGCGGCTCGACGCTCGCGCTGATGGATGCGGGCGTGCCGATCGCGGCGCCCGTCTCGGGCATCGCCATGGGCCTCGTGAAGGAGGGCGACGACTACGTCATCCTCACGGACATCCAGGGTGCCGAGGATCACCTCGGCGACATGGACTTCAAGGTCGCCGGCACGCGTGAGGGCATCACCGCCCTGCAGATGGACATCAAGATCACCGGCGTCACGCAGGAGATCATGAGGTCCGCTCTCACCCAGGCGAAGGAGGCCCGGGAGTCGATCCTCGACACGATGCTGGGCGCCCTTCCGGAGCCCCGCACGCAGATGGCGGATCACGCACCGCGCATCTCCTCGATCAAGATCAACCCCGAGTTCATCGGGATGGTCATCGGCAAGGGCGGCGAGACGATCCGCGCACTCGAGGGCGACTACGAGGTGCAGATCGACATCGAGGAGGACGGCACGATCCTCATCTACGCGACCGAGGGCACCAAGGCCGAGGCCGCGATGTCCGCGATCCACGCCCTCACGAAGTCACCCGAGGTCGGCGACGCCTACACCGGCAAGGTCGTGAAGACGACCCAGTTCGGGGCGTTCGTCGAGCTCAAGAAGGGCACGGACGGGCTGCTCCACGTCTCGAACGTGGGCCCGGGCCGGGTCGCGCACATCGAGGACGTCATGAGCCGCGGCGACGTCGTCGACGTCGTCGTGCAGGAGGTCGACGTCGATCGTGGCCGCATCGGGCTGAAGCTCGTCGCGAAGCACGAGAACGGCGGGCTGGTCATGCCCGAGGAGCTCATCGAGCGGGCGAAGAATGCCCCTCCGCGCCCCGAGCGCGAGGAGCGCCCTCGCGGTGGCGGACGGGACCGCGGACGCTCCCGCGAGCGGGCGTAGGTTGACCACGAGGGGCGGCGCGAGCCGCCCCTCGCCTGTTCGTGGACTCGAGTCCGAACGGCCAGACCCAGCTGAGCCGGCTCGGGCGTGGGCCCGTTTGACCCCGCCTCACGAGCGGTCTACGTTACGCGGGTCACAATCTAGGGGGATGGACGCATGCGGTGGGAGACGCCGCCAAGACCGTCGAACGAGGACCTGTGCGACCTGCCCGATGTCGAGGCACATGTTTGGACGTCAGGCCAGGTTCGGCTCCTGGTGGCACACGAGGATGCGGCAGTTCGGGCGCGATTGCGCGCCGCGTTCGCGGCCGACGACGGTCTGGTTGTCTGCAAGGAAACGGACAACGCCTCCGGGGCGATCACCGGGGCGATTCAACAGCAGCCGCACGTCTGCCTCCTCAGCCTCGAGCTCCCGGGTGATGCCTTTGCCGCCTGCTGGGAGATCCGCGGCCGCTTGCCGGCGGGGAAGATCGTCATGCTCGCCGATCGAAGCGACACCGGTTCGCTCTTCCGGGCCCTGAGCTGCGGCGCGGACGACTACCTCCTCACGGACACGAGCCCGGACCGACTTCCGCACGCCATCCGCGACGTGCTTGCGGGAAAGTCGGCCATCCCGCGCGAGCTCGTCGGGGCGATGGCCGATCGCTTCCGCCTGTACGAACCGCGACGGCGAATGCCCATAGCGGACGGCGAGATCACCGAGCACCTGACGAGCCGCGAGTGGGAGGTGTTCGAACTCTTGCGCGACGGTCTCTCGACGGCCGAGATTGCCGATCGGCTCTCCGTCACGTGCGCGACCGTCCGGAGCCACGTCGCCGCGATCGTGCGAAAGCTCAGGGTCACGGACCGAGCCGCAGCGGTGCGGCTGCTCGAGGCGCCGGGCCTCGTACCCACCGAGCGTTGAGACACCTCCACGCGTAACGCTTGCACCACGCCGCACATGGCGAGAGACTGCGGCCCACTCGGGATCCTGCGGCCACTGCGGCATTCGATCCCGACGTAGCACTCGCGAGAGTGCGATAGGTGTGGGTCAACCGAGGGAAGGGGAGCACGTCCCGGGGAGGGGACCGAAGACAAGTGTCGAGCGATGCCTGCTGGGCTCGCTTTTGGCGACACCGAGGGGACGCGCATGCGTGGGCCTCGAAGCGTCGTAAACGACCACAACGGAGGTAAGTAGTGAGATTTCGAACACCCCGAAGTAAGGGGAAGCTCGGGCTCTTCGCAGGGCTCGTACTGGCGTTGAGCGCAGTCGCGCTCACGTCGGTGAACGTTGCGCTGGCCGCGCAACCGCGCCACTCAACCCGGCCCACGTCGGGGCAACGAATCCGGGCTTCAGCGACAATGCGGGCGAGTGCCCGACACCGCCCGCAGGACAGGAAGGGCTGGTACGGCTGGCACTTCATCATGCCGGGGAACCAACAACTTCACGTCGCTGAGCGTGACCTTCGCAGAACTGCGGGGACGAAGTCCGCGGACCCGTTCCCGGGCAGCTGCCTTCGTGGCGGATCCCGACAACAGCCACGCGTACATCTGGACGCCGACGGCCGACACGCTGCTCGCGGGCACAGCGACGTCCGCCGGGGACGGGACGTCCTTCAACCTGAGCCACATTTGCCCGGGCACCGACGTTCCGGACGACGAGGAGCACCTCACGGTCACGAAGACAGTGGACACCTCGTATGACCGCGAGCACTTCTGGTCCATCGACAAGAAGGTCGAGACGGAGAACGAGTCACACGCACAACGAGCTGCCGAAGATCTGGCTCTACACTGACGGCAGCGGCGACGAGACGGCCACCTGGACCGTCGACGTGACCTACGACGGATACGAGGACACCGGTCACAACGTCTCGGGCACGATCACCATTGAGAACGACGGTGACCTCGACGCGGAGATCACGGACATCGAAGACCTGCTGGCCGGCACGCGAGATCACCGGTGAACTGCGGCGACGGATTCGTCCTTCCGTACGATCCTCGTCGTCGATGCCACGCTCGAGTGCACGTACGACGAGGACGTCGCCAGCGCCATCGACGGGCACAGAACGAGGCGACTGTCACGACGACGGTGGACGAGTACTCCGCCGATCGCGGTCGACATCGTCTGGGGCGATCCGACGCAGCCCGAGAACGAACGAGACCGTCAACGTCGAGGACATCAGTGACCTCTTCGGCACGGTCGACAGTAGGACTTCGGATCGGTCGACAGCTGCCGACCGGCGACTCCTTCACCTACACGAAGGACTTCGCGTTCGAGGACTACGAGGCTTGCGGCGACTTCTCGTACGACAACACCGCCACGATCGTCGAGACGGAGGAGTCCGCCTCGGCCACGCTTCTCGTCAACGTCCAGTGCTTCATCTACGAGACAGCGTTTGCAAAGGCTCCCTCCGGCAGCCGATGCTTCCTCCTAGACGGCTTCAGCCGCTGGGGCTGGACGAACGCCATCACGAAGCCCATGGCCAGCACCACGTGGCCGCTGTGGGCCGGTGCCGCACAGTGCGACACGAGCAAGGGCACCCTGGTCGGCTCGGTGACCGTGTCGGTCGCGGCGAATGGCGCGGTGACCGTGACGTACAACATCAACGCCGGCATCCTGCTCAGCGAGACGCACGTGTACTCCGGCTGCACCAAATACAAGAAGGTGCAGGTCGGCAACAAGCTCGTCGACACTGTCGCCCCGGGCCAGTACACGAATGGTGGCATCGCCGGTTGCGCCGGCGGCTTCGCCATCGCCCACGCGGTCGTGGGCATCCCGGACCCGAACTTCGGTCCCTAGAAAGCCGATTGAAGGTTCGGTAGCAGTCGCTGCCGATCGCTAGAGAAAGAGGGCCCGGCAACGCCGGGCCCTCTTTTCATCGGGGGCGGAGCGCCCGCTTAGCCGTCAGGCGCCGGCTCGTCCTCCGCCGACTCGTCCTCCGCTGGCTCAGCATGCGCCGGCTCGTCATCCGACCCGGCCGCGTCAGCGTAGGGCGCCTCGGCGGGGGCACTCGTGTTCCCCGCTGCGTCGACGGCGACCACGGTGTACGTCGCCGTCGGGCTCTTGCCGCCGAGCGTGTCCGTGTAACCCGGCGCTTGCACGGTGGCGAGGAGCTTCCCGTCGCGGTACACGCGGTAGCCGGTGACTCCCACGTTGTCGGTGCACGTGCTCCACGAGAGCTGGACCTTCTTGCCCTTCGCCGCCGCCGCGACGAGGTTCTGCGGGGTGCTCGGAGCCTCCGTGTCGGCGGGCGGCGGGGGAGGTGGCGGCGCCGGGTCGGACGGGGTCGTGGCGCTCCGGCTCGCGGGCGAGCTCGCGTTCCCGGCTGCGTCGATCGCGACGACCTGGTACGCATAGGTCGTGGCCGGTGACAGACCCGTGTCCGTGTAGCCGGTTCCTGTCGAGGTGGTCACGAGGTTCGAGTTGCGGTAGACGCGGTAGCCGGTGACGCCCACGTTGTCCGTGCTCGCGCTCCACGAGAGGGAGACACGGTTCATGTCGAGCGGGCTCGCCGCGAGGTTCCCCGGAACGCTCGGTGAGGTCGTGTCGCTCGTCGACGGCGGCGCGCCGCCTCCCCATGCGACACGCACCACGGCTCCGGTCGAGGACGCGGAGAGCGTGGTGATCGAGATCCCCGACGCGGGGTCCGCGAGGGTCTTCCCGGCCGTCAGAGGCGCGTCGCTGAAGCCCGTCGTCGCCGGCGTCGTGTCGACGAGCTTCGACTGCGAGCGATTCGAGTAGGTCCCGGTGATGCGGACGCTCACGCCGCTCACGGCCGGGTCGGTCGCCGAGAACGTGTCGAACGCCGCCGCGGGCTGACGCAGCTCGAGAGTCAGGAAGCTGTTCGAAGTCCGCTGCACCTGGAGCGACTGGACGCCGCTGTCGGAGTAGAGCGGCACAAGCGTGTAGTCGCCGCCGCTCGTGACCGTCCGCGACCGCTCCGGCGCCAGCCAGCCCGAGTTCCCGAGCCCGAAGCTCGTCGGCTTGCGGCTGCTCGAGGCTCCCATCACCGTGAACGGATCGCCGTACTCGCTGGACGTGCAGTTGGAGGACGTTGCAGAGAGCGGCACGCGGACGCCGCCCTCGGTGCAGCTGTACGAGCTGGCGTGGTGTGTGCCGAAGTTGTGGCCGAGCTCGTGCGACATGACCCTCAGGCTCATCCCGCCCGCGCCCTTCAGCCACGAGTTTCTGCCTGGAAGGTTGGCGAGGCCGGTCCAGCCGCACCCCGACGCAGAGGGGAAGGCGTAGACGACGTTGTCGTACGCACCCAGGTTCACGCCTGCGTTCGATGCCGCGGTGTTCGCCTGGCTCGCCCACGTCGAGTAGCTGCAGCCGGAGTTCGAGCTCGGGATCGTGTACCAGCCGAAGACCTCACCGCTGATGCTCACGTTCCCCCACGTGCTGGCGGCGTAGTAGGCGGCGACCGAGTTCGAGTTCGTGAAGGCGACGCCCTCCGCGAACGCCGGTGTGTACGGCTGGCTGGAGTCGTTCGAGAAGTTGAAGAGGACGACCGCGACGCGCTTTGTCGAGCCGGCGGCGAGTGTGGTCGTCGGCCCGCTCGTCACGTCGGTGCTCCCGTCCGCGACATGGACTGTGTTGCCCTGGCGCGCGCCCGAGACGCGGACGGTCGCGCCGGGCGGCACGTCCGGTGCGCGGCGCTGCCCGTAGTTGAGCTCGAGCAGGTCGCCGTCGGCGAGTTCCAACATCGGCTGGAAGTGGGCATTCCCGCCGGCGAAGTCGTCCGAGTGCTGGATGACGTAGCGCCCGCGGAACTCGTTCGCGGGGGCACCATGGGCGGCGAGGGAGACGGGGATGGCGAGAAGCACCGGCAAGGCAGCGAGCGTGAGCAGAAGCTGGAGGTTGCGGCGACGTGCTTGCATTGATCGGCTCCGGAGGTCGGGTTGCGGCGTGCCCGACGCTCATCGGCACCAGTCACGTGGGTTGCAAGTGCTGCATCCCTCTCGCGAGCGCCCTCGTTCGAGCGCACCCGTATAGGCGCCGCGCGGCTACTCGACCGTGACGGTTGTCCCGCGGGTGGGCGGGCTACGATCCCGCGGCGTGTCGAAGCATCAACTCACCGAGCTCGCCGGCGGCGAGCGCGTCATCTCGGAGCGGGTTCCGGGTGTCCGCTCGATCGCGCTCGGATTCTGGATCGGTGCGGGCTCGCGTGACGAGACGGACGCGCGCGCCGGCGTCACGCACTTCATCGAGCACATGCTCTTCAAGGGCTCGTCGCGGTACTCGGCGCAGGAGATCGCGGAGATCTTCGACGAGCTCGGCGGCGAGCTGAACGCCGCCACCTCGCGCGAGACGACCGTCGTCTACGCGCGCATCCCGGACGTCGGGCTCGAACGCGCGCTCGACGTGATGTCAGACATGGTCTTCAGGCCGACCTTCGTGGACGTCGACTCCGAGCGCGAAGTCGTACTCGAGGAGATCGCGATGGTCGAGGACACGCCCAACGACCTCGTCCACGACATCGCCGCCGAGGCGGTCTTCGGGCGCCATCCGCTCGGGCGCCCGGTGATCGGGCGCGCGCCCGTCATCGCGAGCGTCTCGCGCCGTGGGCTCGCCGCGTACCACGGCCGTGCCTATCGGGCGGATCGCGTCGTGCTCGCGGCAGCCGGGAACGTCGGCCATGCGGAGCTCGTGGCGCTGCTTCGCTCTCGACGCGCCCGCACGGCCAACGGTGCGAGCCTGCCCGCGCGGAAACCGGCTCGCTCGACGGGTGCTCCCGGTGTGCGCTTTCAGCGCAAGGACACGGAGCAGTACCACGTCTGCCTGAGCGCGCCCGGGATATCACGTCTCGACGAGCGCCGCTTCGCGGCCTCGCTGATGGACGCGATCGTCGGCGGCTCGGCCTCCTCCAGGCTCTTCCAGGAGATCCGCGAGAAGCGCGGCATGGCGTACTCCGTCTACAGCTACTCGTCGCAGTACGCGGATGCGGGACAGATCGGGGTCTACGTCGGGACGCGGGAGGAGAACCTGGCCGAGTGCCTGGAGATCGCAGTCGCAGAGCTGTCGGACCTCGCAGCCGGCAACGTGCGCGCCGACGAGCTCGCGCGCGCGAAGGAGAACCTGAAGGGGCGCATCCTGCTCTCGCTCGAGTCGACGTCGAATCGCATGACACGGCTCGGAAGGTCCCTCGTCACGAGCACTCCGCTGCTGCGCCCCGAGGAGATCGTGCGCCGGCTGGAACGCGTGACGGGCAGACGAGGTTGCGGAGCTCGCGACCGCCCTGCTCGCTCCCGAGCGCCTGTCCGTGGCCGGGATCGGTCCGGACGAGGGTCGGTTCAACGAGGCGGTGTCGAGGGTGAACCCGGCGCTCCTCGAGAAAGCTGCCTAGTGCGCGTCGCTCTCTTCGGCGCGACCGGCAAGGTCGGCTCGCTCCTCGGGCCCGCTCTCGGGGCAGCCGGCCACGACGTCGTCGACGGGCGCGAAGGCGACCTGAGCGGCTGTGAGGCGGCCGTCGACTTCACGCAACCGGATGTCGTCGTCGCGAACGTCGAGGCGTGCCTCACTGCGAGAGTTCCCGTCGTCCTCGGGACGAGCGGTTTCGAGCTCGACGCGGTGGACGCTGCGGCTCGTGCGGCCGGCGTGCCCTGCTTCTACGCCCCCAACTTCGCCCAGGGCGCCGTTCTCATGCTGCGGTTCGCCGAGGAGGCGGCGAAGGTCTTCCCGCGCGCGGAGATCGTCGAGCTGCACGGCGAGGCCAAGCGCGACGCTCCGTCCGGCACGGCGAAGGCGACTGCGGCACGCATGGGCACGGAGCCGGCGATCCACTCGGTTCGGCTGCCCGGCCTCGTTGCGCACCAGGAGGTCATCTTCGGCGGACCTGGGGAGACACTGACGATTCGCCACGACACCACCTCGCGGGAGGCGTTCGTGCCGGGTGTTCTGCTCGCACTCGAGAAGGTGCGCGCACTTCCGCCGGGCCTCACCGTCGGGCTCGACAGCCTTCTCTAGCACGCGACTCCGGGTCACGCAGGAGGTGCGTGGCTGCCCGTGTCGTAGAATTTCGGTGTGCTGGGCGAGGTCCTGACAGCGATCGTCACGCCCTTCAAGGGGGACGGGATGGTCGATATCCAGAGCTTCCGAGCGCTCGCGTCGCACCTCGTCGCGAACGGCTCGGACGGTGTCGTCGTGACGGGAACGACCGGCGAATCGCCGACGCTCTCCGATAACGAGCGCTTCCAGCTGTACGAGGCCGCCGTAGAAGAGGTGGGCGATCGAGCGACGGTGATCGCTGGAACGGGGACCTATGCGACGGCGCACTCCGTCCACCTGACCGCGCGCGCACACGAGCTCGGCGTGCACGGCTTCCTCGTGGTGACGCCGTACTACTCGAAGCCGCCGGTGCGAGGGATCGTCCGCCACTTCGAGGAGATCGCGGCCGTCTCCGACCGGCCCATCGTGGCGTACAACATTCCCGGCCGCGTCGCCCTGAATCTGGAGACGGATGCGATCGCGCAGCTCGCGGAGATTCCGAACGTCCGCGCGGTGAAGCAGGCGAACCCCGATCTCGAGCAGGCGCGGGCGATCGTCGAGCTGGGGCTCGACCTGTACGCGGGCGACGACGACCTGATCTTCCCGTTCCTCGAGCTGGGCGGCCTCGGTGGCGTCTGTGTGCACACGCACATCGTGGGGCCGCGCGTGAAGGAGATGGTGCGGCTGTTCCGCGAGGGAGACGTCGACGGGGCGCGAGCGCTCGATGAGGAGCTGCTGCCCTCGATCGAGCTCCTGCGCGTGGTCACGAACCCGATCGCGATCAAGTGCGCCCTCAACCTGCTCGGTCACGAGGTCGGCGGGCACCGCCTTCCGCTCGTGGAGGCGACCGACGAGGAGCGCGACGCCGTGCGCGACTGCCTCGAG
>CAWDKB010000006.1:0-60901 GCA_963802865.1 uncultured Gaiellaceae bacterium
AGATCAGCAATTAGTGCGCAGATCGGCTGCGAGCGCAGATTCCGATCGCGCGAAAGATCCCTGAAGCGCGGCAGCTTCGCTGCCGCTGATCGCAACTGTCTCCGTCCCGCCCCGCACGACTAGCGGCCAGGCTTGCAATCTCGCTGCCGAAGAGATGCGGCGCACGCAGCTCGGCGTCGCACTCCTCGCAGCGGACGGCGAAGGCCGTAGGGATCGGCGCGGCGCACGCGGGGCAGCGGTGTCGCAGCTCGCCGCCGCACGTCGGGCACGCGTCGGGCAGCTCGCTCTCGTCGTCGAGGAAGTAGCGCTGGGTGTGACCGCAGGTGAGGCAGAAGGCGACCCAGTCGCCGAGCGTCTTGCGCCGCTCTTCCTGGATCCAGTTTCGTTCGACCGCCCGTCCGCCACCTACCCATCGTGCCGATCCGTGGCCTGAATCGCTTCGCCAGCAGCCGGTCGGCGGCGACGGGGACAGTCGTTAGAGTGGGCGCCGACCCACCGGACGACGGGAGACGACTGCATGGCCGTACGTGAAGCCGAGCCCGTTGGCTCGCTCCAGGAGGTGAAGGAAGCCGGCCTCGACCGCGAAGACCTCCTCGGCATCTACCGCCACATGCTGATCACGCGCGCCATCGAGGAGCGCGGTCACATCCTCTACAAGCAGGGAAAGATCCCAGGGTCGTTCTACACCGGCCGCGGCAACGAGGCCGCCGCCGTGGGCGTCGGGACGGCGATGGGCCCGAACGACGTGGGCACGCCGCTCCACCGCGACATGGGCGTACACGTCACGCGCGGCGTGGAGCCGTGGCGCGTGTTCGCGCAGTACATGGGGCGCGAGGACGGGCCGACGCGCGGACGCGACGGCAACGTGCACATGGCCGTTCCCGAGCTCGGGCTGCACACGATGGTGTCGCACTCCCCGCGATGCTCCCAGTCGCGACGGGCATGGCGCTGGCGTTCAAGGTCCGCGGCGACCGGCGAGTCGCGGTCGGCTGGTTCGGCGAGGGCTCCGCCGCTCGCGGCGACGCGCACGAGGCGATGAACTTCGCAGGCGTCCGCCAGCTTCCGGTCGTCTTCGTCTGCGACAACAACCAGTGGGCCTACTCGACGCCGACGTATCTCTCGTTCCCCGTCGAGCACGTCGCCGATCGCGCCGCGGCGTACGGATTCGAGGCCGTGATCGTCGACGGAACGGACGTGCTCGCGGTCTACCGCGAGGCCAGGCGCGCGATCGAGAAGGCTCGGAGGGCGGGGCCCGACGCTGCTCGAGTGCCTCACCCTCCGCATGGAGGGCCACGCGGTGCACGACGACGCCTTCTACGTCCCGAAGGAGATGTTCGAGCAGTGGGCGGCTCACGACCCGATCGAGCGCTACCGCACCTGGCTGCACGATCACGCCGACCTGACCGACGAGGAGGAGGGCGAGATCACCGCGCGCGGTCAAGCGACTGCTGAACGACGCGCTGGATCGGCAGATGCATCTCCGCTTCCGGACCCGCCGGCGCTCGCGAACGGCGTGTTCGCCTCTGCCGAAGACCTCGACACGCCACATCACAAGTAGATGGCCGAGATGACCTACATCCAGGCGATCTCGGACGCGCTGCGGCTGGAGATGCGGCGCGACCCGCGCGTGTTCGTGCTCGGCGAGGACGTCGGCGTCTACGGCGGCGCGTTCAAGGTCTCGCTCGGATTCCAGGAGGAGTTCGGCCCGTGGCGCGTCATCGACACGCCGCTCTCCGAGACCGCGATCGTCGGCGGCGCGACCGGCGCGGCGCTCATGGGGCTGCGCCCGGTCGCCGAGATGCAGTTCGCCGACTTCATCTCCTGCGCGCTGGGATCAGCTGGTGACATCGCCGCGAAGCAGTTCTTCCGGGCGGGCACGCCGGTGCCGATCGTCGTCCGGCTCCCCTCGGGCGGCGGGTTCTCCGGCGGGCCGTTCCACTCGCAGAACCCGGAGAGCTGGTTCGCCCACATTCCGGGCCTGAAGGTCGTGTGCCCGGCCACGCCGCACGACGCGAAGGGACTGCTGGCCGCGTCGATCGAGGATCCGAACCCGGTGCTCTTCTTCGAGCACAAGCACCTGTATCGGCGCATCAAGGGCGAGGTGCCCGGAGGATCGCTACACCGTGCCGTTCGGCCACGCGGACGTGCATCGCGCCGGGCGACGACGCGATGGTCGTCACCTGGGGCGCGATGGTGCACACGGCCACGGAAGCGGCCGAGGAGCTCGCGAAGGAAGGGTTCGAGGTGGAGGTGCTCGACTTGCGGACGCTCGTACCGTGGGACAAGGCACGCGTGCTCGAGGGGGTGCAGCGTTGCTCGAAGGTGCTGGTCCTGCACGAGGACACGCGGACGGGCGGCTTCGGAGGCGAGATCGCAGCGACGATCGCCGAAGAGGCCTTCGAGCACCTCGACGCGCCCGGTGATGCGGCTTGCCGCGCCCGATACGCCGGTGCCGTTCTCGCCGCCGCTCGAGAAGGCGTTTCTCCCGCAGGTCGAAGACGTCGTGACAGCGCTCAGGGAGCTCGCTGCCTACTAGCCGTAGGAGGACGAGGTGTCGACAGGAACGCAGACCGAGGTCGTAATGCCCCAGATGGGCGTCTCCGTGTCGGAGGGGACGATCACGAAGTGGCTCCGTCAGGCCGGAGAGCCGATCGGCCGCGACGAGCCGCTGCTCGAGATCTCGACCGACAAGGTCGACACCGAGGTGCCGAGCCCGGCCGAGGGCGTCGTGGCGCAGATCCTCGTTCCCGAGGGCGAGACGGTCCCCGTCGGAACCGTGATCGCGCTGATCGCGCCGGCAGGGACGGATGTCTCGGCGGCCGAGGCGAGGCTCCGCCTGCCGAGCCGGAGCCTGCCGCGGCGGCGCCAGCGGCTGCCGAAGTGCCGGCGCTGCTGCCGCGGCTACTGCCGCGCCTGCTCCCGCACCTAGCCTCGCCGGCCGCTGCCGAGCCCGCACCCGTCGCGGCGGTCGCGTCCGAGCCGGTCGACGCGGGTGCCGGCAACGGCAGGACGTTCGTGTCGCCCGTCGTCGCACGCATCGCCGCCGAGCACGGCGTCGACCCGGCAACCGTTCCCGGCACGGGCACCGGTGGCCGCGTCACCAAGAAGGACATCCTCGCGTTCATCGAGTCGGGCGCGGCAGCGGCGCCGCCAGCCGCACCGGAGCCTGCTCCCGGCCCCTGCTCCCGAGCCTCCGCCCGCACCGGTGGAGCCTGCGCCTGCCGTAGCGGCCGAGGCGGTAGCCGCGGCCGCTGCACCGCGCCCGCTCCGGCGCCTGCCGCTGCTCCGCCACCTTCGCCCGCACCACCGCCCGCACCGACGCCGGCCGCAGCTCCCGCGCCGTACCTGCGGCCGCCCAGGCGGAGCCCAGCTGGCTCCCGGCGAGTCGCTCGAGCCGATGACGGCGATGCGCCGCGGGGTCATGGAGCACATGCGCCGCTCCGTCGACACGGCCGCGCACGTGACGAGCGCCATCGAGGTCGACATGTCGCGCGTCGTCGCGCTGCGCCAGAAGCTCAAGTCGGAGCTCGCCGGCCAGGGCGTCAACCTCACGTACCTCGCGTTCATCGCCAGGGCGTCGGTCGAGACCCTCAAGGACTACCCGTGGATCAACGGTGAGATCCGGGGTCTCTCCGTCGTCACGCGTCCCAACGTCAACGTCGGGATCGCGGTCGCGCTCGAGGAGGGCAAGGGCCTGATCGTTCCCGTGATCCGAAACGCGCAGGACCTCAACCTCACCGGGACCGCGCGCGCGATCCAGGACCTCGCCGAGCGCGCACGGACGAAGAAGCTGCTGCCCGACGACGTCCAGGGCGGCACGTTCACGATCACGAATCCCGGGAGCTTCGGGACGTTCCACGGAACGCCGATCATCAACCAGCCGCAGTCGGCGATCCTCGGTACCTACGCCCTCGTCAAGCGTCCGTGGGTCGTCCAGGACGAGCTCGGCTCGGACGTGATCGCGATCCGCCCGATCATGAACCTGACCCTCACGTACGACCACCGGCTCGTCGACGGCGCGTACGCGGGAATGTTCCTCAAGGATCTCCGCGAGCGTCTCGAGAACTGGGACGAGGCCGCGTACTAGGATGGCCGACGCCCTCGTGTGAATCGCTGCCTCTGCGGAGGCGTTCGGTTCGAGGTCACCGAGCCGTTCCAGTTCACGACGCATTGCCACTGCGCGTTCTGCAAGCGGATCTCGGGCGGGTACGGAACCGTCAGCGGCAGCGCGCCGACGACGCGATCCGCGTCCTGCAGGGCGAGGAGCTCCTCCGCTCGTACACGCCCGAGGAGGGGTCGGCGAAGACGTTCTGCTCGGTCTGCGGCTCGAACCTCTTCGGCGGCGGCTGGCCCGAGTCCGAGAGCTCGAGCGTCCGGCTGGCCGCGTTCGGCCCCGAGTTCGACCGCAAGCCCGAGGCGCACACGTTCGTCCGCTCGGTCGCTGCCTGGGAGATCCTCCCCGAGGACGGGCTGCCGCGGTACGAGACTCGGCCGAGCCTGAGATGCCCCAGCGGATCTTCCCGATGATCGCGTACGAGGACACTGCAGCCGCGATCGACTGGCTGACCTCGGCGTTCGGGTTCGAGGAGCGCGGCAAGCGCTACGTCATGGACGACGGGAGCATCGGCCACGCCGAGCTGGAGATCGGCGGCCAGGTCGTGATGCTGGCGACTCCGAACCGCGACTACCAGAGCCCGAAGACCCACCGGGAGAGCTGCGAGGCGGCCGCGCGCTGGCTCGACAACCCCTGGGTCGTCGACGGGCTCCTCGTGCTCGTCGACGATCTCGATGCGCACCACGCCACGGCCGTCGCGGCCGGCGCGAACGTCATCCGCCCGCCCGAGGAAGGGCCGGACGGGCGCCTCTACACCGCCGAGGACCTCGAGGGTCACCGCTGGATGTTCCAGCAAGCGTGACCGGCCGCGGCGCGTACCTCATGAGCCTCGGCCTCGTGCCGTACGGCGAGGCGTTCGAGCTGCAGCGGTCGCTCGCCGGCGCCGTCTCGCAGGGCGCGATCCCCGAGACGGTGATCTTCTCGAGCATCCGCCGGTCGTCACGATCGGGCGGCGCACCGAGGTCGAGCAGGAGCTGCACATCCCCGAGGACGCGGCCGTCGAGATCGCCGAGACCGACCGCGGCGGGAAGTCGACGTTCCACGGGCCGGGGCAGCTCGTCTGCTACCCGATCCTCGATCTCCACAACCACGGCAAGGACGTGAAGCGCTACGTGCGCGACCTCGAGGAAGCGCTCATCCGGACGCTGGCCGCCTTCGAGCTCGAAGGGACGCGCTACGAGGGCTCACCGGCGTCTGGATGCCGCCGAGTGGAGGACAGGGGCCGCGGAAGATCGCGTCGATCGGCGTCCACGTCTCGCGCTGGGTGACGACGCACGGCTATGCGCTCAACGTCGACCTCGACCCTGCGCCGTTCACGGAGTGGATCACCGCGTGCGGCCTCGAGGACGCCGCGTTCACGACGATGGCGCGCGAGCTCGAGCGGCCGCTCTCGGTCGACGACGTCAGGCCGGCGGCGATCGAGGCAGTCGCCGAGGTGTTCGGGCTGGAGCTCGAGGAGCTATCCGCCGACGAGGGCGCGGGGCTCTGGCCGCAGCAGATCCACGCCTCGCTCGCGGCGCGCTAGTCAGCTCTTGGCGCCCGGAAAGTCCTCGGGACACGCGATCGGCGTGCTCTCGCCGAAGCGTGCGTACGCCTCGCTCGGGTCCGACGTCTCCGGTCTCGACCCCCGCGCCGTAGCGCAGCGCCGTCTCGTTGACGGGGTAGACGAGACCGCGACCCTTCCTGCGCGCGCCGATGCCGACGACGACGCACGGCCCGTCTCCCGCGCCGACGAAGACGTGCTCGGTCCAGGGCGGGCAGTGCACGAAGTCCCAGGCTTTCAGCCGCCGCTCCTGGCCCTCCACGATCAGGAGGCACTCACCGGAGAGGACGAGGAAGTCCTCCTGCGCGTCCTCGGCGTGGTACATGCAGTTCGGCTCGCCCGGTCGCAGGATCCCGACACCGATCCCCACCTGGTCGAAGCGCGCATTCTCGCTGTCGAACAGCGCGTAGCGATCGAGCCCGCCGCTGTCGAACCAGCGCGTCTCGCGCACGTTGACGACGAACCAGCCCTCGCCCGCCGGCCGAGCCCGTGCCCGTCGTCCTCGAGCGAGCCTCGGAGCCACGGCGTCTCCTAGGCGAGGGAACGCACCCTCTCTAGACCTACAGTGCGCCGGATGGAGAGGTCGCTTCCGGTCGCCGATCGCCCGCGCCGCCCCGAGTGGATGAAGGTGCGCGCGCCGAGCGCGAACTCGCGCTACTTCGAGGTGAAGAGCCTCATGCGCGAGGGCGGCCTGACACGATCTGCGAGGAGGCGCGCTGCCCGAACATCGGCGAGTGCTGGGGGCGCGGCACCGCGACGTTCCAGATCCTCGGCGACACCTGCACCCGCGCGTGCCGGTACTGCTACGTCCACTCCGGGAAAGCCGGAGGGGCCGCCCGACCCGCTCGAGCCGCTCCGCCTCGCCCAGGCGGCGGCGCAGATGGGGCTCTCCCACGTCGTCGTCACGTCGGTCGACCGCGACGACCTCGACGATCGCGGAGCGGCTCACTACGCCGCGACGATCCGCGCGCTCAAGCGGAAGCTGCCGGACGCGAAGGTCGAGATCCTGACGCCCGACTTCCTCGGCGTCGAAGAGGAGGCCCTGGCCACGATCCTCGCCGAGCGCCCCGAGGTCTTCAACCACAACATCGAGACCGTGCGCCGCCTTCATGCGCGCATGCGCGGAGCGAAGGCGAAGTACGACACGGCGCTCTGGCTGCTCGCGCGGGCGAAGGAGGTCGCGGACTACCCGGTACTGACGAAGTCGGGGATCATCGTCGGGCTCGGCGAGACGAACGAGGAGGTCGTCGACACGATGCGCGACCTCCGCGAGCACAGCGTCGACGTGGTCACGATCGGCCAGTACCTGCAGCCGTCGCCGAAGCACGCGAAGATCGACCGCTGGGTGCACCCCGACGAGTTCCGGTGGCTCCGAGAGCAGGGCGAGGAGCTCGGCTTCGGCTCGGTCTTCTCCGGGCCGCTCGTGCGCTCGTCGTACCGCGCAGACGAGCAGCGCCACGCGGCCGAAACCGGGCGCGGCGCCGTCGCGTACTGAGAGACGTGGGCCGATACGTCGCCGTCCTGATCACCGCGGCGATCGCGGGAGGAACGGCGAGCGCGGCGCCGTCGAGCGAGGGCCAACTGCGCGTTCGGGAGTTCTCCGTCCCGGCGGGCACACATCCGCACGACGTCGCACCGGCACGTGACGGCGGCGTCTGGTACACGGCCCAGCACACGGGCCAGCTCGGTTGGCTCGACCCGAAGAACAGGTCGACTCGCGTCTCACGGCACTCGGGGAGCGGCTCGGCTCCGCACGGGGTGATCGTCGGGCCGGACGGAGCGCCGTGGATCACCGACGGAGGCCTGAACGCGATCGTGCGCGTCGACCCGCGCACGCGGAAGGTGCGTCGCTTTCCGCTCCCGGCGGGCACGGAGTACGCGAACCTCAACACCGCGACGTTCGACAAGCGCGGGCGTGCTCTGGTTCACGGGCCAGAGCGGCATCTACGGTCGGCTCGACCCGAAGGTCGGAAGGGTGCGCGTCTTCCGCGCGCCGCGAGGGGAAGGGCCATACGGGATCACGACGACCCCGTCAGGTGACGTCTACTACTCGTCGCTCGCGGGGAGCTACCTCGGCCGCATCGACGTGCGCTCCGGAAAGGCGACGGTGTTGCAGCCGCCCACGACGGGGCAGGGGGCTCGGCGCGCCTGGTCCGACTCGCGCGGGCGCGTCTGGATCAGCGAATGGAACGCGGGCAAGGTCGGCATGTACGACCCGGCACACAAGCGGTGGCGCGAGTGGCGCGTCCCGGGCACCGATCCGATGATCTACGCGGTCTTCGTCGACGACCGGGACAAGGTCTGGCTCAGCGATTTCGGCGCGAACGCGCTCGTGGCGGTTCGATCCGGTCACGCAGAGGTTCACCCGGGTGCCGCTGCCGAGCTCCGATGCCGCGGTACGGCAGATCCTCGGGTCGACCGGGTGAGGTCTGGGGTGCCGAGTCCGGAACGGACAAGCTCGTGGTCGTGCGTACGGCATAGAGGTTTGAGGCGTCTGCCCGCACGGGTACGGAAGACCGTGAACCGTTGCCCGGACACTCCGGGCTGCGACGAAAGAGGGGTGAGATGTGAAGAACCTGCTTGCTGCGCTCGCCGCGCTCGCTGCCTCGCTCGTGATCGGCATCGTGCCGGCGGCCGCGATCACCAACGGTCAGCCCGACGGGGACAACCATCCCTACGTCGGCCTGGCGGTATTCGACGTCCTGGTCAACGGCCAGAACGTTCCGTCGCACCGCTGCAGCGCGTCGCTCCTTTCGCCGACCGTGGTGCTGACAGCAGCCCATTGCACGATCGGCACGAGTAGAGCTCGAGTCTGGTTCGACGAGAACGTCCAGACGAACACGCAGTACCCCTTCAGCGGCACGACGTCGTTCGACGGCCTGGCGCATACCAATCCGAGCTTCTGCAATCCGTGCGGAAGCGGTCTCCACAACTTCGCACTGGGTGACGTGGGGGTCATCGTTCTCTCGGAGCCCGTTCCGACCACGGCGGTCGGCGAGTATGCCGACCTTCCCCCGGCGGGCTTGGTCGACACGCTGAAGAACAAGACCGGCGTCGACTTCGTCGGCTACGGAGTGCAGTTCCAGCTCCAGATCCCCGGCAACGCACTTCCCCAGCCGCCGCCGTTCTTCCGCTGGGCGGGCCCGCGCGTCCGGCTCTTCGCGTCGAGCGAGCTCGTGTCCGGGAACTTCACGCAGAGCGACCAGCTCATGAAGTTCGCGCTGAACCCGGGTGGAGGCTCAGGCGGTACCTGCTTCGGCGACTCGGGTGGGCCTGACCTGCTCGGGGGAACCGACACGGTGCTCGCAGTCAACTCGTTCGTCACGAACGTGAACTGCAGCGGTGTCGGCTACTCGTCACGCGTCGACACACCTGCCGTGCTGGGCTGGGTCAACTCGTTCCTGGACTGAGGTCGAAGGCACGGACTGGCCGCACTGAGCGAGAAGGGCCGCCGGAAGGCGGCCCTTCTCATCTCTGATCACGAGGTGGCGGCGCCTACGGCCTGAGGCCGAAGGTCGCGAGCCATGCGAGGTCGTCCGGCTGGTCGACGCGGTACGCGCCGTTGTGACCTTTGCACGTGCTCGTGGTTCCAAACGACGTGACCCCCCCGACGACGTTGGAGTCGCCGATGAGTTCGGCCCACCCGAGTCTCCGAAGCAGGTCCCCACCCCGACTGGCGTCGTGAGAGGTCGTGAACGCGAAGTCACCGACGAAGTTGTCGTCGATGCCCCTGATCCGCGGATGGGCGACCATGCGGATCCGCACCGCCTGATCATTCTGCGACGCGGCGTCCGGGAAGCTCTTCTGTAGGCCGTAGCCGACAACCGTCAGGGGCGCGTGCTTCGGCAGCTCGCTGAGCGCGCCCTGGGGCGGAAGAGCACCGAAGCCCCTGCCTGTCACCCCCGGCGCGCTGAGCCGAACGACGCCGAGATCGTGGAGGAAGAACGCGTTCGGGTCGTACTGCGGATGGGTGAGCGGGGTGCCCGTGGCGTCGCCGGTGCACGGGTAGCCCGTGATGCCGAGGCACGGATTGGGACCGGCCGCCGGGAAGCCCGCTGCGAGCGGGATGCCATTCGGAGAGCCGGACGAGAAGAAGATCACGGCGCTCGCTGCCGGCGCCTCCGTGCAATGGCCGGCGACCATGAACACCGTCGACGACATGAGTGTCCCGGAGCACCGCCAGAGCGGTGCGCCCGCAGCGTTCTTCGCAACCATGAGACCGACGTACGGATGGCCCTCGCCGTCCGGCTCGCCGTTGGTGATCGCGCTCGCCGGAACGAGGCCGATCGCGAGAGCGGCCACCAGTGCGGCGCACAACGCAAGAAGCTTTCGCACGACTCGACTCCCCTCAGTCATGGCACCGGCTCACCCTGTGACCGCCTCGCGTTACCCGCTCGCGCCTGCAGGTAAACCACCGGTCGAATCAGCGGTGCGGCTTCGCCATGGCGCGATAGTCGAGCGCTTCGTCGAGGATCGCCTCGTCGACGCCCGCCTCGCGCGCGACCTCCCGCAGGGGCCGGCCCGAGGCCGTCGCCTCCTTCACGATCGCGGTCGCCTTGTCGTAGCCGATGTACGGATTGAGCGCCGTGGCCGCCGCCAGCGTGCTCTCCGCGTAGTGCTCGTTCCGCTCGCGGTTGGCCTCGATCCCGTCGACGCAGCGCTCGGCCAGCAGCCGCGAGGAGCTCGCGAGCAGCCGGATCGACTCGAGGAGGTTCCGCGCCATGAACGGCACGTAGACATTGAGCTCGAAGTGCCCGCCCATGCCGCCGACGGTGATCGCGGCGTCGTTCCCGATCACTTGCGCTCCGACCTGGGTGACGACCTCCGGGATGACCGGGTTCACCTTGCCGGGCATGATCGAGCTTCCCTTCTGGAGCTCGGGGAGGAAGATCTCCGAGAGCCCTGCTCGGGGGCCCGAGCCCATGAGCCGCAGATCGTTCGCGATCTTGGTCAGCGAGACGGCGACGACCTTCAGTGCGCCGGATGCCTCGACGAGCCCGTCGCGAGCGGCCTGCGCCTCGAAGTGGTCGGCCGGCGCGGAGATCGTCAATCCCGTCTCGCGAACGAGCAGCTCGCGAACGCGGGCGGCGAACTCGGCGTGGGTGTTCAGGCCGGTTCCGGTGGCGGTGCCGCCGAGCGGAATCTGGCCGAGTCGCGGCATCGCATCCTCGACCCGCGCGATGCCTTGGCGGATCTGCGCCGCGTACCCGGCGAACTCCTGGCCGAGCGTCACGGGGACGGCGTCCATCAGATGCGTACGGCCGGACTTGACGACGTCGGCGAACTCCGAGGCCTTGCGCTCGAGCGACGAGGCGAGCTGATCGAGCGCGGGGAGGAGATCGTTCGCGATCTCACCGAGTGCGGCGAGATGGACCGCGGAGGGGAACACGTCGTTCGAGGACTGGCCCAGGTTCACGTGGTCGTTCGGATGGACGCCGTCGCCGGCCAGCGCCGCGATGACCTCGTTCGCGTTCATGTTCGAGCTCGTGCCCGAGCCCGTCTGGAAGACGTCGATCGGGAACTGGTCGTCGAACTCGCCGGCTGCGACGCGATCCGCGGCCGCCGCGATCCGCTCTGCCATGTCGGCGTCGAGGAGACCGAGCTCGGCGTTCACGCGGGCCGCCGAAGCCTTGATGCGCCCGAGCCAGCGCGCGACGGCCGGCGGGATCGGCGTGCCCGAGACGGGGAAGTTGGCGACTGCCTTCATGGTCTCGTCACCCCAGAGCTCCTGCTTCTCGGGCGCCTGCGCCATCGCAGCGAGTCTAGATGCTCGATAGTCCGCCCATGGAGCACCTGACGGTGGCCGACGCGCGGGCGCTTTGGGCTCCAGCAGGTACTTACGTCAACACTGCGTCCTACGGGTTGCCGCCTCGCCCGGCCTCGGAGGCGCTGGAGGCCGCGCTCGAGGACTGGCGCGGAGGCCGGACGAGCTGGGAGCATTGGGGCGTCCCCGGCGAGGAGTCGCGAGCCTCGTTCGCGCGGCTCGTGAACGTCCCGGTCGAGACGGTGGCGATCGCCGCGAACGTCTCGACCTTCTTCGGACTGATCGCCGCGTCCATCCCGGACGGCGCGAGCGTGCTCGCGCCAGACGTGGAGTTCACGTCGTTGCTCTTCCCGTTCCTCGTTCAGGCGGATCGTGGTGTGACGGTGCGGCTCGTGCCGGCTGCGGAGCTCGCCGGCGAGATCGGGCGAGACACCGACGTGGTCGCGTTCAGCGCCGTGCAGATGGCGACCGGCGAGGTGGCCGAGCTCGACGCGATCGCGATCGCCGCGCGCGAGAACGACGCGATGACGGTCGTCGACGCGACGCAGGCGATCGGGTGGCTCCCGCTCGACGCGAGCCGCTTCGACGTGGTCGCCGCCCACGGCTACAAGTGGCTCATGTCTCCGCGCGGGACGGCCTTCATGGCCATTCGCCCGGAGCGACTCGCCGAGGTGACGCCTCACACCGCCGGCTGGTACGCGGGCGAGGATCCCCTGGCGACGTTCTTCGGGCCGCCGCTCCGGCTCGCGAAGAGCGCCCGCCGGCTCGACACGTCGCCGGCCTGGTTCATGTGGGTCGCGACGGCGCCTGCGCTGGCGACGATCGAGCGCATCCGCGTGGAGGCGATCCACGAGCACGACCTCGCGTTGGCCAACGCATTCCGGGCCGGCATGGGACTCGAGCCGAACAACTCCGCAATCGTGTTCTCGGACGTCGAGGGCGCGGCCGAGAAGCTCGCGGACGCGGGCATCCAGGCCGCCGTCCGCGGCGGCCGGCTGAGGACGTCGTGGCACGTCTACAACACGATGGCCGACGTCGAGCGGACACTCGATGTGCTGTCGAGCTGAGAACAGCTTCGACGCTAGGCTCGCGCGGCTGCCAGGAGCTCGTCCCAGGTACAGAGCTTGACGCGGGGGCGGCCGAGAGGCTCGCCGCGGGTGCGCTCAGTCCGGTCGATCGCGTCCCAACCCGCGTACAGGACGACCTCCACGCCCCGCTCGGCGAGCAGCGCGTCGATCCCGGCTTCGGCCGCCCGCTCGGGAAGAACGCCGCTGCGTGCATCCTCGAGCAGCAGGTCGACCGTCTCCGTCGCGTCCTTCTTGTTCGTCCCGATGACGCCTGTCGGGCCTCGCTTGATCCATCCCGCGCAGTAGACGCCCGGAACGGAGAGCGCCCGTCCCGTCGAGCACGCGGCCGCGGTCGTTCGGGATCGTGCCGGTCGACGGATCGAACGGCACGCCCGGCAGCGCGACGCCGTGGTAGCCGACGCTGCGGAAGACGAGGCTGCACGGGATCGTCTCGCGCTCGTCCGTCGGCACCGCCCGCACGCGGCCGCGCTCGTCGGGCTCGAGCCGGTTGTGGACGATCTCGACTCCCTCGACTCGCTCGCTGCCCAGGATCGCGACCGGAGAGACGCGGAAGCGCAGCCGCACGGTGCGCGGCTTTCCCTCGGGTGCTCGCGAAGCGAAGCCCCGCAGGATCTCGACGTTCCGCTGCACGATGTTCGAGCCCGCTTCGAGCTCCGCCTCGCTCGCCGCGTCGAGCGCGAGCTCGGCTGGGTCGACGATGACGTCGGCTCCCGCGAGCTCACCCATCTCCCCGAGCTCGGTCGACGTCCACGCCGCCTGCACGGGACCGCGGCGGCCGAGCACGACGATCTCGCGGATACCCGCTCCGACGATCGCCTCGATGGCGGCGTCGGTCGTGTCCGTCGGCGCAAGCTCCTCGCGAGTCAGCGCGAGCATGCGGGCGACGTCGAGCGCGACGTTGCCGTTCCCGATGACCACGGCGCGCTCGCCCGAGAGGTCGAACGCGAGGTCCTGGAAGTCGGGATGGCCGTTGTACCAGGCGACGAGCTCGGTGGCCGCCCACGAGCCGGGGAGGTCCTCGCCGGGGATGCCGAGCCGGCGATCGGTCTGCGCCCCGACGGCGTAGATCACCGCGTCGTACGACGCGACGAGCTCGTCGTGCGTCACGTCTCGCCCGACCTCGACGTTGCCGAGGAAGCGGAACCCCGGCCGTGCCGCGATCTTCTCGAACGCCCGCGAGACGGTCTTCAGCTGCGGGTGGTCGGGCGCGACGCCGAGCCGGACGAGCCCCCACGGCGTGGGCAGCCGCTCGATCATGTCGACCTCGACCGCCGGCTCCTCGCTCGCGAGCAGGTGCCCGGCGGCGTAGAACGCGGCCGGGCCGGAGCCGACGACGGCCACGCGCAGCACTTTCCGATCGGTCGTCATCGGCGGCCATGCTACGAGCCGCGCTCGGGGACGACGTGCGATGCCGCCCGCGATGCTGAAGCGACTCGTGGGCCGGATCGCCGCCGTCGCGGCCGTCGCCCTGCTCGTTGCCGTCCTCGGCTTCCTCGGCAAGGCGTGGTACGACAGCCGGCTCCCCGAGACCTACAGCGTCATGTCGTTCGGCGACCACGACTTCGGCGGCGGCGCCGAGCCGGCCGGGCACGCCGCGCACGGCGGCGCACACGGGACCAGCGTGGAGGATCTGCACGGCCCGAGGTCGGGCTCGCCCGATGCCCGCTTCGAGCTGACCGCGAGGGAGCGCCGAGATCCGTCTCTCCGCCGAGAGAACCGTCGAGGCTCTGACGTTCAACGGGACGTCCCCAGGCCCGGAGCTCCGCGTGCGGCAGGGCGACCTCGTCGAGGTCGAGCTCACGAACGCCGACGTCGAGCAGGGCGTGACCATCCACTGGCACGGAGTCGACGTGCCGAATGCCGAGGACGGGGTCGCGGGCGTCACGCAGAACGCCGTCCTGCCCGGCGAGCGCCATACGTACCGCTTTCGAGCCGAGCAGATGGGCACATTCTGGTACCACACGCACCAGGTCTCCTCGAAGGAAGTGCGGCGCGGTCTGTTCGGCGCGTTCGTCATCGAGCCTCGTGAGAAGACCGGTTGGGATCTCGACGAGGTTCTCATCGCGCACACGTACGCAGGAGTCCCGACCCTGGACGGCTTGGCTCGGATCGACCAGCGCGGGATCGAGCCGGGCACCAGGGTTCGCTATCGGCTCGTCAACTCGGACTCGACCCCGCACGTCTTCGAGCCCTCGACGGGCTTCTGGGTTCTCGCGATCGACGGATCCGATGTCGAGGAGCCGACATTCCTGACGCGGACGACGATCACCGTCGCCGGCGGCGGACGTGTGGACATCGGGCTCACCGTGCCCGACGTCCCGGTCTGGCTGTCGATGGACGACTCGGACGCGGGGCTCGCGCTGAATGCAAGAGGGCGCAAGACGCCGTTCCTCGACTTGCCGACGGTCGAGTTCGACCCCGCCACGTACGGCAAACCCTCCCCGACGCCGTTCGACGCCTCGAGCGACTTCGACCGCAGCTTCGAGCTGAAGATCACGCGCAAGCCCGGGTTCTTCGACGGTCGCCCGGGAAGGCAGTGGGCGATCAACGGTGAGATCTACCCGAACGTCCCGACGTTCGTCGTCGAGGAGGAGGACCTCGTCCAGATCCGGATCGAGAACGACACCGATTCGGTGCACCCGATGCACCTTCACGGCCATCATGTGCTGGTCCTCAGCCGCGACGGCATGCCGGTTACGGGAAGCCCGTGGTGGTCGGACACACTGAACGTGCTACCGGGAGAGAGCTACGTGGTCGCGTTCCGCGCCGACAACCCCGGGATCTGGATGGATCACTGCCACAACCTGCCGCATGCGGCGGAGGGCCTCACGATGCACGTCGCCTACGCAGGCGTCTCGACGCCGTTCCTCGTCGGCGCCGAGCACCACAACGAGCCGGAGTAGCTACGCGGGAGCAGGTGTCGCAGCCGCCCCAGCTTTCCTCGCGCGCCAGAGTTGCCACTCGTCCCAGACGATCCACCCGCACAGAGCCGTGATGACGACGGCGTTGATGGGATGGAGGAACCCGACGGGGAATGGCAGTTCGAAGCCGATCCAGGCGAGCCAGAGCTGGACGAAGAGCAGCAGGAAGAGAAGGCCGTGCCGCCCGAGACGCCACTTGCCGATCCCCGCGATGAGCCCGATCACCATGAAGATCAGCCCGAGCAGCATGACGAGGTAGCCCCAGCCGGCGTGAAGCTCGAATCCGTCGAAGAACACGTCCTCGTCGATCGTGGATCCTTCGTCCTCGAGCTTGTTCGCGGCATAGAACGCGCCGTAGCCGGCTAGCCCGACCTGCACGATGATCGCGGCGAACAGAATCATCGCCCACGCCCAGTAGAAGGTCCTCACGTGTTCCTCCCGGTCAGCTGACTGCGGGAGCCTACGACAGCTTCAGGATGAACTCAAGGGGTGACGACGCGAGAGCGTCAGTGCGAACAACCGGAGCCGCAGCCACCCACTTCGGTGCCCTCGGGGAGCTCCTCGCCTTCCTCGACCTGGAAGGAGTGGCCGCAGCCGCACGAGGAGACGGCGTTCGGGTTGTCGATCTTGAAGCCCGACTCCTCGATGGTGTTGAGGAAGTCGATCGTGGTGCCCTGCAGGTACGGGGCGCTGTACGGGTCGACGACGACCTTGATGCCCTCAAGTGAGAGCTCCGTGTCGCCCTCGGCCGCGCCCGCGTCGAATCCGAGCCCGTACTGGAACCCGGAGCACCCGCCACCCTGGATGGCCACCCGGAGCACGAGCGTCTCGGAATCCGGCTCCTCGGCCATGAGCTCCCTGATCTTCGACGCCGCGACGGGCGTCAGCGAGATCAGGGTGTCGATGGGGTGCTCGATGGTTGCCACGGGCTCATGGTAGCGGACGAGATGGCGGGCTCCGGTGCCGACTTTGTGACACTCGTATCGCTCATTCTGTGCGGGATTTCCGAACCCTTCGTGCGCCGGAAGGGGGAGTGCTAGGTTTCGAGCGAGAGAGACGTCCGACGTCCGACCCGGGAGTCGAACCGCTGCTTTCGAACTGGCTGCCCTTCCTCTTCTACGCGCTGTTCGCGGCAGTCATCCCGGCGTCCATGATCGCCATGTCGTTCATCCTCCCGCGCCGCCCGGTCGCGCGCACGAAGCAGCGCATGCTGCCGTTCGAGTCGGGTGTCTCGGAGGGCGCGCCGAGCCGGGATCGCCGCTTCACCGTCAGCTTCTACCTGACGGCGATCCTCTTCATTCTCTTCGACATCGAGATCGTCTTTCTGTACCCGCTGGCCGTGCAGCTCGATGCGCTCGGCTGGTTCGGGCTCGGCGAGCTGCTCGTGTTCGTCGCGATTCTGGGCGTCGCGTACGTCTACGTGTGGAGGAAGGGCGCGCTGAATTGGCACTGAGACGCGACTTGCCCGTGATCAGCGATCGGCCCCTGGCGAAGGCGGGCCTGCAGTCGGAGCGCGTGCTGTGGCCCGAACGCGGCCCGGGCGTCTTCGAGCGCGAGGTGCAGGAGATGGAGGACGCGCTCCTCATGACGACGGTCGACAAGGCAGTCGCGTGGGCGCAGTCCAACTCCGTCTGGCCGGACACCTTCGGGCTCGCCTGCTGCGCCATCGAGATGATGTCCATCGTCTCCTCGCGCTACGACATCGCCCGCTTCGGGATGGAGCGCTTCTCGTCGTCGCCACGCCAGGCCGACCTGCTCATCGTCTCGGGTCGCGTGACCCACAAGATGGCTGCGCCGCTGCGGCAGGTGTACGACCAGATGCTCGAGCCGAAGTGGGTGATCGCGATGGGCGCCTGCGCGAGCTCGGGCGGAATGTTCAACAACTACACCATTCTCCAGGGCGTCGACAAGATCGTCCCCGTAGACATCCACGTGCCCGGTTGTCCGCCGCGGCCCGAGGCGCTCATGGAGGGCATCGTCCGGCTGCACGAGAAGATCCGGGGCGGCGTTCCGCCCGCGTACCGGATCCGCGGAGTGGCCGAATGACGTCGTACGCCGGCGTCCCAGGAGTCGTCGAAACGCGCGAGTCGTTCGGCGAGACGACCCTCGTCGTCGATCCCGCGCGTCTCGTCGAAGCGTGCACCTTCCTCCGCGACGAGCACGGATTCAACTTCCTGTCCGACATCGCGGCCGCGGACTACCTCGGGTGGGGCGAGGAGGAGGTGGCGGGCTACATCGGAACCGCCTCGGGCCGGGATCTGAACGACCCTGGGACGCGCGGGCTCCAGCGCCTCCCGGACCCGAAGCCGAAGCGCTTCTCGGTCTCGTACCAGCTTCTCCGCGTGGGAGACGATCCCGCGCGGCTCCGCGTGCAGGTCTGGCTCGACGACGGCGAGCCGATCGCGAGCGTGCTGCCGGTCTGGCCCGCCGCCGACTGGTTCGAGCGCGAAGCGTGGGACATGGTCGGCATCCCCTTCGAGGGTCACGGAAACCTCACGCGGATCCTCATGCCCGAGGACTGGGAGGGGCACCCGCTGCGCAAGGACTACCCGCTCGGCGGCGAGCCCGTCCGCTTCTCGGACGAGGACTAGACGCGTGACCGTCCTGCCCTCGACGCGGATCTACGAAGGGACCCGCATCCCGCACCCCGTCCCGACGATCCTCGAGATCGACCCCGAGAAGCACCGGCTCGAGGACATCCTCACGATCAACTTCGGGCCGAACCACCCCTCCACCCACGGCGTGCTCCGCCTGGTCGTCGACCTCGACGGGGAGACGGTCGCCGGCATCCGCGCCGTCATCGGCTACCTGCACACCGGCTTCGAGAAGAACATGGAGGCGAAGTCCTGGTGGAAGTCGGTGACGTACGCGCCCCGCATCGACTACGTCTCCTTCCACGCCAACGAGCTCGTGTACGTACTCGCGATCGAGAAGCTGCTCGGGATCGAGGTGCCGCGCCGCGCGATCTGGGCGCGCATGGCGATGGCGGAGCTGAACCGCATCCACTCGCATCTCGTCTGGCTCGGTACCTCGGCGCTCGAGCTCGGCGCGATCTCGCTCTTCTGGTACTGCTTCGACGACCGCGACGCGATCCTCGATCTCTTCGAGATGGCCGGGGGAGCGCGGATGCACACGCGCTACGTGCAGGTCGGCGGCCTCGCCGAGGACCTCCCGCCCGCCTTCACGGCCGAGGCGCGGACGTTCTGCGAGCAGATGCCGAAGTCGGTCGACGAGTACGAGGCGCTCCTCGACCGCAACGCGATCTGGCTCGAGCGCACGAAGGGCATCGGCCCACTGTCGGCAGACGATGCGCTCGCGCTCGCGCAGTCCGGCCCGATGCTGCGCTCGGCAGGGGTGAACTGGGACCTGCGGAAGAACATGCCCTACCTCGCCTACGACGAGGTCGAGTTCGACGTGCCCGTGTACGCGAACGGGGACGTCTACGACCGCTACAAGGTGCACATGGACGAGATGCGCGAGTCGGTGCGCATCGTCCAGCAGTGCCTCGATCGCCTCGACGAGACGGACGGAGAGCCATGGGTCGCCGACGACCGCAAGGTCGTGCTGCCGCCGCGGCACGAGCTGCACACGTCGATGGAGTCACTGATCCACCACTTCAAGATCGTCACCGAGGGCTTCTCCGTGCCCGAGGGCGAGGTCTACGTCGCGATCGAGTCGCCCCGCGGCGAGGCCGGCTGCTACCTCGTCTCGGACGGCGGCCCGCGGCCGTGGCGCGTGAAGTTCCGCGCGCCGAGCTTCGCGGCGCTGCAGGCGACGGCGACCGTCGTGCAGGAGTGCCTGATCGCGGATCTGATCGCCGTCGCCGGGCTCGCTCGACCCGGTCATGGGAGACGCCGACCGGTGAGCGTCGCGGCCGAGATCCGGAAACTGCGCAAGCGCTATCCCGATTCCCTCTCTGCGGTCATGCCTGCGCTTCGGCTCGCACAGGAGGAGCACGGAGGCTGGCTTCCGCCGGAGGCGTTCCGCGAGGTCGCCGACGCGCTCGATCTCACCCCGGCGTACTGCCTTTCGATCGCGACCTTCTACGACCAGTATCGGCTCGAGCCGGCGGGACGCACCCTCGTCGAGGTCTGCACGAACGTCTCGTGCGCGCTTTCCGGCGCACAGCAGGTGCTCGAGAACTTCGAGCGCGAGCTCGGCGTCGAGGCGGGGTCGACCTCCGAGGACGGCGCCTTCACGCTCGGGACCGTCGAGTGCCTCGGCGGCTGCGGCTGGGCCACCGTCGTCGCGGTCGACAACCGTCATCGGCTCCGCGTGCAGCCCGACGACGTGGCCGGGATCGTCGAGGAGCTCCGTGCCTGAATATCCGCAGATCGTCTTCGCCGGCACCGACGGAGGCGAAGTCACACGGATCGAGGACTACGAGGCCGCCGGTGGCTTCGGCGCGCTCCGCAAGGCTCGCGCGCTTCCGCCCGACGACGTCATCGCCGCGCTGGAGACGTCGGGCCTGCGCGGCCGCGGCGGCGCGTTCTTCCCGACCGGCCGCAAGTGGGCGTTCGTCCCGAAGCCGGACCAGCTCCCGAAACCGCACTACCTCGTCGTCAACGCGGACGAGTCCGAGCCGGGCACGTTCAAGGACCGCGAGATCATGCTGCGCGTCCCGTTTCGCTTCCTCGAGGGCTGCCTCATCGCGGCGTACGGGATCCAGTCGCAGCACGTGTTCATCTACATCCGCGGCGAGTACGAGCGCGAGTTCGAGGTGCTTCGCGACTCGCTCGAGGCGATGCGCAAGGCCGACCTCCTCGGCGGGGTCACCGTCGTGCTCCATCGCGGTGCGGGCGCGTACATCTGCGGGGAGGAGACGGCGCTGCTCGAGTCGCTCGAGGGCAGGCGCGGGCAGCCGAGGACGAAGCCGCCGTTCCCGGCCATCGCCGGGCTCTATGCGGCGCCGACTGCGGTCAACAACGTCGAGTCGATCACCACGGTGACATCGGTGTTCGACCTCGGGGCGGAGGAGTACGCGAAGCTCGGCGTCGAGAACTCGACGGGCACGCGCGTCTTCTCGCTCTCGGGTGACGTGGTGAACCCCGGCAACTACGAGCTGCCGCACGGCATCACGCTGCGCGAGCTCGTCTACGACATCGGCGGCGGGGTCCCGAACGGGCGCGAGCTGAAGGCGATCATCCCCGGCGGCTCGTCGACGGTCGTCCTCACGCCGGCCGAGATCGACGTGAAGCTCGACTTCACGTCGCTCGTCGAGGCCGGCTCCTCGATCGGCTCGGCAGGCGTGATCGTGATCGACGACCGCTGCTGCATGGTGCAGCTCGGGATCCGCGTCTCGCAGTTCTACGAGCACGAGTCGTGCGGGAAGTGCACGCCCTGCCGCGTCGGCACGCGCTGGCTCACGCAGATCCTCCAGAAGATCGAGGACGGCAAGGCCGAGCAGCCGGATCTCGACCTCCTGCTCTCGGTCTGCGACCGGATCATGGGCAAGTGCCTGTGCCCGCTCGGCGACTCGGACGCGATCGCCGTGCTCAGCTACGTCGACCGGTTCCGCGACGAGTACCAGGCGCACATCGACCTCGGTCGCTGCCCGTTCGACGGCGAGTCCTCGCTCGAGGGGATCCTCGCGCCCTCCGCGATGCACGAGCGCCACGGCCACGAGGCCGCGCATGTCTGAGCTCTTCACCGTCACCGTCGACGACCGCCAGGTGCAGGTACCGAAGGGAACGGGCCTCGTCGAGGCGGGGATCGCCGCCGGCATCGAGATCCCGGTGTTCTGCTACGAGCCCCGCCTCGGGGCGCCCATCGGCGCGTGTCGCATGTGCCTCGTCGAGATCGAGGGCATGCCGAAGCTCCAGGCCGGCTGCACGCTGACCGTCACGGACGGGATGGTCATCCGAACGGCTGCGACCTCGGCCAAGGCGGCGGAGGGCCAGGAGGCCACGCTCGAGTTCATCCTCGTCAACCACCCGCTCGACTGCCCGGTCTGCGACAAGGGCGGCGAGTGCCCGCTCCAGGATCACGCGTTTCGGTACGGGCCCGGGAACACGCGGATGTCCTTCCAGAAGCTGACGATGGACAAGCCCATCCCGGTGTCGCCTCTCATCGCGCTCGACCGCGAGCGCTGCATCCTCTGCTACCGCTGCACGCGCTTCTCGGAGGACGTGTCCGAGGACGGGCAACTGATCGCGCGCAACCGCGGCGCTCACACCGAGATCGCGACGTTCGAGGACGAGCCGTACCGCTCGCCGTTCTCGGGCAACGTGATCGAGCTGTGCCCGGTCGGCGCGCTGACGTCCACCCTCTACCGCTTCGACGCGCGCCCATGGGACATCCAGAACGTGCCGACGGTCTGCACCGGTTGCGCGGTCGGGTGCAACGTCTCGGCGACGATCCGCGAGGGCAAGGTCAGGCGGATCCTCTCGCGCAATCATCCGGAGGTCGATCGAGGCTGGATCTGCGACAAGGGCAGGTTCACGTACCCGCACCTGCGCGCCGAGGACCGCATCACGACGCCGTTACGGCGAGGGCGGAAGGGGCTCCAGGAGGTCGACTGGGACGCGGCGCTCGACATGGCCGAGGAGATGCTGCGCGAGGCCGACGGCGCGATCGTTACCGCTCTGTCCGGGTCGGAGACGACCGAGATCGCGTACGCGCTCGGCCGCCTCCTGCGACGAGGAGTCGGCGCGCACTCGGCCGTCCTGCCCGAGGCGACGTCCGACGCGCTCGCGGCGTTCCGACTGCCCCTGAGCGCGATCGCGGAAGCCGAGATCGTCGTCGTCGTCGGGGACGACCCGGTCGTCGAGCGCGCGCCCGTCGTCGACCTCTGGATCAAGGAGGCACGCCGGCGCGGTGCCGAGATCGTCGTCTGCTCGCCGAGCGGCACGAACCAGGTCGCGCCGGGCGGTGCCGCCGACGCGTGCCGCGGTCTCGCCACGCCCCGCAGTGCCGTCGGCAAGAGGCTTCGCGCTGCCGAACGAGCCGTCCTCGTGTGGTCCGGGCCCGGCGGCGGAGGCGGAGCTCGCATCGCGGAGCTCGCGCACGAGCTCGGGTTCGACGCCAAGCCCGGCTGCGGAGCGTTCCACTTGCCCGCCGAGCCCAACTCGCGCGGCGTCGCTCTCGGCTGGGCGGTCGCGGCCGACGCGGACGAGTCGAACCCGGAGCCGATCACGCTGCTCGTCGTCTCCGGCGACGACGCGGCCGCGAGCCCCGAGGTGCGCGCACTCGCAGAGAAGGCCGAGCACGTCCTCGTGCTGACGATGTTCCACGAGCTCGCGGCCGGTTGGGCGGATCTCATTCTCCCCGCGACGGGGGCGCTCGAGCGTGACGGGACGTCGATGAACCTCGAGGGCCGCGTGCAGCGGCTCCGCCGCACCGTGTTGCCTCCCTGCCCGGACGAGCTCGCCTGGATCTCGAAGCTGGCCGCCCGCTTCGACGTCGAGATTCCGCCCCATGCGGCAGGGGTGTTCGCCGAGGTCGCGGCGCACCTGTACCGGGACCTCACCCTCGACGACCTCGGGCTGGAAGCACCGCTCCCTGCCCGCCGCGAGTTCGAGCCGCCCGCTCCGGCGGCGCCACCGTCCGCAGCCTCGCTGCCCACGTTCGCCGAGGAGCAGTTCGTGGGCGCCCTGCACCTCCATCGCTACAAGCCGCACTTCTCCGGTCCCGCGGTCGAGCGAGTTCCGCAGCTCGAGTTCCAGCGACCGGAGCGCGACGTCGAGCTGTCCGCCGCGGACGCGGAGCGCCGCGGGCTCGCGAACGGCGACACCGTCCTCGTCCGCTCCAACGGCACCTCGGTGGAGCTGCGCGCGCGGGTCGATCGCAAGCTCGTTGAGGGCGTCGCCCGCATCGCCGACGAGCACGCGGCCGACCTGCACGCGGCCGTGGAGGTGACGAAAGCATGACGACAACGCCTCCGGTCGAGTGGTGGGTGAGCCTGATCATGAGCGTGGTCGTCATCAACCTCGTGATGGTCACGTTCGCGTACCTGACCCTCGCCGAGCGGAAGATCATGGGGCGCATGCAGCTGCGCTACGGGCCGAACCGCGCCGGCCCGTTCGGGCTCCTGCAGCCGATCGCAGACCTGCTGAAGCTCCTGAACAAGGAGAGCTTCCAGCCGACTGCCGCGATCGACTGGGCGTTCATCCTCGGGCCGTTCCTGGCCACGTTCACAGCGCTCGTCACGTTCTCCGTCATCCCCTTCGGACCGGGCTGGGAGATAGCGGGCGTCTACGTCCCCGGCCAGGTCGCCGACCTCGACATCGCCCTCATCCTGATCTTCGCGATCGGCTCGCTCGGGGTCTACGGCTTCATCCTCGGCGGCTGGTCGTCGGACTCGAAGTTCGCGCTGCTCGGCTCGATGCGCACCTGCGCCCAGCTCGTCTCCTACGAGGTGGCACTGGCGCTCAGCGTGCTCGGGGTCGTGATCATGGCCGGGACACTGTCGCTCACCGAGATCGTCGCGGCGCAGGACGACACGTGGTGGTACGCGGCGCCGCAGATCGTCGGGCTCGTCGTGTTCATCTTCGCGGGGACGGCCGAGACCGCACGCGCGCCGTTCGACCTCCCCGAAGCGGAGCAGGAGCTCGTCGCCGGGTACCACACGGAGTACGGGGGGATGCGTTTCGGCCTCTACTCGATGTCCGAGTACATCAACCTGATCACGCTCTCGGCGCTGTGCGTGACGCTCTTCCTCGGCGGCTGGCACGGTCCCGGCTTCGACGGGCCGAGCTGGACCGGGCCGCTGTGGTTCCTCCTCAAGCTCGCCCTCCTCCTGTTCGTGTTCATCTGGATGCGGACGACGCTGCCGCGGCTCCGCTACGACCAGCTGATGCGCTTCGGCTGGAAGGTCCTGCTCCCAGTCGCGACGATCAACGCGGTCATCACCGCGATCCTGGTGGTGGCGCTCTAGATGGCGCAGCCATTCAGCACGTTCAAGGGGTTCGGGGTCACGTTCCGGCAGATCTTCCGGAGGCCGATCACGCAGCAGTACCCGGAGTACAAGCGCCCGGTGTACCCGCGCTTCCGCGGGCGGCACCGGCTGTGGAAGCACGAGAACGGGCTCGAGAAGTGCGTCGGCTGCTCGCTCTGCGCGGCCGCATGCCCCGCGGACTGCATCCGCGTGGTCGCGGAAGAGAACACGGCCGAGAACCGCGTCTCCGCGGGCGAGCGCTACGCGCGCATCTACGAGATCAACATGAGCCGCTGCATCTTCTGCGGCTACTGCGAGCTCGCGTGCCCGTTCGACGCCATCACGCTCGGGAACGAGTTCGAGATCGCGGAGTACTCGCGCGACGACCTCATCTACACGAAGGACATGCTCCTCGCGGAGCCGATCAAGCGCGTGCCGGTGGCCGACCCCGCGCGCTTCGACACCCCCGAGCCTGCGTACAAGACGCGGAGCTGAGATGCGACTCGTGGAAACCACCAATGCAGCGGTCGCGGAGCGACCGCCTTCAGGGATGTTGCGCGAGCAGGATCCGCGCGAGCGGAATCTGCTCGCTGCCGGGTAATGGGGAACTTCCTCGTCTGGGTGATCTGGTTCCTCGCCGCCGGGGGGTGCCTCGCGACGGGCATCGCCGTCGTCAGCCTCACGAACCCGTTCTACTCCGCACTCGCGCTCATCGGGAACCTCGCCTCGCTCGCCGTGCTCTTTCTCCTGCTGTCGGGCGAGTTCCTCGCCGCGGCGCAGGTGCTGGTCTACGCAGGCGCGGTCATGGTCATGTTCCTGTTCGTCGTCGCATACCTCGGCGGCAGGGCTGACGCGCCATGGGCGGGAGGGCCGCCCTTGCTGCGAACGGCGGCGGTCATCGCGGCGGGCGCACTGCTGATCGAGGTCTTCGTGCTCGGGCTCACCGCCGGCAGCAACCTCGAGGACGAGGCGGACATCGCCAGCTCCTTCGGAAGCCCGGCCGCGATCGGCGAGCTGTTCCTGACCAGACACGTGCTCGCGTTCGAGATCACGTCGATCGTGCTGCTCGTGGCCGCCGTCGGCGGGGTCGTGCTCGGCACGACACCCGAGAAGGACGACGAGGACTGATGGACGGCCCGAACATCGGCGCGTATCTCGTCGTGGCGTCGGTGCTGTTCGGCGTCGGGGCACTCGGCGTCATGCTCCGTCGGAGCCCGCTCATCGTCCTCCTCTCGCTCGAGCTCATGCTGAACGCCGCGAACCTGACCCTCATCGCGTTCGCGCGGCAGAACGGAGAGCTCGACGGCCAGATCTTCGCGCTCGCCGTCATGGCCGTCGCGGCTGCCGAGGTCGCCATCGGGCTCGGGCTGATCGTGGCGATGGCCCGTCGCCGCATCGCGCTCGACGTCGACCAGGCGAACGCGCTGCGCGGATGACGACCGCCGGCGCCTGGGTGTGCCTGCTCGCGCCGCTCGCCGGGGCGCTCGCGATCACGCTCGCCGGTGGCTCGATCTCGCGGCGCACCGCCGGCTGGATCTCGACGCTCACGACCTTCGTCGCGTTCGGCGGCGCCGTCGTTGCCTTCTTCGGACTGTGGGCGGCCGATCCGGCGGACCGCGAGCAGGTCTCGACGGCCTACACGTGGCTCGTCGCGGGCGACCTCGAGGTCGAGATGCAGATCCTGCTCGACACGCTCTCGAGCACGATGATGCTCATCGTTTCGGGTGTCGGCGGGCTCATCGTCTGGTACTCGATGGGCTACATGGAGGGCGACGATGAGGAGCGTCGCTACTTCGCCTACATGTCGCTCTTCGTCTTCTCGATGCTCATGCTCGTGCAGGCGGGGAACCTCCTCCTCCTGCTCGTAGGCTGGGGTCTCGTCGGGCTCGCGTCCTACCTCCTGATCGGCTTCTGGCACCAGAGGCCCGAGGCCGTGGCCGCCGCCAAGAAGGCCTTCGTCATGAACGCGATCGGCGATGCAACGCTCGCGCTCGGCCTCGTGCTCCTGATCTGGGAGACGGGCACGCTCGAGTACCTCGGCGTCTTCGAGGAGGTCGACTCGCTCTCGACGACGACGGTCAACCTGGTCGCGCTCGGTCTGCTCGGCGGAGCGGTCGCGAAGTCCGCCCAGATCCCGCTGCACACGTGGCTCCCCGACGCGATGGAAGGCCCGACGCCGGTCTCGGCGCTGATCCACGCCGCGACGATGGTGACCGCAGGCGTCTACCTCCTCGTGCGCGCGAGCCCGATCTTCGAGGCCGCACCCGACGTCCAGGCGCTCGCGGCGATCCTCGGCGCGATCACCCTCCTCGTCGCCGGAGCGATTGCCCTCGCGCAGTGGGACATCAAGCGCGTCATCGCCTACTCGACGATGTCGCAGATCGGCTACATGTTCGTCGCAGCCGGAATCGGCGCCTACGGCTACGCGATCTTCCATCTGATGACGCACGCCTTCTTCAAGGCGCTGCTCTTCATGTCCGCGGGACTCGTCATCCACCACCTGGGCGGCGAGCAGGACATTCGTAAGATGGGCGGCCTGCGCTCGCTGATGCCGCGGACGCACATCGCCTTCCTCGTCGGCTCGCTCGCACTCGCCGGCATCCCGATCTTCGCGGGGTTCTGGTCGAAGGACGGGATCATCGCTGCCGCCTTCGCGCGTGACGACGCGCTGGGTGCGGTGCTCTACGCGGCCATGCTCGTCGGCGCGCTCCTCACGGGTCTCTACGCCTTCCGGCTCTACTTCGCGGTCTTCCACGGCGAGCCGAGCGCGTTCGTGCGGGAGCATGCGCACGAGGGGCACGGTGAAGGGCCGCGCTCGATGCTGATCCCAGTCGGCGTGCTCACCGTCCTCGCGACGATCGGGGGCCTCGTCGTGATCCCAGGTGTCTGGGAGCCGTTCCTGCACTGGATCGACGAGACGGCGGAACCGCTCGTGCACGCGACCGTCAGCCGAGGACTACGGAACGAGCGCGATCGCCGTTGCACTGGCCCTCGTCGGCGCCTTCATCGCCCGTCGCGCTTTCCAGAGCGGCCGCCAGCTCGTGACCAACGCCGGCACCTGGCGCGTGCTCGAGCACAAGCTGTACTTCGACGAGCTCTACGACATGCTGTTCTACCGGCCCGCGGTGGCGCTCTCGGCGGCGCTCAGGCGCAACGTCGAGGAGCCCGTCGTCGAGCGCTCGCTCGACGAGATCGGCTCCGGGACGATCCAGGTGAGCGGCGAGGTCGGGCGGGTGCAGTCCGGTCTCCTGCGCACGTACGCCGTCACGATCGCGCTCGCCGTCTCCGTCCTGATCATCGTGTTCGTGGCGGTGCGCTAGGGAGTGCTGACGACCGCCCTCATCCTGCTGCCGCTCGCGGGTGCGCTCGTCGTCGGAGTCGCGCCTCTTCCACGCCAGGCGACGGCGAGCCTCGCCTTCCTCGTCGCGCTCATGGAGGTCGGGCTCTGGATCGTCGCAGCGGCGCAGTTCGACTTCGACGACGGCAGCCTCCAGCTGGGCACCTCACGCGAGTGGGTGGAGAGCCTGGGGATCTCCTACTCGGTGGGCTTCTACGGATTCTCGCTCTGGTTCGCGGGCGTCACGGTGATCGTCTTCGCCGCCGCAATCGGGTACGCGATGTGGGTCGGGCGCGACCGCCCTCGCGCCTACCACGCGCTCATGCTCTTCCTCACGGGGGCTGTCGTCGCGACGTTCGCGTCGCAGGACCTCCTCCTCTTCTACGTGTCGTTCGAGGCCATGCTCATCCCGCTCTACGTCCTCGTCGGCGTTTGGGGAGGGGCGCGGCGGCAGGCGGCAACGTTCACCTTCGTCGTCTACACGATGGCGGGATCGCTGCTGATGCTCGCGGCGGTGGTCGCGTTCGGCGTGACCCAGGGCACGTTCTCGCTCACCGAGTCGGGCACGAGCGACAACGTCTGGATCTTCCTGGGCTTCGCGGTCGCGTTCGCGGTCAAGGCGCCGCTCTTCCCGCTGCACGGCTGGCTTCCGCTCGCGTACCGCGAGGCGCCCGTCGAGGTCGCGGCCGTGCTCTCCGCCGTCGTCTCGAAGACGGCGATCTACGGCTTCCTGCGAATCGGGCTGCCGAAGTTTCCCGAGCCCGCCGACGATCTCTCGGGCCTGATCCTCGTGCTCGCCGCGGCGGGGCTCGTGTACGGCTCGCTGCTCGCCTTCCGTGCGCCCGACCTGAGAGGCGTCGTCGCCTACTCGTCGATGGCGCAGATGGGGCTGATCACGCTCGGGATCTTCGCGTTCGACGATCTCGGCCTCGACGGCGCCGTGCTCCAGTCCGTCGCCCACGCGCTCGTCTCCGCGAGCCTGTTCCTCCTCGTCGGCATGGTCGAGCGCCGGTGCGGAACGGGCGAGCTCGACGCCCTCGGCGGCATGGCGCGAGGGAGGCCCGCACTGGCAACCGTCGTGCTCGTGGCCGGGATGATCGCGCTCGCTGTCCCGGGCTCGGTGACGTTCGTCGGCGAGTTCCTCATCATGGCCGGCGTGTACGACCAGGGCTGGGGATACTCCGCCGTGGTCGCGCTCGGGATCGTGCTCGCAGCGATGTACATGCTCCGCGTGATCTCGGCGATCCTGCACGTGCGCCCCGGGTCCGCCGTGCGCGACGAGGCACTCGACCTCCGCCCGGGAGAGCTCGCGCTCGTGCTTCCGCTCGTCGCCTGCCTCCTTGCCCTCTCCGTCTGGCCCGCGCTCGTGAGCGAGAGCTCGTTCCCGGGCTCGGGCGCAGCGCAGGCGATCGTCGAGGGCTTCCGATGATCGATACGCCCTCCGTCGACTGGTTCGCGCTCTCGCCGACGCTGGCGCTGCTCGGTGCGTCGGGCGTCGCGCTCCTGTCGGCGCTGCTCCCGGCGTGGATGCGGAAGGGGGTCGCCGGGGCAGCAGCGATGGTCGGGTTCGTCCTCGCGGCCGTGCTGGCCGGGTACGTCTTCGCCGACAGCCCGACACCGGAAGTCCTGCTCGACGGCTCGATGGTGCGAGACCAGCTGGCCGCGCTGGCTCAGGTGCTCGTCGGCGTCACCGGTGCCGCCGTCGTCCTCGTGTCCTGGCGCGAGCGGGTCGAACACGCCAGCGAGTACCAGGCGCTTCTCACCGCGGCGGGCGCGGGAATGGTGTTCTTCGTCGGAGCATCGAACCTGATGACGCTGTTCCTGGGCCTCGAATGGTTCTCGCTCTGCCTCTACATCCTCGTCGCCCTCGACACGACGCGGGCCACCTCGCTCGAGGCGGGTCTCAAGTACCTGATCGTCGGCGGGTTCGGCTCGGCGGTGCTGCTCTTCGGCTCCGCGCTCGTGTTCGGCGCCACCTCTGAGCTCGGCTTCGCCGAGATCGCCGCGGCAGATGCAGGCGACGACGTGTTTCTCTTCGCCGGCCTCGCGATGATCATCGCGGGCCTCGCGTTCAAGGTCTCCGCGGCGCCGTTCCACATGTGGACGCCGGACGTGTACCAGGGCTCGCCCACGTCGATCGCCGCGTTCATGTCCGCGGCAACGAAGACCGCGGCGCTCGTCGTGCTGCTGCGCCTCCTCGTCACCGCGTTCCCTGACGAGAGCGAGCTGTGGACGATCACGATCTCCGTGCTCGCAGTGATCTCCCTGGTCTGGGGCAATCTCGGCGCCCTTGCGCAGACCGACATGAAGCGGTTGCTCGCGTACTCGTCGATCTCGCACGCGGGCTTCATGCTGATCGCGATCGCGGCCAACTCCGAGCGCGGTGCCGAGGCGCTCCTCTACTACCTCGTGCCCTACTCGGCGATGTCCGTCGGAGCATTCGCGGTCGTCGCGGCGCGCGAGCGCGAGCTGGGAAGCGCCGTGACCCTCGAGTCGCTCGCCGGGCTCGGCTGGGAGCGGCCGTACCACGGGATCGCCCTCTGGACCTTCATGCTCGGCATGGCCGGCTTCCCGCTCACCGGTGGGCTGTTCGGGAAGCTCTTCGTCTTCTCGGCCGCGTACGACGCGGGCGACTGGTGGCTCGTCCTCGTCGGAGTCGCCGCCACGGCCGTCTCGCTCGCCTACTACCTCAACGTCGTCCGCTGGATCTACATGCGCTCCGGGCCCGAGCTGCGGCTTGCACCCGCCGGCGGCTCACCGCCTCGCGATTCCGCGCTCGGCGTAGCGATCGGAGCGGCGGTGGCCGTGACCGTCGGCTCGTTCATCCTCGTCCAGCCGATCCTCGACGCGGCCTCCGACGCCGCTGAGTCGCTCCCGTTCTGATGCGCGAGCGTTGGTTCGGAGCGACCGGACGCAAGGTGCCCGAGATCGCGCTCGCAGGCACGGTCGACCTCTCGGGCGCACTGGTGCTCGACGACGTGTCCGATGTGAAGGCGATCCACGACGCCCACCACGCGGGAACGCCCGTCGTCGTCCGCGCATCGACTCCCGAGCAGGTGCACGCAGCGCTCTCGCTCGGCCCCGTCGCCTGCGCGCTCGTCACCGACGAGTCGCTGCTGGCGCTCGACCTCGCGGAGATGACCTACGGCTAGGCCGCTCGTCTCGACGTACTCGATCTGCGCCTGCGATCTCGAGGCGCAGCACTGGGGAGTCGCCGTGCAGTCGAAGTTCCTCGCGGTGGGCGCGATCGTGCCGTGGGCGGAGCCGCACGTGGGCGCCGTCGCGACGCAGGCGTGGGCGAACCCCCGCTACGGCCCGGACGGGCTCGCCCTGCTGCGAGAAGGGCTCGCGTCCGACGAGGTCGTCGAGCAGCTGACCGGTGCCGACGAAGGTCGCGCGCAGCGCCAGCTCGGGATCGTCGACGGACTCGGTCGCGCGGCGAGCTACACGGGCGAGGGATGCAGCGAGTGGGCGGGCGGCAGGACGGGCTCGGGCTACGCGGCTCAGGGGAACATCCTCGTCTCGGAAGAGACCGTCGACGCGCTCGCCGACACGTTCGAGGCGTCGGCGGAGCAGGCCGCTGGCCGAGCGCCTGCTGGACTGCCTCGATGCAGCGCAGGCAGCAGGCGGCGACCGGCGCGGGCAACAGTCGGCGGCGATTCTCGTCGTGGCGCCCGAGCAGGGGTATGCCGGACTGTCCGACGTGCTCGTCGACCTCCGCATCGACGACCACGAGCGCCCGCTCGAGGAGCTCCGGCGCCTGTACGCGATCCACCAGGAGCTGTTCGGCTCCACCCCCCGCGCGCGCTGGCTCGAGGTGGACGACGGCCTGCGCAAGGAGATCGAGACCCGGCTCGCCGTCCTCGGGTTCGACAGGCTCGAGGACTGGGCCGGCGAGAAGAACCTCGAGGAGCGCATCGACGGGACGGACGCCATCGACCCGGTCGTGCTGGAGGCACTTCGCCGCGCGAGCGACTGAGCAACCGAGCCTCGATTTTCCGAGCCGGCTAGTCGCCCGGCAAACGTCGGCTCTCGGCGAGCGACCGAAACGCCGGGACCACGTCGTGCTCCGGATGCGCGATGAGGAGGACCGCGCCCGGCTCGGAACCGGCGAGCGCGCCGACCAGGAGCTCGAGGCCTACTGCAAGCGCAAACGCCTTGTGGGCCTGCGCACCACCGAACGGGATCAGCTCCTCCGGCCGCGCCTCGCCCGAGAGCACAGCTCCGTGCGTCACCGCACCCATCGAGACGTCGGCGACGATCGGCCTACCGTCGCTCGACGGAATCGCGATCGCCAACGGATTCGTCCCGGTGAGAGGCGGGCCGCCGTCGGGATGCGGCAGCCGTCGCGGCGACGTCGTGGTCAGGGCTGCGACGAGCCCGTCGTCGGCGAGCCGCCGCACCCAGTACCCGAGCACGCCCGTGGGAAAGCATCGGCGGACGACCACCATTCGCGCACGCTCGGGCGGATAATCGAGCGTCGCGCGCACGATCTCCTCGAGCACCAGGTAGCCGAGCGCGCCGTGACCGTCCCAGCGCTCGAAGCCCGCCTCCGCCTCGAGCAGGACGGGCCGCGCGAGAGGATCGAGCTCGAGCGTCTCGAGCCACTCGACGCGGGAGAAGCCGTGACCGGCCTTGCCACGGCGCTCCGCGTCGGCGAAGTGGGTGACGAGCGTCTCCACGGCCGACGGCTCCAGGCCGAGAGCCAGCAGCCGGCGCCGTGCGTCCGCCTCGGTCATCGGGCGGGAAACGCCTTCGCCCTGAATCGGCGGACGGGCCAGCCGCGCTCGGCAGCCACCCGACGGAGCTCTCGATCGGGGTTGACCGCAACCGGATGTCCAACCGCTTCGAGAAACGGTAAGTCGGAGTGGGAGTCGGAGTACGCGGTCGACTCGGAGAGGTCGATCTCGTGCGCGCGAGAGAGCTCCTCGACCGCCTCTGCCTTGGCCACGCCGTCGAGGCGCCGTTCGAGCCGGCCCGTGTACACACCCTCGCGCACCTCCGCTCGCGACGCGATCGCGCCGTCGAGTCCGAGCTCCCGAGCGACGGTCTCGGCGATCTCCTCCAGGGCCGCGGTGGCGATGAACACGGGCTCGCCCCGACCCGCGTGCGCGGCCGCGAGGTCGAGCGCATCGCGGTAGACGAGCGGGCGCAACACCGGCTCCCAGGCCGCGGCCGCGATCTCACGCATCTCCTCGACCCGCATGCCCTCCAGGATGGCCATCGCGCTGTTGGCGGTCTGCCCGACGCGTCCCTTCCCCGCACCGAAGCGAGCGAAGACGAGCTGCGCGACTGCAGCCGCGGCGAGCCGGCGCCTGCCGATCAGCCCGCGCTCGCGAAAGGGGCGGGCGAGCGCGAGCGAGCTCGAACGCGAGAGCAACGTTCGATCGAGGTCGAAGAACGCGGCTCCGGCCACGCGCCGACTCTACGAGAGAACGGTGAGCGGCTTGCGGATCGTGCCCGCGCGGGACTCGGCGACGGACTGCGCGAGCGCGAGGATCGCCGCTGCGGCCTCGGAGTCGGGCGCGGTCTCGAGCACCGGGCACCCTTCGTCGGCCGACTCCCGCAGCGCCGGATCGAACGGGATTCGCGCCAGGAGGGGCACGCCGACCTCGTCGGCGAGCGCCTGCCCACCGCCGGAGCCGAAGAGCTCCTGTCCGGTTCCGACGAGGTACGACATGTTCTCGACCGCGCCGATCACGCGCATCCCGGTCTTCTGCGCCATCTGCGCCGCGCGCACGGCGACCTGCTGCGCAGCGGGCTGTGGAGTCGTGACGACGAGCGCCTCGGCGCGCGGCAGCAGCTGTCCCAGGGACATGGCTACGTCGCCCGTTCCCGGCGGCATGTCCACGAGCAGCGTGTCCAGGTCACCCCAGTGGACATCCGACAGGAACTGCTCGAGTGCCTTGTGCAGCATCGGGCCGCGCCACATGATCGGCGCGTTCTCGTCCAGGAAGAACCCGATCGACATCAGCTTGAGCTCGCCACGGACGGGCGGGACGATCATCTCGTCGACGGCGATCGGCTTCTGGTGGACGCCCAGCATGTGCGGGATCGAGTGGCCGTAGATGTCGCCGTCGAGCACGCCGACCTGCTCACCCAGCTCCGAGAGCGCGAAGGCGAGGTTCGCCGTGAGCGTCGACTTGCCCACGCCTCCCTTCCCCGAGGCAATGGCAAGGACGCGGGTCGATGCCGAGAGCGAGATCGTGCGGTCGGCCGAGTGGCCGCCGCGGAGCCGCGTCACGAGTGCGGACTTCTCCTCGGGCGTCATGACGTCGAAGCCGAGGCGAACGCGCGTGACTCCGGGAACCTCGCCGACGAAGCGCGTCACCTGCTCCTCGAACGCGTGCCGGAGCGGGCAGCCCACGACCGTCAGCGCGATCGTCACGGAGACCGAGCCGTCCTCCTCGACGAGCACGTCCCGCACCATGTCGAGCTCGGTCACCGGCTTCTTCAGCTCCGGGTCGATGACCTGCTCGAGCGCTTTCAGGATCGCGTCGCGGTCCGGCCTCATGCTGCCGAGGCTAGCAGCGGTTGACAGCGACCCAGACGGCGAGTTCCATGAGCAGAGGGGAAGGGGGACTGGGCTGGTGCTGGGAGTACAAGGGGGAGAGATCGTTCAGGGGGTTCGCTGGTCGTGGACCCGGCGTCTGCGGCGACCCGTGCTTCTGGTCGCGGTCACGCTGCTCTGCGGTGCGGCGTTCATGGCGGGCATCTGGTTCGGGGCGCAGGGCGGCATCGCCTGCGTCGTCACCGAACCGGGGACGATCGTCTGCGGCGCCCCGGGCGAGGCGCCCCCCGTTCCGCCGGCGGCGACCCCGGTACGAAACGTGGGCTCGGCCTAGCTCAGCGCAGCGGCTAGCTTCGCAACCAGCTCCGGCGAGCCGGCAGCGGCGAGGCGCGAGCGCACGCCGAGATCGAGCGGCGCCGCGTCGAACGGTGGATCCTCGAAGAGCTCGATCGCGAGACCGCGCTCGCGCACCAGGAGCTGCGCTGCGGCGATGTCCACCGAGCGCGCCGGCTTGAGCGAGACGACGCCGTCGACACGGCCGGCCGCGAGGTGGCAAAGGGAAAGCGCGAGTGATCCCATGACGCGCACGCGCGCAGCGACTCCGCGAACCGCGTCGATTTGCTCGGCGATCGTCTCGGTGATCGTTCCCTCGAAAGAGAGGATCTCGATGTCCGCCTTGGGCCGCTGGCCGTCGAGCGGAGCGCCGTGCAGGAACGCGCCCTTGCCGCGCTCGGCCGTCCATTCCTCCGCTGAGCCGAAGTCGTAGACGTAACCGAACACGACATCGCCCATCGTCGGCCCCTCGGCGACCGCCAGCGAGAGGGAGAAGAACGGGATGCCGCGCTTCGCGTTCACGGAGCCGTCGATGGGGTCGACCACCACCCGCCGCGGCCCGCCCGAGCCGAACCGCCGCTCGCCGAGCTCCTCCGACACGAGCACGAAGTCCTCACCGGTTGCGGCGAGGCGCGCGACAACAACATCCTCGGCCGCCTGGTCGATCGCGGTCGTGTCGTCGCCTCCCTGGCCGAGCTGGAGAACGGGCTCCCGCTCCTCCCGCGTCGGCAGGCGCTCGAGCACGTCGCGAATGTCGGCCACGCAGAGCCGGCAGGTGTCGAGCCACGGCGTCATTCGCCGATGGGGTGGAAGAGAAGACCGGAGAGAGGCTTCGGGAAGAAGTACGTGCTCTTCGGCGGCATGCGCGCGCCGCGGCGCGCGCTGGCGAAGACGTCCTCGACCCTCGGCCGACGGAGGACGAAAGCCGCGTCGGCAGTACCACCAGTCGACCGCCGCAAGAGCCTCGTCGAGTCGCGGCGTGTACCGGATCCCGTCGAGCCCATAGCGGTCGACCAACTCGACGTCGAGCTCTCCCTCGTTGCCGTGGACGATCTCGACGCCGTCGCGGCGATACCTCACCGCCGCTGCACGATCGTACGACTCACTCCCGAGGCGAGCGAGCGCCTCGTCGAGATCCGCACACGGCTCCACGTCGCCGCCACTCGCGACATCCGGGCGATTCGAGAACACGCGATGTGTCGGAAAGAGTTGCAGGCCGGCATCCTCCGTCGGCACGACGAGAGCCATGATTCGAACGTCCGTCTCGAGCTCCTCGGCGAGCTCGACGGCGCTCTCGTAGCGGTGGTGACCGTCGGCGATGAGGAGCTGGGCGTCGCCGAGGCCCTGCGCGTCGCTGCGGTGACAACCGCCACAGCCTCGTGCCGTCGACGTCGACCTCTGCCGGCGTACCGGGAACGGAAAGGTCGAGCTGCGATATCCGCGAGCAGGAGGATCGGCTCCGGCTGGACACGGGTCGCGTCCAGCAACCGCTTCCTCTCCGCGCGGATGCGCGGATGCGTGCGTTCGTGCGGCAGCACGCCTCCTGCCTCGTACGGAGTCGCTGCGAGCGAGACGATCACGCCGCGGCGCTCGCGCGCGACGCCGTCGGGCCCGACGAAGTCCTCGACCGCGAGCCAGACGGAAGCCGCGTCGTCCTGCTCGAGGATCCCGTCCTCGAGCCAGTCACGGTACGTGCGTCCCGCCTCGTCAGCGGACTCGGGAAGCGTCACGTAGACGACGTTGTACGGGCTGCGCGTGTACAGCTGCGCGCGCTCGTCGTCCGAGACGGCGTCGTACGGCGGTGCGACGAGGTCCGCCGGCGCTCCGGCCGCGCCGGAGTAGCGGACGGCGCGGAACGGCTGGACGTCGGCCATTGCGGCGAGCGTACCAACGGCTTCTGCTCATAGACTCGGGGCCGTGACCACCATCGCGGAGCTCGCCGAGGACAGGACCGTCGAGGGCGTCTTCGCCGTCACGAAGAAGGAGCGCAAGCGCACCCGCGCGGGTGCCGCCTACCTCGCTCTCGAGCTTGCCGACACGAGCGGCCGCGTCGAAGCGCGGGTGTGGAACGACGTCGATCTCCTCGACGGACGCTTCGAGGAGGGCGACGCGGTACACGTGCTCGGCCGTGTCGAGCGTTTCGGAGGGAGGTTGCAGGTGCAGGTGCGGGCCGTCGAGGCTGCGGAGGGCGCCGATCCGGCGTCGCTGACCCCCACGCTTCGGCGCGACGCGGACGAGCTCGACGGCTTCTTCGAGTTCCTCGCCTCGGAGATCTCGCACGCGGGGCTGTCGGAGGTTCTCGACTCCTTCGCGCGCGACGCCGAGATCCGCACCGCGCTCCGGGCGCTTCCGGCTGCAGGCGTGGACGGGCACCACGGCTATGCAGGCGGGCTCCTCGAGCACACGGTCGGCGTGGCGACACTCTGTCGCGAGACCGCACAGCTCCACCCGCGCCTCCGCTTCGATCTCCTGCTCGCCGCCGCGCTGTTGCACGACGTTGGACGCATCCGCGAGCTCGAGCGCGGCCCGTCGTTCCGGCAGACGGAGGAGGGCCGCCTGCTCGGTCACGTCCATCTCGGTCTGCGCATGGTCGAGGAGCGCTCGCGCGATCTCGACCCGTCCGTGTCTGCCGAGCTCCTGCACGCGATCGCCTGCCACCACGACCGCCCCGCGGCCAGAACGGCCGAGGCGGCCGTCCTCTACCACGCGAACCAGCTCGACGCGCAGGCCGCCACGCGCCCCGTCGGCGACTGATGCACTGCGCAAGACCGGAATCCGCTAGCGCAGATTCCGGTCGCGCGAAGATCCCTGAAGGCGTCCGCTTCGCGGCCGCTGCGCTTGTCACTCCTGACTGATGGCGGCAGTTTTCGCGCTCGGCGGCGCCCTGTGGTGGGGCGTCGGAGACTTTCTCGGCGGGCTTGCGGCGCGGCGCATGGCCGTCATCGTCGTGCTCGCGATCTCCCAGGCGATCGGGCTCGCCGGGGTCCTGCTCTGGGTGCTCGTCACGCGGGATGCGTTTCCGGGGATACCGGAGCTGCTGCCGGCAGTGGGAGCGGGAGTCGCCGGTCTCGTCGGCCTGGGAGCGCTCTATCGCGGGCTCGCAGTCGGCGCGATGGGCATCGTGGCGCCGATCTCGGCGGCGTCGCCGGTCGTGGGTCTCACGGCGGACGCCGTGCAGGGGACGTTTCCCGCGGCCTTGCAGTGGATCGGGATCGCGCTCGTGCTCGCGGGCATCGTGACGCTCTCCCGGGAGCCGTCCTCGGCGGGTGGAGGTCGGGTCGCGACCGGGGTCGGGCTCGCCCTGATCGCGGCGCTCGGCTTCGGACTCTTCGTCGTCGGCCTCGACGCTGGAGCTGACGAGAGCGCTGCCTGGGCCGTCGTCGCCGCCCGAGCCACGTCCGTGATGCTCGCTGTGCTCGCCGCACTCGTGCTGTCGACATCGCTGCGACCGCCGCGTGGACTGCTTCCGATCCTCCTCGGGATCGGAGTCGCCGACACCCTGGCGAACGTCCTCGTCGCAGTGGCCTCCACGCAGGGCTCCGTCGGCATCGTCGCGGTGCTGAGCGCGCTCTATCCGATCGTGACCGTCCTCCTCGCGCGCATCGTGCTCGACGAGCGACTGACGACGCCGAAGCGGGTCGGTGGCGTCGTCGCGATCTCGGGCGCAGCGCTCGTCGCGGCGGGCTGATCGGAGGAGAACGCCGGGCGAGACAGAATCCCCGCGCGATGGACGAACCCGTCACCACGGGAAGCTCGCCTCTCGATCTGGGCATCGTCGTCGCGCTCGTCACACTCGGCTTCGCAGGCGTCGTCGGTCTGATCGCGGTTCTCGACGCGGACAGCGAGGCCGGTGCGATGGCGATCGGATTCGGCGTGACGGCGGCAGTCTTCTTCACCGGGGGAACCGTCGCATGTGCGCTCGCCTGCCTCGCGCGCGGACGCCTGGAACTCGCCTCGCTCTGCGCACTCGTCGTCGCCGGGGTCGCGATCGACCTGCTCGTGCTGGCGATGCTCTTCGAGATCGACAGCGAGGCGTACGGGAAGGTCGCCGGAATCGCGTTCGTCTGGACGTTCTTCGCACTCGTGGTGCTGGGCCTGACACTGGCCGTGCGAACACTGAACCCGATCTCTCGCGCGCTGTACCTCGGCGCGGTCGTCGCCGCCCTTCTCGGCGGCGTCCTCGCGACGGTGCTCATCGCGACCGCCGGCGGGGACGGCCCCGTCGTCACAGCGGCGGCAGTGCCGCTCGACGCGCTCGGCGACGAAAGCCTGCTTCGCCCGCTGGGAGCCGCTCTCGTCGTGCTCGCAGTGCTGTGGCTCGCCGCGCTCGCTGCAGGCCGGCTCGCGCCACGCCCTGTAGAGCCCTCCTAGACGTTGAACCGCACGTTGAGGACGTCTCCGTCCTCGACGACGTAGCTCTTCCCCTCGAGCCGCTGCAGGCCGCGGCGCGCGGCCTCGGCGTGGGAGCCGCTCTCGACGAGGTCGTCCCAGCGAATCGTCTCGCAGCGGATGAAGCCGCGCGCAATGTCTGTGTGGATGGACTCCGCAGCGTCGAGCGCGGTCTCCCCGTAGCGGAGTGTCCACGCGCGCGCCTCGGTGTCGCCGATGGTGAAGAACGCGATGAGCCCGAGCGCTTCCTTCAGTCGCAGCACGACCTCGTCCAGCGCGGACGCACCGGAGCGAAACTCGGCCGCCTCCTCGTCCGACAGCTCGGCCAGCTCCATCTCGAGCGCGCAGTCCACTCCGCCGGGCCCGTTCTCGAGCGGGATGAGCGGCTTGATCGTCAGCGGCTCGAGGTCGGGAGCCAGCTCGCCTGGCCACTCGGAGAGCGGATGCCCCGCGTCGAGGTGCTCGAGAAGCCGTTCCAGGAGCTCGACCTCCTGGCGCTTGGCTCGATCTCCCGACTTCGCCTCCTTGCGCACCCGCTCGAGTCGCCGATCGACGTGGTCGCGGTCGGCGACGATCAGCTCGAGGCCCAGCGTCTCCAGGTCGGCAGCGGCATCGGCGCCGTCCGAGAACCCGTCCAGTACCGCGAGCAGCGCATCCGCCTGCCTGAGCTCGCCGGGGATCTCCGCCTTTCCGGGAACGTCGACCACGCGAATGGCGGCCGGCGTGACCTTCTTCGAGCCCACGACCGCGGCGAGGCGGTCGAGACGCTCGTCCGCGATGACCGCCATGCCGACGTTGGCCTTCTGCGTCACGTCCGAGTAGGCCGTCACCTGCGCGCCGGCATGCGTCAACGCGTTGAAGAGCGTCGTCTTCCCGGCGTTGGGAAGGCCGACGATGCCGACCCGCAGAGCCACGCGGAGCTACTCGACGCCGAAGCCGGCGCGGGTCTCGCGGGCGAAGCGCTTCGTGTACACGACGCGGGGAAGGACGAGGACGAGAACGCCGTCCTCGGCCTGCAGGTCGACCGTTACGCCGCCGGTTCCCGAGCGGAGCGCGGTGTCCAGAGCCTCGGCGCTCTCCTGGGTCACGAGCGCGCTCAGGATCTGGCCTCCCTCGAGCCCGACCTCGATCCGTACGAAGCTGTCGTCAGCCACTCGCAACCACCTCCGTGAGAACGCCGTGGACGGAATCGGGATGGACGAACGCGAACTCGAGGCCGAAGAGACCTATGCGTGGCACGTCGTCGACGAGCTGAGCGCCGGCGCTCGCGAGCTGGTCGAGCGCAGTTCGGATGTCGTCGGTCCCGAGCGCGACATGGTGCATCCCCGGCCCTCGCCGCGCGAGGAAGCGACCGACAGGCGTGTCCTCGCCGGTCGGCGTGAGCAGCTCGACCCGACCGTCGCCGAGGAGGAGCGACGCAGCCTGGACGCCCTGCTCCAGGAGTGGCTCGCGGTGCTCGATGCGCGCGTCGAAGAGCTTCTCGTACGTCGCAATCGCCTCGTCGAGGTCGTCGACGGCGAAACCGAGGTGATGAATCCCCTGCACGCGCACCCGCGCGATGCTACTGAGAACTCGGTTCAGGCTGAGCACCCGTCATGGCTGCTCAGTCTGGATCGAGTTCTCCTAGTCGCGAAGCGGCAATGCGCGCACGGTTCCTATCGTCTCGGACGCGCGCGACTCGGGGACGACGTCGGCGAGCAGCGCCTCGAGCTCCGCACGATCGAGGGTCTCCTTCTCGAGGAGCGCCTGGGCGACGCGGTCGAGGGAGGAACGATGCTTCTGCAGCAGGCGCTTCGCCTCCTCGTACGCGCGATCGGTGAGCCTGGCCTGCTCCGAGTCGCGAAGCCGCTTCGTCTCCTCGGAGAGCGCATAGTTGTCCGCGCGCATCGTCCGCGAGGGCGCGACCTCGGACATGCCGAACTCGAAGACCATCGAGCGCGCGATCTCGGTTACGCGCTCGAGGTCGTTCGCCGCGCCGTTCGTGATCCGCCCGAAGACGACCTCCTCGGCCGCACGGCCGCCCAGGTACACCATCATCAGGTCGACGAACTCCTCGCGCGTGTGCAGGTAGCGATCCTCCGCTGGGATGTTCAGCGTGTAGCCGAGAGAGTCCCCGCGCGAGACGATCGTCGCCTTCTGTGCGGGGAAGAGGTCGCCGACGAGATGCGACATGACGGCGTGGCCCGCCTCGTGGTACGCGAGGATCCGCTTCTCCTTCTCGGACACGACACGCCGCTGCTGCAGCCCGGCGACGATGCGCTCCATGGCCGCGTCGAAGTCGGCCTGGTGGATGTGCTGCGCCGTCGCGCGCCCCGCGAGAATCGCAGCCTCGTTGCAGAGGTTCGCGAGGTCGGCGCCAGTGAGCCCCGACGTGTGTCGGGCGATCGCGGCAAGGTCCACGTCCGAGGCGAGCGGCTTGTCGCGCGTGTGGACGCGCAGGATCGCCTCGCGTCCCGCCACATCAGGCGCAGCGACGAGCACCTGGCGGTCGAAGCGTCCTGGACGCAGTAGCGCCGCGTCGAGGTCCTGGAGGCGGTTCGATGCCGCCATCACGACGACCTCGTCCCGTGCGTCGAAGCCGTCGAGCTCGACGAGCAGCTGGTTCAGTGTCTGGTCGTGCTCGCGATGGACGCCGCCGCCGCCGCGTGCGGTCCCGACGGCGTCGAGCTCGTCGATGAAGACGATCGCGGGAGCGTGCTTGCGAGCCTCCTGGAACAGCTTTCGGATCCTCGCCGCGCCCAGGCCGGCGAACATCTCGACGAACGACGAGGCGCTCTGCGAGTAGAAGTTCGCGCCGGAGGCGCTCGCAACAGCCTTGGCGAGCAGCGTCTTCCCGGTTCCGGGCGGGCCGTGCAGCAGGATGCCGCGCGGCACGCGGGCTCCGAGCCGTTCGAAGCGCTTGCGGTCACGCAGGAACTCGACGACCTCCGCGAGCTCCTCCTTGGCCTCGTCGAGACCGGCGACGTCCGCCCAGGACACCTCGACCTGCGCTCCCCTGACGACCGGGGCCGGCTTGGCACGCGGCATGAAGCGGAGCGTGTAGAGCAGCAGGATGATGACGATCCCGAAGAACACGATCGGAAGCCAGGTCAGAAGCGTGTTCTCGAGGTCCACCACCCTCGGTATCGGCAGCGCCTAGAGGACGCTCAAGCGAGTGCTTCTTCGGGCCTGACCGGCTCATCGACCGGGCTCTCGAGCGCGAGGCAGGCGTCGCGCGCAGCGTTCGCCACCTCGACCTGGTCCTGCGAGGGCTCCGCCGTCGAGAGATGCCGCTGGATCTCGAACCCGGGACGCGCTAGCACGCGGGCGACCGGGTGCTCCGGGTTTCGAGCCACCCAGGAGAAGACTTCGATCGAGCCGCCGATCGCGCCGGCCGTTCCCACGAGCCGCGCCATGCCACGCGTGCCCGGCGGGGCCTTCGCAGCAACGATGTTCGCGGCGAGCGACGAGGCGACCATGGGTGCGATGAGCTGCGAGCCACAGCGGGCGTGCTCCTTCGGCGCCGGCGTGCCGCCGTTCTCGTACGTCCCGATGGAGATGTGCTCGGCGCCGTGGTACGCGGCGAGGCTCGGTCCCCGGAGAGCGAGTGCCGCCGGCAGGAAGGCGAGGCCGGCGGCCATGACCTCACGCGTGCCGGCTGGCAACGGCGAACGGCGCAGCATCTTCGCGGCCACCGTCGTCGCCACGAATCCGCCGAGGACGGCCGGGCGCTCGAACGGGAAGCGCGCCTGCGGTAGCGCCCGCCGGACCATCGGCAGGAGCGCGAACGCCTCGGCGAGTGCAATCGGCCCTCGCAGCACGGGCACCCGAGCGCGAGCCGCCGGAGCCAGGTGGGGCTTCCGACCCGAGGCCACGCGGAGCACGCCGTTCTCGTCCCGCACCGCGCAGCCCCACGCCGTCGGACCGTGCACGAGCACGCCGTTCTGCAGCGCCATGCCTCCGAGGCGCACCGGTGTCTCCGTCATCGTCAGACCTTAGCTGCGTCCTCGCGGAGCGCCGCCTGGAGGAGATCGCCGGCGGGGCCGCGACCGACGTCCCGCCCGTCGATCTCGACGAGCGGCATGAGCTCCCGGATCGAGGACGACGTGAAGGCCTCGTCGGCGGCGAGCAGGTCGGCGAGCGGAAAGGCGCCTTCCTCGACGCGATAACCCCGCTCCGGCGCGAGCTCCAGCAGCGCCGCACGGGTAACGCCCGCCAGGATCCCAAGGTTCAGCGCCGGGGTATAGAGGGTGTCGCCACGTCGCCACCAGACGTTCGTCACGGTGCCTTCGAGCACCACGCCGTCCGGATCGACGAACAACGCCTCGTCGGCGCCGCGGCGCCGTGCCTCCGCCTCGGCAGCCATGTTCACCGCGTAGCTCGTCGACTTCACGCCCGGCAGGAGCCACGGCGCCGACGCTCGCACGCCGAGCAGCGACACGGCCGCGGCGCCGCGCTCGCGCGTGTGCTCGATCCACTCGGGAATCTCGCTCAACATGGCGATGCCCGACGGAGGCCCTCCGACGGGGCCGGCCGTCCAGACGAGCCGGAGGACCGCGTCGCCCTTCTCCGCTCGCGGGAGCACGAGGCCCACGAGCACCTGGAGCCGGCGGCGTGCGAGCCCGGGGAGCCCGATGCTGGCTGCCGACGCGGTCAGCCTCTCGAGATGAACCTCGAGCCGGTACGGGCGACCTCCGTAGATCCGCAGCGTCTCGAATGCCGCCTGCCCGCGCAGGAGCCCCTCGTCGTCGGCGCGGACCACCGGCTCCCACGGGTCGACGAGCCCTCGACCCGTGACCGCAACAGCGAGGACGCTCATCGCAGCTCGAGCAGCTCCCCGGTCACGCGCCCCCTCCGGCGAGACCGGCCAGCTCGCGATAGGCGGCGGGCGGATCGTCGTGCCAGAAGACGGCGCTCCCCGCAACGACGAGGTCGGCGCCCGCGTCGCAGACCGCGCGAACGGTGTCCCGGTTGATCCCGCCGTCCACCTGGACACGCACCTCGGGCCGCAGACCCGCGCGCAACTCCGTGAGGCGGTCGAGCGCTTCCGGCATGAACGCCTGGCCCGAGTAGCCGGGATGGATGGACATGCAGAGCACGAGATCGACGCCGCCCGCGGCCGCGATCGCATCGGCCACCGCCGTCTCCGGATTGAACGCAAGTCCGACCCCCAGCCCCAGCTCGCGAACGAGCGCAACGGCTCGCGCAGGGTCGTCGCAAGCCTCGACGTGAAACGTCACGCTGTCGCCACCCGCCTTCGCCACGGCCTCGAAGTGCCGCTCCGGCTCCGAGACCATGAGATGGCAGTCGAGGCGCGCGCCCCAGCCGCGCACGAACGGCGAGATCGACGCGAGCACGATCGGCCCGACCGTGATCTCCGGGATGAAGTGGCCGTCACCCGCGTCGAAGTGGAAAACGCGTGCCCCTGCAGCGGCGAGCGCACCCAGCTGCTCACCGAGGCGCGAGAAGTCCGAGGCGTAGATCGACGGCTCGACCTCGACGGCACGTGCCCACTCCGACCAGCTCACGCGGGTCAGGCTACTGCGTTCGAGGATCGCGCCAGCCGCCGTGCGCCGCGGCGAGCTCGTCCGCCTCGGCCGGTCCCCAGGAGCCGCGCTCGTAGGGCAGGACCGGCGGCGGCGAGTCGATCAACGGCTGCACGATCCGCCACGTCGCCTCGATCACGCTCCACCGCGGAAACAGCGAGCTGTCGCCGCGGAGCACGTCGGCGAGAAGGCGTTCGTACGGCTGTGGCGGCTCGCCGAGCTCCTCTGCGAAATCGAGGTCGAGCGAGACCGGCTGGGAGACCTCCTTGCCCGGCGTCTTCGCCCTCACGAAGATCGAGACGCCCGCATTTCGCCCGATGCGAAGCACGACGTCGTCGTGGCCGGGGCAGTCGAGCCGATGCGCGCCGAACTGCAGCTGCGGAACCCGCTGTAACCGGACGACTGCCTCGGTCGCAGTCGTCGGCAGCGCCTTCCCGGCCCGCACGAGGATCGGCACGCCCGCCCAGCGCCAGTTCTCGATCTCGAGCCGGAGGGCGACGAACGTCTCTGTGTCGGAGTCGTTCGTCACGCCGTCGATTTCCCGGTATCCGACGTATTGCCCTCGAACCGCCTCCGCGGGATCGACCTCCGGCATCGCCGAGAAGACGTCCTCGCGCCGTCGCGGGATCGCGTCGGAGTCACCCGACGGCGGCTCCATCGCGACGAGGGCGAGTACCTGCATGAGGTGGTTCTGGACGACGTCGCGCAGTGCGCCCACGGGGTCGTAGAACGCGCCGCGATCCTCGACGCCGAAGTCCTCCGCCATCGTGATCTGGATGGACTCGACGTGCTCGCGGTTCCAGACGGGCTCGAAGAGCGCGTTGGCGAAGCGGAGATACATGATGTCCTGCACGGGCTCCTTGCCGAGGAAGTGGTCGATCCTGAAGAGCCGCTCCTCGGGGAAGATCGCGGTGAGGCGCTCGTTCAGCTCGCGCGCGGAGCGGAGGTCGGTGCCGAACGGCTTCTCCACGACCAGCCGAGCACCATCCCCGACGAAGCCTTCGTCCGCGAGCTCCTCCGCGATCTCACCGAACATGGATGGTGGCGTGGCGAGGTAGAAGACCGGCGTCGACTTGCCCGCGAGCGCCGTGCGCAAGCGATCGTAGAGCGGGGAGTCCTCGTCCTCCGCGTCTCCGCCCACGTAGCTCATGCGCCCGAGCAGCTCGCGCAAGACCGCCTCGTCCACGTGGTCCTCCGCGTCCGCGATCGACTCTCGCGCGTGCTTCGCGAGCTCCTCCTGCGAGACGGGCCGCCGGCCGACGCCGATGACGGGACAGGTGAGAAGGCCCTGCTCGGTCAGCCGGTAGAGCGCGGGCAGCGTGCTCCGGCGGGCGAGGTCGCCGGTGATGCCGAACGCGACGAGTGCGTCCGCGGTCTCGCTCATGTCACGCGGCGAGCAGCTCGGTCGCGGCGTAGCGGAGCATGGCGGTCCCCAGCTCGAGGTCGTCGACGGCGATGCGCTCGTCCGCGGAGTGCACCAGCTTCACGGCGAGCTCGGTGTCCATGGTCCGGATGGGGAAGAAGCCGTACGCGACCGTGCCGTAGGCCTTGCGCAGGAAGTGGCTGTCCGTGAAGCCCGGGCATGCCACCGGCGCGAGCCGCGCGCCCGGCTCGATGTCCGCGGTGAAGCGCGCGAGCACGTCCCAGAGCGGCGTGTCCAGCGGCGACCGCGTCCCGCCGACCGCCTCGGAGAACTCGAGGTCGTACGCACCGTTGCCGAGCGCGGCCCGGATGAGCGGCTCGACGTCGGCGGGCGTCTGCTCGGGGAGCAGCCTGCAGTCGACGGTGATCTCGCACCGCGCAGGAACGACGTTTCGCTGGCGCGATGCCTCGATCATCGTCGGCGAGAGCGTGAAGCTGAGCAGCGGCTCGACGAGCGCAGGCAGCAGCGGGTGGAGCTCGGCCGCCCGGGCGAGTGCCTGATCGAGGGGAGGAACATCTCCCAGCACCGCTTCGAGCAGGCCCTTCGCCTCCGGGATCAGCTCCTGCGGTGGCTCATAGCGCCCGAGAGCGTCGAGATAGCGCGCCGCCTTCACGAGCGCGTTGTCGGCGATCCCGGGCATCGACGCGTGTCCGGCCCGTCCGCGCACCGTCACCGTGAACGGCGCGGACATCTTCTCCGCGGCCGCACACACGTACACGGGCTTCCCGCCCAGCACGAGCCGCTCGCCGCCACCTTCGTTGATCGCGTAGTCGCACCGAACCGCGTCCGGGTGCGTCTCGACGAGCCACGAGAGCCCGTAGCCACCCTTTCCGCCGACCCCGCCCACCTCCTCGTCCGCGACCGAGACGTAGATCAGGTCGCCGGCCGGCTCGAAGCCCTCGCGCACGAGCGAGGCGAATGCGACCGCCGACGCGGCCGCCTGGTCCTTCATGTCGAGCGCGCCGCGTCCCCACACCTCCCCGTCGACGAGATCGCCCGACCACGGGTCGCGCTGCCACTCCGCCGGGTCCGCGACGACGGTGTCGGTGTGCGAGAGGAACGCGAGCGAGGGCCCGTCTCCACCCCGAAGTCGCGCAACCACGTTCGGACGGTCGGGATCGCGTGCGTAGAACTCGGCCTCGATGCCGTTCTCGGCGAAGTAGCCGCGGAGGACCTCCGCGGCGCGGATCTCGTTCCCCGGTGGATTGACGGTGTCGGCCCGAAGCAGCGCCTGCAGCAGCGTCGTGACCTCGTCGCGCAGGCTCACTCCGTCGCCTTCGACAGCGCCGTCAGCTCGTTCCGGACTTCCCACAGCTCGGGGAACGACGTCTTCGTGACGAGCCGCCCGAGGAGCTCGACCGGAGTTCCCTGCGTCCCGACGACCTTGTCGCCGATGACGCGCGCGACGACCTGGTAGTGGCGCATCCGCCAGAGCTGCGCCTGCTCGTCGAGCTCGATCAGCGCCTCCGCCAGCTGGTACAGGCCCTCGTGCTCGCGCCCCTGCAGATAGACGTCGGCGAGCGACAGGCCCGCCTCGCGCCGGGCGCCATGGAACGCCTGCCCGAGACGGGGCAGGACGCGACGGAGCTCGTTCCAGCCGGGTGAGTCGAACCCCGACCCGTGCCCGAGGACCTTGCGGATCTCCTGGTACTCCCAGGGCGACATGTGCTCGAGCATCTCCAGCTGCGGAGTGAGGAAGCGGACGCACAGGATCGAGCGCCGCAGGAGCCGGTGGGCGCCGCGCAGGTCGCCCTCCTCGATCAGCCGCACGGCCTCGTCCGCGTCGCTGCCGGCGAGCTTGAGCCAGAGCTCGGACGTCTGGTGCGTGACCTGGAACAGCAGCTCGTCGCGGTGCACCCACTCGTCCGCGTTCTTCTGCAGCGCGAGCAGCTCCTCGGTGTTCAGGTAGCGCTCGTAGTCGGACGGCGCGCCGCCAGGGAGGACGGGCTGGGAGTAGTCCTCCACGTCTGCCCCGGACATGGGCCTGAGCATACTTCGCACGTGGGAGACCTCTTCACCGAGGCGGCGAAGGAGCGACAGGCCGAGAACGCGCCGCTCGCGGTGCGTCTCCGTCCGACGAGCCTCGACGAGCTCGTCGGCCAGCAGCACGTGCTCGGGCCCCGCTCCGCGCTGCGACTCGCGATCGAGGAGGACCGCCCGCCGTCGATGATCCTCTTCGGCCCTCCGGGCACCGGGAAGACCACGATCGCGCGCATCGTCGCCGAGCGCACCGGAGCCGCGTTCGAGGAGCTCTCCGCCGTCTCCGCCCGCATCGACGACGTGCGCGCGGTCATCGCGCGAGCCCGCGACCGGCTCGGGGGCAACGACCTGCGGACGATCCTCTTCATCGACGAGATCCACCGCTTCAACAAGGGCCAGCAGGACTCCGTGCTGCACGCGGTCGAGGACGGCCTCGTGACACTCATCGGGGCGACCACGGAGAACCCGTACTTCGAGGTCAACTCCGCGCTTCTCTCGCGCTGCACCGTGATCGAGCTGACCGCTCTGGAGGACGAGGAGATGGCAGAGATCGTCACGCGCGGCGCAGCGGCGCTCGGAGCGGAGGTGAGCGCCGACGTCGTCGCCGCGATCGCGAACCGTGCCGGCGGAGACGCGCGCGCCGCGCTCCAGATCCTCGAGCTGACGCATGCCACCGCGGCGGCCGAGGGCGTGCCGATCGCCGAGGAGCACGTGCTCGACGCCGCCCGCAAGCGCCCGCTCATGTACGACCGGAAGGGCGACCAGCACTACGACTTCGCCTCGGCCTTCATCAAGTCGATGCGCGGCGGCGACGCCGACGCGTCCGTCTACTACCTCGCCGCGATGCTCGAGGCGGGCGAGGACCCCCGCTTCATCGCGCGGCGCATGGTCATCCTCGCGTCCGAGGACGTCGGCAACGCCGACCCGAACGCGCTCGTCGTCGCCGTCGCCGCTGCGCACGCGCTCGAGCACGTCGGTCTCCCGGAGGCGCAGCTCAACCTCGCCCAGGCCGCGATCTACCTCGCCCGCGCGCCGAAGTCGAACGCGAGCGCCGTCGCGATCTGGGAGGCGCGCGAGGACGTGCGCGAACACGGGAACGCGCGGCCACCGGCGATGCTCCGGTCGACGGGCCACAAGGCCGCAGCCAAGGCCAGAGGGCACGGCGAGGGCTACGTCTCGCCACACGTCGATCCGGCCGGGCTCGACGTCTCCTACCTTCCGGAGGAGCTTCGCGGACGACGGTACTATCGGCCGTCCGACACGGAGGAGGAGCAGGCAGGTGGCGGTGACGACCGGTGACAAGGCGCCCGAGTTCGACCTCGAGGTGACGCACGAGGAGCGCGTGCGGCTCTCGGACTACCGCGGCCGCTCGAACGTCCTCCTCGTCTTCCATCCCTTCGCGTTCACGCCGGTGTGCGAGGACGAGGCGCGCGACCTGCAGGAGAACCTCGATGCGTTCCGCAACGCGCAGACGGAGATCGTCTTCGTCGCGTGCGATCCCTCGCCGGCCCGCCAGGCGTGGAAGCGCGAGCTCGGCGCCGAGTACACGTTCGCGTCGGACTTCTGGCCGCACGGCGCGGCCGCGAAGACCTACGGCGTCTTCAACGAGACGAACGGCGCGCCGCACCGCGGAACGTTCCTCATCGACAAGGAGGGAACGGTCATCTGGTCGCTCGTCAAGGAGCGCGACGAGCGCCGGACGGAGCTCGTTCCCGACTCGCTCGAGTCTCTCCGCACGACCGCGTGACGCTCGCACTCCAGGAGTGGGGCGATCCGGGAGCACCGCGCGTCGTCTGCCTCCACGGGGTCCGCAACCACGGCAAGCACTTCGCGAAGCTGGCGGGAGCGCTGCCCGGCTACCACGTCCTCGCGCCCGATCTGCTCGGCCACGGGCTCTCCGCCTGGGAGCCGCCCTGGGACATCGAGACCCACCTGGACGCGATCGTCGAGACCGTCGGCGCGCGTCCCGCAATCCTGATCGGCCACTCGTTCGGAGGCCGGCTCGCGTTCGAGCTCGCCGCACGCGCGCCGAAGCTCGTCCCGAAGCTCGTCCTGCTCGACCCGGTCGTCGTGCTCCCCGGGCACGTCGCGCTCGCCGCCGCCGACAGCAACCGCAACGACAAGTCCTACGTCTCCTTCGACGAGCTCATCGACCGCCGCTACGAGGAGAGCCAGCTCCACGGAGCTCCCCGCGAGCTCGTCGTCGAGGATCTCGCGTCCCACGTCGAGGCGGGCGACGACGGTCGTATGCGGTATCGCTACAGCCGGTCGGCGGTCGTGGCCGCCTTCGGTGAGATGGCGTCGCAGCCGCCGCGCTTCGAGGACGTGCGCATCCCGACGCTGCTCGTGCTCGGCGAGCGCTCGTACCTACCGTACGACCACCTGCTCGAGGCGCACGATGCCGCGCTCGGCCAGCTCCTCCAGGTCGCCACGGTTCCCGGCGGCCACACCGTGCTCTGGGACGCGTTCGACGAGACCGCGAGCGCGATCTCGGCGTTCCTGGCGTCCTAGCCTGAGCCGACGGGCCCACGCGGTTCGCGGAATCGCCGCGCCAGCCACGCACCGAACCACGTCAAGCCGGCGACGATGAGCGCGACGACGACGAGGAAGCCCACGTCACCGGCGGCGACTCGCGACTCGCCCTCCTCGGGCTCGGGGGCGATGGCAGCGACTGCGAACAGCACGATGGCCACGAGCGCTCCCACCCACCACGGTCGCCGCAGATAGGTCGTCACGGCACCGATGGCGATCGGCATCGCGATCACGGCGACGAGCAGGAGAACCTCTGCCATCGAGCGCGCTCTACCTCGCGGCGGGCGGCTTCAAACGGAAGCGTGCTCGTCGGCGATCGCGAGCACGTCGTCGAGAACGGCGAGTCCTTCGTCGACCTCCTCGCGGGTGATCGTCAGCGGCGGCACCACCATGATCACGTTCCAGTGGGTCATGAGGTAGAGCCCGCGCTCGAGCGCCGCCTTCGCCAGTCGTGCGACAGGTGCCGCGGCGTCGCCCGAGGCGTTGAACGGGACCAGCATCTCCCGCGTCTCGCGACTCTTCACGAGCTCGACGCCCCAGAAGCACCCGAGCCCGCGCACCTCGCCGATCGACGGATGCCGCTGCGGCGAGCCCGCGCAACCCCTCACCGAGGTAGGAACCGACGTCCGCTGCGTTCTCGACGACGCCTTCCTCCTGGAAGGCCTCGATCGAGGCCACCGCCGACGCACAGGCGAGCGGGTGGCCCGCGTAGGTGAGGCCGCCGGGGAAGAAGCGGCTCCGCACCCACTCCTTCAGGTGCTCGCGGATGATCATCGCGCCGAGCGGGACGTATCCCGAGTTGATGCCCTTCGCGACCGTGATGATGTCCGGGACGACGTCCCAGTTCTCGCACGCGAACCAGCGGCCAGTGCGCCCGAAGCCGGCCATGACCTCGTCCAGGATGAGCAGGATCCCGTGCCGGTCGCACACCTCGCGAATCGCCTGCAGGTAGCCGGGCGGCGGCGGGATGACGCCGTTCGTGCCCGTCACCGTCTCGAGGATCACTGCGGCGACCGTCTGCGGCCCCTCGTACTCGAGGATCTCCTCGAGGTGCGGCGCCCCGGTGCAGACCGGGCACGGGTCCGGATGGCCCGCGGGGCAGCGGTAGGTGTACGGGTCGAGCATCCGCACGACGCCGCCCATGCCGGGCTCGTTCGGCCAGCGGCGCGGGTCGCCGGTCAGGAGGATCGAGCCGTGCGTCGCTCCGTGGTACGAGCGGTAGCGGGCGACGATCTTGTGCCGACCGGTCGAGAGGCGCGCGAGCTTGATCGCGTTCTCGTTGGCCTCGGCGCCCGAGTTCGTGAAGAACGACATGCACAGGTCGCCCGGCGTGACCTCTTCGAGCAGACGCCCGAGGCGCGAGCGCGACTCGTTCGCCATCGGCGGCCCGATCGTGCAGAGCTTGTCGGCCTGCTCCTTGATCGCGGCGACGATCTTCGGATGCTGGTGACCGATGTTGACGTTGACGAGCTGCGAGGCGAAGTCGAGATACCGCTTGCCCTCGTAGTCCCAGAAGTACCGGCCTTCGGCGCCCGCGACCGCGATCGGCGCGATCGCGTCCTGTACCGACCACGAGTAGAGGACGTACTCCTTCGCGTCCTCGACGATCTGCGCGCCGAGATTCGGGTCGACCTCGACCGTTGCCATCAGGGCGGATCGTAACCCCGGCAGCCGGAAGACCGAGCAGTCGCTGCGACAGCGGCCGCGAAGCGGACGCCTTCAGGGATTTCCCCGAGCGAGAACCCGCACTCGCGGGTTCTCGCTCTTGGGACAACTGGTTGCGCGACGGGCGCCGGACAAGGGGGAACGTGCCCGGCGGCCCATCGCGCAGCTGTCGTCAGCGCGCGGCGGCGGGCAGGAGCTCCTGCCCGAACGCTGCTCGCTCGACGAACTGGCCGACGCCCGGTTCGGCGACGAGCTCTCCCGACTCCACGAGCACGTTCCCGCGCAGCAGGACGATCTCGGGCGAGCCGGTCACTTCGGTTCCTTCGTAGAGGTTGTAGTCGACCTTCGAATGCTGGTTCGCGGCCGTGATCAGGTGCCGCTTCTCCGGGTCGAAGACCACGATGTCGGCATCCGAGCCCGGCGCGATGGTGCCCTTGCGCGGGTACAGGCCGAAGAGCTTCGCCGGGTTCGTGGCCAGCAGCTCGACCATCCGGTTGAGCGAGATTCGCCCGGTCCGAACGCCGAACTCGTGGATCATGTGCAGGCGGTTCTCGAGCCCGGGCCCACCGTTCGGGATCTTCGAGAAGTCGTCCTTCCCGAGCGACTTCTGGCCGTCCCACAGGAACGCGCAGTGGTCGGTCGAGATCGCCGACAGGATGTCCGAGCGCACGGCGTGCCAGAGGATCTCCTGGTTCTCGAGCGAGCGCGGCGGCGGCGTGTAGACGTACTTCGCGCCCTCGAAGTCGGGCCGCTCGAGATACGTGTAGTCGACGAAGAAGTACTGCGTGCAGGTCTCGCCCCACACGTCCCAGCCCTGCTCGCGCGCGCGGGCGATCGGATCCACGGCCTCCTTGCAGGAGACGTGGACGACGTACAGAGGGGCGCCGGCGATCCGCGCGAGCTGGATCGCCCGGTTGGTCGCCTCGCCCTCGAGCTCGGGGGGCCGAGTCAGCGCGTGGAAGTGCGGCGCCGTGTTGCCCGCGGCGAGCGCCTGCTTCACCAGCACGTCGATGGCGTCGCCGTTCTCGGCGTGCACCATCACGAGCGCCCCGGTCTCCGCGGCGACCTCCATCGTCCTGAAGAGCGTCTCGTCGTCGACCATGAGCGCGCCCTTGTAGGCCATGAAGAGCTTGTACGAGGTGATCCCCTGCTCGGGAAGGCGGGCGAGCTCCTCGAGCGAGCCGCCTTCGCGCAGATCCGTAACGGCGATGTGGAAGCCCATGTCGATGATCTGCTTCCCCTCGCGCTTGCCGTGCCACGTGTCGAGCGCCTCGGCGAACGAGGTGCCCGGGGCCTGGATGCAGAAGTCGACGTGGCAGGTCGTGCCGCCGAACGCGGCGGCCGTCTGTCCCGACGTGACGTCGTCGATCGTGACGGTGCCGCCGAACGGCATGTCGAGATGGGTATGCGGGTCGACGCACCCCGGCAGCACATACTTGTCCGAGGCGTCGACGACCCGGTCGGCGTCGACGTCGAGCGACTCGCCGATCATCGCGATGCGCTCACCTTCGACCAGGACGTCGCCGACGTAGTCGTCGGCGGCGGTGATGATCCTCCCACCCTTGATCAGTACCGACACGTCACCTCACCTCTTCCCGGGAGTCGAGCTCCGAGCCGGCGAGCCCCGGCCCGGAGCCCACGACTCGTTCGCTACTTCCCGCCCTCTCTGAGGACGACGACCTTCCTCTTGAAGCCCTGACCGCGGACGTCAACGCCCTTCTTCCGGAGGTTCGCGATCGCCTTCCGCGCGAGATCCGTGCGGTAGGAGGCCTTCGAGGCCGGCTTCTTGATGACCTTGTAGGTCTTCGCGATCGTCGCCGTCCGCTTGAACTCGACCGGATCCATGACCCCGATCCCGAGTCGGTTCGGCCAGATGAGCGCGTTGACCTCGTTCATCTGCCAGCGCTGATGCCCTGCGGGCAGCGCAGGACCGTTGTCGAGCACGATCTTCGTGCACTCGGCGAGGTGGTCACGGCAGTAGATCCAACCACGGAACGACGCCTCCAGGAACTTGACCGCGGTGTCCTGGTTCTTCGCGTCCTTGATCCAGTCACCGCGAACGATGACGCCGTCCTGCAGCATTCCCGTGCCGAGGTCGGAGTACTTGAAGACGTTCAGCTCCGAGAGCTTGTACAGCTTTCCGGTGTCCGGGTTCTTCACCTCGAGCACCTGCGCGAGCTCGTTGTAGGTCATCGCAGAGGCCGCGTCGATCTCGCCGTTCAGGAACGCGAGCATGTCGAAGTTCTGCTTGACCAGCTGCACGTCGGAGTCCGGGTTCATGCCGTTCTTGACCAGCGCGGCGCGCTGCTCGAACTCGTTCCCGAAGATCCAGACGCCGAACTTCTTCCCGCGCATCTTCCTGAACGTGTTGATCCCGCTCTTCTTGAACGTGACCTCCGTCGTGCCGCTCCGCGCGTAGACCTGCGCGATGTTGACGAGGTCGTTCCCCGTGTCGCGCTGGGCGAGCGTGCTCGGCATCCAGTTGATCCCGAACTCGGCCTGCTTCCCGAGCACGACTTGCTCCGGCAGGATGTCCGGCCCGCCGGCCTTGATGTTCACGTCGAGCCCGACCTGCTTGTAGTAGCCCTTCGCCTTGGCGGCGTAGTAGCCGGCGAACTGGGCCTGGACGACCCACTTCGACTGGAGCGTTACTTTGGTCAGCGACTGGCTCTCGCTCGAGCTCCCGGCCATGGCCAGCCCGGCGACGGTCAAGCTCGCCGCGACTGCCAGCACCCCGATGACGACGTACCACCTGCGTTTCCTCATGTGCCCTCCTTGGGTCACTCCGTTGTACTTCTCGTGGACGGATGCCAGCCGAGCGCGAATCGCTCGACGAGCGCGACCGCCGCGTAGAACGCGATGCCGATCATGCTCGCGACGAGGATCGCCGCCCAGGCCGTCTCGTACTGCGCCAGCGAGACCGCCGAGACGATCTGCACGCCGAGCGCTTCCGTCGATCCGCCGAAGTAGTCCCCGACCACAGCGCCGATCATTGCGAGTACCGACGCGATCTTCAAGGCGGTGAAGACGTACGGAAGGCTGTTCGGAATCCGCACGCGACGAAACACAACCCGCTGCGGCGCGGCGTAGGAGCTCATGAGCTCGAGCGACTCGGGCCGAACGGACGTGAGCCCGCGCAGCGTGTTGACGAGCACGGGGAAGAAGCACAGCACCGCGGCGATCACGATCTTCGACCAGGGGCTCAGCGTCCCGAACCAGGCGTTCGTGATCGGCGCGAACGCGACGATGGGGATGGCGTTGGCCGCGATCATGTACGGCATCAGCGCATTCCCGAGCGGCCGCCAGCGGGCGAGGACGAGCGCGATCAGGAATGCGAGCCCGCAGCCGAGCACGAAGCCGCCGAGCGCTTCCTTGAACGTGATCCACGCACCGCGCAGGAGCTCCTCCCGGTTGTCCCAGAACGCGCTCACCACGTCCGAGAAGGGCGGCAGCAGCGACCGCTCGACACCGAGCCACGGGAGCACCCACTGCCAGGTCGCCAGCCCCAGCCCGAAGACGACCATGGCCGGCACCCACTGCCGCGCGCGCCGGCCCACTCCGGCATCGAAGCCGGCTGTCTCCTCGACGACCGTGCTCACGCGAGCTCCTCGACCCCGCGTGCGTGCAGGCGCTCGCGCACCTCGGTCACGAGCTCGAAGAACCGCGGGTCCTCCCGCGTCTCGACCGTTCTCGGCTGCGGAAGGTCAACCGGGACAACGCCGGATATCCGACCCGGACGCGGCGACATGACGACGACGCGCGTGGAGAGGAACACGGCCTCCGAGATCGAGTGCGTGACGAAGATGATCGTCGAGCCGAGCCCCGACCAGATGCGAAGGAGCTCGATGTTCAGGCGCTCGCGGGTCATCTCGTCCAGAGCCCCGAACGGCTCGTCCATGAGGAGGAGCGCCGGCGAGAACGACAGCGCGCGGGCGATCGAGACGCGCTGCTGCATACCGCCCGAGAGCTGCCAGGGGTAGTGCTTCTCGAAGCCCTCGAGCTCGACCAGCTGCACCAGCTCTCGCACTCTGCCCGCCCGAGTCGCCCGGTCGAAGCCCATGAGCTCGAGAGGCAGGGCGATGTTCTTCGCGACGGTCCGCCAGTCGTACAGGACCGCGGCCTGGAACACGATGCCGTAGTCACGATCGAGACGCGCGCGGTGCGCCGACTTGCCGTTGACGAGGATCTCGCCGCTCGAGGGCTCGACGAGGTCGCCGATGACGCGCAGCAGCGTCGACTTCCCGCAGCCCGAGGGGCCGATCAGCGAGATGAACTCGCCGCGCTCGACGTCGAGGTCGATGCCGGTGAGGGCCGTGACACCGCCCTTGCCGAAGGTCTTCGAGATGCCGCGTGCGGACACGACGGTCTCGGCCACGCTCATACGAGCTGCTCCGGTGCGCGATGGAGGACGAGCTTCTCGACGAGGACGACCACGAGGAAGAACGCGATGCCGAGGAGAGCCGCGATCAGGTTCGTCGCCCAGAGGTTCTCCGGCTCGAGCGCGTAGTACTGGTTGAAGTTGATGATCCAGCCCCCGAGCCCGCTCTGGATCGACGACGGCAGCTCGCCGATGATCGCGCCGACGACGCACGCCGTCGCGGCCACCTTGAACGCCGAGAAGAGGAACGGCAGCGCGGCCGGGACGCGGAGCTTCCAGAACACCGACCAGTCGCTCGCGGCGTACGACTCCATCAGCTCCACGGCGGCGGGATCAGCCGAGCGCAGCCCTCGCACCGTGTTCACGGTGACGGGGAAGAACGTCAGGTACGCGGCGATCACGGAGACTCGAACCCAGTCGGTGGGCGTCCACCCGAGGATCTCGACGCTCCCGAGCCCGACGACCACGATCGGCGCGACGGCGAGGATCGGAATCGTCTGTGATGCGACGACGTACGGCATCACGCCGCGCTGCAGCACGGCGAAGTGCGCGATGACGGCGCCGAGGAGGAACCCGATCGTCGCGCCGATCACGAACCCGACGGCCGCCTCCTTGGCCGTGAAGAGGGCGGCGTCGAGGAGACGCTCCACGAGGAGCGGCTCACCCTCACGGATGGGCTCGAACAGCGCTCCCACGATGTCGTGGAGATGAGGCATCGTCGTCGCGTTGACGACGAAGGGCTTCGTCCACCCGGTCTCGATCCAGAGCCACCGGTAGCCCTCCCACAGCGCCCAGAGCGCGAGCAGCACGAGCCCGAGAACGGCGACGCGCGCTGCGATGGAGACGACCCGTGACTGCATCCGAAGAGAGCATCCCACACGTGAAGTCACCGGTTAGAGTCCCCGGCCGTGGGTCTCGAGCGGACGCGAACCGTGGCCGAGCTGAAGGAGCTGCGCGAGCTCACGGGCGACGCGTCGGGAGCACAGCGAGTCGCCTGGACCGAGACCTGGGAACACGCGCGCGAGTGGCTCCGAGGGCTGCTGGCCGAGAGTGGCGCCGCCGAGTCGGTCGACGCAGCCGGGAACCAGTGGTTCACGCTCGCCGGCGAGTCCGACCGCGCCGTCCTCATCGGCGGCCACCTCGACTCGGTCCCGAACGGAGGCTGGCTCGACGGGGCACTGAACGTCGTTGCCGGGGCGGAGGTCCTCCGCCGGGTCGCATCCGAAGGCACGGCTCCCGTCACGGTCCGGCTGGTCAACTGGGCGGACGAGGAGGGTGCTCGGTTCGGCAGGAGCCTCTTCGGCTCGAGCGCCGCCGCCGGCTCGATGCGCGATCAGGACGAGCTGCGTGACCTGAAGGACGCGGACGGCGTCGCGCTCCCGGACGCGCTCGCCGCGCACGGCGTCGATCTCGACCGAGCGCTCGACGCGAGCAGCGAGCTGGACTCGGCTGCCGCGTACCTGGAGCTCCACATCGAGCAGGGTCCTGTCCTCGAGTCGCTCGGGCTCCCGCTCGGCGTCGTCCTCGGCACGTACGGCGTCGAGCGCCATCGCATCACGTGGCACGGTCAGGCCGCCCACGCCGGGTCGACACCGATGGACAAGCGGCGCGACGCGCTCGCCGGTGCCGCGAAGCTGGCGCTCGAGATCCGCGAGATCGCACGCCGGCACGGTGGCGGAGCGGTGTGTACGTCCGGGGGTGTCGTCTGCAAGCCCGGAATCGTGACGTCGGTCGTCGAGACCGCCGAGCAGCTGCTCGACCAGCGCGACCTCGACGCTCGCCGGCTCGCGACGATGCTCGCGGAGGCGAAGGCGTCGAGCGAGCGCTTCGCCGGCGAGGAGTCGATCGACGTGAACTGGGAGAAGATCTGGTCGATCGAGCCGATCCTCTTCGACGAGACGCTGCTGGGGTTCTGCGAGGAGGCGATCACCGAGGTCGCGGGTACTCCCCACCGCCTCCCGTCCGGACCGTTGCACGACGCCGCGGAGGTCTCGCGTGCGGGCGTGCCGACCGTAATGATGTTCGTCCAGAGCCTCAGGGGCCTCTCGCACACGAAGCTCGAGGACACGAAGGAGGAGCACCTCGAGCTTGCAGTCGCCGCGCTCGATCGGCTCGCGTCGAAGACCATCGCCTGGGTCGCAGGCGGCGGCGAGCGATGAGCGAACGCGCGTCTACATGATCGCCGGCCGCTCCGCTTGACGCCCTCGAACCGCGGCATCGTCGCCGGGCTCGCGGCCGGCGGGTGCCTGACGTGGAACGTCTCGAACGTCGGAGCCGTCGCCGATCCGCTGGCGGTGGCATACGACGTCTCTCTCCCGGCGGTCGGGCTCCTGACCACCGCGCTCTTCGTCACGCACCTCGCCGTCCAGCTCCCTGCAGGCCGAGGAGCGGACCGCTTCGGTTCGCAGAGAGTCGCGCTGCTCGCCATCGCAGCGGCGGTCGCCGGGAACGCGCTGCTCCTTCTCGACGACGACTTCGAACTCGCGCTGCTCGGACGAGCCGTCGTCGGCCTGGGCTCCGGAGCGGGATTCGTCGCCGGGCTCGACCTCGTGCGTGCCGGTGGCGGCGGCCCGGTCGCGCAGGGCCTCTACGGTGGGGCGACGATGGCGGGTGGTGGGCTGGCGCTGATGGTCGTCCCGCCGCTCACGGACGCGACGAGCTGGAGAGCGTCGTACTGGAGTGCCGCAGCGCTGGCGCTCCTTGCCACGGTGCCGACGCTCGCAGCGCGGGGACTCCCGCGAATCGGTCACGCAGGCCGTTGGCTGGTCCGCGATCGACGCCTGCTCCCGCTCGGAATCCTTCAGGCCGCGACCTTCGGGCTCGCGGTCGTCGCCGGAAACTGGGCGGTGCCGCTCCTCGAACGCCAGGGCGTCGCCTCCGCTGCCGCTGGGATCGCCGCCGGGCTCATCCTCTTCGCAGGGATCGTGACGCGACCCGGCGGTGGCGCGCTCGTGGGCAGGCTGTCCGGTCGCACGCTCGTCGGCAGCGCCCTGATCGGCGTCGCGCTCGGTGCGGCCCTGCTCGCCGTGGGCGGGTCGTTCGCGCTCTCGACTTTCGGAGCGCTCGTGCTCGGTCTCATGGCCGGGCTGTCCTTCGCCGTGGTCTTTGCCGCTGCCCAGCGGGCGCGGCCCGACGCGCCTGGTGCTGCGATTGCGCTCGTCAACGCGTGCGGAGTCCTCACCATCCTGGTCGGCACGCCGCTCGCCGGCCTCGCTTTCGAGGCTCCCGGAGAGGGGCGACTCGCGTTCGCGGTCATCGCCGTGCTCGCCGCCTGCGCGCTGGTCGCACTCCGCAACACGCGCCTCTAGGAGGGCGTGGCGGAACCGACGCTGTGTCGCCGAGGGAGCGCTGGATCCCCACGATGCGGCGTCCTCAGTCGCCCCAATACGTCATGTATTGGGCTCCCTGCGTCCTTGCCTCGTGGCGACCAGCGGCACCCCGTCGACGAGGCCCGTCCCACCACGCCCTCCTAGCGCGATAATCGCGCTTTCCGATCGAGCGAAGGAGACTTTCGAGATGGCTCTGAGCTTCGGCGTCACCGTCCTTCCAGACCCCCCGTCGAGCAGGCTCGTCGAGCTCTTCTCGCTCGCGGAGTCACACGGCTTCGAGTACGGCTGGACCTACGACTCGCACGTGCTCTGGCAGGAGTCGTTCCCGCTGCTCACCCTGGCCGTCCAGGCGACCACGACGATGAAGTTCGGCCACTGCGTGACCAACCCGGGCACGCGCGAACCGACGGTGCTGGCGAGCGCGTACGCCACGCTCCACGACATCTCGGACGGCCGCATGGTCATGGGCATCGGCCGGGGCGACTCCGCCGTCCGCTACATCGGCGACAAGCCCGTGCGGGTCGCCGAGTTCGAGCGCCGCTGCAGGATGATCAAGGAGTTCATGAACGGCCGCGAGGTCGCGTGGAACGACAAGGAGCTCCAGTTGAAGTGGGTGCGGTCGGAGCTGCCGGAGATCCCGATGTGGGTCGCCGGGTACGGGCCGAAGGCCCTCGCGGTCGCCGGTCACGTCGCGGACGGTGTGATCATCCAGCTCGCCGACCCCGTGATCGTCCAGTGGATCATGGACACCGCCCGAAAGGCCGCGGAGGAGGCTGGGCGGGATCCCGCAGAGCTCCAGTGCATCGTGTGCGCCCCGAGCCACATCACCGACGACATCGCCGACGCCCGCGACCAGGTGCGCTGGTTCCCGGCGATGGTCTCGAATCACGTCATGGACCTCATCGAGCGCTACGGCTTCGAGTCCGACATCCCGCCCGAGCTCACGGAGTACGTCCGCGTCCGCAAGTTCTACGACTACGACGAGCACTCGCGCGTCGGCGCGAAGCACGGCGAGTTCGTCACGGACGAGATCTGCGACCGCTTCTGCGTCCTCGGCAACGCCGAGCAGGCGACGGCCAAGTTGAAGGAGCTCGAGTCCGTCGGCGTCGACCAGTTCAACATCTACCTCATGACGCACGGCCAGGAGGAGGACCTCGCCGCCTACGGCCAGGACATCATTCCGCAGTTCTAGTC
>CAWDKB010000007.1:0-531709 GCA_963802865.1 uncultured Gaiellaceae bacterium
CTCGTCGTTCTCCTGGCCGGTTTCGGCCTGATCTTCCTGGTCGTCTTCCCGCTCGCCCTCCTCGTCAACGACAGCTGGCTCAACCTCATGGCCGGACGCGAGGTCTTCGAGAACGGCCTACCGAGCCGCGACGAGCTCACGGTCTACGGCCTCGGCGCGACATGGACCGACCAGCAGTGGCTCGCCCAGATCTTCATGTACGGCGTCTACTCGCTCGGCGGCCATGCGCTGCTCTCGATCGCGACTGCAACTTCGTCGTCCCCGCGTTCGCGATCGCGACGGCCGCCGCGCGCTCGCTCGGCGCCGGGCCGCGAGCGATCTGGGTGATGTTCCTCCCGGTGCTCGTCGCGGCGCCGTGGGGCTGGTCGATCCGCGCGCAGATGCTCGCGCTGCCGCTGTTCACCGGGCTGCTGTGGCTGCTCGCCTCCGAGGCGCGTAACCCGTCGCGGCGCATCTGGCTCGCGCTCCCGCTGCTCGTCGTCTGGGCGAACGTCCACGGGAGCGTCGCACTCGGCGCGCTGCTCGTGATGCTGCTCTGCGCCTACGAGCTCGTCGAGCCGAGGACGGTCGTGGCTGCGCAGCGTCCCGCTGTCGTGCTCGCCCCGCTCATGGTGCTCGTGACGCCGTACGGGCCGATCGAGACGGCCCGCTACTACCACCTGCTCCTCGTCGATCCGCCGTTCGCAGGGCGCGTGACGGAGTGGCGCTGGGCCGAGCCGGCCGTCAACACCTTGTTCTTCTACGTGCTCGCGGCGATCGCGATCGTGGTCGTCTGGCTCGGCCGCCGCCGGCTGACCGCCTTCGACATCGCCGTGCTCGCGCTGACCTTCGCGGGCGGCGTGAACGCGATCCGCGGGATCGTCTGGTTCGCGCTCGCGTGCATGGTGTTCGTCCCGGTCGCGATCGGCCGGAAGCTCGAGAGCAAGAACCAGGGCGAGCCGCGGCGACGACTGAACGTCGCCATCACGGCCGGGCTGACCGCCGCGCTCGTCCTCGTCGCCGGCTCGCTCTTCCTCCGAGACGAGTCCTGGTTCAAGGACTACTGGCCACGTGAGCCCGTCGAGGCGATCCGCGCCGAGCTCCGGCCCGGAGGATCGCGTCTTCGCGCCCGACCGCTTCTCCGACTGGCTGCTGTGGGAGATCCCGGAGCTTCGGGGCCGCGTCTCGTACGACGTGCGCTTCGAGCTCTACGACGAGGAGTTCTTCGACGAGCTCCAGGAGTACGCCGGCGAGACGACCGACGACTGGAAGAGCTTCGCCGACGGCTACCGCATCGTCGTCGTCGACGAGACCCGCAGTCGCACACGAAGGACTTCCTCGAGGAGCCGGGCGCGCGCGCGATCCACCGCGGCGACGAGCTCACGGTCGTGCTGCGACCGGAGGCCTGACGGCGCCGTCCGCCCGCGCGAGGGCGGAAAGAGCAAGCATGATAGTCAGCGCGGCGGCGCCGAGCATCGCCGCGGTCTGGAACGTCGACCCGTTGTAGACACCGGTCGTGATCACGAGCTGGAGAGGGAGCCCGATGAACCAGATCGGCCCGAGCCGGGCTGGACGATTGCGATCGCCACGAGAAGCAGCGCGAAGTAGTGGAGCCAGACGATCGGCGAGAACGCGAGAGCGGCGGCGAGAGCGACGACGAACGCGCGCTGCTCCTCACCGCGCCGTGCGAGCACGACAATGGCCGCGAGAACGGCAGAGTGCGACACCGAGCCAGAGCGCCCGCGCGACGCTGGGCGAGAGGCCGAGATCGACGCCGAGCGCGTACACCGTGTATCCGCGCTCGTCCATCCGGTCGCTGAGCCGACGGACGAGGTCCGGGATATCCGCGAGCCCTCGGAAACCGACGGCCGCCCAGCTCCCGAACAGGACGATGAGCGCCACGGCGATGCTCCATGCGGCGGCGGCGACGGCGCGTCGCGGCGAGCCAGATCGTGAGCGGCCAGAGGAAGAACTTCGCGGCGATGCTGACTCCAAGACTCGCGCCGGCTGCCGCGGGGAGATCGCGAAAACGCCAGACAAGCGCCGCGGCGAAGCCCAGCAGGATCGTGACGTTGCCCGTCGCGATCGCGTCGGTGACTGGCGGCCAGAGGAAGCCCAGCCCGTAACAGCGCCAGTCGCGAACGCCGAGCGACCCAGAGAGTCCGACGAAGACACCAACGAGCAGGAACTGGAAGATGCTCTCCGCGAGCCCAACCGGCAGGAACGTGAGCGGCACGGTCGCGACGCCGATCAGCGGCGGATAGACGTAGTCGACGATCAGATCGTCGGCACCGCGCACGATGAATCCGCCGCGGATAGAAGTTCTCGCCGGCACGAATCGCCTCGGCCGCGTAGTAGTAGTTGGAGTGGAAGTCCGTGGCCTCCATGTCGCCGAACGTGACGGGCTCGAGCACGAAGAAGAGCGCGAGGAGCGGGAGGAAGCCGCAGACGAAAAGCCAGAAGCCGCGCGCGAGCCCGAGCACGCGCGGGATCACTCGGCGGTCTCTCGGCGGAAGACGACGACGCCGTCGCGCTCGAACACGGTGCGCCAGGCGGCGTTCCGCTCAGCCGCCGGCGAGACCCGTGACGACCTCAGGACGGTTCGTTAGGATCGGTGAATCCCGGCTGACGACCCAAGGGTCCTCGCGGTCGATCGACGACCCATTCGGCACGCGGAGAACGCGGCAGCGAGTAGACGTATCGCCGCGCCGACAGATGCGCGCCTGCAGTGTTGGACGTGCTCACAGGCCGCGTCGTCGGGAACGAGCGCGACTGCATCCACGAGCGCATCGACGCGAGCGGCGGGAATGCGCCTCGCGTCCGCCGAGTGGCGTCTGCCCGACGGCGCCGAGCCCATGGCCCGACGACGAGCGTGAGCAGCCGCGAGCACGTGAGCACGGCAGCCGCCATGAGGGTTCGCCGCGGCTTGCCGATGCGCGCCACCCCGAAGACGGTCGCGGCGATCAGGAACGGGATCGACCGCCGCGACGCTGTGATAGCGCGGGTCGCTCATCGAGCGGAAGTCGGAGAGCAGGTTGGCGAGCAACTGTGGAAGGCCGACGGCCGCGAGACCTGGTGAAAGGACGAAGAGGAAGAGCAGCGGCAGCCCGAGCAAGACGAGGTACACGACGTCGTGTGCCTCGACGAGCGCGCCCAGGATCGCGCCCGGATCGGTGAAGAGCGTGCGGACGAGCCCTTGCGGCGAGCCCCCCACGTGGTCGTAGAACCCGAAGAACGCGCTGTCCTCGCCTGCGAACGCCGGAACGACGAAGTAGATCGCGACGAACGTCCACGCAGCACCCGAGACGGCGATCGCCGAGCCCACGAGGCGCTCTCGCGGGCGAGCGCGTACCAGACGCCGAGAGCGGCCACCGGCAGTCCCATGAGCTCGCCCGTCGACATCGCCAGGACCGCGAACAGAGCGAAAGGCAGAAGCCGATCGGTGTCGAGAAACCATACGCAGAAGAGCAGAAGCGGGATCGCGAACGTCACGGGGTGGATTGCGCCGATCGCGCTCGTGGCCGTCCACGGATACGCGAGGTAGCCGAGGGCGAGCAGGCCCGCAGCCGTCTCGGAGCCGAGATGTCGGCGTCCCAGCCAGAAGACGGGGAGTGCGCCGAGGGAGACGACGAGGATCTGTGCGAGCGCGAGCGCGAGCGGAGACGACCACACCATCCACACGGGAGCCAGCAGCACGAGGAACGGGTCGACGTGCGCCCCCAACCGGGTCATCTGCTCGCCCGTGGAGCCCTCGGAGATCTCGAGCACGCGTCCCTGGGTGGTGCTCCAGACGGCCTGCACCATGTTGCCGAGGTCGAACCGACCCTCCCGAAACTCGTGGTAGCGGTCGTATGCGATCCCGAACAGCACGGCCGTCCAGGTCGCCATGGCCGCGCAGAGCCCGAGCGTCCACGCGTGCTCCCGGACGAGTCCGACAGAAGTCGCCTCGTGGGATAGGCGAGACGTCGCCGTGGGCGTGGTGGGGGTCGTGCTCATGCCGGCTCCACCGCCGCGCGCAACGCGACCGGTTCGACTGCGCGCGCCTGGCGCAAAGCGAGAGCGACGACGGCGGCGGCGACGCCAAGCGTCCACGCCGTCTCGAAGGGCGTCGGCTCTCCGCTTCCAGGAGTGACGACCATGGCGAGCGGGACGAACCAGAGGAGCCCGAGCGTCGGCCGCGCGACGGCGACGACGACGAGCAGGAGGGCGAAATAGTGGAGCCAGACGATCGGCGACAGAGCGAGCGCCGCGGCGATCGCGACCAGGAAGGCACTGCGCTCGTCGCCGCGGCGAGCCAAAGGACGACGGCGACGAGAAGCGCGATGCCGAGGGCCGCCCATAGCGCACGCGCAAGTGCCTCCGGCGCGCCGAGGTCCAGAGCGACGACGTTCAACGTGTACGAGTCACCTCCCACCGTGTCGTCGAGCCGTCGCATGAGCTCCGGGTAGTCGACGAGACCGGCGAATCCGATCACCGCCCAGGAGGCGAGGAGCAAGACCGCACCCGCGACACAGGAGAGCACGGCTGCCGCGTACCGCCTCGTCGCAGCCAGCCACACGACGAGCGGCCACAGGAAGAACTTCGTCGCGAGGGTCACGCCGAGACTCGCGGACGCGAGGCCCGTGCGATCGCGGAACCGCCAGGCAAGCGCCGCGCACAACCCGAAGAGCAGGGTCACGTTGCCGGTCTGGATCGCCGACAGGACCGGCGGCCAGATAAGCGCGATGCCGTAGCAGCGCCAGTCCCGAAGGCCGAGCACGAATAGGGTCCGCCACCGCCGCCGCGACGAGAATCGCCATGAACACAAGCCCGGCCGCCTCGAACGGGAGCGCTGTGAACGGCACGGTGACGAGCGGGAGCAGCGGCGGATACACGTACGCGCGCAGCTCCTCCGCTCCCAACTCTTCGGTGCTCGGGTACGGGCTCTCGCCGCCGAGCACGTCCTGCGCAGCCGAGTAGTGGGGACGAAGATCGACGGCGACGGCATCGTCCTGTGCTGCCGTCGCGAAGAGCACTACCACTGTGACGACCGGAAGGACGCCGCAGAACACCATCGCCGCGAAGCGGGTCACCCATGGTGACGCCGCTGCCCGCCACGTGGGGCCGTCCCGGACGGGCGTCGCCGCAGGCGCGTTCACGCCGGTGCCTCGGCGACCGGGCGGCGCTCGACGCGCGGTGGCAGGAGCATGGCAAGCACCAGCACGGCAGCGACCAATGCGGGCAGGAACGGCTCGAGACCGGCTCCGTTCTCGGACTTCGGTGACACCCAGAGCACTATCGGCAGAAGCCAGATCGCAGAGAACCGCGGTCGCATCGAACCGAGCGGCACGACGAGAAGCGCCAGGTAGTGAAGCCACAGGATCGGGCTGAGCGTGAGTGCGGCCGCAACGGCGACCACGAATGCGCGCCGTTCGTCACCCGCGCGAGCGAGTGCGACGCAGGCCACGAGCACGGCTCCGCCGACGAGCAGCGTGGCGATGCGACCGGCGCCGGCCCCGAAACCGAGGGCGCTCATCATGTCGGCGAATCGAGTAGCTCTCCTGACCTTCGATGCGAGCGAGCAAGTCCGGGTAGTCGAGGAAGCCCGCGAACCCGACGACCGCCCAGGCGGCGATGGTGGTGGCCACGCTGACGCCGAGCGCGAGCACGGCGCCACGAACGCGGCGCGTCGCCACGGCCCATACGAGAAGCGGCCACATGACGAGCTTGAGGGCGACCATCGTGCCGAGCGCGGCCGCGAGCGGCCAGAGCGTCTCTCGGAACCTCCACGCAACGGCCAGCAGGAGAGCGAGCAACGCCGAGATGTTCGCCAACTCGAGCGCGTTCCACGCCGATGCCCAGATCGGGACCACTGCGTAGCAACGCAGGTCTCGCACGCCGACCAGATAGAGGGCACCCATCAACGCGGCCAGCGACGCGACGACAGCGAGCACGACGGCGACGTCGACCGGAAGCGCAGCAAGCGGACTGAGCATCACGGCGAGCTGAGGCGGATACGCGTACAGGGTGGTGACGTCGAGCGCAGGATCGTTCGGGTCCGACGGATACGGCGATCTTCCCTCGAGCACCGCCTCGGCTGCAGGGAAGTAGGCCACACGAAAGTCCCACCCGAGCCCGTACGGGTTGTGGGACCCGAAGGCAGTGAAGAGCGCCGCGACGAGGACGCCACCCGTCGCGACGAGTGCACCGGTCAACAGCAGCTGCGGCAGCCCCAGCCGATCGCCACGCAGCCTGGTCATGCTTGTGTGGCAGGCGCGACGCGCGGTCGTTCCGGGCGTACGAGGAGGATCACGAGCAGGATCGCCGCGGCCAGACGCCGGGAAGACCGTCTGGATTCCCTCCGCATACCCCGGCTTCGGGCTCACCCACAGCAGCGCCGGGAGCAGCCAGAGGAGCGAGAAGCGCGGTCGCGCGATCGCGAGCGGAACGAGCAGCACGACGAGGTAGTGGAGCCAGACGATCGGGCTCAGCGCGAGCGTCGCTGCGACAGCGCAGGTGAACGAGCGCACTTCGTCGCCGCGCCGCGCGTACGACGACGCAGAGCACGAGCAGACCGAGCCCGATCGCGAGCGTGAGGCCCTGGCCGACCACGCTCGGGAGACCGAGCTCCGCCGCGATCCCGACGAACGAGTAGCTCCGCTCGGACTGGATCTCCGACAGCCGCCGCAGCAGGTCCGGGTAGTCGACGAGCCCGGCGAATCCGATCACCGCCCATGCGCCCAGCCGTCACCGCCAGCCCGATCGCGAGTGAGAGCGCCGCGGCGCGGAGGCGTCGAGTCGCCAGCATCCACACGTACATCGGCCAGAGCAGGAGCTTCGCCGAGACCGCGAGCCCGAGCGCAGCAGCCGGTGGCCAGATCGCGTCGCGGTACCGCCACAGCACGGCGAGAGCGAACGCGAGCGGGATCGAGACGTTGGAGAGCAGCACGCCGCTGATCGCAGGCACCCAGAGCAGCGCCGCGGCGTAGCACCGCGCGTCGCGAACGCCGACGACGTACAGCGTGAGGCCGACGAGCGCGAGCATCGCGACCGCGACGAGCGCCGAGGCGACAGGCACGGGCAGCGGGGTCAGCGGCACGAGCGCGAAGCAGGAGCTGAGGCGGATACACGTATCCCTTCTGGTCCTCGAGGATCGGGATCGTCGAGCGCCGGGTACGGGGACTCGCCGTCGAGGATCGCCTCCGCAGCCGGCAGGTACGCGAACCGGACGTCCCACGCGAGAAGGCCCTCGGCCGCGCTCAGCCCGACGAGCCCCAGCACGACCGCCACCGCGACGAACCACAGCGCGACGGTCCCGAGGTCGGGGCGTGACCGCGCGGGCGGGCGCGCGGACCAGGAGCTCGGAAGCGTCGGCGGCCGACCGCATCCATGTGGATGATGGCTCGGTCCCGGAGCGCGTGTTGCGACCCATGGTCCAATTCACGGCTACCGGACGGTCTAGGAATCCACCCTTTCGAGTGTCTTGCTCCGGGCTCGAGCCTCCGACGTTGTCTTAGCCCGCGAGCAGCGTCGTTGTCTGTGGCTCGTTGGTTCGTAGCCCCTCTGACCGGAGGAGGACCTCCAAATGACCGACATCCTGATGCGACCGGTGGTTCGGCTCCAGACTGAAGCTGGCCGAGCTGCGGGAGCGCGAGGATGGCCAGACGACGACCGAGTACGCAATCCTGCTCGGCTTCCTCGCGATCGCCATCATCGTCGCTCTCTTCTTCCTCAGGAACGTCCTGCGCGACCTGTTCTCCGACGCGGCCAGCAGCGTCTCGAGCGCACCCGGCTAAGCAACGCCGGAACCGGCCGTCTCGCGCGACGGCCGACGCAGGTGCACGCCGGCCCGGTCTCCGACCGGGCCGGCGTTCCGTCATTCGGAAGGTGGAGCCGAAGGTCTAGCGGGAACCCATCCTTCGGCCGGTTGCCGGATCGGGCCGCGCATGAAGACCCTTCGGTGTGCCCGCCGGTTAGACGGGCGAACAGTCACACGTAGGGGTGCCTAGCGCCCCTCTGACCGGAGGAGGACCTCCAACATGACCGACATCCTGATGCGACCGGTGGTTCGGCTCCAGCTGAAGCTGGCCGAGCTGCGGGAGCGCGAGGATGGCCAGACGACGACCGAGTACGCAATCCTGCTCGGCTTCCTCGCGATCGCCATCATCGTCGCGCTCTTCTTCCTCAGGAACGTCCTGCGCGACCTGTTCTCCGACGCGGCGAGCAGCGTCTCGAGCGCACCCGGCTAAGCAACGCCGGAACCGGCCGTCTGAATCTGACGGCCGCTGCAAGAAGTGTGCGCCGGCCCGGTTACCCCCTCGACCGGGCCGGCGCATACGTTTTGTGTGAAGCGTCGTCCTCCGACCGACTACAGCACCCTTTCGGAATCGACGAGATGGCTGCACAATGAGAGACGGATCCGGAACCTCGAGCCGTCGCCCAGGGGGAGGGAGACAGAGCTCATGTATCAGCCCCCTCGTTCCGATAGGAGCACGGAGGACTCGTGAGAGCACAGTCATTCTCTGCGGCGCGCGTACAGACGCGAGACGGTCAGGCGATGGTCGAGTTCGCCCTGATCCTCTTCCCCCTGCTCCTGATCGTCGCCGGGATCATCCAGTTCGGCATCGCCCTCAACTACTGGCTCGACATGCAGCGCATCGCGAATCAGGGCGCGCGCTGGGCGGCGGTGAACAACTGGCCACCCGACTGTCCCGCCGGGTCGGCGGTCGGTGACTGCGACGGCGATCCGAACCCCGCTCTGCAGGAGTCGCTCGTCAACGCGGCAATCACGACCGGCCTCCAGCAGTCTGTAACGGTCGAGATCTGCTATCCGGACGGAGTGGGTTCCCAGGGCCATCCGGTGCGGGTCAGGCTCGAGGCGCCGTTCACCCTGCTGCCGATCCTCGGCTGGGGGTCCCTCGACCTGCGCGCCGACGCGACGATGCGGCTGGAGCAGCAGCCGACACTCATCACCGGGACGTCAACGTCATGCTGAGCGCGGCGCGTCGTTCTGAGGCGGGCCAGGTGGCCGTGTTCTTCGCCCTTCTGCTGCCGGTGCTCTTCGGAATCGGCGCCGTCGTCGTCGACGTCGGGAACTGGTACATCCACAAGCGACACCTTCAGACCCAGGTCGACGCCGCGGCTCTCGCGCCGGCGCCCGAATTCACGGGCTGCTTCGATCCAGCGGCCTGGGTGCAGACCGACCAGGCGATCGAGGACCATGCGATCGGCTTCGCCGGTGACACGCTCCGCCCCGGCATTCTCGGTACCAACCCCTCCGACACGACCAACCGCCAGCTCGGCGAGCCGGGCGACGTGAGGGTCGCGCTCAACGCGAATCGCTACTGGGTTCCGACCGACCCCAAGGACCGACGCCGTCCGACTGGCTCTCCCGATGGCTACGGCCTGGACCAGACGCTCGACGAGAAGGGGCCCACCCCCGGATCACCGCCCGACGGCGTCTCCGGCTTCTGCAACGAGGGTTACATCGACGTCAAGGCTACGGATGAGGACGTCCCGTTCCTGCTCGGGCTTCTGCCGATCGCCCCGGACCCGAAGAGCCACGCACGGGCGAAGATCTTCGATATCGACGTCTCGGAGGGCATCCTCCCGTTCGCCGTCCCCGAGGTCGTGCCCGGCTCGGTCTACGCGCTGTTCGTCAACGAGGCGAATCCTGATGCGACGGCGGTCATCAGCCGGGCTCGTCTCTGCGGGACACCCTGTGTACCCGTTCCGACGCCGAGCCCAGCCCCGCCCGGCTATCCGAGCGACTACGCGGTCTACCAGGGCAGCAACGTGGGGCAGCCCATCACGTTCGGGACTGGCACCGAGAACGTCGGCGTCATCATCCTCGTCTCGAGGGCCGACATCACGACTCCGAACGTGGGTAGCCCATCGATCGCGACGACCTGCTCGCAGACGGGCGTCAGGTGCTACTCGGGCGGAGGGGCTACGAGCGGTCTCGCCCTCATCCACGGCTACGAGACGGGGAGCGGGCCAGGTCCGATCGCCCGCCGGGTCGACGTCGGCGGATGCGACGCGGCGCCCAACCTCTCCGGGCCGTACTTCAATCTCACCGGCGACTGCGTCGTGGGAGTCACGGCGGAACTCGACTTCAGCGGGTTCACCAACCCGCAGGCGAGAACCCACCAGAGCAGCTCGCTGCGGAGGAAGCGGTACTGCCATGAGCCGGAGTGGGAACATCTGGACGAGCCTCGAGACTCTGCCGGAGCCTGACGCGCGGCGGACAAGTCCCCATCTCCATCTCGTGGAGCGCCGCAGGGCCTGGTGGATTTCGGTGCCTGGGCATGGTCGCGCGCCCGTACGTGAAGGACGCAAGGTCGGGCCCGATCTTCTACCTCGACCTGGCTGCCAGCGCCCGCCGGCGGGCCCGCGATCACGAACGCCTACTCGACCCCGAACGAACCGTCGCAGCAGCCGGTCACGTACACCGTCACCGCGGGCCTGCTCCCGCCGCTGAGGACGCAGACGCTGTCGGACAAGCCGGTGCTCATCCGGAACGCCTCCGAGGACAATCCCAGTCTTACGCAGTCGATCGACTGCGACGTGGACAGCTGGAGCTACCCGGCCCCCTACGACAGCATGCCCAAGGACGCGGCCGAGATCGCGCACGGCTGCGTGACGCCGTACGCGGAGAACGACACGCTCGATTGTTCGCCGTACTCCCTCGGCGACCTGCCGCCGGCAGCGCCGCCCACGACGACCTTCGAGAACGCGCCGGACTGCGCTCAGTCCAAGCAGGGCCAAGTCTCTTCGCTGCGAAAAGGGCTCGTCGGCGCGCCTCAACGAGCCGACCTGCACTCCGAACAACTGGCCCGACCCGCCGATCACGCCGCAGAAGATCACGGATCTCGTGACGAACTTCGCCGACGACCCGCGCCTCGTCACGCTCGTCGTCACGGAGTACGGTGCTTTCGACGGGGGCGGATCGACGATCATCCCGATCCGCTACTTCGCGGGCTTCTACATCACGGGCAAGGACGTATCCCCCCAGAGCCCCAGGTGCGCCGTTCCAGGCTTCGAGGAGGATCTCCACCCCGTCTACGGCGACACGTACTCCACGCCGAAGAAACAGAAGCTCGACGACGGCGACGTCTGGGGCTACTTCGTCACACGCGTCCAGTACGGCTCGGGCGCGATCGGGCACGAGGACTGCGACTTCACAGGCGCGCCCGAGGACTGCGTCCTGGCCCTCGTCCGGTGATCATGACCGCCACGACGGCCACACTGAGATATCGCCGAGCGTCCAACTCATGTAATCCCTCGAACGTGCCGAAATAGAACCGAGCACTAGAAGCAGCAAGGAGAGGAAGCCATGTCCAACACACTCACGAGCAAGGTCTCGGGCAGGATGTCGTCCCGCGGGTGGGCAATCGCCCTCGGCGTCGGCGCCATCGTGCTCGCCGCGATCCTGCTCATCGTCTACCTCGACCGCTACCGCGACTCGCGTCGGCGGCGAGAACGCACCGACTCCGGTGCTCGTCGCGAAGCAGCTCATCCCGGCCGGAACGCCGGGTACGCTGGTCGCGAGCCAGTCGATGTACGCGCCGACCACGCTTCCGGCAGAAGGAGGTCGAGGTCGGAGCGATCTCCGATCCCGCCTATCTGAGCGGCCGCGCCGCGGCGACAGACATCTTCCCGGGCCAGCAGTTCACGGCGGTCGACTTCGCCGCGAGCGACACGGCCTCGGTCGACTCGCAGATCACGGGCACGCAGCGCGCGCTCTCGATCTCGATCGACGGCGTCCACGGGAGCAGCTCGCAGATCATGCCCGGCGACTCCGTCGACATCTACACGTCGGTCGGCGGGCGTCGTGAAGCTCTTCCGGCCGAACGTCAAGGTGCTGACGACTCCGACCGTTCCCGGTCCTGCCGGCGGCGGCAACCTGATCCTGCGCGTCGAGACGAAGGACGCCGCGAACTTGCCTGTACGCGGCGGACAACACGCAGCTCTCGTTCGTCATCCGGCCCGTCGTCGGTGCCAAGCAGACGCAGAAGACGACAGGCAACGCGCTGCGTCGGTGCTGAGGTAGAACGGAGCACACTGATGCCGAACCGCGCAGTCAAAGCCCTCCTCGCAGTCGAGCCCGGAGTCGACGCCGAAAGCGTCCAGGACTCCCTGCCCGGCGGCGAGGACTTCACCATCGTCGGCACCGTCACCGGCGCCGAAGATGCGCTGAGCTGGCTGCGCACGGGCGTCGCGGACCTGCTTCTCGTCGCCTGTGCCGGTTACTCGGATCGCGCCTTGCTGCTTCTGGACTCCGTGGCCCGCCAGAACCCTGACCTCAACGTCATGGTTCTGGGCCACGGGTCGCCGAACGGCTTCCTCAGGCGCGCGTTCGAGGCCGGCGCAGACGACATCGTCATGCTCCCGGCAACGGCGGAGCAGATCCGCTTCGAGATCCACAAGCTGATGGCCCGCAAGCAGGGCGCCGACGTCTCGGTCCCGATCGAGAACTCCCGACTGGTCTGCATCCTCGGGCCCAAGGGCGGAACGGGCAAGACGCTCTCCTCGACCAACCTCTCGGTGTGCCTCGCCCAGCGGGGCCAGCGCGTGGCGCTCATCGACCTCGATCTCCAGTTCGGCGACGTGGCGCTCTGCCTCGGCCTGCCGCCGGAGAAGACGGTGTACGACCTCGCCCAGTCCCCCGGCGCGCTCGACTGGGACAAGCTGCAGGCGTTCCTCGCCCTGCACTCGTCCGGTGTGTACACGCTGATCGCACCGCGCAGGCCCGACCAGGCGAGCGCGGTCGGCGCCGAGCTGCTCCGCGAGATCTACGCGATCCTGCGCGCCAACTTCGACTGGGTCGTGGTCGACACGCCGCCCGGCTTCACCGCCGAGGTGATCACGTCGATCGACCACTCGACCGACATCGTCATGGTCGGCATGCTCGACTCGCTCTCACTGAAGAACACGAAGCTCGGGCTCGAGACGCTCGAGCTCATGAAGTACGACCCCGAGCGGGTGTTCCTGCTCCTGAACCGTGCGCACAGCCGGGTCGGGATCAGCCAGTCGGACGTCGAAGCGGTCCTCGGGCGCACGCCCGACGTGTTCATCCCGTCCGACCGCGAGATCCCCCGCACCGTCAACGAAGGAATCCCGATCGTCGTCGCCCGGCCCCAGTCGGAGCCGGCGGAGGCGTTCGGACGACTGACCGACCTTCTCATGGGCGACGCCTCGGCTACGGCCGGCGTCCCCGTTCCCGTCGCCGCCGCCGCGGAGCCGAGCTCCTCGGGTAGGCGCCGTCTGTTCGGACGAAAGGGCTAGGCAATGGAACTCCACGAGCGAATTTCGAACACCGGGCGTCCCACGCGAGACCAGGAGCCTTTCGCCGAGCTGAAGAACCGCGTTCACATGAGCGTCATCTCGGAGCTCGGCCCACAGCTCTTCAACGTGTCGGTCGACCCCAACGAGCTGCGCGATCGCGTGACCGCGGACGTCCGGCGACTCCTGAACGACGAGGCGGGCATCGCCCGCGAGGATCGCGACCGGCTGACCTCCGAGATCCTCGACGACATCCTCGGCTACGGGCCGCTCGAGCGCCTGCTCGCGGACGACTCCATCACCGAGGTCATGTGCAACGGCCCGGACGACGTCTGGATCGAGCGCGGCGGCAAGCTCTACGAGACGACCGTCCGCTTCACGGACGAGTCGCACCTGCGCCGCATCATCAACAAGATCGTCTCCCAGATCGGCCGCCGCATCGACGAGTCGTCGCCGATGGTCGACGCCCGCCTCCCCGACGGGAGCCGCGTCAACGCCATCATCGCGCCGCTGTCGCTCTCCGGACCGCTCCTGACGATCCGGAAGTTCAGCCGCCGGCGGCTCTCGATGGAGGACATGATCAACATCGGCTCGCTCTCGGATCAGTCCGTCGAGTTCCTCTCGCGCTGCATCGAGGCCCAGTGCAACATGCTGATCTCGGGCGGCACGGGGTCGGGCAAGACGACGCTCCTGAACGCCCTCTCGTCGTCGATCCCGAACAACGAGCGGATCGTGACCATCGAGGACGCCGCGGAGCTCCAGCTCCACCAGCGGCACGTCCTCCGGCTCGAGGCCCGCCCGCCGAACATCGAGGGCGAGGGCCACATCCCGATTCGCGACCTCGTGCGCAACTCGCTCCGCATGCGGCCCGACCGGATCATCGTCGGCGAGGTTCGCGGCGCCGAGGCGCTCGACATGCTCCAGGCGATGAACACGGGCCACGACGGGTCGCTCTCGACCGTCCACTCGAACTCGCCTCGCGACGGTCTGCACCGCATCGAGACGATGGTGATGATGGCGGGCTACGACCTGCCGCTGCGGGCGATTCGCCAGCACATCGCGGCCGCTCTCGACCTGCTCGTGCACATCGACCGCATGGAGGACGGCTCCAGACGCGTCGTGCAGGTCACGGAGGTGCTCCGGATGGAGTCCGACGTGATCCAGCTGCAGGACATCTTCGAGTTCGAGATCGAGTCGGTCGCACCCGACCGGACGATCACCGGCGCTCTTCAACCGACCGGCCTCCGCCCCGTCTTCCTCGAGAAGTTCCGGAAGCGCGGCATCGAGCTCCCGCAGAACATGTTCGGCGAGCGTCTGCACTCGCTCGACGAGCGCAGAGGTGCAACGGCGTGAAGCTCGCACTGCGCATCGCAATCGCGAGCGCTGCCCTGGCAGCGCTCGTCGCGCCGACCTTCGCGCTCGGCCAGAGTGGCTCGACCACGCTCACCGAGGCGCAGGACTCCGAGTTCCCGGATCGCGTCTATCTGTACCGGACGCCGGAGCAGACGAGTCTCCGGCGGCTCGAGGTGACCGAGAACGGCGGGCCGGTCACCGGGCTCTCGGTCGACAGCGGAACGGACTCGAGCGGGGCGATCCTCCTCGTCGACGCGTCGAACAGCATGGCCGGCGAGCCGATCGACGCGGCCATGGCCGCTGCGCGGGCGTTCATGGCCGAGCGCAAGGACGAGCTCCCGGTCGCCGTCATCGCCTACAACTCCGAGATCACGACCCTCACCGACTTCACGACGAACAAGGGTGAGCTCTCCGCAGCAGTTGCCACGGCACCGGAGACGGCCGAGGGCACGCGCATCTACGACGCGCTCATCGAGGCGGCGCGACTCGCGAAGTCGGCGGGATACGCCCGTACGACCGCGGTTCTCCTCTCGGACGGCCACCGCCGTGGCGTCCAGGCGACGCGCGAGGAGACGCTCACGGCGCTGAACGACGCGAACGTCCGCGTCATCTCCGTCGGCCTCCAGTCGCCGCAGTACGACCCCGAGACGCTCCAGAGCATGGCGCGGTCGACGGGCGGCACGTACGTGGAGAGCGCGACGCCGGACGAGCTCGAGCCGATCTTCACCACCATCGGCCAGCAGCTCTCGAACGAGTACGTCGTCAGCTATCGCTCGCTGCTGCCTGCGAACACCAAGGCCTTGGTCAAGGCGGTTTCGCCGGGCTTCCCCCCGCCACCGCGACCTACACGACTCCGCCGCTCGACCTGGCCCCCACCGGAACCTTCGAGCAGAGCTGGATCGACGAGGTCATCACGTCGCCCTGGCTCATGATCTTCGTCGTCGTCGCCGTGCTCGCTCTCGTGGCGTTCGCCTTCCTTACAGCCGTCGATGTTCGCAACCGCTCGCTCCGCAGGCGCATGGCGCAGTACGTGACCGTGCCCACGGAGGAGGAGTCGCGCCTGCGCCGCGCCGAGGTCGCCGCGATGCTCGCAGACACGGCACAGCGCACCGTCGGAGGGCAGCGCTGGTGGCAGCGCTTCGAGTCCGACGTGGACCTCGGCGGCTTCCGGCTCTCGCCGCTCGCGATCGCGGGCTGGACGGTCGTCGGCGGTATCGTCGGCTCGCTCGTCTGCGCGATCGTCTTCCAGAACCTCTGGGCGCTGCTCCTCGGCCTGCTCGCCCCGTTCGTGACGCACTTCCTCGTGTCTCGCCGCGTCTCGAAGATGCGCAAGGCATTCGAGGAGCAGCTCGGCGACAACCTCGACGTCCTCGCCGGCGCGATGCGCACCGGCCACTCGACGATGGGCGCGCTTTCGGTCATGGTGGACAGCGCCGCCGAGCCCTCGAAGTCCGAGTTCCGGCGCGTCCTGCAGGACGAGCAGCTCGGCGTCCCGCTCGACGACGCGCTCATGGTCATGGCCCGCCGCATGCACAGCCAGGATGCGGAGCAGGTCGCGATGGTCATGCGCCTGCAGCGCGAGGCCGGCGGCAACACGGCCGAGGTTCTCGATCGGGTCGCCGAGGTGATCCGCGGTCGCCAGGAGCTGAGGCGCCTCGTCGAAGTGCTGACGGCGCAGGCCAAGATCTCGAGGTGGATCCTGACCGGCTTGCCGATCTTCGTCCTGCTCGCGCTCATGTTCACGGGCGGCGACTATCTCGACCCGATGCTGAGCTCGCTCGTCGGGAAGATCGCGCTCGTCGCGGGAGGCGTCATGGTCCTGATCGGCTCGCTCTGGATCAAGCAAATCTCGAAACTGGACGTGTGACATGGGTATCGGACTGATTGCCGTCGCAGGTGTCTTGCTCCTCGGCGCGGGGATCATGATCCTCGTCGTGAATCTCAGCCGCCCCCGCGGCTCGTCGGCGACGATCGACCAGATTCAGACGTACGGCTACGTCGCCGAGACCACCGGCGGCTCCGAGGTGGACTCCGCCGCCCGACGCCCGATCGACTCGCTTGCGAATCGACTCGGCGACTGGACGGCTCGCCGAACCGGGAGGTTCAGCGAGGCGAAGATCCGCGACAAGCTCATCTCCGCGGGCATGTACGGCACGACGCCGCGGAAGATCCTGGGCTATCAGATCCTCGCGTGCATCGCCGCCATCGCTCTTCGATGCTCTGGCTCGTCCCCGCGATGGGTGGGTCGCTCATCTTCGCCGTCGATCCTGGCTGCCGCAGCAGGTGCGGCCGGCTGGTTCGCGCCTCCGTACTGGGTCGAGCTGAGGAAGCGCAGCCGCTTCGAGCTCATCGACAAGCAGATGCCGGACATGATCGACCTCCTCGTCGTGACGATCGAGGCCGGCCTCGGCATCCTCGCGTCGATGCGCGTCGCCTCGGACAGCATGGCCGACCCGCTCGGCCAGGAGCTCCGCCTCACTCTCCAGGAGCAGCGCATGGGCCTCTCGGTGGGCCAGGCGATCGAGAGCCTCGGGCGCCGCGCCGACACGCCGAACATGCGCATCTTCGTGCGCTCGATCACCCAGGGCGAGCGACTCGGTGTCTCGATCGGCACCACGATGCGGAACCTCTCGCTCGAGATGCGCAAGCGTCGGCGCGCGATGGCCGAGGAGCGCGCACAGAAGATGCCGATCAAGATGCTCTTCCCGCTGATCTTCTTCATCTTCCCGGCGCTCTTCATCGTCATCCTGACGCCGATGATCATCAGCATCATCGACGCCCTCGCCTAGGCGGCGATGGCCACACTGACGCTCCGCCGGGAGGACGGTCGGATCGTCTGTGAGCGTGTCGTCGTCGCCGACCGTGCGCTTCGCAGGATGCGCGGCCTCCTCGGCCGCAAGTACCTGCGGCAGGGCGAGGGCATGGTGCTCCGGCCCGGCTGGAGCATCCACACCGCGTTGATGCGCTTTCCGATCGACGCGATCTTCCTCGACGCCGACCAGGTGGTCATCAAGGTGGAGCACGACGTCGGCCCCTGGCGCACGGTCTCGTGCCGTGGAGCGCGCGAGGTCGTCGAGCTCTCTGCCGGGGAGGCGCGTCGTCGCGGTCTGGAGGTGGGCGACCGCGTCGCATGGGCCTCGCGCAGTGCGGCCGACGCGCGCACGGAGCGCGGCGCCGGCACCGATGCGTTCGACGAGGAGGACGACGAGCCACGGGCACGCGTGCTCGTGGCGAGCAGCGATCCCCGCTTCCTCCGGCTCGCGCGCTTCCTGCTCGGCGGTCGCGACCTCGAGGTCGAAGAGCTCACCCATCCGGAGCGCCTGCCGGACGCGATCATGGACGCGACGCTCGACATCGCAGTGCTCGACGGGGGCGACTCCGTCGCCGATGCCCTCCGAATCGCGAACGCCGCCCGAGCGCGGCGGCCGGAGATCCCCGTGATCGTCGCCGCGGAGGCGGGCGGCAAGAGCCCCGCAGGAATCCGCGTCTTCGACCGCTGGAACGAGACCGAGGAGCTCCTGCTCGACGTCGAGCGTGTGCTCTCCGAGCGCGTCACCCCGCCCGTGCCCTTGCAGCGGGGATGACATGTGGGAGAAGAGTCGTAGAGTAGAGACGAGGAAGGAATAGGGCCTTCGAGTGTGAACCTGTCGAGGCCCGAGGAGGACGGACGCGGATGACGTCAGAGGCAGGCAGGCCGGTCGGTTCGGAAGGAAGCGTTCAGCTTCCGCATTCGCAGACCGAACGGACGACGCCGCAAGGCCCCATCGACGGCCTCGACCGCCTCCACGCGTACTTCCTCGAAGGCTGCGCCGAGGACATCAGGCCGGTTCTCGAGTCCGTCCTCGCCGGTGCGCGTCGCGTTCGCGCCGGTTACGCGGACGACGACGTCGGCGATGGCCTCGCGTCCGTCTGGTACGCGGCCGCTGCGATCGTGGAGCTCGGCGCCGAGCTCGAGCTCGACGAGGCCGACGTTCGCGGGGCCGCCGCTGCGGTGGCGGAGGCGTGCGCGCTTCCGCTCCCTGCCGCGCGCTACGTGCTCTTCCGGGAGGCAGTGACGAATCCGCGCCTGCTCGAGCTGCCGCCGCTGGTCGCGATGGAGATCCAGCTGGGTCTTCTCGTCAGTCTCGACGTGGTCACCGACCTCACGCTCTGGACGCGCGGAGCGCACGGGATCGAGCCCATCCTCACTCTCGGCACCTCGGATCGCCCGAGCCGGCGGGTGCGGGCCGAGGCCAAGGCGACGCTCAACCGGCGCTCGCGGCTCTCCCTCCTCGGAGGCTCGCAGCTGCGGTCGGCTCCCGTGCTCCGCTTCGGCGAGGCGTATGCCGCGATCGTCGGCCATGTCGGCTCGGTGGACCAGGCAGGCGCGGATGCGTACCTCACCGAGGCCGCGGCCGCCGTGAGCGCGGCGCTCGAGCGTGAGCAGCTCCTCGAGCACTCCGCAGCGCGCGAGCAGACGCTGATCCAGTCCGCGGAGCGCCGCCTCATGCGCCTCGGATTCGACCTCCACGACGGGCCGATCCAGGACGTGCTCGCGCTCGCCGGGGACGTGCGCCTCCTCCAGCAGCAGGTCTACCCGTTCGTCCTCGAGGACTACCGCGAGCAGGCCCACGGTCGCTTCGACGATCTCTCGGCGCGGCTCGTCGATCTCGATCGCCAGCTCCGCGAGATCGCGCATTCGCTGGAGACGAAGAGCGTCATCTCGCGCCCGCTCGGCGAGATCCTGCACCGCGAGGTCGACAACTTCGCCGAGCGCACGGGAATCCGCGCCGATCTCGAGATCCGTGGCGACCCGGACTCGCTCTCGTCCGCCCAGCGCATCACCGTCTTCCGCGCGATGCAGGAGGCTCTCGCGAACGTTCGCGAGCACGCCGGCGCGTCGAGCGTGTCGGTGCGGGTTCGCGCGCGCCGCAGCGCGATCGAGCTCCAGATCGTCGACGACGGCATGGGCTTCGAGGTCGAGCGCGCACTTGCGAAGGCCGCGCAGCGCGGCCGCCTCGGCCTCGTCGGCATCGGCGAGCGCGTGCGCATGGTCGGCGGGACGTTCGAGCTGCAGAGCCACCCCGGCGGCCCGACGACGCTCAAGATCACGCTCCCGCGCTGGGAGCCCCTGACGCGCCGCCGCCGTAGCCTCTCCCGAGCTCGTACCGAGAATGAGCGAAGGAGGCCTATGGGCCTCCTTCGTCTCTTCCCCCTACCACCGCAATCGGTGCCGCCCACCGGTTGCGGGTCCTGTCCTGCCCCTCAATTCAGGATGAGCGCTTCTCCTTGGAGAGCTTCGAGACGCACTTGCCGTGCGCATTGGCCTTGTTCTTGTTCGTCCCGTACTTGGCCTTGAACGCGTCCGCGCCGATGCGCGCTCGCTCCGCCTTGCACTTCTTGGAGGAGTTCTCGCGTCCGCCTCGTCCGCCCCGGTCTCGTCCTTGTCGGCCTTGCTCGCCTTCGACAGCTTCGAGACGCACTTGCCGAACGCGTTCGCCTTGTTCTTGTTCGTGCCGTACCTCGTCGCGAACGCGTCGACGCCCAGCTGCGCGCGCTCCGCCTTGCACTTCGTCGCCGCGCTCTCGTCTGCGGACTGAGCCTGCGCCGCAAGGGCGGGCACAGCGAGGCAGAGGGCCACGGCGAAGAGGAGGAGCAGCGTCTTTCTCATGGGTACGTGAATGGAGACGCGCGCGGGACGAAACGCTTGCGCGCGAGAGTGTTAAGAAATTGTGAGGTAGGTTGCGGCGCGCGCGCAGGGCGACGACGGTCCTGGGAATGGCGGTCACCGAAACCGGCCTCGTGGCCTCGCGCGAGGTGGACGACCTCTACCGGCGTCACGGCGGCGAGGTCTATCGCTACGCCTATGCCGTCCTCGGCAACCACGCCGACGCCGAGGACGTCACGCAGACGACGTTCCTGAACGCATACCGCTCGCTGGAGCAGGGAGTGCGCCCACGCAAGCCCGCGAACTGGCTGCTGACGATCGCCAGCAACGCGATCAAGCAGCGGTTTCGGCAGGAACGAGTTCGGCCGCGCCAGGTCGAGCTCCACGATCGCATCGCCGACACCGCGTCGGACGACGACGATGACCCGACCATGGGCGAGCTCCTCGCCGCGCTCTCGAAGATCCCGCCCCAGCAGCGGCAGGCGATCGTGCTCCGCGAGTTCGAGGGTCGGTCGTACGCCGAGGTCGCCGAGATCCTCGGGACCACGACCACCGCTCTCGAGACACTGCTCTTTCGCGCGCGCCGCTCCCTCGCCGAGGAGCTCGAGCACCAGCTCACGTGTACCGACGCCCAGCTCGCGATCTCCCGCGCCGCCGACGGGCGCCTGGGTCGAAAGGAGCGGAGGCGGCTGCGCGACCACCTCGCCGAGTGCCCCGACTGCGCGCACTTCGCCCGCCTCCAGCAGCGCCATCGCCGGGCGCTCCGTGGCCTGATGCTCGTCCCCATCCCGCTCTCGCTGTCCGTCTTCAAGGGGATGGAGGGAACCGCGACTGCTGCCGTCGTACCGGCGGCCGGAGCCAGTGTTGCCGCGGTCGGAGCCGGAGTCGGAACCGGTGCAGGCGTCACCGCCGCCACCGGGAGCGGGCTCCTCGGAGGTGGCATCGCGCTCAAGGCCGCTGCCGTCGTCACCGCCGCCGGCGTGGCGGGCGGCGTCGGAGTCGCGGGATCGTCCGAGGTCGAGAGCCGCCCCGGGGCCAAGAAGCCGGCTCTCGTGAGCAAGCCGGGCGAGCGGGTCGGGCAGGTCGCGCCGCGCGGCGTGCTCGTGCCGGGGAACGGCGTCGCACGCGGGAAGGCCACGGCGCCTGGACAGCTCGAGAGCGCCGGGGAGAAAAGGACCCCCGCCGCCACCAACGGAGGGCAACGCGGCAATAGCGCCGCAGCGATAGCCGCGGCACCCGGACAGCAGGCTCGTGGGCCGAAACGCCAGGCGGACAAGCCCGCCTCGAGCAAGCCCAAGCCATCGACGAAGCTCGGGGCCTCCGGCACGAAGCCGACTCCGCCCGGGCGGCTGAATCAGGAGCAGAGCTCGAAGCCGAGCACGAAGCAGAAGAACGCCAAGGCGCAGAAGCCGGCGAAGGCGGCGGCGATACCCGTCCAGCCCGAAGCGCAGCCGACACCCGTGCCTCCTCCGGAGTCGACGCCATCAGCGACCGAGCCCACCGACGCCGGAAGCGTCACCGGGAACGGGCATCACGAGGCCGAGGCCGGAGCGCCGAGCGGCAAGAGATAGCACCGGGCATTAGTCGCGCGTCCACTCGTTCGAGGGAGGCACGGCGCGCCGAGAACGGCCGATTGCGTTCCCAGGATGCGAATCCTCGTCGCACTCGCAGTCGTACTCGCCGCTGCGTACTCACCTGCCGTCGCCGCGACATCCCCGGCCCAGGCCACGGCCAGCTTCGAGCGGCGCACGGCCCTCGAGGCAGACGTGATCCGGGAGCTCAATCGAGTGCGCGGCGCCCAGGGCCTGCAGTCCCTCAGGGCCGCCCCCAGCCTCCGCACGGCTGCGCGCGGACACTCCCAGGCGATGCTCGAGGTCGGGTTCTTCGCTCACGAGTCGGCCGACGGAACGGCATTCAGCGAACGCATCCGCCGGCACTACACCGATCGCGGCTGGGGCTTGTGGTCCGTCGGCGAGGCGCTGGCCAGCGGACAGCGGCGCGTCGAAGCCAGCGCGATCGTGGCCGCATGGCTCGACTCACCGACGCATCGCACGATCATCCTGTCGCCCGACTGGCGCGACGCCGGTGTCGGCGCGCTCTACGCCAGGGCTGCCCCTCGCGCATTCGGGGGAAGAGATGCGATCGTCGTCACCGCGGACTTCGGGCTCCGGACCGGTCGCACCGCGGGTCTGTGAAGGCCGCAACGTCCGCAAGATCGGCGGCGAGCGACCTACTCGAGACGGCTCTGAATCGCTAGGCGGCGAGCGGGTGAATCGGCGTCGCCTCGGGATCGATCTCCGACGCGAAGCCGCGGTCCCAGCTCACGACCACGTGCCCGTGCTCGTCGATCTGGTCGACGATGCCTCGGTCACCGGCGCAGAGGCCAGAATCGTCATGCGGAGCGGCGACGAGCTCGATCCTCGATCCGATCTTGACACCCGCGCGAAGCCGCGCCGCGAGAAGCCTTGCACCTTGCGTGTCCATGCGAGGCATATCGGTTTTTCGCGGGGTCGAACCTTTACCCTCCCCCAGGTGGGTGACATGGGCCAGGGCAGGAGATCGCGCCGATCCGGCGAACTTCGCTCTCGCCGGCGGATCGCTCCGAACTCGACGGCTTAGGGTCGATCCGTCGGCATCGATTGCAATGATCGGACGCACGTCGTGACGAACGAAGAACAGCAAGAGCACCCGGAGCAAGAGGGGTTCGGCGCGCGCGTACGCAAGGCGCTCGCGCCCGGGCCCAACCCGGAGGAGCGTCTCGACGAGATCCTCGCGGAACGGCGTCGCGAGCTCGACGAGCACGCCGCGCGTTTGCACAGCTCGATCGAGGAGCTCGAGCGGCGTGAGGAGCTCATCCGCGACTCGCGGGCGTCGGTCGAGCGCATGCTCCGAACCGGGACCTCCGAGCTCGAGTCACGCGAGACGGAGCTCACCGAGCTGCTGCGCGAGCTCGCGGAGCGCGATGCAGGGCTCGCGAAGGCAGAGGCCGAGGTTGCCCGTCGACGCCAGGAGCTCGGAGCTGTCGAGCTGAAGCGAGCAGCCGTCGAGGGTCGGGAGCGCACCGTCGAGGAGCGCGAGGAGCGCGTCGCCGAGCTCGAGGTCCAGCTCGAGGCGCAGCTCGCTGCCAGCGCGCCTCCCGGCGAGGAACAGGAAGTCGCGCTCGTATTCGTCCCCGGCGCCGACTATCGGCTCGTGGAGCTCGAGTCGCGGCTGCTGAAGCGCGGCGATCTTCTCGAAGTCGGCGAGGACGAGTTCGTCGTTGCACGCTTCGGCCGGTCACCGCTTCCCGGCGACGCCCGACGCTGTGCGTACGTCGTACGCGCGCCCGTCGGCTTCGTCGCAGAGGACTAGCTCGAAGGCAGCTCGAAGATCCTGGGCGGCCGGCCGGGATCGTCTGTCTCCCCCACGACCTCCAGTCGCCGCTGCGCGTGGTCGGCGAGGAACTCCGCCATGGCCACGTCGTCGTCGCTGAACCGGCGGAGCCGCATCTCGTACAGCTCGATCAGTCCCCACGGATGACCGTGGACGCGCAGCGGGACCATCAACAGGGCACTCATCCCGAGCTGACGGAGGATGAACGCCTCCGCGGGGTCGACACCACCGTCTGCGAACGACACGGCCCGTGCCTGGCCCGTCCGGAGCACCTCGCCCGTCAGGGGGAAGTCTGCGATGCGGTACGCGGTCTCGTCGCCCAGCCAGATCTCGCGCAGCGCGTGCCCGGTGGCGTCGACCAGGTATTCGCCCTGGACCCGTGACGCGGTGCAGGCGGTTGCGCCCACGAGGAATACCAGCGCCTTGCAGAGGCGGGTACAGACGCCTTCGACCGTCTCCTCGGCCTCGAGCGCGCGGGTCGCAGCAATCGCGTCGGCGAGAACTGCACCCGATCCATGGCCCCTCCGCGCCCCACCCGCATCGAGCACCGGCGACTGCTGTCCGGGATCGAGCCACGTGAGATCCCGGAACGACGCGATGCGATTCTTGCCCGCGATCTTCGCGGCGTAGAGCGCCTGGTCGGCGGCGCGCAGCAGCGCGGTCGTGGTCGCGCCGTCGAACGGATACGTCGCGACTCCTCCGCTGATCCGCAGCGGGAAGCCGGCATCGGTCAGCCCTTCCGCGAGCAGTCGGCGTATCTCGGTTCCGAGCTTCTCGGCGGTGTCGACGCCTGCGCCAGGGAGCATGACCACGAACTCGTCGCCACCCAGCCGTGCGGCGTCCGCATGCCTCGGCACCGACTGCACGAGGACGTCCGCGATCTCGCGGAGGAGCGTGTCGCCGAATTGATGCCCCGCCCGATCGTTGATCTGCTTGAAGTCGTCGCAGTCGAGTACGAGCAGGCTCAGGGGCCGCCGCTGCTCCTGCGCGGTCGCGAGCCCTCGCTCGATGCGTTCCTCGAGGCCGCGTCGGTTCAGGATCCCGGTGAGAGCGTCGGTCGTCGCGCTCACGCGCGCGCGCTGAAGCGCGAAGGCGGCGTCGAGCGACGTCGCGACGTGGGCGGCGAGGACTGCCGCGGCATCGAGAACCGTCGGATCGACGTGGCCTTCGCCCCGACCGACTCCGACGAGCGCGCCGAGCTCCTTCGCATTGGCGCGCAGCGGGAGCCAGACGATCGAGCGCTTCGGATCCGCGCGCTTTCGTCCAGGGAGCTCCAGCACGTCGCAGACCACGGACGACTCGACTCTGGCGCGCGCGACGTCGATCTCACGCTTGTCGAGCGCGAGCCCGGCGGCGACGCCGGACGACCAGGTCGCAAGCTCGGTCGGCGAGCCGACGTCGTCCCAGACCACGATCTGGCTCGCGGCGACGGGAAGGACTCTCGGAAGCGACGCGGCACCGAGCTCGGCGATCGCCTTGGGATTCCGCAGGCTGCCGAGGTGAACGAAGAGCCGCGCGAGGGCGGCGAGGTCCAGCGTTCGGCTCGCCTGGAGAGCCTCGACCCGCGGAGTGAGCGCCAGGGCGAGCGGGCTGGAGCGCATCTTCTGCGCGCCTCCGGGAGCACGCGCTCGGACTCGACGTTGAGCACGCCGACGATCCCGCGCTCGGTACGGAGCGGGACAGAGATCTCGGACCTGACGCCGGGGAGCGCAGCGACGTAGTCCGGGTCCGCACGCACGTCCGTGGCGAGCTGCGCGCTGCCGAGCCTGATCGACCTGCCCGTGATCCCGCTCTCCACGGTGATCCCGTCCGGGACGACCGCGTAGCCGCGCTGCGCGGCCAGCCACAGCCTCCCGTGCTCGAGGACGAAGACCGAGGGCAGGACGCCGGCGACGGCATCGGCGAAGGCGCCGATCGCGGCCTCGATCGCGCGCAGCGGGCTCGCGATCGTTCCTCGAATCTCGTCCGCTGCCCGGGCCGAGGCCGCGGCCAGTTGCTCGGCGTCGATGGGGCCCTGAAGGCGTGCAGACGCGAGGACACCTTCCATGGGACAAGGATCGGCGTTGAGGCCGCGTCGCAAAAGACGCAGCCCGTGGAGTTCACGGAGTCCTAACCGCCCAGCGAGCGGTACCAGTCGAGGATGTCGTCGCCCCAGAACAGGGCGACCACGCCTCCGAGGGCGAGAAACGGGCCCAGCGGGATCGCGTCCCTACGCGCTCCGGCGCCCCTTCGGACGAGGAGCACGAGCGCCGGGACGAACGCGGCGAAGAAGCCGACGAACATCGCCACGATGACCGAGACGCCGAGCCCGGCCCCGAGGAACGCCGAGAGCTTCACGTCGCCCATGCCCAGGCCCCTCGGGTGCACGAGGACGACGAGGAACAGCGCGAGCGCGGCGACGAGCGCGGCGAGCAACCATTCGATGCTCGGCTCGTCGATCGTCCGGAGCGCGAGCATGGCGACGACGCCCGGCAGGACGATCTTGTCGGGGAGCAGGCGATGCTCGAAGTCCGTGCGCGTGAGAATGACCAGGATCCAGCAGAAGAGCGCCGCGATGAGTGCTTCGAGCGTGAAGCCGAACGCGAGCCCGCTCGCACCTCCGAGCAGGGCCGTTCCGGCGACGACGAGCGGGAGTCGTGGCGAGCGGGGAACTCGCCGGAGAAGGCGGCTCGTGCAGAGGCGCGTTCGTCGCGAGGCGGTCGGCGAGCGGGCCGACGGCCACGCCGGCGAGCAGACCGACGACCCCGGCGGCAACGTCCACGCCAGACCGATTCCGCGAAGGGGTACGCGTTCCTTCCCATGGTCATCGCGTTTGCGCGGGTAGCGTTCCCTCGTTCGGGGTATGACCGTCCCTCGTTTTGGGGACGATTGCCAAAGGGGCCGGGATTACCGTCAGAACTGGACGGCGGCGCCCTGATTGCGGGGCAGGAACCACGACAAGCGAGCGACGATCACCTCAAGGCGGCAACTGAGAAGTACCTTCGTCTGGGCACTCTGCCTGGCTACGCTCGTGCTCGCCTCGAGCCTCCTCACCGCGGTCCTGCGCGAGACGCCCGACTACGTGGTCGCGGGACTCGTCGTCTTCTCGTTCGCCGCGGCCGGTGCCGGAGTCTTTCTCAACTGGCGGCTCAGCCGGGCGTACTCGGAGTCGCTGCGCGACCCGCTCACGGGACTGCCGAACCGCGTCCTCCTCGACGACCGCGTCGAGCAGGCACTCAAGCGTGCGCGCCGGTCGGGTGAGCCCTTCACGCTGATCGCGGTCGACCTCGACGGCTTCAAGGACGTCAACGACGTGCGCGGGCACCGGGCAGGCGACATGGTCCTCCGGACGCTCGCGCGCCGGCTCGAGGCGATCATCCGCGAGAGCGACACGGTCGCGCGCGTCGGCGGAGACGAGTTCGTCGTGCTGTCGATGGGCACGGGCGCCGACAAGGACGATGCCGGCGCTCTGGTCGGTCGGCTCCGTCATGCGCTCCGCAGGCCGTTTCGCGTCGACGGCGCGACGGTCGAGATCGACGGCAGCATCGGCTGGGCCGTCTACCCGGAGGACGGAGCGACGGCAGAGGAGTTGCTCGCGCGCGCGGACGGCCAGATGTACGCGACGAAGCGGGATACGAACGACGAGTCGCCCATCTTCCGGCGCGGTGTCGACGCCGGTGTCGTGCGCGACGTCGAATCGGCTCTCGAGCGCAAGGAGCTCGTCGTCGTCTATCAGCCGATCATCGATCTCCGATCCGGTACCACGCAGTCCGCCGAGGCCCTGGTCAGGCGGCTGCTTCCCGGCCGCGGGCTCGTTCCGCCGGCCGAGTTCGTGCCCCACGTGGAGCGGACACCGGTCATGCGCGAGCTCACGTTCCTCGTCCTCGCCGACGCGCTGGATGCCGCCCGGCTGTGGTCGCTCGAGGGGCACGACCTCGGGGTCTCGGTCAACGTGCCCTACCGGCTCCTCGACGATCCGCAGTTCGCCGACGGGATCGCCGCGTTGCTCGAGCCGCTCGACTTGCCGATTCAGGTGACGCTCGAAGTCGTTCCATCGGGCCCCGGTGCGGGTGCCGAGCTCGACGACGACGTGCTCCGGCAGTTCCGAGGTCTCGGCGTGCGCCTGTCGCTGGACGACGGCGGCCGCGCTGCGTCGTTTGCAGCCTTGCGCGTGCTCCCGCTGGACGAGCTGAAGATCGACGCGGGCTTCGTGCACGGCCTCGGGCGCTCGTCGACCGACGCCGCGCTCGTGCACGGCATGATCGACATCGGTCACGCGCTCGGCCTCAAGGTCGTCGCCGAGGGCGTCGAGACGCGCGACGCCTGGAGCATCCTCTCCGACTGGGGCTGCGACTACGCGCAGGGTTTCTACGTCGCGAGCCCGCGGCCGGCCGATCGAACTGGTCGACTGGCTGCGGGGACGCTGGCCCGCAGTCGCCTGACACCGGGTCGAGACCCCGGGGACGTGTCTCGAGCGGACCACGATCCACCGTGCGGCGTCAGCGCCAGAACGCCTGCACGCCGAACACGAGCCCGACCGCGACGAGCACGACGCCGAGCGCCACGCGCAGGCGGTTCTCGGAGACGCGCCCCGTCGCTCGCGCGCCGAGAAAGCCGCCGGGGATTGCGCCCGCGAGCCCGGCCGCGAGGACGTCCCATTCCACGCCACCTCCGGCGGCGTGCGTCGCGAACCCCGCGACACCGAGCAGGAAGCCGACCACGAGATTCGTTCCGGCCGCGCGCCGCACGTCGAGACCTACGGCCCGAACGAGGGTGGGCATCCGCAACGTCCCGAGGATGACCCCGACTGCGCCACCGAGCGCCCCGATGAAGAACGCGAGAACGCCTCCGCGCCCGACCCGCAGGTCCGTCCTCGGGCGGGCCGCAATCGGACGAACCACGAGGTCGAAGCCGCTCCAGACGAGAACGGCGGCGATCAGCCCGTAGAGCAGCCCCTCCGAGACGTCATCGGCGAAGAGCGCGCCCAGGACGGCGCCGACGATCGAAGGTGGCGCCGTCCACGCGACGATTCTCCAGTCCACACGTCCCTCCCGCGCATGAGTGATGCTTCCGGCACCGGCGGCCGCGGCGGAGATCGCGATGTTCGTCCCCGCGGCCGAGAGCGGATTGCCCGTGACGAGCACGACGAACGGCAGCCGCAGCGTTCCGAGGACGAGGCCGAGCATCGAGCCCAGATACCCCGCGACGAACGACGCGGCGAACGCTAGGCCGAGCTCCCAGGCCTCCAGAGCGGCTCCTCGTGGCCGGCACTCGCGTTCGCAGCGCGAGCGAGGATGAAGAGGAGATCCGAGAGCCGGTTCAGGTAGACGAGCGCGAGCGGGTTCAGCTCGAAGTCGCCGACGGCCGCGATCGCCTCGCGCTCGGCCCGTCTGCAGACCGTGCGCGCGACATGGAGGCGCGCTGCGGCCTCGGTGCCGCCCGGAAGGACGAAGCTCTTGAGCTCCGGGAGATCGGCGTTGAAGCGATCGCAGTCTTGCTCGAGCTCGTCCACCTGCGCCTGCGTGACGCGCAGCCTGCCCTCTCGCTCCAGCGGAACGGAGAGGTCCGCCCCGAGGTCGAACAGCTCGTTCTGGACCCGCGCCAGCACGGCTCGGACCGGCTCGGGACACGATGATCCGCCCGCGAGAACGACGCCGACCGCCGCATTCAGCTCGTCCGTTGCTCCATACGCCGCGATACGGGGATCGAGCTTCGAGACCCGCGAGCCGTCGCCCAGCGACGTCTCGCCGGTGTCGCCGCCTCGCGTGTAGATCTTCGTGAGCCGCACGGGCTCGTCGCGCTTCCTCGGCACGCTCGTTAGCTCTCTGCCGTCGCGACCGGCTCCTCGCGAAGCTGTCGGCCGAGGATCGAGCGCGCGATGACGAGTCGCTGGATCTCGCTCGTTCCTTCGTAGATCTCCGTGATCTTCGCGTCGCGGTAGTAGCGCTCGACCGGGAACTCCTTCGTGTAGCCGTAGCCGCCCAGGATCTGGATCGCCTCCGCAGTCTGGCGGCGCGCCATCTCGGATGCGAAGAGCTTCGCCATGGCGCCCTCGGCGGCATGAGGCCGTCCCTCCTGCTTCAGCCACGCCGCGCGATAGACGAGCAGGCGGGCCGCGTCGATCTCCGTCGCCATGTCCGCGAGCTTCCACTGGATCGCCTGGAACTCGCCGATCCGCCGCCCGAACTGCTCGCGCTCCAGCGCGTACTCGCGCGCGACGTCGTAGGCGGCTTGCGCGATCCCGACTGCCTGCGCGGCGATGCCGATGCGGCCGCCGTCCAGCGTCGCCATCGCGATGCGGAAGCCGCGCCCCTCCTCGTGGAGGAGGCGGTCGCGGACCGACGTCGGCACCCTCGACGACGAGATCGGAGGTCGTCGACGAGTTGAGGCCGAGCTTCTCCTCCTCGCGCGTGATACGCACGTGCTCGGCGTCGAGGACGAAGCACGAGACGCCGCGCGCCCCTGCCGTCGTCGGATCGGTCCGCGCGAAGAGCACGAACGTCCCCGCGCGCGAGCCGTTCGTGATCCACTGCTTCGCGCCCGTGATCCTCCAGCCGTCGCCGTTCGGCTCGGCGGAGGTCCGCAGCGAGCCGGCATCGGAGCCGGAGCCCGACTCCGTGAGGGCGAACGCGCCGAGGTGCTCGCCGCGCGCGAGCGGCGGCACGAACCGCGAGCGCTGCTCGTCGGTCCCGAACGTGAGGATGGGAAGCGTCGTCGCGCTCGTGTGCACCGCGACCGTCACCCCCACTCCTGCATCCGCCCGCGACAACTCCTCCAGCACGAGGACGTACGACAGGAAGTCCGCCCCCGCGCCCCCGTACTCCTCGGGGACGCACACGCCCATGAGCCCGACCTCGGCGAGCTTCGGAAACAGCTCGTCGGGGAAGCGGTGATCGCGATCCCAGGCCGACGCGTTCGGCGCGATCTCCGCCTCGGCCAGCTCACGGGTCAGGGCCTGGATCGCGCGCTGATCCGCGGTCAGCTCGAAGTCCATCGCGGCACAACTATAGGTCGCGGGGTCGGAGTCGCCTGTACGTGCGAGCCGCCCGGCGACGCGCGGTCTTGCGCATGCCCCCGGGTGTTGCGAGGTGCCGGAGGCGACCGGGTGAGAGATCCGCGCAGAGCACTGCCGACGCGGCCGGCCCGCGCTCGCCGTAGCGCACGCCGTCAGGTCGAAAGTCGGGAGCCGCCCGCCAGCCGTCCGGTGCCAGCTCGTAGAGCTCCAGCTCCTCGAGGAAGAAGCCGGCACGCGCGAACAGCGTCGTCCAACCGTGCTCGTCCTCCTGCCGGAACCAGCCGTGGTCCCCCGGCTCGCCCAGCGGGACGGTGACGAGAAGGCTTCCCGAGTGACGCAGGACACGGGCGAGCTCCCGCAGAGCGTCCAGTCGAGCGTTCGCGTCACTTTCGGCCGCGAGCCCGTACACGCTGTTGTCGGCACCGAGGTGCTCGAGCGTCGAGACCAGCAGCACCTGCTCGAAGGACGCGTCGGGGAAGGGCAGCGCGCGCACGTCCGCCTCCACCGTCTCGACCTCTCCCAGGTCGCGGCCGGCCCGATCGACGCCCACCAGCTCGACTCCCGATCGCACCAATCCAGCGAGATACGACGGTTCGGCGAAGGCGTAGCCGACCTCGAGCACGCGCCCCTGCGTGCGAAGCCGCGACAGCACCCACGGGATCTCGACGACCCGCTCATCGGTCGCCGGCGGTGCCTGCAGCCAGCGGATGCGCTCTCGGCGAGCACGGGCGCCGAGGCCGAGGGCCACCGCGTCGTCGAGCACGCGCACGCGCGTGGCCTCGGCGCTCGTTGCGAGCTCGTGGAGAAGGGTCGCGCGCGAGAGCGTCCCGTCGGCGAGCTTGGTCAGCGCGCGCTCACGGTCGTCGTCGTCCGGAGCGCGGCGAAGAACCTCGTGGAACGCCTTCTCCACATAGTCGTCGTCGGACGAGCCGTACGCCGCGAGCTCTGCGGCGAGCCGGGGATCCATCACGAGTAGTGGTAGAAGCCCCGGCCGGACTTGCGGCCGAGCCTCCCGGCCGCGACGTACCGGCGCAGAAGCGGGCACGGAGCGTACTTCGGGTCGCCCAGGCCCTCGTGCAGCACCTCCATGATCGAGACACACGTGTCGAGCCCGATCAGGTCCGCGAGCGCGAGCGGGCCCATCGGATGCGCGAAGCCGAGCTTCGCGATCGTGTCGATCGCCTCCGCCTCGGCCACGCCCTCCATCAGCGCGTACGCGGCCTCGTTCACGAACGGCATGAGGATCCGGTTCGAGACGAAGCCGGGGAAGTCGTTCGCCTCGGCAGGCACCTTGCCGAGGTCCTCTGCGAGCGCGACAATCGCCGCCGCGGTCTCGTCGGAGGTCTGGACCGCGCGGATCACCTCGACCAGCCTCAGCACGGGCACCGGATTGAAGAAGTGCATGCCGACGACGCGCTCGGGCCGCCCGGTCGCGGCGGCGAGCGTCGTGATCGGGATCGACGACGTGTTGGAGGCGAGGATCGCCTCGGGCGGCAGGGTCTCGTCCGCGCGCCGGAAGATGTCCTTCTTCACTTCTGCGTCCTCGACGACCGCCTCGATCAGGAGATCCGCTGGGACGATCGCGTCGACAGTCACGACGCGAGCCAGGACGTCGTCCGGCGGCGGCCCACCCTTCTCGGCGAGCTTCGCGAGGCTCTTCTCCATGGCAGCGAGCGCCCGCTCGGCGGCACCGGGGGCCTCGTCGTGCAGCGACACGCGGCGCCCGGAGGCCGCCACCACCTGCGCGATCCCGCCTCCCATCTGCCCGGCTCCCACGACCAGCACGTGCTCGAACTGCACGCGCGAATCCTAGGGCTCCGGTGCGCCCGGAAGCTCGGGTCGGGAGCCCCTTCCGCAGCCGCAGGACCGCGAAGCCCAGGACGAGCGCGAGGATGAGCGCGCCGATCGCGACCTTGATCGGCCCGCCGCGCGGCTCCCCACCCGCGGCCACGAGCGGGCCCGGCTCGACCATGCTGCACAAGGTCGCCAGCCAACCTCCTTCGGGCGCCCGGGTCAGCAGGAACCCGGTCGGCTCATCGCGCGGAACGGTCACGTCGCAGTCGGTGCCGGAGGGCGTGCGAACCACCGGCGCGCTCTCGACGTCGCCCTTGACGCGCTGCTCGACCTCGAGCGTCAGGAAGCGCTGCGGCGCACCGTTCAGGTCGCCGACGCGCTCGGAGACGACGCGCGCGACCACGGCCGCGTCGGCGTCGTCGAGCCGCTCCTCGACCGTCGCTTCCAGACACACGCACGCAGCCGCGTCGCCCGCGAGCACGAGCGTGGCGAGAACGATGGCGGCGAAGCGGCTCAGACCTCGATCAGCAGTGCATCGCCCTGGCCGCCGCCGGAGCAGATCGCCGCGAGCCCGAGACCACCGCCCTCCCGGCGCAGCTCGTGCACCATCGTCGCCACGATCCTGCCGCCCGACGCGCCGATCGGATGGCCGAGCGCGACCGCGCCGCCGTTGACGTTGACGACGTCCTCGTCGGCGCCGAGCATGCGAGTCGAGTTCTTCGCGACCGACGCGAACGCCTCGTTGATCTCGACGCGCTTGACGTCACCGATCGACTTCCCCGCCGCGGCCAGAGCCTTCTCGCCGGCCCGCGCCGGCGTGCGCGCCAGGTACGCGAAGTCGTCCGCGACGTAGCCCTGCGCGAGGATCGTCGCGAGCGGCTCGAGGCCCCGCCGCTGCGCGAACTCCTCCGAGCAGACGACCACGCACGACGCACCGTCGTTCACTCCCGGCGCGTTGCCGGCCGTCGTGGTGCCCTCGGGATCGAAGACCGGCTCGAGCGCCGAGAGCTTCTCGAGCGTGGTGTCGCGCCGGACGCCTTCGTCGGCGGCGACGTCGCCGACCGTGACGATCTCGTCGTCGAAGCGGCCGGAGTCCTGGGCCGCGGCCGCCCGCTGCTGCGAGCGGTACGCCCACTCGTCCTGGTCCTCGCGGGATATCCCGAGCTCGCGCGAGACCAGTGACGCTTGCTGGACCATGTGCAGCCCGTCGAACGACGAGGTCAGCCCGTCGAAGACCATGTGGTCCACGACCTCGCCGTTTCCGAGCCGGTAGCCGAAGCGCGCCTTGGGGAGCAGGTACGGCGCGTTCGACATCGACTCCATGCCGCCCGTGACGACGAGCTCGTGCCCACCCGAGCGGATCATGAGATCCGCGATCTCGAGCGCTCGAATCGAGGACGCGCACACCTTGTTGATCGTGTCCGCCGGAACCTCCTTCGGGATACCCGCCCCGACGGCTGCCTGGCGCGCGGGCGCCTGCCCCGCTCCCGCCTGCAGCACCTGTCCCATGACCACGTACTCCACCTCGGCCGCCTCGAGGCCGGCACGCTCGAGACCGGCGCGAATCGCGATCGACCCGAGCTCCGTCGCCGGATGGGACGCGAGCCCTCCGCCGAGGCGGCCGAAGGGCGTGCGCACGGCGGAGACGATGACGGTGCGCGTCACGCGCGCCAGCGTACCCGCCGAGCCCTCCTACTCCGCCGGGCCGACCTTGACGAGCATCTTCCCGATGTTCGCGCCGCGCAGCAGGCCGAGGAAGGCGCTCGGTGCGTTCTCGATCCCCTCGACGACCGTCTCGCGGTAGCGGAGGCGCCCGTCGCGCACCCACTCGCTCGCCCGCGCGTAGAACTCCGGGAAGCCTTCGTAGTGGTCGCGGATGATGAACCCCTGCAGGCGAAGGCGCTTGGTCACGACCATGAACATGTTCCGTGGGCCGGGACTGGGCTCGACGTCGTTGTAGCGCGAGATCGAGCCGCAGGCGGCCACCCGCCCGTACGTCCGCAGCGAGCCGATCGCGGCCTCCAGGTGCTCGCCGCCGACATTGTCGAAGTAGATGTCGATGCCCTCGGGCGCGAGCTCGGCGAGCGCCTTGTGCGGCCGCTGCTCGCGGTAGTCGAAGACCGCGTCGAAGCCCAGCTCTCGCAACCAGGCGAGCTTCTCCTCCGACCCCGCGCTGCCGATCACGCGACAGCCCGCGATCTTGGCCATCTGACCCGCCGCGCTCCCGACCGCGCCGGCGGCGCCGGAGACCAGTACGGTCTCGCCCTCCTTCGGCTGCCCCAGCTCGAAGAGCCCGTAGTACGCCGTGAAGCCCGGCATCCCGAGAACGCCGAGCGAGGTCGAGATCGGCGCCGCCGCCGGATCGACGGCCCGCATCGCCGTGCCGTCGGAGAGCGCCCACTCGCGCCATCCGAGCTGGTGGAGAACCCAGTCGCCCTCGGCGTAACCGGGGTTCCGCGAGACCGCGATACGCCCGACGGCGCCACCGGTCATCGCCTCGCCCAGCGTGAACGGCGCGACGTAGGAACGCACGTCGTTCATCCGCGGCCGCATGTACGGATCGACCGAGAAGTACGCGTTTCGCACGAGGACTTGCCCGTCGGCGGGATCGGGGATCGGCGTCTCGGCGACCTCGAACAGATCCTCGTCCGGAAAACCCTGTGGCCTCGCAACCAGCCTGATCTCGCGAGCGACGCCGTCCATTCCACGATGATATGCGGCTGTGGAGTCTCTCAAGGGTCAGCTCCTCGTAGCCGGTCCTTCACTCGTGGATCCCAACTTCTGGCGGACGGTCGTGCTCGTGGGCTCGCACACCGAGGAGGGAGCGTTGGGCGTCGTGCTCAACCGTGCGTCCGAGACCGATGTCGACGAGGCCGTGCCCGAGCTGGCGGAGCTCGCCGGAGATCTCGGCGCCGTGCATGTCGGCGGTCCCGTGCAGCCGTCCGCGATCGTCATCCTCGCCGACTTCGTCGAACCCGAGCGCGCGGAGTCCCTCGTCCTCGAGTCGGTCGGGTTCCTCCCGTCGGAAGTCGATCCAGACGCTCTGGGCGAGCTCCGTCGCGCGCGTGTGTACGCCGGGTACGCGGGTTGGGGGCCGGGGCAGCTCGACGACGAGCTCGAGGAAGGCTCGTGGATCGTCGAGGAGGCTCTGCCGGAGGATGTCTTCACGGAGGACCCGGAAGGCCTCTGGAGCGCGGTGCTGCGGCGCAAGGGCGGGCCGTTCGGGGTGCTCGCGCTCATGCCTCCCGACCCCTCGGTCAACTAGCCGGCTCGCCATTAGGCTCGCGTGCGATGGAGCTGAGCTCGATCCCGCGCACCGCGATCCTGCGTGCGGCCGACAGCGAGCGGCTGCAGCGTCTTGTGCAGCGGCACGGCATGCGGCTGGGGGCGGCGCGCTTCGTCGCGGGCGAGACGCTGGACGAGTGCGTCGCCGTGCTGCGTCGGCTGAACGACGCGGGCATGCATGCGAACACCACGCTGCTGGGCGAGGACGTCGCCGACGAGGCCGGGACGAGCGCAGTGGTGGCGGAGTACCAGCTGATCCTCGACCGGCTCGTCGCCGAGAAGCTCCGGGCGAACGTGGCTCTCAAGCTCACGCACCTCGGTCTCACGTTCGACGAGGAGACGGCGTATGCGAACCTCGAGCGCCTCGTCGCGCAGGCCGAGCGGCTCGGCACGTTCATCCGCATCGACATGGAGCAGTCCGCGTTCGTCGACGCGACGCTGCGAATCTACGAGCGTCTCCGCGCAGCGGGGCACGCAGAGCGTCGGGACGGTGCTGCAGTCGTACCTCTACCGCACGTCCGCGGATCTCGAGCGGCTGCTTCCGCTCGCGCCGAACCTGCGGATCGTGAAGGGCGCGTATCTCGAGCGGGCGGCCATCGCGTTCGAGGAGAAGAGAGACGTGGACCGCGCATACGTCGAGCTCGTCGAGCGTGGCCTGACGGGCGGCGCGTACATCGCAGTCGCGACGCACGACGAGCGGATCGTCGAGCACGTCAAGGCGTTCACCGCGCGCGAGGGCGTCTCGCGCGACCGGTTCGAGTTCCAGATGCTGTACGGCGTGCGCCCGGCGCTGCAGCGGGCCCTCGCGGCGGAGGGCTACAAGGTCCTCGTCGCGACACCGTACGGCCCGGACTGGTACCCGTACCTCATGCGTCGTCTCGCCGAGCGCCCGGCCAACGTGGCCTTCTTCCTGCGTAACCTCGTGCGCCGGTGACTTCTCTCCCCAGACAAGCCGACGTCGTCGTCGTGGGCGGCGGCGTCATCGGCACGAGCATCGCGTTCCATCTCGCCGAGGCCGGGACCTCCGTCTGCCTCCTCGAGCGGGACGAGCTCGCCTCCGGTTCGTCCAGTCGCGCGGCGGGAGGTTTCCGCGCGCAGTTCTCCGACCCGCTCAACATCGCGCTCGGACTGCGCAGCATCGAAGCGTTCACCCGCTTCGAGGAACGACCCGGCGCCGAGATCGATCTCCACCAGGTCGGCTACCTCTTCCTCCTCGACCGCCAGGAGGACGTCGCCGCATTCGAGGAGAGTGTTGCCCTCCAGAACGAGCTCGGCGTGCCGAGCCGCTTCGTCGCGCTGGACGAGGTGCACCAGCTCTGCCCGCTCGCGGGCCTGGACGGAGTGATCGGCGCCGCGTTCTGCGCCCTCGACGGGTACGCGAGCCCGGAGGCAGTCGTGCAGGGATACACGGCCGGCGCGCGCCGGCACGGCGCGACGGTGGCGACGCGGGCGCCCGTCACGGGAGTCGAGGTGCGCGACGGAGTGGTCGAAGCGGTGACGCACGAGGTCGGCAGGATCGAGACGAACGTCGTGATCTGCGCCGCCGGGGTGTGGTCTCCGGAGATCGCCGGCCCGCTCGGGATCGAGCTTCCCGTCCGGCCATACCTGCGGGAGGTCGGCTTCACCGGCCCGGTCGACGACCTCCCCGAACATATGCCGCTGACCGTCGACTTCTCGTCCGGCCTCTACTTCCACCGAGAAGGCCCGGGCCTCCTGTTCGGCATGGCCGACCGCGAGCAGCCTCCCGGCTTCGACGAGGTCGACCGATGGCTCCTGGCTCGAGAAGGTCATGGAGGTGGCGGAGCGCCGCCTCCCGTCGCTGCTCGACATGGGTCTCGCGGGCGGCTGGAAGGGCTACTACGAGGTGACGCCCGACCACAACGCGCTCGTCGGCGAGGCCCGGAGCGTCGCGCGCTTCCTCTACGCGACGGGCTTCTCGGGACACGGCTTCCTGCAGGCTCCCGCCGTCGGCGAGATCGTGCGCGACCTCGTACTCGGCCGCGAGCCCTTTGTGGAGCTCGCCCCCCTCGCGGCCGAGCGGTTCGAGAGCGGGACTCCCCGCCCCGAGCGCAACGTGATCTGACGCGGGCGGCCGCCCGCAGCCCTACTCGACTCGTTCCGTCGTCCGGCTCTTGAGCGTTCCGTCGAAGAGCACCATGCCGAGCAGGTTGACCTTGAACGGATACGTGGAGTAGACGGTGACGTCGCCGCTTGCCTCCCAGCCCGGCGTGATCCCGTCGGGCTTCACCGGCGTGACCGTGACTGTCATCTTGGCCGCGTCGAGATTGACCGCTGCCTTCTGAACCTTGGCGATGACCAGCGGCACGCGTTGCGACTCGGGCTGGATCGACCGCGCCACGGACGCATGGCGTGCGCCGACGCGCGTGGCGTCCGTCAGGGCGATGTAGTCGCGGAAGACGGTCCCGAACTGCACGATCCCGAGGAGGAGCATGAGCAGGAGCGGGAGCACGAGCGCGAACTCGACGACGGCCTGCCCGTCCTCGCCTCTCGAGCGTCGCCTGATTGGTGTGGCTTTCGTCATCGTGGGCTCCTCGGTCGTGGCGGCTCGCCGGTTGCTACGAGATGAGATTCGGGGACGTGTTGTCGATCAAGCGGGCCTTCACACCCGACAGGTCGAGCGCGATCGACTTGAAGATGCCGTCCAGCGTCTGCGGGGTCGGCGCGTAGTAGTAGTTCTTGGGGCTGGTGGGAACGCTGGGAATGGACCTGCTCGCCATGGCCATCAGCGCGTCTTCGGCATCGCAGCTCGGCGGCGTGCCCCACGTCCCGCACGCCTCCGGAACGGGGGTGCCCGTGGTCGCGTGTCCGTAGTTGGCGCCCGCGTTCATGTTCGGCCGCCGGCAGAGCTCGGCCACGCCGCCCCCCGCGGCCTTGGCGAGGTCGTAACCGATCGTGTAGACGATCGCGCCGGCGGACTTTGCGTTGGCCGCCGCCTGGACACCTGTCCCACAGGGGGTCGCGACGCTCGAAGGGTTGTTCGTCCAGTGTCCTGCGGGCACATCGCTCGGCGACGTGTTCGCGCCTCCGTCGGAGAGGAAGATGATGACGTCCTGGACCGATCCGCGGCCGTTCCGGGCGAGCTCGCGTTGCGCGGACTCGATCGAGAGCGAGTAGCTCGTCAGGCCGTTGGCGCCCGTGCAGTTGAGACGCTGGACGACGGCAGAGGCGGGATTGAGAATCCAGCCCTGCACCGGGTCGTTGATCATGTAGTCGTCCGCGGCCACGCCGTCCGCGCCTTCGAGACCGGCTACGACGTAGAACGAGGAGTCTTCGCCCACGGGGCTGTCGATCCCGTCCGGGTGCCACCACTGGTCGTACCCGTAGTACCTCCCGTTCATCCCCCGGTCGGGATGGCCGGACGGAACGTTGATGTTTGGTGTCCCGTCCCACGGCTGGTAGCCGTTCGGGACGGGGCAGCTCGTGATCAAGCTGTTGTTGAGCGTCGGCGGGGTGAGCGCGAGGCCGACCTTGTCGAGGGACGGGTCCATGAAGTTGAGGAACGTCTTGATGCCGCCCCGTGCCGCGTTCAGGTCGGTGCAGTTCGACCGCGGTTCGTTCACGGGCGGGACCCCGACCTGGCACATCGAGCCGGTGCGGTCGAGGACGATCATGATGTCGAGCGGCTTGACGCTGCACGGCGAGCACGCGGTCGCCTTGGCGGAGACGGTCATGTCCTTGATCCCGATGATCTTTCCGAACCACGTCGGGACCTTCGACCTCGACTCGACGACGATTCCGTTGTAGCCGCCGTCGCGCCGGTTGCACCCCGGCACTCCGGCGATGCACATCGCCTTTGCCGTGGTGGTCGCGTTGTTGACGGTGTTGACCGCGTTCTTGTTTCCGGGAGTGGGGCTGTACTGAATCGCGACTGCCTCGGCCTGCGGGGCGAGCGGCAGGTGCTGGACGCCCGCGAGCGCTGCAGCGTCCACGCCGGCCTGCAGCTGACGCTGGACGAGCATCGCGTGCCCGACGTCGACCACGAGGCCGACGCATACGAGCAGCATCCCGATGAAGAGCGAGGTCATGAGCAGGATCTGACCGCCCTCGTCGTTCAGGGCAGGGCGACGCCGAAAGCCGGCCGCCTCGGTCTTCCGCTCGGAACCGCTCGCGTCCACTGTCGCATGGAAGTGACCAAATGGGGGAAATGCCATCCCTCGTACCGGGGGGACCGGCTCAGAACGCACGGTTGAGCCGTTCGGCCAGGGTCTACCTGGCCGCTCGGCTAGGCTCGATCGAGTGAGCGGCACCGAGACCCTCGTGTTCATCCCTGCCTGGAACGAGGAGGCCAACCTCGCGGGGGTGCTCGACGAGCTCCACGCCGGTCTTCCCGACGCCGACGTGCTCGTCGTGGACGACGGCTCCACCGACGCGACGGCCGACGTCGCCCGCGAGCACGGGGCCGAGGTCGTCTCCTTCGGCGAGAACCGCGGGCTCCAGGAGGGGATCGCGGCGGGATACGCCTATGCGGATACGAACGGTTACGCCTACGTCGGTCGCGTCGACGCGGACGGGCAGCACCCGGTCGACGAGCTGGCCCGGCTGCTCGAGATCGTGCGCTCGGGACAGGCCGACGTTGCCGTCGGCTCGCGGTTCATGTCCGGCGACGGGTACGAGGCGTACCGCTACGAGCCCTCGGGGAGCCGGAAGCTCGGAACGGCTGCCTTGCGGCGTGGCATGAGAGCTGCGCTCGGCAGCCCGTTCCTCGACGCGACGAGTGGGATGTACGCCGCGAACCGTGCTGCGATGCCGACGCTCGGCAAGCCGTACACGACCGGCGCACCGGAGGTCGAGGCGCTCCTTCGCCTGCGCGAGGCCGACCTCGCCGTGGTCGAGGTGCCGGTCAACATGCGCGAACGGGCGAGCGGCGAGTCGAAGCTGCGCGGGAGCAAGGCGCTCCGCCTCGTGCTCACGGTGATCGGGACGCTGCTCGCATACGGCGTCTGGCGCCGGCTCCGACAGCGCCACTGAGCCGGATGCGGCTCGTCGCCGTCCTCGGCTTCTCGGACCGCCGCACCGTCGGCCTCCATCCGGTCTGTGCGGCACGCATCGCGCTCGCCGGCGACGCGGCTCGCCCCGACGACGCCGTGCTCTTCTCCGGCTGGGCGCGCGGGAGAGCGGCCGACACCGAGGCCGATCTCATGGCGCGAACCTGGTCGAAGCCGGTGCGCACGCTGCTCGTCGACCGGGGCGCGCGAACGACCCTGGGCAACGCCATCGGGATCGCCGAGGCGACCAGGCGCGTCGGCGCCGACGAGGTCCTGCTCGTCACGTCGCACTGGCACGGCAGGCGCGCGGCGAAGCTCCTGCGCGCGGCTCTTCACGGATCCGGCACTCGGGTGACGGTCGCGACGACCGACGAGCCAGTCGCGTGGCGGACGGGCGCGCGCGAGATCGCGTCGTGGGCGGCGGTTCCGATTCTCGCTCTCGTCGCAACCCGGATGCGCTAGGTTGCGGCGGTGAAGCGCGCCCTCGTCCTCGTGTCCGCTGTGGTTGCGCTGGCCTTCGTCGCCGTCGGCTGCGGTGGAGGAGACGACGAAGCGGACCCGACGGCAGCCTGGGCGACCGACTTCTGCAGCAGCGTCAGCTCGTGGACGACCGAGCTCGAGAGCATCGGCTCGAGCTTCACCGACGTTTCGTCGTTCAACGAGGAGTCGATCGAGGCTGCGGCAACGGACGCGCGGGAAGCCACGAACACGCTGGTCGACGACCTGCGAGCGCTCGGGGCGCCACCGACCGACTCCGGCGACGAGATCGAGGCGTCGATCGACGAGCTCTCGACCGAGCTCGAGTCGCAGTCCGGAAGCATCGAGACCGCCGTCGACGGAATCACCAGCCTTGCCAACCTTCCCGAAGCCGTGACCGCGATCACGACGTCACTCACGGCGATGGCCACCGCATTTCAGTCGACGGTCGACACGATCCAGGACGCCGACGTCGGCGGCGAGCTCGAGAGCGCGCTCGAAGACTCGCCCGAGTGCGACGAGATCACGGACTGAGCCTCAGCGCGCGGTGAGGCGCTCCGCCTGCTCGAGATAGCTGTGCACGTGCTGGATCGCAACCGATCCCTCCCCCACTGCTGACGCGCAGCGCTTGACCGAGCCCGCACGCACGTCGCCGACCGCGAAGACCCCCTGGACGCTCGTCGCGTAGTCGGGACCGGTGACGACGAAACCGCGGTCGTCTCGTTCGAGCTCGGGTGGAAGCCAGTCGGTCATCGCGATCGCACCGATCAGGACGAACAGCGCATCGGCAGGCACCCGGTTGTCACCGCTGTCGTCACGGAGCACGAGTGCTTCCAGGCGCTCGTCGCCGATGGCGTCGACGACCTGGGTTCTCATACGCACCTCGATGTTCGACCGGTGCTCGATCTCGTCGATGAGGTACTGGGACATGCTCGCCGCCAGCGAGTCGCCGCGGCAGAGGATCGTCACGCGCGCCGCGTAGCGGCTCAAGTGCACCGCCGCCTGACCACCGGAGTTGGCCGCACCGATCACGAAGACGTTCCCGCCGGTGAAGTGGCGCGCCTCCGCAGGCGACGACCCGTAGAAGACGCCCGCGCCCTCGAGTGCCTCGAGCGCGGGCAGGGCGAGCCGGCGATACGAGACGCCCGTGGCGAGAACGACGGCTCGTCCCTCGACCTCCGTGCCGTCCGAGATCGTGAGCACGTGGCCGACCGGCCCGGCGCGAAGGTCGTTCACCTCTCGGGTGACGAGAAACGTCGTGCCGAAGACCCACGCCTGCTGGTACGCGCGCTGCGTGAGCTCGGCACCGCTGATTCCGCGCGCGAATCCGAGGTAGTTGCGGATCCGCGCGCTCGATCCGGCCTGGCCGCCGATCGTGGCCCGCTCGACGACGAGGACACGGAGTCCCTCCGAGGAGGCGTACACCGCGGCAGCGAGTCCGGAAGGCCCCGCCCCGACGACGACGACGTCGTATGGATCACGATCGTCGAGCGACGTCGGCAGTCGGGCGCCATGCTCGGTCAGGTCGTCGAGCGCGGGATCGACGAGGACCCGGCCGTCGGTCAGGAGCACGACCGGGACGGTGGATCCTTCGTGCCCGCACTCGCGCAGGAGCCTCGCCCCGCTGTCGGACTCGCACGTGTGGAAGGCGTGGGGGACGCCGTTTCGTCCGAGATGATCCCGGATCCGACTCCCCTGGGGCGTCAGCGGATCCGCGATCACCGTGATCTCGCGTCGTCCCTGGGCATGCTGTCGACGCCACTCCTGGAGCAGCTCGGAGATGAGGCGGTGGAAGATCTCGTCCGGTGTGCTCCACGGCTCGAGCGCGTAGTAGTCGATGTGCCCGACGGCCATCGCCGTGCGGATCGCGTCCGCGGTCTCCTCGTCGGCCCAGCCTCCCCAGGGGATGAGGAGCGCGCGCTTGGCGTGCGGGTGCAGGTCGTGGACGCGCGCGAGCAGCTCCTCGCCCTTGAGCTCCGCCGTGCCACGAGCAGCGAGCACGATGGCGACCGCAGCGTCTCGGTCGCGGAGATCCTCGAGCTGCCGCAGTGCAGCCTCGGTCGACGGCCCGCAGACAACCTCGTAGTCGCGCGCGTACCGCTGGAGCTCGTCCGTGATGCGTACGAGCCCTTCAGGGTTCTCGTCGACGGCGACGATCAGCGGCAGGTCTCTCATCTCCCGTCGACGAATGCTGCCAGCCGCCATTCTCCGTCCAGCCCCTTCAACGCGTGCGTGCCCCGATCCTCGAACTCGAGCCCCGAGGTCGATGCGAGTACACGCGTCAGGTCGGAGACGAGGATCTCGCCCGGGTCCGCGGCCGCCATGATCCGAGCCGCCTCGTGCACGGTGACGCCTCGCACGTCCTCGCCCACGAGCTCGACCTCGCCCACATGCACGCCGATTCGCAGCTTCAGGCCGCCACGGCCGGACGCGCGCCGTATCGAGGACGCACACTGGAGCGCGCGCGCGGGGCCGTCGAACGTCGCCAGCAGCCCGTCACCCGTAGTGACGACCTCGCGCCCGCCGAATCGCTCGAGCTCGTTTCGAGCTGCGACGAAGTGCTCGGCGAGGAGCTCGCGCCAGCGGGCATCACCGAGTCGCGCCGCCGTCTTCGTCGATCCGACGATGTCCGTGAACAGCAGCGTCGCGAGCACCCGGCTCCCGAAGCCGGGGAAGCCGAACGTCTTGAGCCCAGCCCACTCGACCTGGACGCACTGCTCGTCGCCGACGGTGTACCCGTCGTGTCCGGCCGGGATGTCGAAGACGTCGTTCGGCCCGAACTCGTACTCGGTCCCGTCCTGCAAGGTTATCCCGAGCCGGCCCGAGAGGATGATCCCGATGTGGCGCGCCATGCACCACTCGCCGCCCACCTTCGGGCCGACGTGGGTCGACCAGCGCCAGCCCGGCTCGGTGACGATGCGTCCGACCGTGAGGTCCCCGAGCTCGACCGTCTCCGCGACGAGCCCGGGGAACTCTCGCACGTCGTCGGGGCTCTCGAGGCTCTTGGAGAGGGCCGCCTCGGACACGTCAGCGCGCAGCGACCGTATCCCCGACGTCTGCGATCGCACGCAGGGCCTGCGCGAGCGCGATCGGGAGCGTCGCGATGAAGATCGCCACCGGCAGCCCGATGAGGAGCACGCCGATCGTCTGCCAGAAGCCGTCCGCCTCGAATGCCCAGACGATCGCGCCGATCGCGGCGAGGATCATGCCGAATATGCCGACGAGCGTCGCGATGAACGCCCACGCGCGCAGGGTCCCGTACTGAGTCATCGTCACCTCCTGAGAGTTGCGGGTCGCCGGTGAGTCTACGTCGGCTCGGCTCGCGCTTTCAGCCCAGGATCGCGCGCACCGACTCGACCGTGTCAGCCTCGTCGGGACGCTTGTCGGGCCGGTAGCCCTTGACCCGCGCGAACCGCAACGCCATGCCCCCGGCATAGCGAGAGCTCGTCTGCACGCCGTCGAACGCGATCTCCACGACGAGCTCCGGCCGGACGTGGACCACATGACCCTCGCGGTGTGTCTCGAGAGCGAGCAGATGCTCGGTTTGCCACGCGAGCATCTCGTCGGTCATGCCCTTGAACGTCTTCCCGAGCATTACGAAGCCGCCCGTCGCTGGATCTCGCGCACCGAGATGCAGGTTCGAGAGCTTTCCCTTCCGGCGCCCACTCCCCCACTCGACCGCGAGCACGACGAGATCGAGCGTGTGCGCCTGCTTGACCTTGAGCCAGCCGGCACCCCGACGTCCCGCCTCGTACAGCGCATCGAGTGACTTGACCATGACGCCCTCGTGGCCGCGGGCCAGCGCGTCCTCGAGGAACTCCTGTGCGACGAGGAGCTCGTCCGTCTCGATCCGCGGAACTCGAAGTGTCTCGGGAAGCGCCTCGTCGAGCTCGCGGAAGCGCTCGCTCGCCGGCCGGTCGAGCAGGTCCTCGCCGTCGAGGTGGACGCAGTCGAAGAAGAACGACGACAGCGGCAGGCTCGTGTGCTGCTCTTCGATCTTGCCCTTCGTTCCGAATCGGCCCATCGTCACCTGGAACGGATACGGCCGGCCGTCCTCGCGGAGGGCGATGACCTCACCGTCGAGCACGAGCGCCTGCGCGGGCAGCGTGCGAACAGCGTCCACCACCTCCGGCACGCGCTCCGTGATCTCGGCCAGGTTCCGCGTGTAGGCCCGCACCTCGTCTCCGAGCCGGTGCACCTGGATGCGCGCGCCGTCGAGCTTCCACTCGACCGCGGCCGTGCCGGTGCGCTGGAGCGCGGTGGCGAGGTCGTCGCCGGGCTGGGCGAGCATGGGCTGGATCGGGCGCAGCAGCGTGAGCCGGAACTCGTCGAGTCCGGCCGACCCGTCCGTCAGCGCCTTCGACGCAACCGCAGTCAGATCGCCGGCGAGCATGACGGCGCGGCGCACGTCCGCAACGGGTATCTCCGATGCTCTCGCGACGGCGTCGACGATGACACCCTCGAGCGCGCCCTGCCGTAGCCCGCCGAGCAGCAGCCCGGTCAGGAATCGCTGCTCTTGCTCGGTCGCCCGCGCGAACAGCGTCGCGAGCTCGTTACGCCGCTTCGCCTGCGAGCCCGGGCCCGAGGTCCCGGCAATGCGAGACATCGCCGCATCGACCTCGAGCAGGGCGAGCGTCGGAGTCGTCGCCGGATCGGGAAGGTCCCGCAGCGACGCCCAGCCGACGCCGATCGAGCCCTGCGGCAACACGCCCGAGAGGTATGCGACCGCGACACCCACCTCATCGCTGTCCGCAGCCGAGAAGCACTCGGCAAGCCTCGCGACCTTCGCGAGACGAGACGACGTTCCGGCGACGTCGGCCGACGTCGCTGCAACCTCGGCCAGAAGCACGTGGACCACTTTGCACGCTTTCGGCGCATTCCAGTGCCAGACACTGATCTGCAACAAGAGTGCGACACTCGCGGCCGCGCAGCGAGAAGCGTCGAGCTAGAGGGCGGCGAGCGCCTCGAGATCCTCGTCGGACAGCCGCCACGAGGCCGACGCCGCGTTCGCCCGCACCTGCTCGGGCTTCGTCGCGCCGGCGATCACCGATCCGATGCCCGGAGTCGAGGCGAGCGCCGAGATCGCGAGCTCGTGAACCGTGTGGCCGCGTTCCTCCGCGAAGCGCTCGAGCGCTTCGACCCGGTCGTACCGCTCGTCCTCGATGGCGCGTCCCTCGAGGCGACTTCCCTCGGGCGCTGGCTCGCCGCGACGGTACTTGCCCGTGAGGAGCCCGCTCGCAAGCGGGAAGTACGGGATGTACGACACGTCGAGCTCGCGGCAGAGCGGCAGCACGGTGTCCTCGTCTCTGCGCTCGAGCAGGCTGTACTGGTTCTGGAGGACCGTGAACCGCGCCGTCCCCAGCTCACGAGCCGCCTGCTCGGCCTCCGAGAGCTGTTCCGCCGAGAAGTTCGAGCAGCCGAGCGCGCGAACCGTTCCGGCCCGGACGAGCTCGTCGAGGGCGGTGAGCGTCTCCCCTACGGGCGTGTCCGGATCGGGCTTGTGCAGGTAGTAGAGGTCGACGTAGTCCGTCCGCAGCCGCTCGAGCGACCCCTCGAGCGCCGGCCGGATCCTTTCAGCCCCTCCGTCTCCGTGCTCTTGACCCCAGCCGAACTTCGTAGCGAGAACGACCTGATCGCGGCGGCCTTCGAGAATCTCGCCGAGGAGGCGCTCGCTTCCTCCGTTTCCTCCGTAGACCTCGGCGGTGTCGAAGAAGGTGACGCCCGCGTCGATGGCGGCATCCACCACGAGCCGCGTCGCCTCGAGGTCGAGGCGACCGCCGAAGTTGTTGCAACCGAGTCCGACGCGCGAAACACGCAGGCCACTTTCGCCGAGATCGACGAGTTCCACGCCGGGCGGACGTTACCGGCAGCGCGTGCGGATACCGCGCTCGGGGGATGACGCCGAGGACGCGCAGACGAACGCTTTTCCCGGTGATCCCACCACGTCGACAGACGTGACGCCGTCGAGGGAGCCCGCTTGGCGGCAGGGCTCTCTCGTCCCCCGCGCGGTGGTCAGACGTCGCCGAGATCGAGGCGAGGCGGCAGAACGCCCTCGAGCTCGAGCAGGCGGCGCTTGAGCTCCAGACCGCCGCCGTAGCCGCCGAGGCCGTCGGCCGCCACCACGCGATGACACGGAACGACGAGCGGCACGGGGTTGCGGCTCATCAGCACGCCGATCTCGCGAGGATCGGTGACGTCCGACCGCTGCGCGAGCTCGCCGTACGTCACCGTACGTCCGAAGGGAGCGATCTCGCACAACGTCTCGAGAACGTGCCGATGGCTCGGCTCGACATCCGTCCAGTCGATGGACAGCGAGAACTCCTCACGCTCGCCGCGTACATACTCGGCGAGCTGATCGGCCGCCGCCCTCGCGTTGGCCACACGCCAAGCCGCTGCCGTCCTCGCCGTGCCGGCGCGAAGCGCGATCCGGCAGGAGAACGCGGCGTATCCCTTCGGTCGTCGCCACGACGCCGAGCTCGCCGAGCCGCGTCTCGAACACGATCGCCGCAGCCTTTTCATGCGAATCGACTCCGGTCGACGCCACCGAGTCACACTACCCATGCTCGACGAACGCCGGAACTGCGACGGCAGCGAAGCGAGAAGCGGTCGGGAATTCTTCGTCGGAGTTTAGCGAGCCTAATTGCTTCTTCCTGATCCGGTTATAGGCTGCGAGAACCTCCGTGTATTCACTCAGGGTCTCGTGGCGTAGACCTGCTTGTCGCTACGCCGCCGCTCTGTCCGATCGAGGACACGAGACCCTGAGTGACCGCGGTTCCTCACGTCAGTACGGAAATCCGGGCGCGGCTCGGCGACGCATTCCGCGGTCAAAGAAACGAGCCCCACCCGCGTCGCGGATGGGGCTCGTGTGTAGCCGACGAGCGCTTCAGGGTTTGCGCGCCGCTAGCTGACTCTCCAGCCTTCGATGTTCCAGGTGGAGCTCTGGTTCGTCGGGTTCCGGACGGTTCCCTTCACCTTGGTCGAGTTGATCACGAACGTCGGTCGTGCGAACAGCGGAACGGAGAAGACCTCCTCGGCCAGGATGGTCTCGGCCTTGTGGAGCATCGCATTCCGGTCGGCGGTATTCGGCGTGAACTGCGCCTTCTGCAGAAGCGCCGACGCCTTCCGGTTGCACGCGGCACCGTAGTTCTGGTCCCCGCCGCAGCCTCCGATCTGGAAGAACGTAGGCCCGCTCACCGGGCTGCCCAGGAAGGTGAACAGCACTGACTGCCAATCACCGCCCGTCAACATGCCGCCACCGAAGAGGACGGCGGGGCTGATGAAGCGCGGTGTGAACTCGATGCCGACGCTCTTGAGCTGCCGCTGGATGATCTCGAACGTGAGAGCACGGAGCGGATTGCCCGAGGTCGTCGTGAACGGGAACGACAGCTTGCCGACATTCGGGCAGCTGAAGATCTTGCTATTGCCCGAGCTCGGCGTGTCCGGACCGCCCGTGCAGCCGTTCTTCTTCAACATCGCGATCGCGTTTCGCTGGCTGAACTTCCAGCGCGCGTATGGCGTCTTGTACGCGGCCTCGAACGGCTTGAAGACGTGGCTCTGCAACACGGGCATCTGCTTGTTCGAAGTCACGAGCCCGGACTTGACGTAGAGCACCTCACGCAGTTGCGAGCGGTTGATGCCCGTGATGATCGCCTGCCGGACGTACTTCTGCTTGAGCGCAGGATGGGCGGCGGCGCCCTGCTGGAAGTCGAGATGCTCCCACTGGTAGCCCTGTCCCGCCTGGACCTTGAACTTCGAGTTCTTGTAGAAGTCGACGATCTGCACCTGCGGCTGCGGCTCCATGACGTCGGCCTCGCCGCTCTGCAGTGCCTGGAACTCGGACGCGCCCGCAATGAAGCGGAACACGACACGGTCGAGCTTCGCGGGAGGCCCCGCCTTGAAGGCCGCGTTCTTCACGATCGTCAGCTGGGTGCCCTGCTGCCAGCTCTGGAACTTGAACGGGCCGCTCGCGATGTCGATCGAGTCGTTCCACAGCTTGTTGAAGTCGACGCCCGCCACCTTGTGCGCCGGCATGATCGTGGTGTTCGCGATGAGGTTGTCCCACGCCGCATACGCCCGCTTCGGCTTGAACTGCACGGTGAACGACTTCCCCTTGGCGACGATGCGCTGGATGTCTTGCCAGCCCTCACGCGACGTGATGTCCCAGTTCGGATTCATGATCGTCCGCCACGTCGCCACGAGGTCCTGAGCCGTGATCGGCTTTCCGTCGCTCCAGACCGCGCTCTGCTTGAACTTGCCGGTGACGGTGAGCGGCTCTGCCTTGACGACCTTCGGGACGGACTCCATCAGGAACGGGACCAGCTTGGCTTTCTCGTTGTAGACCGCCCCAGTGGCCAGCACCGGCCCGGTCGTGATCGAGTTCACGTATCCGTTTCCGGTTGACAACCACAGGTTGAGGATTCCCGGCTCCTGATCGTGCACGAAGACCACCGTGCCCGCCGCAGTCGCCTCGCTTTTCGCCGATGCGGCAGAGCCAATGGTCAGGCTCGCAATGGCGGCAATCACACCCACCGCGAGCACAAAGGATCGCTTGGACATGCAACCTCCTTTTGCGTAGACACGCGCAGCGAGTCGCGTTGTCGCGACGAGCTACTCCCTCGATCAGTGAGACGCTGCGAGAATCAGGCGGGCGATCAGCATCAGGAAATAGCCGTGTAGATCTGCTTACCGCTACGGCTTTGTTCGGCTCTCGTCGGCTGTGACATTTCGCGCCACTTATCGTGGACCCTGGAACCGACCTCGACGGCGAGTTCCGCAAAGTCCTCTACCGCAGCGGTGCCCATGCGATCGCTGTGCCACGCGATCGCGATCTCCCGCGGTGGGATGAGGCCATCCAGGTCGATCACGTTCGTCCGCGGATCGTCTGCATTGACGGCGAGCAGCGGCATGAGCGCGACTCCGAGCCCCGACGCGACGAACTCGTGGATGACACGGCCATGGTCCGACCGAAGAACGATGTCGAGCTCGATGCCGGCGGAGCGGAACGGCTCGATCCAGCGGTCGATGGCCCTCGACGAGCGGAAGCAGATGAGCGGAAGACCCACGAGATCGGCGGGCGTCGTCGGCGCGCCGCGCTCGGCGTACTCCGAGTCGATCTGCGCCACGAGCACCCATGGGTCGTGGAGGATCGTCCTCGATTCGTACGGTCCGGCGGGGATCGGGGGCGTCGTGAACGCGAGGTCGAGCACGCCTCGCTCGAGCGAGCGCAGGAGGTCGAGGTCGCTCGCGGCGTCGACAACTTCGATCCTCACCTTGGGATGGCCGGTGCGGAACCTGCGTATGACCTCGGGCAGGATGCGCGCGCCCACGCTCTCGTAGGCGCCGATGCGAAGCGGGCCGCTGATCCCCCTGGCGAGCTCGCCGACGTCCAGTCGCGCGGCGTTGAGTCGCGCCTCGATCGCATGCAGGTGACTGAGAAGGATTCGACCGGCCTCCGTCGGTCCGAGCGCCTTGCGACCTTGCGCTCGCGCGACGACCTCGGTGCCGACGATCCGCTCCAGGCTCGCGATCTGCTGGCTGATCGCCGAGGGCGTGTACCCGAGAAGACGCGCCGCGCCCTTGAAGGACCCTTCGTCAGCGATAGCGCGGAGAGCAGCGAGGTGACGCAGCTCGAGCCCGATCCACTCGGGCGGTTGATCGGGCCGCATGGTCAGTACAGACGTGAGAAACGCGAATGTAGTTGTGCAGGAAAGTGAAGAGTCCCTGCACGCCCACCGATCGCGACCACGAGAAAGAGCTAACCAGCGATCGCGGCGTGCGTCTGTTCGCGCGAGCCGGTGACCGCTACTCCTACCCCCTCGGCCACTCGTCGACGGAGGGGCATGGTTGCGAGTCGGCCGACGGCAGGGCGCCCTCGACTTCGCTCGCGCGCACGCGCGCACACGCGTAATAGAAAGGCACGAGGGTACCCCCACCCCCGCCGAAGTATTTGTCGGGTCGGGGCCTGGATGCGGGGTATCGGGCGGACCCGCCAGTCTGCATGCAGGCCCGCCCACTGCGATCGCTGCTCTACGGGTCTTGCAGGTATGGCACGAGGACCTCGCAGAAGAGGCTGAAGCCGCTCAGGAGATCGGGATGTGGCCCATGTAGCCCAGACACCGTCTCGGAGATGAAGTCACCCACCGGATCGTTTGGATCCCCGGTGTACTCGTAGACATCGACCAAGGTGACAATTCCAGCATCACGAGTCAACGTCCGACCACGAGTGATCGACAACTTCTCAAACACACCCCCGTAGGTGGTCATGATCGTGACCGTCCCCGCCTGCTCGTCGATCACGGACGGCGACGTTTGCTTCTGCGGCCCGTGGAAAGAGAGCGTGGCTGACTTTCCATTGTCGGCCGTGAAGACGGCGAAGAACGTGAGGTTCATGAAGTACGTGCCGTTGCCCGTGTCGCGGAAGACCGACGTGCGCCGAACGGCGGTCGTTCCCGAGAAGCCGCAGACGTCGTCGGGGAACGTGGCCGAGAAGTGCTCGACCTCCGTCGATCCCGCCGCGAGACCCGTCGCCGCGGTGACGCACGCCAGCACCGTCGCGATGGCTAGCGGTAGAAGCTTCCTTCGCATGACCTTGCCCCTTCCTGTCGGATGTGTTCATGCCCGCAACCGAGGCTAGGATTGGGCGCCTAGAATCCGGCAAGATCACGCCTAGACCGTGGCTAAGTCATTGCCGCGCGATCGACTCTGGCGCCGCCTTCGACCCTCTCCGACGCCGTCACGACCTTGCTGTCAGCGCTGTCCTACCGCACCCAAAGCTGGTCGATGAGCATGCCCATCGACGGGCTCCATTGGTAGTTGCCGACGCGCTTCGAGAGGAAGTCCACGTCCTTCGTCGCAATGAGCGTCACCCACGGTGACGCGTCGGTGACCTCGCGGTCGATCCGTTGCCAGAGTGCGCGTGACCCGATCGGGTCGCTCGACCACTGTGCCTGGGCCCTCCGCATCCGGCGGTCGATGGCCGGGTCGCAGAACTGGGTCACGTTCAGGTTCTCGGGACTCCGGGGCAGGAACGCGGGACAGCTGAAGAGCTGAACCAGGAACGACGCCGGGGTCAAGTCGTACCAGCCGGCGAACCCGATCTGCGCCCGGTTGCGCGAATCGGAAACTGCTTTGTAGTAGCGGTCGAAATCGGCGACCGGCTTCACGGCGACGCGGTATCCGAGCGAGCGCAGCGTATTCACGGCCAGCCGGTTGATGGGTGCCCCCGGCAACGCCCAGAAGGTGACCTTCATGCCGCGGGTCCCCGAGCGTGCCACGAGCGCCTTCGCCTTCCTCGGGTCGGGTGCCGTCCACTCGCCGCGCTCCGTCGAGCCGGCCGTGTACGGGCAGTAGGGGCTGTAGCCGGCGATGTTCGGCGGCAGGACCTGGCACGTCGGCTCGGCGAGGCTCGGCCCACCCCAGGTGTCCGTCGCCGCGGCCCGGTCGACGGCGTAGTTGAACGCCCTTCGGGCGTCGAGCGAGTTGAACGGTGGGACGCGAGTGTTGAGGAAGAGCGCCTCGATGTTCGGACTCGGGTTGGAGTGCAGCTGGCTCGCGTACCGGATCTCGAGCGTCGACGCCTGCGACCGGGTCAGAGGCCTGTTCCACCACGCGACATCGGCCTTGCCGTCGACGACGTCGCGGATCACCTCGTTTGGGGTGCCGGCGATGCGGATGTCGATACGGTCGGGGTACCCAGCCGGCTGCGCGGCCTGCGACCACTCGCGGAAGAACGGATTGCGGATGAACCTGAGCAGTCTCTTCGGCCTGTAGGTCGCGATCATGTAGGGGCCGGTCGCGGGCAGCGGATGCGTTCCCGCCGGCCGCCGCGGCGTGTCGCCCGGCAGCACATATGCGAACGGGCTCGCGAGCTTGTAGAGAAAGTCGGGATCCGGCCGGATCAGGTTGAAGGTCACTGTGCCGGCGACGTCGTCGGCGACGATCCCGCGTGAGAGGTCGCACCGCTTCGGGTGCTTCCGGCATTGCCCGTCGCCGACGATCCCGTCGAACATCAGGGGGGACTTGAGCGCGTAGTTGCGTTCGAAGGTGGAGCGGAAGTCCGTCGCCCGCACCGGCCTACCGTTCGAGTAGCGGATGCCGGAGCGCAGCCGGAAGGTGTACGTGCGGCCGCCGTCGGTCGGCTCAGGCAGCGACGTCGCGAGGTCGGCCGCGAGCTGGGTTCCCCCCAGACCGCTGACCTGGTTGAACGCGACGAGGCCGTCGCCGGTCATCCGCAGGAGTGGCATGGTGTTCGCGGCGGTGGCAAGCGCGGGGTCGATGAAGTCGACGACGTCCCCATTCCTGGGCCGCTCAGCCCGCAGCACGAGCGTCCCGCCGCGGTGGCCGGCGCCCGGCTGACGGACGGCGACGAGCGCGGCGCCGCCCGACATCGCCAGTCCCAACGGGCGGCCTCCCACGCTCACTGGCTGCGCCACCTGGTTCGTGCCGGGATCGATCCGCACGACGTTGCCGTCGAACTGGTCGCTCACCCAGATGCCGCGCGCGTCGACGGCCACCGCATGTGGCCCGTTCCCGGTGGTCACGAGCGCGGTCACGGAGTTGGTATCGGGATCGATCCGGGAGACCGTCCCGTCCAGGCTGTTCGCCACCCACGCCGCGCCGTCGCCGAAGGCGATCCCCGTCGGCCCGTTCCCGACCCGGATCGCGCCGAAGACCTGCTTCCCAGTCTTCGGATCGATGCGAACCACCCGGCCCGCGGCACGCTCGCTCGCCCACAACGTGCCTGCGCCGAAGGCGAGCTCGGTTGCGCCGACCGGGAGCGTCTTGGGCGGCCCGTCGCTCTCGGGGTCGATCTTCGTGATCGTTCCGTCGCCCGTGTTCGCGACCCAGACCGAGCCGGCCGCGTAGACGATCCCGAGCGGCCCGCCCCCGACAGGGATCTCCTGGACGACCGTGTTCGTGCCCGGGTGGATCCGAGAGACCGTGCCGTCGAGGCTGTTGACCACCCAGACCGCCCCGGCGCCGGTCGCAACCGCGCTCGGGCCGTTGCCAACCGGAATCGTCTCGACGACGGCGTTCGTTCCAGGATCGATCCGCGACACCGTGTGGCTGTCGGCGTTGGTGACCCAATACGCACCTTCACCGGCCGCGACGGCCGTGGGTGTTGCGCCGACGCCGATGTGCGTGACAAGGCGACCCGAGCGCGCGTCGAAGACGCCCAGCGAGTCGCTGGCCGCCGAGGCGACCGAGCGGCCTCCGCTTCCACCTTCACCGAACGCCACGAGCGGAACCACCACAGCGGCAGCGATCACGCCGGCGAGCGCAGAGAGAAGGACTACGCGGCGCTTCCGCGACCGTCGCTCGACTACCTGCTCCGCCCGGAGCGGTGGAGCCTCCGTCTGGACTCGCGAGAGCTCGGACTCACCGGGTTCGACCGTCGGCTCGGCGACCGGCGTCGTTCGAACGGACGTCTGCGGTGCCTCCAGGAGTGCACGGTAGATCGCCTCAGTCTCGGCGGACGGATAGGAGCCGAGCTCCTCGGCCAGGAGCTGCCGACAGCGCTCATAGGTGCGTAGCGCCTCCGCATCGTTTCCCGCAGCCGATTGAGCCTGCATCAGCAAGCGATAGCCACGCTCGCGGAACGGCTCGAGGCCGACGATCTCCTCGGCGATGCGAGCCGCGGTGGCCGGCTCGCTCGTCCTGAGACTTACCTCGGCGAGACAGTCGAGTGCGCGAACCAGAGTCTCCCGCAGCTGGTCGCGCTGCTCGGCGATCCAGCGGCCCTCCTCACCGGGCAGGAATGTGCGGCGCGCGAGCGACTCTGCGATCGACGCCTCGACGTGTGCGCGTTCGAGGGCGCCGGCGGCGAGCGCTCGCTCGGCCGCGTCTGCCGCTTCGGCCGCGGCGACCAGGTCGATCCAGGTATCCGACGGAAGCGTGAGCTGGTAGCAGCCGAACGCGCTCGTCAGAGCCTCCATGCCGTCGATCCCCGACTCCTGGAGCAGGGCCCGAAGCTTGCTGACGAGCACCGACAGCGCCTTCTCCCAGGTGGCCGGAGGCGCGTTGCCCCACAGTGCCTCCGCCAGCTCGTCTCGTGGGACGGGACGTCCGTGATGGGCGAGGAGGTACGCGAAGACGAGTCGGCCCTGACGTCCAGGAAAGCGCTGCTCCTGGAGAACGGCTCCGCCCGTCTCGATCCGCACGTGGTCGGTCAGTGAAACCCTTACGGCCACTAAGCCCTCCTTTCCGGCCTCTTGCCCCGGCTTTGCCGTCCACTTGCCCGCCGCGTGGAGTATCCGCCGCGCCATGCCCGATAACAAGGCACTGCGCTGCGACTGCGGATACCCGGTGATCGCCCCCGACGAGGCGGGGCTCGTCGAGGAGATCCGCATCCACGCCCAGGAGGCGCACGGGATTGTGTTCTCCGTCGAGGACGCACTCGTTGTCCTGCTCCGGTCGCAGCTCGACCTGTCTCGGGCTCCAGCGGAGAGGGGCGTGCGCGACGGGCACGCGCCCGAGGGAGGTTCTTCATGAAGAGGGTCCGTTCAGCGCGAATGTTCTGCAACTACCGAAAGGGGAGTCCCGATGAGACAAGCTCCGATTGAGCGAGTACCCGCCGCACGGCGTGGTCGGCGGGTGGCAATGGGAGGCCTGCTTGCCGTCGTGATAGGTGCGGCAGTCGCGTTCACCGCGGCGCAAGCGTTGGCGACGGCAGGAGCCGGCCCTCCTGTCAGCGTCTACACGGCCCGCGGGCCGGTGTCGCAATCAGTCGTGATTGGGACGCCCAAGACCGTGACAGCCACGAAGACCGTGCGGGTCCGCGTGAAGGGCAAGGTCGTCACGAGGAAGGTGAGCTTCACGTACCAGACCGTGACGCCGATGATGACGTGCGGAACCTCCACCGCATGCGATACCGCCTACCAGCAGCTGACAATCCCGCCCGGCGGGTACACCGGCTGGCATACGCATCCGGGGCCGACGTTCGTCGCAGTCGCGCAGGGAGAGGGAACCCTCTATCACGGGATGTCGGGCTGCATGTCGGTGAAGTACGCGACCGGGGCAGGCTTCATGCAGCCCTCCACCGAGGTGCACAACATGAGGAACGAGGCCTCGACGCCGCTGGTCTTGTGGGCCTTCTATGCACTTCCTCCGGGGACGGCGAACGCGGCGATCCGCATTGATCAGCCGCAGCCCGCGGAGTGCCCGAACATTCCGTAACTCGAGGGACTCGGTGCAGGAGCGGCGCCTGGGCAGCGCTGCTCCTGCAACCGCGATCGGGTCGCGCTCGGATACGGCTCGCGCTGACCTAGGAGGCGGCGCATCAGTATCGCCACCCGAAGCGAAAAAGGAGACCGATGCTCCGCCTGAGGAACACGCTTCGTGCACGGATCTGGGCCGCTGTGGCGACCGGATCAATTGCAGCGCTCGTCATTGCGCCGTCGGCGTTGGCGCACGCCTGGCTCGACTCGTCGTCGCCGTCGAACGACCAGGTGCTTCGCCGTGCTCCGGAGCAGGTCGTGCTCACCTTCAGCGAACCCGTCGAAACGGGATTCGGCTCCGTTCGTGTCATAGACGGTGCTGCCCGCCGGGTTGACGACGCCCGAACGATACGACCAGACCCGACCGCGGTGGCCGTTGGCTTGCCGTCGGATCTCAGTCCGGGCACATACACCGTCGCTTGGCGGGTCGTGCCCGCGGACTCGCATCCGGTCAGCGGCACGTTTGTCTTTCACATCGGAAAGCCTGGTGCGGCTGCTCCCGGCATCGTTGGCGAAGTTCTCGACGAACAAGGTGGCTCGCGGACCGTCGACCGTGCGTTCTGGCTCGTCCGCTTTCTGAGCTTGATGCTCATTCTGCTCGGCGTCGGCGGCGCGACTGCCCTCGCCTTCGTGCTGGCTAGGGCGTCCGTCGCCGTGCGCAGATCGCTGTGGATCCTCCTTGCATTCCTCGCAAGCGGACTCACGTTGCTCTCGCTGGCGGGCATCGGGCTCCAAGGCGCACAGGCAACCGGGCTTGGGATCGACGCGGCCGTGCGTCGATCCCTGATTGGCGATGTCCTCGACACTCGCTTCGGCCACGCATGGCTGTTGCGTGCCGCGCTCGCCGTGCTTCTCGCGTCGGTGGCGGTGATTGCCGCGCGGCGGACGGAGCGAGGCGACGCCTTTCTCGCTGCCGTTGCATGTGGACTCGGGGTACTGATCGCGGCCACACCGGCCATCTCCGGGCACGCACGCGTCGAGGGCGGAGTCGCACTTGCGAGCGACTGGGTGCACGTCGTTGCAGCCTCAGCTTGGGCGGGTGGCCTGGCGTTCCTATTGATCGCCCTCTGGCGAGTTCAAGGCAAGGAGCGCTGGCAATTCACGGCAAGGGCGGTTCCGCGTTTCTCTGCGCTTGCCGTTGTCTCCATCGTGGCACTACTAGCAGCGGGTGTCATCAGCGGTTTCTTCGAGGTTGGCTCGTGGCGCGGCCTTTGGGAGACGACGTACGGCCAACTCGTGCTCGTCAAGGTGGCACTCGTCCTGCCTGTGCTCGCACTCGGGGCGTTCAACAACCGCGTTTCCGTCCCGCGCCTTCGAGCGCAGATCGCGTCGACACTCGAACGAAGGCGGTTTCTCGTATCCGTAGCCGCCGAGCTCGCCCTCGCTGTCGTCATCGCCGGCGTTACGGCGGCACTCGTCGCCGAGCCACCGGCAAGAGCGCAACCGTCCGCCGAAACCGGTCCGGTCTCACGTGACGTGTTCGTGCATCCGCACCGGTGACGCGAGAGCTGACCATGTGCGGACGGTCTACGCGACGAACGTGTTAGGGCCGGTTCGCGTCGAGGCGCTACGTGTCGGCCGCGATCTCGACCTGGAAGACGAGCGACTCGACGTGTAAGCGGCGGCCGCACCCCTTGGGGAACTGGCTCGTAGGCGCTGGCTCTAGGCTGTTCGAGGCACTCAGCGGTGGGCGGAGCCGCATCGGGGCGGCCTGATGCGAGCCCACTCGCTCTACGGGCACGCCTTGTTGGAGTAAGGTCGAGTCCAAGGTCGCTTCTATGGCCATTTGCAGCCACCTCGATCGAATCTCGGTCTTTCGACTCCCGGAGTCGATCGCGGGATGCGAGGAGTGCGTTCGGATCGGAAGCTCGTGGGTGCACTTGCGCATGTGCATGACTTGCGGACGGATCGGCTGCTGCGACTCGTCGCCCAATCGGCATGCGAGCCGACATGCTCGCGAAGAGAGTCATCCGATCGTCCGCTCTGCGGAGCCGGGCGAGGACTGGAGTTGGTGCTTCGTCGACGAGCTCGCGTTCCTGGTCGAGCCAACCGCGGCCTCCGCCGACCCCTTCGAGGGAGACGCCAAGCCATGAGCACCGCTACCGCCACCCGCCCCGATTTGCCAGAGCTCTCTCTGGGTCACTGGGAGGAGACGAAGACGACCTTGCATCTCTGGCTCCAGATCGTCGGGAAGGTACGTATGGCCTCCACGGCTCCCCGCAACCATTGGTGGCACGTTCCGCTCTATGTCGACGTCCGCGGCCTGACGACGCGCCGCATGCACGCGACCGGAGGCGTCGCCTTCGAGATCAACTTCGACTTCATCGACCACCGCCTCGTGGTCAGCACGAACCGGGGTGAGGTCGACTCCTTCGCGCTCGTCGACGGGCTATCCGTGGCCGAGTTCGATGCGCAAGTTCACACCATCCTCGCGAATCGAGGTATCGACGTCCCAATACGTGAGGAGCCATACGGAGTGCCGATCACGACGCCGTTCCCGGAAGACCGCGACCATGCTTCGTACGATCGAGACGCCGTCGAGCGCTTCTGGCGCATCCTCGAGTGGACTGACGGCGTCCTCGAGGAGTTCGCAGGCTGGTATTGCGGCAAGACGAGCCCCGTGCATCTCTTCTGGCATGGGCTCGACCTCGCAGTCACCCGCTTTGGGGGTGCACGCACGTCCGCGTCCGCGGAACTCGGCCGTATCGACCAGGAGACGTACTCGCACGAGGTCGTCTCGTTTGGGTTCTGGATGGGTGACGAGAACGTGGGCGAGCCAAGCTACTACTCATACACGTTTCCCGAGCCTGCGGAGCTTCGGCGTCAGCCGCTGCAACCGTCAGTCGCATCCTGGAGTGAACAGGCTGGTGGGTCGCTCGCGCTTCTTCCCTACGACGCGGTCCGCACAGCGATCGACCCGAGGAACACACTGCTTGGGTTCCTAGAGACGGCGTACCGGGCCGGTGCGGGACTATCGGGCTGGGATCAGGCGGCACTCACCTCTTCGTGGTGTCCCAGCCCGCCACAGTTGAACGCGATCGTCGCGGCACGCGAGCCCTAGGGCTGTGCCTTCGGGAGACCGGGCACTACCGCGCCGACGAAGCGGCCGTCGGCTGGGACTTACTGCTCGTAGCTCTCGACGACACTTGAGTCACGAGCGGTGGCCGTGTCCGGATCGAGGCCAGCCTCTCGTAACGCGCGTCGCTGCCTGAGCAGGTCCCAGCACTGATCGAGCGAGATCCTGAGGTCGCGTAGTCGCTCGCGGTCAGCCACGCTCGCGGCGCCAGCTGATTCGCGCTGCCACAACTCATGCTCTTCGGCGACGAGCTCTTCGATCGTCCCGTGGATCTGCGGATCGTCCATCACGCCTCCTGTGGACTAGGTTCGACAATCGTTGCGGATGCTCGCGATGTCGACTCGGCTGCTCGCTGCGGTGCTCCTACAAGCTGGCCTCCGGAACATCTCCTCGCGTCGATTGCCCTCTGCGGATTGACGATGCCGAGCGCCCCGAGTACGCCGCCTCCAGCCACGAGAAGCGCACAGATGACGACGGCCTGGTGAAAAGCGGCTACTGATTCTTCATTTGCCGCGAAGGTGTCGCCCACGAGCGCACTCGAGACGACGACCCCGACGACCGACACTCCGACGAGACCTGCTACGCGGGCGATTGCATTGTTGATGGCGGAGGCTATTCCGGCATCGCTTTCGTCCGCATCGGCGAGGACGGTCGCCACCAGCGGCGCCACCGTGAGCGACAGCCCGAGCGAAAACACGAGCAGAGCCGGCAGAAGATCGGTCATGTAGTCGGTTTCCAACCCCGTTCGCAGAAGCAGGAGGATCCCGAGCGACCCGATGAGCGGACCAGCCCCCATGAAAAGGCGCGGACCGAATCGGTCGGCAAGAGCGCCGAAACGTTTCGACAGGGCGAACATCACCAGCGTCACGGGAACGATCGTGAGGCCGCTCTCGAGCGCGCTGTAGCCGGCGACCTGCTGCAAGAAGATCGTCAGGAAGAAGAACAGGATGCCCAGACCCGCATACATGGCAAGGGTCTCGGCGTTTCCAATCGCGAAGTTGCGTCGGGAGAAGAGCTCAAGCTCGAGCATCGGCTCGGCGATGCGACGTTCGTATCCCACGAAGGCCGCAAGGGCGACGACTCCCGTGGCCAGAGGCAGGTAGATGACCGGGCTACTCCAGCCGAAGTGCGGTTGCTCGATAAGAGCGAACACGACCCCGGACAGTCCGGCGGCACACAACGCAGCACCGATGAAGTCGACCTCGCGTTCAGTTGCACGTGCCGTGGCCGGAACTGCTGCTAGCACGAGCGCCAAGGTCGCGATGACGAGCGGCACGTTGAGCGCGAAGATCCAGCGCCACGAGGTTTGGTCGACGATCACACCTCCAGCCAGAGGCCCGACGATGGCCGCGATCCCGCCCCAGGCCGTCCAGTTGCCGATCGCGGCCCCTCGCTCGCTCGGCGCAAACGCCGCAACGATGATTGCAAGCGAGCTCGGAACCATCAGTGCCGCCGCCGCTCCCTGCAAGGCACGGGCGCCAATGAGCACCTCGATCGTCGGCGCAAGCGCGCAGGCGATCGACACCACGCCGAATGCCGTGATGCCGAACGCGAACACGCGCCGCTCACCGTAGATGTCACCGAGCGATCCGCCGATCAGGATGAGCGAAGCCAGAGCCAGGAGGTAAGCGTTCGCTACCCACTGCTGCCCCGACAGGCCCCCGCCGAGATCCTCTTCGATTGCCGGGAGAGCAACGTTGACTATCGAGCCGTCAATGGTGGCTAGGGCCGAGCCGAGGATGGCGGCGACCAACGTCAGCCGCTGACGACGACTCACGAAGAGCTACGAATCTCGGTCAGCCGCTGCACCTCCCACTGCCGAAGCAGTGGCCTCGAGGACGCCGTCCAGCCAGCTGTTGATCGACTCGGCGATCTCCTCCCAGCCTTCCGCGGCCATCATCAGGTGTGGACGGCCCTCGAACTCTACGTAGTCTGTCCGAGCCGCTGACTTCTCGTACTTCTTGAACTGCTTCTCAGCGAGTGAGGCGGGGACGGTGTTGTCCTTTTCCGCCCCGATGATCAGCAACGGCGCTCGATCGGCGCTCTTGAAATGGACTTCCGTGGGCGGGTGCAGGTGAAAGTTGGCGAAGCCGGCCTCGAAGAAGATCTGACCAGTTTCGGGGACGGCGTACCGCTCGAATGCCGCCGCAGCATCCTCGGGAGAGAACGTGTTCACAAACCCGTAGGTGAACTCTTCGAGCGTCAGCGGCACGATTCCGTGCCATCTCGAAGGATGCGCAAGCGCTGGCGCGGCTGCCTTGAGCGACGAGAAGGGCAGCACGAGAATCCCCTTGGGAGGCGCAGGGCTCATGGCCACCCCAGCCCGTCCAAGTCCGCGATCAAGCAGTAGCTCGACGATCAGCCCACCGAACGAGTGGCCGATGAGGACAGGGGGCTCATCGAAGCCTTGAATCTGCTCTTCGTAGTGGTCGACGATCTCGTCTAGACCGAGGCCCTTGATCTCGTCGGTGGCCTCGCGAAGCTCCTCGACGTCGCCTTCCTTACGCGGCCACTCGGGCGCCGAGACCTCATAGCCGCGAGCTTCGAAGAACTCGGAGAATTTTTCCCAGCTTCGGGCTGAAAGCCAGGCCCCGTGGATGAACGTGATCGGATGCCGGTGACTTGTGGCGGCCTCCATGGCGAACCCCCTGATAGCTGGCACGAGACAGGCTACAAGGGACTCCGCGGAGTGACCGCAACGCACTCGACTGCGGCACGATGCGGCGATGCATCTCGACCTTCAGGACGGGCTTGTTGCGCTCGGACTCATCGTCGCCGTCGCGACGATGCTCGCGATCGCGCCCGCGCTTCGGATCCCCTATCCGATCCTGCTCGTCCTCGGAGGGTTGGCCATCGGTTTCTTCCCGGGGATGCCCGAGTACGAGCTCGATCCGGAGCTCGTCTTCTTCGGACTGCTGCCCCCGCTTCTCTACAGCGCGGCATTCTTCACGTCGCTCCGTGAGTTGAGAGCCAACTCCCGGCCGATTGGACTGCTTGCGGTCGGCCTCGTGCTCGTCACGACCGTGGGCGTGGCCGTCGTCGCGCACACGGTCGTCGACGGTCTCTCGTGGGGCAGCGCCTTCGTTCTCGGAGCGATCGTCTCTCCCACGGATCCGCTTGCAGCGACCTCGATCGCGCGTCGCTTCGGTGTCCCCCGCAAGCTCGTGACGATCGTGGAGGGTGAGAGTCTTGTCAACGACGGCACCGGACTCGTTCTGTACCGGGTCGCGGTCGCCGCGGTCGTGACGGGTTCGTTCTCGGCGTACTACACCGGTGGGCTGTTCGTCGTCAGCGCGGGCGGTGGCATCGCCGTCGGGCTCGTTGTCGGCTGGGTCGTGCGCCAAGTCCGACGCCGCCTCGACAACCCTCCGGCAGAAATCACGATCTCGCTGCTAACTGGGTACGTCGCGTTCTTCTCGGCCGAGCTGATCGGGGTCTCGGCCGTGCTCTCCGCCGTGTCCGCCGGGATCTACCTCGGCTGGCACACGCCGGAGCTGACCACCGCCCAGGTCCGCCTCCAGGGCGTCGCCGTGTGGGAGATCGTCCAGTACCTCCTGAACGCGTTGCTGTTCGTGCTTATCGGCCTCCAGCTTCCCGTCGTCGCCGACGCACTCGGTGACTTCTCGACGACGGCGCTTCTCGGCTACGCGGCGGCGGTGAGCTTTACGGTGGTTGCCGTTCGCTTCGCCTGGGTATTCGCGGTGCTGCACGCCCCGAAGTGGATCGCGCGACGCATGTCGAATTGGCGTGGCGCCGTGTTCCTGTCCTGGGCCGGGATGCGTGGCGCCGTCTCGCTCGCCGCCGCCCTCGCGCTGCCGCTCGAGACCGACGTCGGGGCTCCGTTTCCCGACCGGGAGCTGATCCTCTTTCTCACCTTCTCGGTGATCCTCGCGACACTTGTTGGCCAGGGGCTCACACTGCCCGTCGTCATCCGCATCCTCGGGCTCGAGGACGAGGGGATCGAGGAGCGCGAGGACGCAAAGGCACGCGTCCACGCGGCAGAGGCGGCCCTGGCTCGGCTCGAGGAGCTGGTCGGCGAGGAATGGGTACGTGAGGACACGGCCGAGAGGATGCGCGGTGCCTATCGATTCCGGACGAGTCGCTTCCAGGCGCGTCTCGACTACGGAGACGACGGCGCGATCGAGAGCCGGTCGCAGGATTTCCAGCGACTGCGCCACGAACTCCTCGACGCCGAACGGCGGGCCCTGATCGATCTCCGTCGCAGCGGCACCATTAGCAACGACGTCTGGCTACGCGTCGGCCGCGATCTCGACCTCGAAGACGAGCGACTCGATTTGTAAGCGGCGGCCCGGACATTCGGTTAGCCGGATCCATCCGGAGTGATACGACATCGGCGTGGGATTCAGCGCTTGGCGAATCTGCCACTCGCCGCATACTTGGAAAGCGTCCGTCCCAGACGTCGCCGATGGGCCGGCCCTCGCCGCGATGTTCGTGCAGGCGAAGGCGGGGCACGCGCAAGGATCGACCACCGAGCGCTACCTCCACGCCTCGCAAACGAACTACCCCGACGCCGCGGAGCTTGCCGAGGCTCGGCTGTTCGTCGAGGGGTAGAAATATGGGTAGAAAGTCGTCGCGCGTCGCGACTCCGAAAAGCGAAAAGCCCCGCAACCGCGAGGCTTTTCCAGTAGCGGGGGCAGGATTTGAACCTGCGACCTCCGGGTTATGAGCCCGGCGAGCTACCTGACTGCTCCACCCCGCGTCGCGAGCCCGAGTATAGCGCCTCCGCGGCGGCCTCCACGTTCACTCGGGCGGCGCCGTACGTCGCGACGTAGGTGGCTGTGTGCGGCGGGTGCCAGTAGGGAAGGCCGATCTCGACGACGATCGCATCCGGCTGACGCGCAGTCAGCTTCTCGATCGTGCTCCGCTCCCATGCGTGCCGGTGCGCGTCACGCGCGATGACGACGAGCTGGTGCCCGTCGGGCTCAGGCAACTCGGTCGGCGCCTCCTCGTACCGGAGCAACTCGCTCCCCGGCACAACGGCCTCGAACCACTCGCCCGGGAGCTGCGACAGGCGGCCCGCCGCCATTCCCACCTCCGGAACGAGCTCGACCACGAGTGCCCGGCCGTCGATGCGGGCGTCGCCGTCGATGCGCAGCGCCCGGCGCGCGCCCTCGCGCCCCGCCTCACGGTCAACGGCCGCGCCGCCGCGTAGGTCGGTGGCCGCATCGACACGTCCCGCGGCGTCGACGAGTCTGTCCTCGGACAGTCGTCCGGAGCGAACCGCCGCGACGAGCGCGTCGCGCACCGACACGACGGACTCGTCGAACAGGTCATGCCCGAGGCACAGCGCATCGGCACCAGCCGCAATCGCGCGCACAGCCCCTTCCTCCACCCCGACCGTATCGCTGATCGCCTTCATCTCGAGCGCGTCGGTGACGACCGTTCCTTCGAAGCCGAGCTCGTCGCGCAGGAGGTCGTGCAGGATCTCGTGGCTCATCGTCGCAGGTGTGGTACCGAGGGAACGTACGAGGATGTGCGCGGTCATGATCGACCGCACGCCCGCTTCGATGGCGGCCCGAAAAGGTATGAGCGCCCGCGGGTCGAGGGAGTCCACCACTGGGAGCGCGAGGTGCGAGTCGAGGGACGTATCCCCATGGCCGGGGAAGTGTTTGGCGCAAGCAGCGACACCGGCGCCTTGCAGACCGCGCACGAATGCGGTGACGTGCCTCGCGGCGAGATCGGCGTCGGAGCCGAACGAGCGGATGCCGATCACTGGGTTCTGGGAGTTCGTGTTGACGTCCGCGACCGGCGCGAAGTCGAGGTTGACGCCGGCCGCCGCCAGCTCCGCCCCGAGCGAGGCCGCGACGCGCTCACTCAAGTCCACGTCGTCGACGGCGCCGAGCGCGGCGTTCCCCGGATACGAGCTACCGGTCGCCGCCTCGAGCCGCGTCACGTCGCCGCCTTCCTCGTCGATCGCGACGACGATGCCCTCGCGCTCCGAGCGCAGGTCGGCCGTCAGTGCACGCAGCTGGTCGCCACTTTCGACGTTCCAGGCATAGAGCACGACACCGCCGAGGCCGTCCGCGAGGCGCCGTCGCACCCAGTCGGGCACGGTCGGGCCCTCGAAGCCCGGAAGAATGCAGCGCGAGGCGAGTTGCTCGAGATCGGCCATCAGGCCTTGACCGCGCCGGCGGTCAAGCCGAAGGCGATCTTCCGCTGCACGAGCAGGAAGAAGACGACGACCGGGATTGCCGTCAGCGTCGAGGCGGCCATGAGCCCGCCCCAGTCGGTCGCGCGGCTCGTGCCGTAGAAGTACGACAGCCAGACGGTGAGCGTCTGGTTCTGTTGGTCCGTCAGGATGACGTTGGCGAAGATGTACTCGTTCCAGCTCGTGATGAAGACGAAGACCGACGTCGCCACGAGCCCCGGAGCGACGAGCGGAAGCAGGATTCGCGTGAACGCACCGAGCCGGCTCGAGCCGTCGACCATCGCGGCCTCCTCGAGCTCCTTCGGGATACCCATGATGAAGCCCCGGAGAGTCCACACGGCGAACGGCAGCAGGATCACGAGGTGGGTGAAGACGAGACCCATGAGGTGGTTCGTCAGGTGGTACTTGGCGAGCACGACGAAGAGGGGGATCACCAGCCCCGCCTGCGGGAGCATGAGAATCCCGATGACGAGCACGACGAAGAGCTTGTTGCCGGTGAAGCGGTACTTCGCCAGTGCGACGGCCGCGAGGAAGGCCACGAGCATCGAGAGCGCGACGACAGCACCGACAACGATCAGGCTGTTCTTGACGGTGTCCCAGAAGTAAGGCCGCGCGATCGCGTCACGGAAGTGCTGCAGCGTCGGATCGCTCGAGAACCACGTCGGCGTGAAGCTGTGGATCTCGGCGTCCGGCTTGAACGCGGTCGAGATCATCCAGAAGACCGGGAAGACGAGGACGACGAACACCGCCAGCCCGACGACATTCCAGGCCGCCCGGCGAAGTCGGCGCCGACGCTCCCGCCGGATAGTGGCCGCGCGCGGCGCAGCGCGTATCGCAGGTGGCGCGGCGACCTCTGTCAAGGCATTCATCGCGCCTCTCCCATCTTCACCATCCGACGGACGTAGAACACGCTCATCACCGCCACCATGAGGAGCATCAACAGCGAGATGGCCGCGCCCCGACCGAAGTCGGAGTGGGCATAGCCCTCGATGAACACGTAGACGCCCATCAGGTAGTTGGAGGAGTCGACTTGGGACGAGCCGATCAGCAGATACGGCTGCGTGAAGACGCCGAAGTCCCAGATGATCGAGAGGCTCGTGAGAATGAGGAAGATCGGCTTCAGGATCGGGAAGGTCACGTCCCGGAACAGGCGTAGCGGTCCGGCGCCGTCGATCTCGGCTGCCTCGACGAGCTCGCGGGGAACCTGCGCGAGGCCCGCGTACACGGTGATCGTCACGAACGGGATCGCGCCCCACACGATCAGGAGCGTGACCATCGCGAGCTTCGAGAACGTGGTGGCGTACCAGTCGTGCTGCGAGAAGTCGCCGACCCCGAGCTCGGTCAGCGCGTAGCTGAGGATCCCGTTCTGGAAGTTCGTCATCCAGTACCAGACCTGGACCGCGACGACCGCAGGCATCGACCAGGCGAGGACGAGCCCGGCGGTGAGCAGCACTCGCACCCAGGGGGAGACGCGGATCAGGAGGAAGGCGATCATCGTGCCGAGCCCGATCGTGAGCCCGACGTTGGCGACGGTGAAGATCGCGGTTCGAACCAGCGTCCGCCAGAAGATCTCGTCATGCAGGACGGACGAGTAGTTGTCGAGCCCGATCCATGTGCCCTTGCGCTGGATGAGCTCGGCCAGTCCGTACTGCTGGAAAGAGAGCGTGACGAGCTTGTAGAGCGGATAGCCCAGGATCGCCGTGATGACGGCGATCGCCGGAAGGATCAGCAGGTACGGAACCGAGGCCCGGAGCCAGCGACGAGCGAGAGACGATCGCCGCCGAGACCGGTGGGTATGGGCCTCGGCGGCGATCGTCATCGCGATCGACGTTACTGATTCAGCGTGTAGGTGATGTTGTCGCTAGCGATCTCAGCGGCCTGCTTGATCGTCGACTTGCCGGTGAGGATTCGCTGGAGCATCGTGCGGAGGACGTTCCCGTTCTCGACGTTGACCCAGTTCTTCGCCGTCGGGACGAACCAGCTCTTTGCAGCGGCGCGCTCGTTGACGCTCGTGCCGAGCAGGCTGGTCGTGTTCGGGATGTTGCCCTTCCCGCGGAGCGCGGACATGGACGCGTTGTCCGTGAAGGCGCTGATCCACGCGGCTGCCTTGTCCTTGTTCGCGCCAATCGGGACTGCGAGGTCGGAGCCGCCGAGGAAGCCCGGGATCGCCTGACCCTTGGTGTGGCTCGGCATGACGAACTGCTTCACCTTGGACTTGTAGTCACCGACGCAGCACGTGAACCATGCAGCCCCGTACGTCGAGGCGGCGTTGCCCTGCGCCATGACGTCGTACGGCTGCGGGTGCGCTTCGTCGGTCGTTTTCTGCGCCCGAGAAGAAGCTTCGAAGAAGCGCTTGTAGGCGGCCAGGCCCGCGAGAGCGGCCGGCTTGTCGAGCATGCCGACCCACTTGCCCTTGCGCGTGATCGCGATCTTGCCGCCGTAGTCGTAGACGAAGCTCATCGCGACGTACCAGTCCGTGCCAGCGATGTACACGGGCGAGAACGCCTTGTTCTTGTTCTTCGCGCCGAGCTTCTTCGCCAGCACCATGAACTCGGCCTGGCTCGTCGGGATCTTGGCCTTTACCTGGTTGAACAGATCGGTGCGGTAGGTGACGACCCGCGAGCCAGCGTAGTACGGAACGCCGTAGATCTTGCCGCCGAACCGACCGGAGGCTGCGAGCCCCCCGAGCCACGTGCTCTTGTTCGGGAACGAGTTCGACGTCAGATCCTGGAAGGCTCCGGCCGCCATGTACTTCGTCATCTCGGTGTTCCCCATCTCGATGACGTCGGGCGCGCTGTTCCCGGCGAGCGTTGCGTCGAACTTCGCGAGATGGGTACCCCACGTCTGGTACTGGACGTCGACGTTCCAACCCGGGTTCTGTGACTCGAACTGCGAGTTGGCGGCGGCGACGACCTCAGGCCACCCGGACTGAGCATCGACCTGAAGCCATACGGTGAGTGTGTCGGCTGTCTTGCCACCGGACGCACCGGAGGCTCCGACTGCCATTACCGCCAGAGCCGCAACGAGTGCAGCTATGGCGAAAGCACGTACGTTCATTCGCATCCTCCGCGGCAACTCGGGGCTCGACCTGGCCGTGCCGATGGGTGTGGCAGTCCACGGCCGGAGCGCCCAAGTGGTTTATACCAATCTGCCACGGGCTGGAGGCTTCCACATCTCGACGCGCATGTCAAGCCCTTGTGTCGTGAGATCTTCGAGAGAATTGCCTGCTAGGACGACATGCTTGACAGAGGCGTGCTTGTACCGCGTTGGTACTAACCACGCGCCGCCGAAGCTCGCGTTTGACGACCGTCGACGGCGGCACCGGCGCGTGCTCGTCGCCGCCCGTGCGGAATGGAGAGCGACGTGACTAGACGGTACCGGTCGCCCCTGTAGATCGACTCGACGAACTCGACGATCTCTCCGGTCTCCGAGTGCGTGACCCGCTCGAACCGAAACGCCGGCGAATGGAGAGGGACCCCGAGCGATTTCGACTCGGCCTCGTCCGTGACTGTGGGCTCGATCGTCTGCTCCCCGCCGACCACGACGATCCCGTAGCGATCGCGGAGAAGCTCGTAGAAGGAGCGCTCCTCGAGGTCCTTCGCTGTCAGATCGGGTACTTGCGCGGCGCGAATGTGCACCGTCTCGATCGCCATGCTCTCGCTGTCGGCCAGACGAAGGCGCACTGCTACGAGCACCGGCTCCGAGGGAGAGAGGCGGAGGAGCCGCCCGAGTCGCGCGCCCGCAGACGTGATGCGCAGCTCGAGTGTCTTGCTTGCCGGCTGCAGGCCGCGCGTGCGCATGTCGTCGGTGAACGACGTCATCGTCAGCTCCTGCGCGATCTTCGGCTCGCTGACGAAGGTGCCCGATCCATGCCGCCGCACCAGGTATCCCTCGCGGACGAGATCGTCGAGCGCCGCGCGCACCGTCAGCCGCGAGACGCCGAAGTCGGCGCTCAACTGACGCTCGGACGGAATCGCATCGCCGACCGAGAGCTGCTCGACGAGGTCGAGCACGAGATCTCGCGTCTCCGCCTGCTTCGTCATGCCGGCCATCGTAGCCTGCTCTCGATAGTGGTCAATACCATGGCGGATCGCGCTCACTGGGCAAGCGTCACGACGGAGGGCTCGCCGGGAGCGATGTCCCTTCCGAGCAGGGACGCTCCCGACCCGGGATCGAAGAAGTGGAAGCGGCCGGGGTCGACCGCCAATCGCAGCGGCGCTCCGACGCGGGCGGAGGTCCGTGGATCGACGCGCGCATTCAAGAGCGCACCGCGATCGGTGACGAGGTCCGCTGCGCTCTCCGCCTCGCCCTCGCTGGCGTCGGTCGCGACACGCGTCGCGTCGACTCGGAAGAACACATGCGCGTCCGAGCCGAGGTCTTCCTGCACGACGACGTCGACGTCGATCGTCGGCAACCCGAGGGGAGCGAACGCAGCGTCTTCGAACGTCTCGGGTCGGATGCCGAGCACGACGCGACCTGCCGCGCTCGGCCGTCTCACTCGGATCGAGTGCAACGCGGAACTCTCCGAAGGCGACTTCGCCCGCCTCGATCGCGGCGTCCACGAGGTTCATCGCAGGAGATCCGATGAAGCCGGCGACGAAGAGATCCTGCGGCTGCTCGTAGAGCGTCTGCGGCGTGTCGACCTGCAGGATTCGGCCGTCCCTCATGACTGCAACGCGCTGGCCCAGCGTCATCGCCTCGACCTGGTCGTGCGTCACGTAGACGGTCGTCACGCCGAGCTGTTGATGGAGCTGCGCGAGCGATGCTCGCATCCCCACGCGGAGCTTTGCGTCGAGGTTCGAAAGCGGCTCGTCCATGAGAAACGCCTGAGGTTGGCGAACGATCGCCCGGCCCATGGCGACCCGTTGGCGCTGGCCGCCCGAGAGCTGCGCGGGCTTGCGCTCCAGGAGCTCGTCGAGACCCAGCAGGATCGCGATCTCATCGACGCGTCTGCGAATCTCCGCCTTCGGCATTCGGCGGACCTTGAGCCCGTAGCCGAGGTTCTGGCGCACGCTCATGTGCGGATAGAGGGCGTAGCTCTGAAAGACCATTGCGATGTCGCGATGCCGCGGCGCGAGATCCGTGACATCCCGGCCGCCGATCGAGATCTCGCCGCTCGTGACGTCCTCGAGGCCGGCGATCGTGCGGAGGAGTGTCGACTTACCGCAGCCTGACGGCCCTACGAGCGCGATGAACTCCCCGTCCTCGATCCGAAGCGAGACGTCGTCGATCGCGACGACATCGCCCGAGAAGACCTTCGTGAGGTTCTTGACCTCGATGTCTGCCATCGCGCCGCGGTATGGATACCACATTTCCGCACAACTGGTATTGACCACCGCAAGCGACATGCATAGACTCGTCGGATGGCAGACCCTCGAATCCGACCTGGCACTCGCGAGGACGTGGACGGAGGGGCGCTGGACGACCTGACGACGGAAGCCGGCGGCGATGCTTCGGCGGGATACGAGACGCTCCCCACGCTCGACCTCGTTCGGCTGATGAACGACGAGGACGCCACCGTGGCCTCCGCGGTCGCCGAGGCGGCGGGCGCGATCGCCGATGCCGTCGACGCGATCTCGTCCCGGCTGCTCGAGGGCGGTCGTCTCGTCTACGTCGGTGCCGGCTCATCCGGATTGATCGCCGCGCTGGACGCGGCCGAGTGCGACTCGACGTTCGCGACCGACCCGGGCAGCGTCGTCGCGCTCGTCGCCGGTGGCGAGGACGCGTCTCCGCTCGAGCTGGGAGTCGCAGAGGACGACCGGCGCTCCGGGGCAGACGAGATCCGCACGCTCGGGGTCGGGGACCGGGATGCGGTCGTCGGCGTGAGCGCGAGCGGGCGAACGCCGTACGTGCTCGGTGCGCTCGAAGCTGCCGGCCAGGCGGGTGCTCTGACCGCGTGCATCGTCGCTGTTTCAGATTCCGAGCTGGGCCGGCTCGTGGAGCACGAGATCGCTGTCGTCGTAGGCCGCGAGTTCCTCGCAGGCTCGACACGACTGAAGGCGGGGACGGCGCAGAAGCTCGTGCTCAACACGATCTCGACGATCTCGATGATCCGGCTCGGCAAGACGTACGGGAACCTCATGGTCGACGTCGTGCCCGCGAACGAGAAGCTCGAGGCGCGTGTGCGACGAATCGTCAGCGCGGCGACCGGAGCTCCGCCCGAGGACGTCGACGACGCGTTGACCGCCGCCGAGGGCGACACGCGCGTGGCGATCGTCTCGCTTCTGGCCGGGATCGACGCACACGCCGCGCGCGCCAGGCTCGACGCAGCGGGACGGAGCATCCACCGAGCGGTGGAGAGCTGACGTGCGCCTCGGGGTCGAAGCCGCTCTCGTCGACGGCCGGCTGATCGCGGGCGACGTCGAGGTCGCCGGTGGCCGCATCGCCGGCTACGGGCTCTCCTCCCCGAACGGTCGCGGGATCGCCGTTCCCGGATTCGTCGACCTCCAGGTCAACGGATTCTTCGGCGTCGACTTCCTCACCGCAGACGCAGACGGCTATCGGCGTGCCGGAGACGCCCTGCTGGAGACGGGCGTCACTGCTTTCCTCCCGACCTTCATCACCGCTCCCGAAGAGCAGCTCCTCGCCGCCCTCCGCGAGGTGCCTGCCGAGTCGGACGGGCCACGCATACTGGGGATCCACCTCGAAGGGCCGTTCATCTCCGCCCTCCGTCTCGGGGTCCATCCTGCCGCGGCTCGCCGCAACCCCGATCTGGGCCTGCTCGAACGGCTCCTCGATGCGGGGCCCGTCCGACTGGTGACGCTCGCGCCCGAGCTCCCGCGAGCGGGCGAGGTGATCGAACGGCTTCTGCGACGCGAGATCGCCGTCTCGTGCGGCCACTCCGATGCGAGCGCCGAGCAGGCCGACGCGGCCTTCGACCTCGGCGTGCGCAGCGTGACGCACCTCTTCAACGCGATGCGGCCGTTCCACCATCGCGACCCCGGGGTCGCGGGCGCGGCCCTGGCACGCGACGACGTGATCGTCCAGCTCATCCTCGACGAGGTGCACGTCGCGCCGACGACTGCCGCGATGGTGTGGAAAGCCGCGGCCGGACGCGTCGCGCTCGTGACCGACGGGATGGCGGGAGCAGGGCTGAGCGACGGCGAGTATCGCCTCGGTGGTGTCGACGTGACCATCAGGGACGGGGTCGCGCGAGGTGCCGAGGGCGCTCTCGCCGGAAGCACGCTCACGATGATCGAGGCGATCAGGAACCTCCACGCGCTGGGTGTCCCGCTCGAGGACGCGGTGGGCACCGCCACGGAAGTGCCGGCCCGTGTCCTGCGCCTGCCGACCGTGGGGCGCCTGGGGATCGGGCTGCCCGCCGACGTCGTCGTCCTGACCGACGAGCTCGAGATCGAGAAGGTGCTGGTGGAAGGCCGCGCGCGTGTCGTCGGCTGAGGCACGCGCAGAGATGCCTGCCGTCGAGCCGGGCTCGCGGTTCCTCGACGAGATCCGCGAGCAGCCTGTGGCGCTCCTTCGCCTCCTCGAGCACCAGCCCGCATTCGCAGACATCGCAGCGGAGATGCTCGCGCGAGGTGCGACGACGGTGCGCATCGTCGGGCACGGCTCCTCCGACAACGCCGCCTCCTACGGCGTCTACGCGTTCGGGCTGCTCCCGGGCTTCACGACGCTGCGCGACTCGATCTCGCTGACCGTCTACTACGGGGCCGAATTGGACATGTCCGGGTGCACGGTTCTCGCACTCTCCCAGTCAGGGCGCACGCCCGACGTGGTCGAGTACGTCCGCAGAGCGCGACAGCGTGGCGCGTACGCGGTGGCGATGACGAACGACCCCGCATCCGAGCTCGCGGCGGTCTCCGATGCCGTGCTCGAGCTCCATGCGGGGCCGGAGCACGCGGTAGCCGCAACGAAGACGTACTCGAACCAGGTTGCCGCTCTCGGCCTGCTCGCGGCACACGCGGCAGGCAGCGGGCCGGCGTTCGCCGCCGAGCTGCGCGCGACCGCCGAGAGCCAGCCCGCGCTCATTCGCTCGCTCGAGCTCAAGATCCCCACCATGGCGATTCCGTTCGCGTACGCGGGTCGCATGTTCGTGGTCGGCCGCGGCGTCGAATTCGCGACCGCACGCGAGATCGCGCTGAAGCTCCTCGAGACCTGCCGCATCGCCGCCGAGCCGCTGACGACGACAGATCTGGCGCACGGCCCGGTCGCCGCGCTCGACCCGCTGTTCCCGGTCTGGGCGATCGCCTCGGACAGCGCCACCCTGCCGACCGTGCTCGAGGCCGTCGAGCGGGCACTCGAGGCAGGAGCGACCGTGGTCGCGAGCGGAAGCGCCGCGGAGTCGATTCCCGGCGCCGACTACGTCCTCCCCGTGCCGAGCCCGTCGTCGCCGCTCGTCGCACCGCTGCTCTCGGTCGTGCCGGGACAGCTCTTCGCGTGGGCGCTGGCGAAGGCGCGAGGCCTCGACCCCGATGCGCCACGCGGTCTGTCGAAGGTGACGCTCGCGCGCTAAGAACGGGCGGCGGTCGCGTCGCGCGACTGCGTCGAGACCTTGTCGAGAATGGCCTCGAGCAAGCGGCCGGACGAGAGCACGTGCTCGCGCGCCAGCACGCGGGCACCATCGGGACTGCGTGCAGTGATCGCCTCTCGGATCGCGCGGTGCTGGCGGTCGTTCTTGTCGTAGAGCACGTCGAGGTCGTCACCCGTCGCCCACACCGGCTTGACGAGGAACGTGCGGCGCGCGGCCTTCGCCATGCGCTCGATCAGCGGCACGTCGGCCGCGCGGTAGATCACGTCGTGGAACGAGTGGTTGAGATGGAGCCACTCGCGCGCGATCTCGAGGTCCTGGCGACCCTCGTGACTCATCTCGACCAGCGCGCGGGTCGCCGCGCTGAAGCGACGCTCCGCCCGCTCGAGCTCGGCGAGGTCGTCGTCGGTCATCTTCGGCGTCGCGATCTCCGTTGCGAGGCTCTCGAGCTCCGCGCGCACCATGAATGCCTCCCGGATCTCGTCGCGCGAGAGCAGCCTGACCCGAACCCCGCGGTTCGGCTCGAACGTGACGAGCCCGAGCGCGGCGAGCCGCCTGAGCGCCTCTCGCACCGGCGTCCGGCTCACCTGGAACTGCTCGGAGAGGTGCTCCTGGCGCAGCGTGCTGCCGGGTGGGATCTCGCCCGAGACGATCGACTCCTCGAGGGCGAGCGCGATGTCGTCGGCCTTCGTGCCGTCCGACATGGCTAGTGAGCACCGGCCTCGTGCTCGGGATGACCGAGAAGGTGGGCGTAGGCCGTGAGCGTGAGAAACTCGACGAAGATCTCCCGCATCGACACCTTCTCGAAGACCTCACGCGCCTCGCGATAGACGGGCTCGTCCGGAAGCTCGGCCATGACCTCGGCGACGATCCGCTCGACGTCCGCGCGCTCCACGCGACCGTGATGGAGCCACTGCCAGATCTGGGAGCGCGAGATCTCGGCAGTCGCAACGTCCTCCATCAGGTTGTCGATCGCCGCCGCGCCGACTCCCTGCAGCCACGCCGCGATGTAGCGGATCCCGACCGACACGTTCGCGCGGACGCCCTCCTCCGTGATCTCGCCGGGCGTCGCGGCGACGTCGAGCAGATCGTGCGGCTCGGTCGCGACGTCCTCGCGCAGCCGCTCGAGCTGGTTCGGCCGATCGCCGAGCGCGTTGTCGAACTCGGCCTTCGCGATCGGCACGAGGTCGGGGTGCGCGACCCACGTCCCGTCGAAGCCGTCGGACGACTCGCGCTGCTTGTCCTCGCGGACGCGCGCGAGCGCCGTCTCGTTCACCTCGGCATCGCGCCGGCTCGGGATGAACGCCGCCATGCCGCCGATCGCGTGGGCACCGCGCTTGTGACACGAGCGCACCAGCAGCTCGGTGTACGCGCGCATGAACGGCACCGTCATCGTCACCTGGACCCGGTCGGGCAGCACGAACTCGGGTCGGTCGCGGAACTTCTTGATCACGGAGAAGATGTAGTCCCACCGGCCGGCGTTCAGCCCCGCCGAGTGCTCGCGCAGCTCGTACAGGATCTCCTCCATCTCGAACGCGGCCAGGATCGTCTCGATGAGGACGGTGGCCTTGATCGTCCCGCGCGGGATCCCGAGCCGATCCTGCGCGAAGCAGAACACGTCGTTCCACAGCCGCGCTTCGAGGTGGCTCTCGAGCTTCGGCAGATAGAAGTACGGCCCGGTCCCCCGCTCGAGCAGGCGCTCGACGTTGCGCTGGAAGTAGACACCGAAGTCGAAGAGCCCGGCGAACGCGTGCTTGCCGTCGATCTCGACGTTCCGCTCCATGAGGTGCCAGCCACGCGGGCGCACGAGGAGGACGGCGACCTCGTCGTTGAGCGCGTACTGCTTCTCGCCCGTGTCGAGCGAGATCGTCCGCCCGATCGCATCCGTCAGGTTCTGCTGGCCGTCGACGACGTTCGCCCACGTCGGCGAGTTCGCGTCCTCGAAGTCCGCCATGTAGACGTTCGCGCCCGAGTTGAACGCGTTGATGACCATCTTCCGGTCGCCCGCAGGCCCGGTGATCTCGACACGACGATCCTGGAGATCTGCCGGGCACGGGCGCGACGCGCCAGTCACCCTCCCGGATCTCACGCGTCGATTCGAGGAAGTCGGGCAGCTCGCCGGCCTCGATGCGCTCCTGTCGCTCCGCGCGGGCGAGCAGCAGGTGCTCGCGATGGCCGGCGAACTCCCGCTGGAGCGCGACGACGAGGTCGAGAGCCTCCGGTGTCAGCACTCCGCCCGGGTCCGGCGCCAGGACGGTCACGGCGGAGGTCTCGGTGCTCACCCGGTGCGCGCCGCCTCGAACTGCGCCTCCTCCGTCGAGCCCTTGAGCGCGAGCGTCGAGCTCTGGCCCTGAGTGATCGCTTCGAGAACGGAGTCGAAGTACCCGGCACCGACCTCGCGCTGGTGGCGCGTCGCCGTGTACCCGAACTCCTCGTTCGCGAACTCCTCCTGCTGGAGGCGGACGTACGCGCTCATGCCCTCGGCCGCGTAGCCACGGGCGAGGTCGAACATCCCGTTGCAGACCGCGTGGAAGCCGGCGAGCGTCACGAACTGGAACTTGTAGCCCATCTCGGCGAGCTGCGCCTGGAACGAGGCGATGGTCGCGTCGTCGAGGTGCTTCTTCCAGTTGAACGAGGGCGAGCAGTTGTACGCGAGGAGCTTGCCCGGGAACTGCGCGTGCACGGCCTCCGCGAACGCAGCTGCCTCCTCGAGATCGGGCGTCGAGGTCTCGCACCAGAGGACGTCCGCGTACGGCGCGTAGGCCAGCGCCCTTGCGATCGGAGCCGCGATGCCGGGCTCGATGCGGAAGAAGCCTTCCGCAGTGCGCTCGCCGGTGACGAACTCACGGTCGCGCTCGTCCACGTCACTCGTGAGCAGCGTCGCCGAGAGCGCGTCGGTGCGTGCGACGAGAACCGTCGGAACCTCGAGCACGTCCGCTGCAAGGCGCGCGGAGACGAGCGTCCGCACGAACTGGCTCGTCGGCACGAGCACCTTGCCGCCGAGGTGGCCGCACTTCTTCTCCGACGACAGCTGATCCTCGAAGTGGACGCCTGCGGCGCCGGCCTCGATGAAGGCCTTCATCAGCTCGAACGCGTTCAACGGGCCCCCGAACCCGGCCTCGGCGTCCGCCACGATCGGTGCCAGCCAGTACGTGCCGTTCTTCCCCTCCGCCGAGTCGATCTGGTCGGCACGCAGGAGCGCGCTGTTCAGCCGCTTCACGAGCGCCGGCGCGCTGTTCGCCGGATACAGGCTCTGATCCGGGTACGTGTGCCCGGCGAGGTTGGCGTCGGCGGCGACCTGCCAGCCGGACAGGTAGATCGCCTTCAGGCCGGCCTTGACCATCTGCACGGCCTGCGCTCCGGTCATTGCACCGAGAGCGGCGACGTACGGCTCCGAGTGCATGAGCTCCCACAGCCTCTCGGCGCCGAGACGCGCGACCGTGTGCTCGACGTGGAACCTGCCGCGTATGCGTTCCACATCCTCTTGCGTGTACGGCCGCTCGATCCCCTCCCAGCGATCCCGCACGCTCTGCCCGGTCGCGCTCATCTCGGCTCCTCCCCACTTGATTGTGTGCAATTTACTGCTCTGCCGGATCCTAGATTGCCGTTTAGATGGCGTCAAGATGCTAGATTCCACCAATTTCGGATCCACAAACTAGCAGAACTGGATCCCAAACATTGAGCTCGGCCGACCCGGCGCCGGTGTTTCTAGACTCCTCCCCGTGGTTCTCACGTCGTTCCTCGTCGGGTTGACGCTCGTCCTCGCCGCGCTGTTCGTTCTCGTCGTGCGCGCGATCGCGCTCTGGAAGGACGGCAAGCGCGTCGGCGGTGTGCTCAGCAGCGAGCTCGACTCGTTCGAGGAGCGCTCCGCCCGCACCGAGCAGCTGCTGGCGGAGGCCGACCGCGGCGAGCGCGGATCTCCGGGCGGCGACCGAGAGGCTGCGGATCTCCCGAGCGCGCCTGCAGGTGCTTCTCGGGTCGCTCGAGACGGCAGGCCACCGCACGCGCTGGCTGCGCGCGTTTCTCCCTCTCCGATGAGCCGCGTCGCAGCGGTCGACCTCGGGACGAACTCGACCCGGCTCCTCGTCGCGGACGTCGACGGCGACGAGTTGAGCGAGGTCGCCCGACGCCTCACGATCACCCGGCTCGGCGAGGGTGTCGACGAGCGGCGCCGCCTGCTTCCGGTCCCGATCGCACGCGTACGGAACTGCCTCACCGACTACCGCCGCGAGCTCGAGGAGCTCGGCGCGACGAGGACGCTCGCGATCGGGACGAGTGCGATCCGGGATGCCGAGAACGGCGAGGCGTTCCTCGGCGAGGTCGAGTGGAGCTACGGGTTCACGACCAGGCTGCTCGACGGCGCGCAGGAGGCCGCGCTGATGGTTCGCGGAGTGTCGGCCGGGCGGGCATCTCTCGACAACACGCTGGTCGTCGACATCGGCGGAGGTTCGACCGAGCTCGTGCTCGCGGTCGACGGTGCGCCAGTGACGTCGTCCAGCCTCGACGTCGGCTGCGTGCGCATCACCGAGCGCTTTCTCCGCACGGATCCACCGTCACGGCCCGAGCTGGCGGCAGCCGCCGGCTATGTCCGGTCGCTGCTTCCGGCCATGAACGCCAACGCTGCGATCGGCGTCGCCGGGACCGTCACGACGCTGGCGACACTCCATCTCGGAGATGCGGAGTACGACCCGGCGCGCACCCACGGTCACCGGGTTCCGGCGACGGCAGTCGCAGAGCAGCTCGAGCGCCTCGCCGAGATGCCGCTCGAGGAACGCACGCGCGTGCCCGGAATCGAGCCGGGTCGCGCGCCCGTGATCGTCGCGGGGCTCGTCGTCCTGCGCGAGATCATGGAGGCGTACTCGCTCTCCGAGATCGAGGTTTCCGAGCGGGACATCCTGCACGGCGCCGCGCTCGCTGCGGCCGAGCTTCCCGAGCCCGAGGAGGGCGCGGCGCCACCCGGCGCCTACACGTGCTGCTAGGCGCGAGGGCGACGAAGAGCAGAGGGCGGAGCAGCGTCTACGCGGCCGGCGGGCAGCGGCTCGTCGTCCTCGGCGGGCTCCTCGTCCTCGGCAAGCCGCCGCTGGAGAACGCTTCGCGAGAGCACGCCGACCAAGCGCTCGTCGCCGTCGACGACCGGGCACGCGCTCGAGATCCTCCTCCTCGAGGAACCTGAACGCGTCCTCGAGCGGGACGTCGGGACCGATCGTGAAGTTCGGCTCCTCGGCGATCCACGCGCAGGGTGGTCGTGGTCGGGTCGAGGCCGGACGCGACGACCTCGCGGATGAGCGTCTTGCGCGTGACGACGCCGACGAGCCGCTCGTCCTCCGTCACGTAGACGGCACGCACCTCCGTGCGTCGCAGCAGCTCACCGGCGGCCTGAGCGGTCGCGTCCGCCGGGAGGCGGCCGGGGTTCGAGACCATTGCCTCGCGGACGCACGCTCATGGGAAGATTCCTCGCGCCTGGAGCGCGCCCGACACCTCGCGAATCCCCGTCACGAGAGCGCCCGTCCGCAGCGGCAGGTCGCGCTCGTCGGCGAGCGTCCACACGCGGTCGAACGCGTCCGACAGCTTCTCCGCGAGCTTCGCGCGGATCTCGTCCCGGGTCCAGAACAGCCGGCCGAGGTCCTGCACCCACTCGAAGTACGACACGGTCACGCCGCCCGCGTTCGTGAGGATGTCGGGCAGCACGGGAATGCCCCGCTGCAACAGGATCTGATCCGCCTCGAGCGAGGTCGGGCCGTTCGCGCCCTCCGCGATCATGCGGGCCTGAACCCGCGGCGCGTTCTCGCCGGTGATCTGATCCTCCCGCGCGGCGAGCACGAGGATGTCGCAGTCGAGCTCGAGCAGCTCCTCGTTCGTGATCCGCACGCCGGCGTCGCAACCCTCGAGAGACCCGTGGGCGCGCACGTACTCGAGGAGCGCAGGGATGTCGAGCCCGTCCTCTGAATGGATGCCGCCGGAGACGTCCGACACGGCCGTGACGGTCGCGTCCAGCCCGTGCAGCTCGGCCGACGCGATGCCGCCCACGTTCCCGAAGCCCTGGACGACGCACCGCTGCTCCGCCAGCGTCCAGCCGAGCCGGTCGCACGCGCGGCTGACGACCATGACGACGCCTGCCCCCGTCGCCTCGTGCCGGAAGACGGATCCGCCGATGGAGATCGGCTTGCCCGTGACGATCTCGGGGACCGCGTACCCACTCTGCATGGAGTACGTGTCCATCATCCACGCCATCGTCTGCTCGTTCGTCGCCATGTCCGGCGCGGGAATGTCCTCCTTGGGGCCGATGATCGGGAGGAGCTCCGAGGTGAACCTCCGCGTGAGCCGCTCGACCTCCGCCATCGAGAAAGCGCGCGGATCGCAGCGGACCCCGCCCTTCGCGCCGCCGTAGGGGAGGCGCAGGAGCGAGCACTTCCACGTCATCCACATCGCGAGCGCCGCGCACTCGCCGAGCGTGACCTCGGGGTCGTAGCGGATGCCGCCCTTGGTCGGCCCCATGATGCTCGAGTGCTGGACCCGGTAGCCGGGATAGACGACGCGCCGGCCGTCGTCCATGCGCACCGGGATGCTGACGATCGTGGAGCGCTCCGGGTAGCGGAGTCGTTCGGCGACGTCGTCCGGGATGTCGGCGACGGCGACGGCCTGGTCGAACTGGGCGACCGCCATCCGGTACAGCGGCGTATCCCACTCGAGCTGGGCATGAGCAAGCGCTTCCGGCGTGCTCGCCACGGACGGCGGAGTGTAGCGGCGCATGCGCGCGGTCTTCGCAGCGGCTGAGTCGAAACGGCGACCGCGGTCGCGAAGCGATCGCGCTTCAGGGATTTCGCGGGCGAGGATCCGCGCGAGCGGATCCCGCCCTGCGCAAGTGCCGGGGGCGGGACTCGAACCCGCACGCCCCTTGGAGGGACACCCGCTTTTAAGGCGGGCGCGTCTCACCCGTTCCGCCACCCCGGCACCTCGGAGTGTAGGACGCGGCTGTCGGCCTACGTGCCGCCGGGGAGGAGCGAGCCGGCCGGGAAGCGCTCGGGCCCCTGGAACTGGAACGCGCTGAAGAACGACGAGAACGCCTCCTCGTCGAAGGCGCTGCACTTGGCGAGGTGGCCCTTCGCCTCCTCCTCGTCGCCGACCCACGCCCCGAGCGCGATCTTGTCGCCGAGCTTCGGGTATGGAGCCAGCACCGTGCCGTTCTTGTGGTCGTCGTAGAACGCGCGCAGCTGCTCGACGTCCGCATCGGAGACGTCGTCGCCGTAGAAGATGTAGATGCCGCCGTGCTCGAGGTTGTGGACGATGCGCGCAACCTGAACCGGCTCGTCATAGGCGCCCCAGATGACGGTGCCGACCGAGCCGTCGGGGTTGAATCCGAAGTGCGGCCCGCTCGTGGGCGGGTCGGTGTTCCACTTGGCCGTACCGTCGGGCGTGAGCGAGTGCCTTCCCGGCTGTGCCTTCACCGACTGCAGCGTGCAGCCCGCGGCTTCGAGCGTCGTCCTGACCTCGGCCTCGTCCGGCTCTCCCCCGCCTCCGATGAACCCGAGGACGGCTGCGACCGCGACGAAACCGAGGACAAGGCCTGCGATACCCGCCCCGATGGCGAGGAGCCGCTTCCGGTTGCCGGTCTCCGAAGATGCGGACTGGCGCTGCTTTGGCGCTTTGACGCGTGGTTTCTCGGCCATGCCGCGGGAGAACGTAGCACCAGCCCCCGTTGCGGCCGAGTTGTGCCGGGAGTCCGTCCTACGGCCTCTCTACCGTTCCTCGACCCATGGTTGTGATCGCTCTCCTCGCCGGACTGGCAGCCGGTGCATTCATCGTCCTCCTGGCCCTCCGGCCGGCGCTCGTCGAGCGTCGCCGGCGGACGCAGGAGGTGATCGAGCTGCAACGCAGGCTCGCCGGGGCCGAGGCAGAGCTCGCGGTCGAGCGCAGCGCGCTCGACGAGCGCATGGCGGTCGCGATCAAGGCCCTCTCCGCAGAGGCGCTCGACGCGAACAGCTCGCGCTTCCTCGAGCTGGCCGAGACGCACCTCTCGGGTCACGTCCGGCCGCTGAAGGACTCGCTGGAGCGGATGGACCACAAGCTCGCGACCGTCGAGCGCGTCCGCCAGGAGGCATACGGCTCGCTGACCGAGGGCGTACGGCAGCTGCGCTCCGATCAGGAGCACCTGCGCAGGGAGACGGGGAACCTGGTGACTGCCCTGCGGGCGCCGCACGTCCGCGGGCGCTGGGGCGAGATCCAGCTTCGGCGGGTGATCGAGATGGCCGGGATGGTCGAGCACTGCGACTTCGACGAGCAGCCGTCGACCCCCGACGGCGAGGGCAACGTGCTCCGCCCGGACGTCGTCGTCCATCTCCCCGGCTCGAAGCACGTCGTCATCGACTCCAAGGTGCCGCTGGTCGCGTACCTGGATGCCTTTCGCGAGGATGCGACGGAAGCCGAGCGCCGCGCACGCCTTGCGGATCATGCGCGACACGTGCGCGAGCACGTGCAGAAGCTGAGCCAGAAGGCGTACTGGAGACAGCTACCTGGCACACCGGAGCTCGTCGTGATGTTCCTTCCTGACGAGACCTTCTTGCGCGCAGCGCTCGAGCAGGACTCGTCGCTCGAAGAGCTCGCCTGGGCGAACAACGTGATCCCGGCGTCTCCGACCAACCTGATCGGGCTGCTCCGTGCGATGCACTACGGCTGGCAGCAGGAGACGATTGCCGAGAGCGCTCGCGAGGTGTCTGAGCTCGGCCGCGAGCTGTACAAGCGGCTCGCGACGATGGGCGCCCACGTCGGTCGGCTCGGCAAGTCGCTCGACGGCGCCGTCAAGGCCTACAACGAGACCGTCGGCTCGCTCGAACGCCAGGTGCTCGTGCAGGCGCGCCGATTCGAGCAGCACGGGATCTCCGGTGTCGAACCACCGGAGCTGCAGCCGATCGAGCGGCAGACGCGGTCGTTGGCCGCGGCCGAGCTCGTGGATCCGTCTCAACCGGCGCTCGAGGCGATTTCCGCCGGCGCCGACGCGGCGTGACGGGAAGATCGGCTCCCGCCCGAGCGTTTCTCAGAGAGTGGCCCCGCCAAGCGGGGCTAACGTATGTCCCGAGGAGCGCTTGTGAACGACGTTCGTGACGTGATCATCATCGGCGGTGGGCCTGCCGGCTACACGGCAGCGCTCTACAGCGCGCGCGCAAACCTGCGTCCGCTGGTCATCGAGGGCTTCAGCTGGGGCGGCCAGCTCATGATCACGAGCGACGTCGAGAACTACCCCGGCTACGCCGACGGCGTGCTCGGCCCGACGATGATGGCCGACTTCCGCCGGCAGGCCGAGCGCTTCGGCGCGGAGTTCGTGACCGACGACGTCACGCGCGTCGACTTCTCCGAACGCCCGTTCCGCGTCTACGTCGGAGACCAGGAGCACCGCGCCGAGTCCGTGATCGTCGCAACCGGTGCGAGCGCGCGGCAGATCGGGCTGCCGTCCGAGCAGACCCTCCAGGGTCGTGGCGTCTCCTACTGCGCGACCTGCGACGGCGCGTTCTTCCGCGACAAGGTGGTCGTCGTCGTCGGGGGAGGCGACTCAGCGATGGAGGAGGCGACGTTCCTCACCCGCTTCGCGCAGAAGGTCGTGATCGTCCACCGCCGCGAGGAGTTTCGGGCGTCGCCGATCATGGTCGACCGAGCACGCGAGAACGAGAAGGTCGAGTTCGTCCTGAATGCGGTCGTCGAGGAGGTGCTCGGCGAGGAGGGCGGACACGTCACCGGCGTCCGCCTCCGCGACACGATCACGGGCGAGGTCACGGACGTCGACGCGGACGGCCTGTTCGTCGCGATCGGACACGACCCGACCACGGCGCTCTTCCTCGCCTGGCTCGACCACGATGAGCAGGGGTACCTCGTCACGGAGCCGCGCTCGACCCGGACGAACATCGAGGGCGTCTTCGCGGCAGGGGACGTGCAGGATCACACGTACAGGCAAGCCGTGACGGCCGCCGGCTCCGGCACGATGGCGGCACTCGACGCCCAGCGCTGGTTGGAAGAGCAGCGGCACCGCCCCGAGCTGGTAGCCGCCACCTCGGCCTAGCGGGTCGGCGACTCCGACCGCACGCGTCGTTACCCTCGCGCAGCGTGAGCGCGCGCTGGCTCGATCTCGTCGATCCTGCACATGAAGAGCTGCTGGCGTCGCTGCCCGGCGGGGTCGACCCGGACGTCGTCGATGCCCTCCTCGCCCCCTCGACCGGCCGCGAGCCCAGACCGCTCCTCGAAGCGCATGGCTCGTACGTCTTCGGCCTGCTCGTGGCCATGCGGTCTCTTCCGGAGGAAGATCGATTCGAGCACCAGGAGATCGCCTTCGTCGCGACTCCCGACCTCCTCGTCACCGTCCGGAAGACGCCCCCCGGCGGCGTTGCCTTCGACCCCGCCGCGGTGCGCCCGTCGGCCGGCAGCGGCGCCTCAGCCGGCGCGCTGATCCATCGGCTCGTCGACGACGTGGCCGAGACCTTCCTCGAGTTCCTCGATGCGATCTACGGCGAGATCGACGAGCTCGAGGATCGCATCGACGACTGGCAGCCTTCGCGGGTGCGGACTCGCATGGGAGAGCTTCGCCACGAGCTCACCTACCGTCGGCGAACGGTCTCTGCAACACGGGCGGCGGTACGCCGTGTCCTCGACGGTCGGGTCGACGTCGGGGAGCACGAGCTGTTCCCGATCGAGATCGAGCGACTGTTCGGGGACACGTACGACACGCTCGTCCGCGTGACCGAGGAGCTCGACGTCGCTCGGGATCTCCTCGCGAGCGTTCGCGACCACCTGCAGGCGAAGGTCGCCGAGACCCAGAACGACGTCGCGAAGAAGCTCACAGTGATCGCGTCGCTCGTCCTCGTGCCCTCCTTGATCGTCGGCTTCTACGGCCAGAATTTCGAGGAAGCGTTCGACAATCGCTTCTGGACGCTCGGCTCGTCGCTGGCACTCATCGTCGGATCGACGATCGTCCAGGTCGCACTGTTTCGCTGGCGTCGCTGGATCTGAGAGCGATCCGGCTCGCCGGGCACAGGTTCTCCAGCACGCAGTCCTCGCAGCGCGGCCGCCGCGCGTCGCAAACCCTGCGGCCGTGCCAGATGAGAAGGTGCGGGAAGCGCGCCCAGTCCGGTCGGGGGACGACGCGCTGGAGATCCCGCTCGATCTTCACGGGATCGTCGTTTCGGGTCAGACCGAGTCGCTGCGAGAGCCGGCGGACATGCGTGTCGACGACGATTCCCTGTGCGTGTCCCAGCTCCGCCGCGACCACGTTCGCGGTCTTCCGCGCGACGCCGGGGAGCTTGACCAGATCCTCGAGTCGCGACGGGACCTCGCCGTCGAAGTCCTCGATCAGCATCCGCATCGTCCCGCGGATCGACTTCGTCTTCTGCCGGAAGAAGCCCGTCGCATAGATGTCGCGCTCGAGCTCCTCGACGGGGACCGCGAGGTAGTCCTCGGGCCGCCGGTACTTCTCGAAGAGCCCGGGCGTGACGCGGTTGACGTTGACGTCGGTCGTCTGCGCCGAGAGCATCACCGAGACGAGCAGCTCGAGGTCCGAGCGGAAGCGGAGTGCGATCTCGGCGTCCGCGTGCTCCTGCGCGAGGCGCTCGACGATCGGGACGATTCGCTCGCGGCGGCGTCCGAGGCCGCGGCGCCTCGCCTCGCGGACGTAACTACGAGCCACGAAGCGACTCGAAGTACGCGGTCACCTCGTCGGAGCTCTTCGGATCGACGAGCAGCTCGAGCATGTCCTGCCTCGGCGCTCCGAGCGCGCGAGCGGCGGCTACCGCCTCGACGACGTCGTATTCGCTCCGCCGGAACTCGACATCCGGTCCGAGCACCGCCCAGAATGCCCCGCGTTGCCCCTCGTAGGGCAAGCCGACGCTCCCGGGATTGACCATGCGAAGCCCGCTCGAGAAAGCGCGGTCGTAGTGCATGTGGGTGTGACCGCACACGAGTACGTCGGCTTCGACGGGGCCGATGGCAGCGAGCACGTCGTCGTCAGGTGTCGCACGCGTGTAGATCGGCTCGTCCGAGCCGGGGGTCGAGTGGCACACGAGAACCCGGCCGAGGCCCTCCACGGCGAGCTCGAGCGTCAGCGGCCAGGCGGCGACGGTCGCGAGACGTTCCGAGCCGAGGCGACCCTCGTTCCACGCCGCCTGCTCGTCGTCGAAGCGCCTCACCTCCTCGAGCCGGTCCGCGTTCCCGTGAACGATCCGGGCGTCGACGGTCCTGGAGGCGGTCGAACACCTCCGCAGGCCACGGCCCGCTCACGCTGTCGCCGGCGACGACGATCGCATCGACGTTCGCCTCCGCGATGTCGGCGAGCACGGCGTCGAGAGCAGGAAGGTTGCCGTGGATGTCGCTGATCGCTGCGACGCGCACGGGGTCGAGGCTACCGGGCGAGAGGCAGGCGCGGCCCGGCGCAGACGAGGTCGAGCGCGGGGCAGTCCGAGCACGCGAACTCGCTCGGCGTGGGCCTGAACTCACCGGCGCGGATGCGGGCGATCGCGGCCGAGAGCTCGGCCTCGAGGCCCGATGTGTCCGCAGCCGAGAACGTCGCCGAGACCACCTCGTCCGGCCGTTCGAGGAACTGGTAGACGACCTCCACCTCCGACGCACCCGCCCGGAGGCACGCGAGCGCGTAGACGAGGCGCTGCAAGCTGTACTCCGCGTCGACGATCGCCGCGGGGTCGGCGCCCTCGAGCGCGTTCGACTTGTAGTCGACGACGAGAGACCGGTCGCCGTCCGTCCAGAGGACGTCGAGCCTGCCGTGCAGGAGGACACCGTCGTGCTCGAACGCGAACGGCCGCTCGACGTCGGCTCCGGGAAGGCGCGCCAGCCGTTCGGCGGTCGCCGGACGCGCAGTACGCCTCGACGAGCCCCGAGATGCGGTCGAGCTCGTCCTCGCGAACCTCCGGGTACCACTCACGAACCGTCTCTTCGAGGTCCGCGCGCGCGGGGACCGCCGGGTCCGCGAGCGGCACGAGCTCGAGCAGGCGGTGGACGGCATCCCCGAGCTCGGTGGCCGCGAGGCTCGGCGGCTCGTCCGCCGTACCGTCGCCAACGCTTGCTCGTTCCACCCGAGGGAGCCCGAGCACGCGCTCGGCGAAGTACCGGTACGAGCAGCGCTCGAACAGGGCGAGCGCGCTGTACGAGAGCCGGTGCACGTCGTGCAGCGGCGGCGTGTCGATCTCGGCGAGCTCCGGCAGCTCGACGCCGACTCGGAGCTGGCCGGTCGGAAGGTCGGCGAACAACGCCAGCTGGCCCTCGACCGGAGCTTCCTCGGGCTCGGGCGCCGTCTCGCTCGGAACGTGCGTGACGACGGTGAGCACGAAGCGCGCGTCGTCGCGCTCGATCTCGAGCGGATGCCCGTCCGACGACGCCACGAGCTCGTGAGCCTGGAGACGCTCGAGCACCCAGCCGATCGGCGTCTCGCGGTCGGCCCTGCGCTCGGGGTCGATCGCCCCGGACACGATCAGCCGATCGATCGCGCGCGTCATGGCGACGTAGTAGAGACGGAGCCGCTCCGCGCGTTCCTGCCTCTCCTCGGCCGCTCGCACGTCCTCGAATCCGAAGACCGGCTGCCGGTCGCCGCGAGTCGGGTGAACCATGCGGAAGCCGAACCTGCCGTCCGAGAGCGCGACGATCTCGTCGGCGCCGCGCGGGCCCGCCCGTGTCGCGCCCGGCGTCCGCCACGATGACGACCTTGAACTCGAGACCCTTTGCGCCGTGGATGGTGAGCAGACGCACCGCCCCCGCGCCCTCCTCCTCGGCGACCGCTTCGAGCTCCCGCGTGCCGAGCGATTCCTGCTCGCGGATGAACCGCACGAACCCAGCGAGATCGGCGCCCCGAATCGCCTCGTACTCGCGAGCCAGCCGGCCGAGCTTGCGTAGGTTCGCGAAGCGCCGCGACCCGTCCCAGCGCGCGAGCACCGCGAGGTCGTAGTCGTGCGCGGTGAGAATGCCCTTCGCAGAGCGCCTCGAGCCCGACTCGCGTGGACTCTCGGACGAGTCGCCCATAGCGCTGGAGGAAGGCGCGGAGGAGGCGTTCGTCCGCGGCCGCCAGGCCCTCCGGCAGATCCCGCTCGAGCGCGGTGAACAGCGGTCGGCGTGTCGCATTGCGGCGAAGGAGGACGAGCGTGTCGTTGGAGACGCCGACGAACGGCGACGCGAGCACGGTGGTGAGGGCGACGTCGTCGTACCGGTTGTGGACGAGCCGGAGGTACGAGAGCAGGTCGACGACCTGCTGCTGCCCGAAGTACCCGCGGCCGGTCACGCGGAACGTGGGCAGCCCCTCGCGCCGAAGCGCCTCCTCGTAGCGCTCGGCGTCGGTACCGGCCGCGAACAGCACCGCGATCTCGCCGGCGGCGGCCTCCCCCGAGTCGACCAGCTCCCGCACCCGCGCGGCGATCGCCCTGGCCTCTCCCTCGCGCCAGTGCTCGCCGCTTCCCTTGAAGCTCGACTTGTCCGTCACCAGGAGCTCGACCGGGTGGCCGAACACGGGATCGGCGAACTCCGCGGAAGCGGCGAGCGGCTGATACTCGTCGCCGAAGACGTCGCCGAAGAGGCGGTTCACCGCGGCGAGCACCTGCGGGCGCGACCGGTAGTTCTTCGTCAGCGCGAGCACGCTCTCCGCGTCCTGCCTGCGCTCGCGGAAGACCTCGACGTCCGCGTGGCGGAAGCCGTAGATCGACTGGAACTCGTCGCCCACCGTGAAGACCTCGGTGAGATCCCGATGCGCGACCAGATCGATGAGCTCGCACTGCAGTCGGTTCGTGTCCTGGAACTCGTCGACCATCACGATCCGGAACCGGAGTTGCGTCTCCTCCCGCACGGCCTCGTCATCCCGCAGGAGATCACGGGCTGCCAGCTGGAGGTCCTCGAAGTCGACCGCCGACTCCCGGCGCTTGGCGGCCGCGTACTCCGCCGCGAAACGCTCGAGCAGCTCCTGCAGGAGGTCGCGGTCGGCCGCGGCAAGCTCCTCGAGGGCGGCTCGCTCGGCGGCCTTTCGTGCGAGCTCGAACGACGCGGCGCGCGCTCCCTTGGCGGCGAATGCCGACAGATCGATCAGGCGCTCGGGTAGCGACGCGGCACCCACGACGCGGAGTGTCTCGGTCGCATTGCGCCGTTGCGTCACGGTGGCGGACGCATCGTCCGCGAGCTGCCCCGCCTCGGCTCGCAGCCGCGCTATCGCGTCCTCGAGACTCGAACGCTCGCCGAGCTCGAGCACCAGCTCGCGACCGGCCGAGCGCATCGTCTCGAACACGCCGGTGAGCATTCGCCGCAGGCCGTTCGCACGGTAGGTCGCGAGCAGCCGCAAGCGCTCGTCGTCACCGCCTGAGCAGAAGTCGTCCAGCGCGCGCTCGAACGCCTCGCCCCGCAGAACCGCAGCGCCTGCGTCCTCGAGCTCGCGAAAGCGAGGATCAAGCCCCGCAGCGAACGGGTGGGCTCTCAGGAGACGGTTGCAGAAGCCGTGGATCGTCGAAATCCACGCCGCGTCGAGCCCACGCGCAAGATCGGGCCGACCTCGTGCTCGCAGCGCGGCCCGGATCCGGCTGCGGAGCTCCCCTGCCGCCTTCCGCGTGTAGGTGATGACGAGGATCGACTCGACGTCGACACCGCGGTCGCAGACGGCCTGCACGTAACGCTCGACGAGAACCGAGGTCTTGCCGGTGCCGGCTCCCGCGGAGACGAACACCGACCCCGGGGCGTCGACGGCGGCAAGCTGCTCGTCGTTCAGCGGCGAGGTCACGTCCATGACCGTCATGGGCGGGGCACCCGGCACATCGGCCAGAGATCGCACCACGCCGGGCAGCCGTCGCCCTTCGGGTCGTGCTGGACGTCGCCGGCGCGAATGCGCACGGCGTTCTCCTCAGCGCGTTCCCGCGCCGACTCGACCTGCGCCCAGAACGCGTCCTCGTCGAGGTAGTCGTCGCGCGCGAACCCCGGCAGATCCTCCTTTGCGCTCTGACGCAGCATCCCGCGCGTCGCTCGGCGTCCTGCCAGCGCGCGATAGACGCCGCCCAGAGGCTCGATACCGACGAGATCGCGGAGCGCAAGGAGGTAGAGGGGGATCTGCAACCGAACGTCGCGGTCGATGTCACGCGCGGAGTGGGCGCCCTTACCCGACTTGTAGTCCTGCACGATTCCCCGCGCCGAGAACGGGTCGACGTCGATCCGGTCGATCTTCCCCGAGAGCCAGATGCCCTCGCCGAGCGGAAGACCGCGCTGGAGCTCCGGCGCGGCTCGATCGGAGCCGAACGCGACCTCGAGGCGCCGCGGGACGAACTGCAGCTCGGAGGCTGCTTCGTCCCGGACGAATCCCTCGAGATCGGCGCGGAGCGTGTGTTTCAGCTCGGCGGCCTGGAGCTCCGTCAGGTCGAGGCGCACGCCGGATTCGAGCGCGTCGTCGAGACATCGTCGGACGAGCTCGAGTGCCGCCGCCAGATTCTCCGGAGTCACGCGCTCGGAGTCGAGCTCGCGCGGCAGCGCTGCGTAGAAGCGGTTCAGCGTCGTGTGCACGACCTGGCCGCGGAGGATGGGGTCGGGCTCGGCGTCGATTCTCTTCGGGTCGATGACCCGCTCGACGAGCCACGCCGACGAGCAGTCCGCGAACCGCTCCAGCTCCGTGGCCGAGAACTGCGACCGCGAGGCGAGCGGCTCCAGTGTGGTGGGGTTGCGGAGGGAGGTCGGGCGGTCGAACGCACCTCGCGCGCGTTCCAGCCGGCGCGACCAGCCGTTCGCATCCGCGAGCACGTCCGCACCGTCACGGTCGTCGACGGCAAGACGAACGAGTGCGCGCAGCCGCTCGCGCTCGGTGGGCGCGGCATCGAGGCTCCACGTGAGCGCGGACAGCGGGCGCCGGCGGGTCGCCCGCGCGAGCTCGTCGTCGTCGAACAGCGCCCTCACGTCCTCCCAGAACGGGCTCGGCTCGCGCGGCACGCCGTCGTCGGTGGCGGCCTCGCGGACGAGGACGAGGCGCTCGGTCGCACGCGTGCAAGCCGTGTAGAAGAGGTAGCGGTCGCGCGCGACGCCGTCGGGGCGTTCGAGTCGCGCGCTCAGCTCCTGCCGTACGGCGTCGCTCAGGAGCGGCGAGGGACGCGTCCGTCGAGGCAGGCTCCCCTCCTCGAGCCCGAGCAGGAAGACGACATCGAACATCCGAGTCCGCGCGCGCTCGTAGTCGAGCACGGCCACCCGTCCTTCCTCGTCGCGCACGGGCGCCGGGCAGGCGCGTCCGCTCGAGCGCTCCGAGGACGGTCTCGGCGTCGAGAGCCTGGCCGTCGTGAACCGCGACCGCGGCCAGCTCGCCGAGCGTTCGCGTGGCCGCTCTGAACGCGCGCGCGTCAAACCTCGCGTCGTCGCTCGTCGGAGGCGACTCGAGTCCCCACGCGTTTCGAACCATCGTTCGGAGCAGTGTCCCTGCGGCCGCCACCGGATCGTCGCCGGCGCGCAGCTCCGTCAGCGCGGGGATCCCAGCGCCCCGAAGCCGTTCGCTCTCCTCCTCGATTCGCGCTGGATCGGCGATGGCCCTGCCGCGCAGCCGGCCCTCGACGAAGTCCACCGACCGGCGCTCGAGCCCCGAGAACGGGGAGCGCAGGAACGCGAACAGCTCGCCGCGACCACCGCCGGCCCAGGCGAAGCGCAGGAGCGCGATCAGCGACTCGCCCAGCGCGGTGTCGGACAGGCGTCCGCCGGAGTCGAGCACGTACGGGACTCCGGACTCGCGGAAGACGACCTCGAGCGCGGCACGCCAGCGGTCGGGCGAATCGCAGACGACGCCGATCCGAGCCGGCTGCGTTCCGCCTCTGACCAACCCGAGCAGTTCGCTCGCGAGGAGCTCGACGGTCCCGCGCGCGCCCGCACCTTCGAGGAACCGAAGCGCGCCGTCGAGTGAAGGACCGCGCGTCGGCTCGTCGGCGAAGAGCTCCCGCTCGAGGTGGAGCAGCGCTGCAGGGGCATTTCGCTCGGCTGGCCTGGGCAGCTCCTCGATCGCGCCCTGGGCGAGCTCCGCGAGATCCTCCACGGTTCGCCCGAGTGCCGCGAACGCGGCGCGACCGGTCTCGTACGGGATCGAGACGGTCACGTCGGTGCGTGCCGCGAGCGATTCGAGCAGTTCCCATTCCACCGCGGTCAGATCCTCGAAGCCGTACGCCAGGACGGGCGAGTCCAGCCACGAGGTGAGATCGGATCGCAGCCGTTCCACCGCCCGGCGCCGCAGCGCTCCCCGGTCCTCGAGGCCGAAGGACTCCAGCTCTTCCCGATATGCACGCGCCAGCCGCGCGAGGTCGCCTCCCACGCGATCCGGATCGACGAGCGCGGACTCGAGCTCGCCGAGCGTCGTTACCAGTGTGTCGCTGAACCCGGCAGTGGACGCGGAGCTTGCGAGCTCCTCGAGCTCCGTCCGTGCGACGGCGCGGCGGGCCGAAAGCTGGCGCTGGATCTCGGACGCGACGCCCTGGCCACGGCTCGCATCGGCGATGTGCTCGAAGAGATCGTCGAACGTCCCGATGTGCCCCCCGAGAAGAGCCGCTCTCCGGCGAATGAGATCCCGCTCGACCCGTTCGACGTCCGCCCGGTTCGGCACGACGAGCCAGGGGTCGCGCTCGAGGCCCGCGAGAAAGCGGTCGAGGAGCAGCGCGATCTTGCCCGCGTGCGCCGGGCCGACGACGAGTGAGAGACCCATCCGTCCATCGTAGTCCCGGCCTGGGGCGCTCTTTCGTACGCCGCGACCGAGTGTGCGCAAAGAGCGTGAAACCCGGAAGATCGGGTCGGCTAGGCTCCGAGAACCGCGATCAGACCGGTATGCGTCAGCGAATGGCTATGCGACGGGCTTCGGCCGACGGCCGCGGCGGGCGACGGATTGACCCGGCATCTTTTCCGCGCAGTTGTCGCACAAATCGGCCTGCTTCGACTTTCGCCGAGCGTCCGTGTAATTGATCCGCATCGCGGCGCCGTGTGCTTCTTCGACCTCGGTTCCGCAGTTGTCACAAACGAGTATCGTCTTTCGCGCCATGTATTTCTCCTTCGGTTGACTGTGGGAACGTACGACACCCTAGAAAAGCATCACGCAAAGTGCAAGTCAATGCGCCACGAGCTATTGCGAGGTCGGCGGCCAGTAGGATCACGTCGTGCAGACCATCGTCGTCCTCGAAGGCGATCAGACCGGCCAGGAGCTCCTGGACGAGGCTCTCCGTGTCCTCGACGCCGAGGTCCTCGGGGTCGAGCTCGACTTTCCCCGCTTCGATCTCTCGCTCGAGAGCAGGCGTACGACGCAGAACGGCGTCGTGCACGAGGCTGCCGCCGCGATTCGAGAGCACGGCTTCGGCCTCAAGGCGGCAACCGTCACGCCGGAGACGGCCGGTGACGTTGGCTCGCCGAATCGTATTCTCCGCGAGGAGATCGGAGGCAAGGTGATCGTGCGCACAGGGCGCCGTATCCCCGGTGTCGTTCCCCTCGGCGGCGTTCACGCACCCATTTCGGTCGTCCGCATGGCCGTCGGCGACGCCTATGGGGCGAAGGAATGGCGCGAGGGCGAAGGCGACGACGAGGTCGCACTTCGGACCGAACGCATCGAGCGTCGGATCTGCCATGCAGTCGCCGAGTTCTCGTTTCGACAGGCCGAGCGCATGGGCGCGAAGGTCTTCGGCGGCCCGAAGTACACGGTGAGCCCGATCTACGAGGGGATGCTCAAGGAGGAGATGGACGAGGCTGCCGCCCGACACCCGGATGTTCCCTACGAGCCGCAGCTGATCGACGCCACCTTCGCGCTCCTCATTTCCTCGAGCGGCGCCCCGATGGTGATCCCGGCGTTGAATCGCGACGGCGACATCCTCTCCGACCTCGTGCTCCCGCTGTTCGGCTCCATCGCGGGCTCCGAGTCGTTGCTGGTCGCCTTCGGGGACGACTACGTGCCGAGCGCGCTCATGGCCGAGGCGGCGCACGGCACCGCGCCGGCTCTCGAAGGTAAGGACGTCGCGAACCCGATGGCGATGATCCTCGCCGGGGCGGCGTTGCTGACGCACGCCGACGACGAGCGGCTGCAGACGGCAGGGCGAGCGATCCGAGAGGCATGCCTGGAGGCGGTCGCGGAAGGCGTCCGTACCGCTGATCTCGGCGGCCACAGCGGAACCGAGGCATTCACCGACGACGTCATTCGTCGTACGAAGACGAAGCTCGACGTGTGGGCGTCGCTCTGACGGTTCACAGGACGATCCGCCCGGGCGCTCCGTAGAGTTTCGACCGCATGCGAGTCGCGGTCCCGAAGGAGACGGCTCCGGGCGAGCGTCGCGTCGCGCTCGTGCCCGAGACGATCTCGAAGCTCCGCGACAACGGGTTCGAGCTGCGCGTCGAGCGTGACGCCGGTGCGAGTGCCGGGTTTCCGGACGACGACTACGCAGCCGCGGGAGCCGAGCTCTTCGACGCCGCGACGATCCTCCGGGAGAGCCAGTGCATCGCGTGCGTGCGGCCGCCGGCGGACGAGGCGATCGCGACACTCGCATCCGGCGCGGTCCTCATCGGCTTCCTCGATCCACTCGGGGACGCGGCGGGCATCGACCGCCTGCGCGAGCAGGGCGTCGTGGCGTTCGCCATGGAGTCGATCCCGCGCATAACCCGCGCGCAGTCCATGGACGCGCTGTCGTCGCAGGCGACCGTCGCCGGGTACAAGGCGGTTCTCCTCGCCGCCGACCGGATCCCGCGACTGTTCCCGATGTTGATGACGGCGGCCGGCACCATCGCACCCGTTCGCGCGCTCGTCATCGGAGCCGGCGTCGCGGGGCTGCAGGCGATCGCGACGGCACGACGGCTCGGTGCCGTCGTCTCCGCGTTTGACGTTCGACCCGCCGTAAAGGAGCAAGTCGAGAGCCTCGGGGCGTCCTTTCTGGATCTAGGCGTTCGGGCGGAGGAGACTGCGGGCGGCTACGCCACCGAGCTCACGGCGGAGCAACAGGCACAGCAGCAGGCCGCCCTGGAAGAGCGGATTCCCGACTTCGACGTCGTGATCACGACCGCGGCGATCCCCGGTCGCCCCGCGCCCAAGCTCATTCCCGCGAGCGCCGTCGAACGCATGCGGAGCGGCTCCGTCATCGTCGATCTCGCCGCCGAGACCGGAGGGAACTGCGAGCTTACCGAGCCCGGCACCGTGGTCGAACACGGGGACGTCACCGTCGACGGGACGACGAACCTGCCGTCCCTCATGGCCTACCACGCGAGCCAGCTCTACTCGCGGAACGTCAGCTCGCTGCTCGCGCACCTCGCGCCGGAGGGCGAGCTCGTCCTGGACTGGGAGGACGAGATCACGGCGGGAGCGTGCGTGACGCGTCCGGAGGCGCCCGCGCCATGACCGACCTCACGTTCGTCCTCGAGCTGACGATCCTCGTCCTCGCCGCATTCCTCGGCTTCGAGGTCATCGCGAAGGTGCCGACCATGCTGCACACCCCGCTGATGTCGGGCACGAACTTCATCCACGGGATCGTCATCGTCGGGGCGATCATCGTCCTCGGATTTGCGGACGACACCTTCACGAGGATCGTCGGGTTCGTCGCGATGGCACTCGCCACCGCGAACGTCGTCGGCGGCTGGTTCGTCACCGACCGCATGCTGCAGATGTTCAAGCGGCGGCCCGAGCCGAAACGCGAGGAGCACGAGTGATCTCCGATCCGGACGTCCTCGGCCTCCTCTACCTCGTCGCGATCGTCTGCTTCGTCCTCGCGCTGAAGTTCCTCTCGTCGCCGCGTCATGCACGACGTGGAAACTGGCTCGGCGGGATCGGGATGCTGATCGCAATCGGGACGACGCTGCTCGTCGAGGGCATCTCGAACTGGGCGTGGATCGTCGTCGCCGCGGCCATCGGGAGCGTCGTCGGGCTCGTCGGCGCGCGCACGGTGAAGATGACCGCGATGCCGCAGATGGTGGCCCTGTTCAACGGGGTCGGCGGCGGCGCAGCGGCGCTCGTCGCGCTCGCCGAGTTCCACGAGACGGACGGGATTCTCGTCTGGGACGAGGCGCTGTCGATCGCCCTCTCCGCGCTCATCGGCTCCATCTCGTTCTCCGGCTCGCTGGTCGCGTTCGCGAAGCTGCAGGAGCTCCTCAGCGGCCGCCCCATCGTGTTCCGCGGCCAGAACATCGTGAACGTCGCGATCCTCGGCGGCGCGGCGGCACTCGGCATCGCGATTCTCGCGGGCGTCGAGGGCCAGTGGGCGATCGTCGCGCTCATCGCGCTCGCGCTGGTCTTCGGCGTGATGTTCGTGCTCCCGATCGGCGGGGCGGACATGCCCGTCGTGATCTCGCTGCTGAACGCATTCACGGGGCTCGCCGCCTCGGCAACGGGGTTCGTGCTCGACTCGACCGTCCTGATCGTGTCGGGAATGCTCGTGGGCGCCTCGGGCACGCTGCTCACGATGCTCATGGCGAAGGCGATGAACCGCTCCATCGCCAACGTCCTGTTCGGGGCATTCGGACAGGTCCAGACGGGTGCGGGTCAGGCGCGCGCGGACGACGGCCGGACGGTGCGGGCAACCACGCCGGACGATGTCGCCGTCCAGCTCTCCTTCGCCCGGAAGGTCGTCGTCGTGCCCGGCTACGGGATGGCCGTGGCGCAGGCGCAGCACGACGTCCGGCAGCTCGCCGACGTGCTCGAGGAGCGAGGAGTCGACGTGAAGTACGCGATCCACCCGGTCGCCGGGCGCATGCCCGGTCACATGAACGTGCTGCTCGCGGAGGCCAACGTCCCGTACACGCAGCTCTTCGAGATGGACGAGGTCAACCCGGAATTCGCGCAGACCGATGTCGCGCTCGTGATCGGGGCGAACGACGTCACGAACCCGGCTGCGAGGAGCGACCCCGGGAGCCCGATCTACGGGATGCCGATTCTCGACGTCGACAAGTCGGCGAGCATCGTCGTCATGAAGCGCTCGATGAACCCGGGGTTCGCGGGGATCGACAATGAGCTCTACCTCGATCCCAAGACGACCATGCTCTTCGGGGATGCGAAGGACTCCGTACTGAAGCTGATCTCGGCCGTCAAGACGGCGTAGATGGTTCCCGTTTTTCGGGCAGCGGACGTCGAGCGCGCCGTCTCGCCGCACGAGGCGTACGACGCCGTCCGCGAAGCGTTCGTGGCGTACGCGCGCTCGGAGTGGACGATGCCCTCGAAGGTCTACCTCGAGAACTACCCGGCCGGGGACTTCCGGGCGATGCCCGCCCTCGGCGGCGGCCACGCCGTGTTGAAGTGGGTCACCTCGTTCCCCGGCAACCCGGCGCGTGGCCTGCCGACCGTCACCGGGCTCGTGCTGCTCTCCGACGCCGGCGACGGCCGCCTGCTCGCGGTGCTCGATGCAGCAGCCGTGACGGCGCTGCGCACCGCCGCCGCAGGCGTCTTGGCCGCGGACACGCTGTGCCGCACGGAGGCCTCCTCGTACGCGGTCGTCGGCTGCGGGGTCAACGGCGCGGAGACGGCACGCATGTTGGTCGCGCGCGGCGCGAGGCCTCTCCTATGGGACGTCGACGAGGGTCGCCGACAGCTGGTCGCAGAGCGGCTGGGACTGCCTGCAGCCGCGAGCGCGGCCGAGGCGCTCGCGTGTGAGGTGGTGGTCACAGTGACGCCAGGAGTCGACGTGCTCTACCCGGAGCACTCGCTCGAGGCGGGTCAGCACGTCTCGCTGATGGGTGCAGACGGTCCGGGGAAGGCCGAGGTCGCGGTCGAAGAGCTCCACCGCGCGCACCTCTTCTGCGACGACTGGGAGCAGGCGAGCCACGGCGGCGAGTTCACCGCCGCCGTCGAAGCGGGCGCCGTGTCTCGAGAGGACGTGACCGAGCTCGGCGCGGTCTTGATGGGAGCCGCCGACGGGCGCCGAAGCGCGGGCGACATCACGCTCTTCGACTCGACCGGGCTCGCAATCCAGGATCTCGCGATCGCGAGGGCGGCGTATGCGAAGTCGGGCGAGCTCGACGTGCCGACGCTCGAGCTCTAGACCGCGAGCAGGCGCGAGGGCTCGAAGAGGTCGAGCAGCGGATCGCGGTCGCCGAGGATCGCGCGCGCGACCAGCCGTCCGCAAGCGAAGCCGAGCACGTTCCCATGCCCGGAGTAGCCGCCCGCGATCCAGACACCGTGCTGGTCCGGCGCTCGGCCGACGACGGGCAGAAAGTCGAAGACCATCCCGAAGATTCCGGCCCAGCGGTACTCGATCTCGAGTGGGCGGCCGACATGCTCCTCGACGAATCGCTCGAGCGCTGCTTGCACCACGGGTGTCGTGACCTCGTCCGCCGTGAACTCGGTGTCGAGCGAGACGTCGCGAAAGCCGCCGGCAACGATGCGGCCTTCGGGATCCTGATGCCAGTAGTCGAAGCCGTGGCGGCTGTAGTGCGGGATCTCGAACAGCTTCTCCGCGATGGGTTCCGTCGCGATCACCTGGCCGCGCGTCGGCACGATCAGTCCTTCGAGCTCACCGAGGAGCCCGCTCGGGTAGCCGTCCGTGGCGACGACCACGGTCTCGGCGCCGGTCTCGGCCGGCGAGCCGACGTGCTCGTGCTCGCGGATGTCGACGCCGGCTTCGGCCGCACTCTGCGCCAGCCTCCGCACGAGCCGACCGGGCTGCAGCACGCCGTCGGGCGGATGGAAGATCGCCGCGGGATAGCGTCCGGCGAGCGCCGGGCCGAGCTCCTCACGCCACTCGACCGCGAAGCCTGAGTCCCGAAGCGCCTCGAACTCTTCCCGGAGCTCCTCGCTCTCGTGCTCGTCGGCAGCCAGACGGAGACTGCCCGTGGGCCGGAACGCGTCGCCCGCGAACGCGGCGAGCTCGGAGAGCTCCGCCTCCGTCCAGCGCCAGAGCCCGGCGGTCGACTCGGCGCCGATCGAGTCCGCGAGCACGGGGTAAGGCGCCGCCCCGCCTCGCAGCGCGAAGCCGCCATTGCGCCCGCTCGCGCCACCGGCGATCTCGCGCGCCTCGTAGAGCCTCACTGCCAGACCGGCCTCGGCGAGCGCGCGGGCGCACGAGCAGCCGGTGATGCCGCCTCCGACGACGGCGACGTCCGGCACGTCCACGCGCCGCACCGAGAGCCGTGTGCTCGGCTCCGCGAGCCAGTACGAGGTCGTCGACACGGACGGCGATCCTAGACGGATGCGCGGTAGACCCCGTCCTCGACCGTGACGCGACCTGCGAGTTCGAGCTCCATGAGCGCCGCCGCGGCTTCACCCGGGTCGAGCCCCGAGACGCGTGCAAGCTCGTCGGCCGTGAGCGGGCCGTCGTCGAGCCGGGCGACGAGCGCACTGGCCGTCTCGCCGACCTCCATCCGAGCCGGCTTCGTGGCGACCAGGCCGAACAGCTCGAGCACGTCCTCGGCGCGGGTCACGGGAGCGGCGCCGAGCTTGAGCAACGCGTTCGTCCCGGCCGAGAGCGCGCTCGTGATCTCGCCCGGGACGGCGAGGACGTCGCGGCCCTCCTCGAGCGCGAAGTCCGCGGTGATGAGCGCGCCGCTCCGCTCGCGCGCCTCGACGAGGAGCGTGGCGGCACACAGCCCCGCGATGATGCGGTTGCGCGCAGGAAAGCGCCACGGGGCAGGCTCGACCCCCGGCTCGTACTCGGATACGACCAGCCCGCGCTCGCAGATCCTCCGCGCGAGCTCGGAGTGCGCAGCTGGGTAGTCGCGGTCGATGCCGCATCCGAGCACCGCGACCGTAGTCCCGCCCGCTTCGAGCGCACCGCGATGAGCCTCGGAGTCGATGCCACGAGCCATCCCGCTCACGACGACGAGACCAGCTCCCGCGAGCTCCCGGGCGAGCGAGCGCGCCACCGATCTGCCGTAGGACGAGCACGAGCGTGCGCCGACGACGGCAACGGCCGGTCGCTCGAGGATCTCTGCATCCGCCTCGCCGCGAAGGAAGAGGAGGGGCGGCGGGTCGTGGATCGCCGCCAGCAGCGCCGGAAAGCCGTTAGTGCGACGACGAATCACTCTCTCGGCGTTCATGCGGCTGGCATGTCTCCCGGCAGTCGAAACGAGAGCGCCTCGGCGACGTGAGCCGGCGCGACCTCGCTCGCCCCGGCGAGCGCAGCGATCGTTCGCGCGACGCGAGACACACGAGCTCTGCCACGACCCGACAGCGGCAGCCGGTCGACGGCGCTCGAGAGGAGCTCGGAGGCCTTGTCCGTGCGACGAGGTGCCGACGTGCGAAGCCTTTCACGGGCGCTGACCACTCGCTCGCGCACGGCGTGCGAGGCCTCGCTCGGCGGCGCCGCGAGCTCGGATGCTCTCGGTCGCGGCATGGCGACCGAGAGATCGAATCGGTCGAGCAGCGCCCGCGACAACTTCTCCCGGTACGCGGCAAGACGCTGCGCCGAGCACCCGCACTCCAGGGCGGCGTCCCCGCGCCCTCCGCAGGGGCACATGTTCATCGTCCCGACGAGCTGAAACCGAGCCGGGAACAGGGCGTGCCCGCCGACGCGCGCGATCGCGACGATGCCGTCCTCCAGCGGCTGGCGGAGGGCTTCGAGCACCGAGCGCGGGAACTCCGGGAGTTCGTCGAGCAGAAGCACGCCCCGGTGCGCCAGCGAGACCTCACCGGGTCGCGGCCCGGAGCCGCCGCCGACCACCGCCGGCGCCGACGCTCCGTGATGTGGCGCCCGGAACGGGGGCGCCGAGACGAGCGGGCGTCCAGTGGGAAGGAGCCCGGCGACCGAGTGGATGCGCGTGACCTCGAGCGCCTCCTCCCGCGTCAGCGGCGGCAGGATTCCCGGCAACCGGCGCGCCAGCATCGTCTTGCCGGTGCCGGGCGGCCCGACAAGGACGAGGTTGTGCGCTCCGGCAGCTGCGATCTCGAGCGCTCGACGAGCTCGCTCCTGGCCGCGGACATCTGCGAGGTCCGCGCTGCCGCTGCTCTCCAGCATCTCGTCCGGAAGCGGCTCGTAGTCGGGTGCGTCGATCTCGCCGCGGAGATACGCGACGACTTCGGACAGGTGCCGCACCGGGACCGGCTCGATCCCAGCCAGCGCAGCTTCGGCGGCCGAATCGGCGGCACAGACGATCCGGCTCAGGCCAGCGCGCTTCGCACCCTCGGCGACCGCGAGCGTTCCGGACACGGGCCGCACACGGCCGTCGAGCGCGAGCTCGCCAAACGACGCGTGCTCGGCCAGACGCTCGGGTGGGAGTTGCCGCGTCGCGGCCAGCACGGCCAGCGAGATGGGAAGGTCGAAGCCCGAGCCTTCCTTGCGGAGCGCCGCCGGAGCGAGGTTGACCGTGATCCTGCGGTTGAGCGGCCACTCGAGCGTCCGCCGACACGATGCCGCTGCGCACGCGGTGCTTCGCCTCCTGGCACGCACGATCTGCCAGTCCGACGATCGCGAAGCCGGGAATGCCCGCCTGGAGGTGCGCCTCGACCTCGACCTTCCGCGGCTCGAGGCCGACGAGGGTCTGGGTGACCGCACGCGCGAGCACCTACGCGAGAGTAGGCACGAAGGCGCGTCCCGGGGGACACGCCTTCGTGTCGAAAGAGCTACGACTGGTTCAGGGCGTGTAGCAGAGGACGTGCAACGGTGAAGTTGCTGTCGTCCGGCTCGTGCCGTTTACCCCCACCGCGACGAATCCGACAACCTGATTCTGTGCGTTCAGCTGCGGCTCCACCTCGCCCGTGTAGAGCTCGAGATTCGGCGCCGTCATCGCCCCACGACGTTCCGGCGGAGATTGCGCGCTCGTTCCCTTCGCAACTCCTCGTAACGCGCCTCGATTGAACGCCAGCACCACCGGCCGGAACGTTCGACGAATCCGATTCGCACGGTGATCGCACCGACCGAGCCAGCCGGTCCTGCAGGCCCGGCGGCACCTGCGGGTCCTGCTGGGCCCTGGGGCCCGGTCGGCCCGGCGGGCAGCTGACCCGGCGCGAAGTCGACGCGGAGCAGCGACCTGTTCGCCACCTTCGCGGTGTTGACCGCGCTGTTCCGGATCTTGGGATTGGTGACCGCTCCGGTCCGAATCTGAGCCGGCCCCACGCTGTTTCGTGCCAACTGGCTGACGGCCGCAACACTCGTTCCTCCGAGGGCGACGAGAAGCGCAAGACACGCCACGACCATCGCCGGCGAGGGTCGCCGGTTCGCGAGGTTTCGCATGACTCTCCTTTCGCGGGAATGCACGCGAGCCAGGCTAACCAGGCTTCCGGCCGATCCCGGCGGCTCTAACGCTTTCCTGACCTCTCCCTTGCCGGCACCGCACACAGGCGACGGCGGCCGCGAGGACGCGCCTCGCGACCGCCGCCGTCATCCACGGAGGACTACCCGGAATTCGTCAGGTTCTGGACTCCGATCGCGGCGATCTTGACCTGGCTCAAGGTTGCTGCGAACAGTGCCGAGCGGACGCATCGGAACGACACAGTGCCCGCTGCCGTGAAGTTGTGCACCACGAGATTGGAGATCGTCGCCGGCGTGCTGTTGGTGGCGTTGGCGGCACTCTCGTCGGTGTCCGTTCCCGCTTCGAGTCGACAGGTCACCGTCCCGGCTCCCGACACAACCGCCTTGCCGACGATCACGTAGTTGCCCGCCTGCGGCACGGCGACGTTCGTGATCTCGGACAGCGCGTCGGGCACCTGCACCGGCCCGTTGACGAAGCGCGCGAACGAGCTCGTCGGTGCGGGCAACGCACCGGCCGCGAAATCGGCGGCCGCAAGCGATCCGTCCTGCACCTTCGCCCCGGTGACCGCGTTGGCCGCGATCTTCGGAGCCGTAACTGCGTTCGACGCGATCTTCGCGGCGACGACCGCATTGCTGGCGATCTTCGCCGCGACAACGGCGTTGTTCTTGATCTTCGGCGTGGTGACTGCGTTCGACTTGAGCTGATTGGCGCCGACGCTGTTGTTCGCCACCTGGCTCACAGCCGCGATGCTCGTCCCCCCGAGGGCAACCAGAAGGGCGATGCAGGCGACCACCATTGCCGGCGACGGCCGCCGGACTGCGTATCTACGCATGGTGTCCCCTTTCGGGTTGGGTTCCAGGCACGCTACCCGGGATCGTGCGTTCTCAGTCGGCGCTACCGTCAGGCACGGCGACGAGAACGGACTCGAAGTACTCGCCTGCACGGCGTCCGGTACGCCGATTGACGTGACGCTCGAGGCGGTCTACGAGCCGCAATCCGCTGCGCGAGAGGATCTCGGGATAGAGGCCTCGCCGGTCGTTGACGACGATCACGACAGGCGCACCGGGAGCGAGCGATCGGGCGCAGCGACCGAGCGCATTCGCGATTCCGTCCACGTACGCAGCCAGAGCCGCACGACTCGTCCCGCGCGCCGCCGCACCGAGCTCTTGCTCTCGATGATCCGCGAGGCCGAGGAGCTCGTAGGCGTACCGGTGCTGCTCGTGGTAGTCGATCAGTCCCGGGTACGGCGGAGAGGTGACGATCGCGTCGAACTCGCCGTCGGGCATGGCGTCACGGGCGTCGCCGTGAACGACCTCCGCCCCTCGCGAGCGGTGCCTAACACGCTGGAACTCCTTCAGCCGGACGAGCGTGTCGAGGAGGTACCGCGTCAGGAACTTGTTCGCCTCCTCCACCGGCTTGCACGTCCGGCGGTGCTTGTGGCACCAGTAGGGACCGAGCTGCGGAGCTTTCGGGAACTCCAGGTCGAAGTGGGTCGTGGAGCGCGCCGAGCGCGCCGCGCGGGCGAGCACGACTCTCAGCACGTCCGCGTGCTCGTACTCGGGGATCAGCGAACGGAAGTGGACGAGCTCCGAAGCGGCCTGCGGCGCGTACCAGTCGCGCACATAGCCGGACGGGCGATCACGCGAGGCTCCGAGGCGTGAGGCGGCGTCGCGTAACTCCCGCTCGAGCAGAACCGGGTCGTAGCGAGCGGTCTTCACGCGCATCACGAGACAGTTGAAGGACGCGATGTCGATGCCCACTGCGTCATGCCCGGACTCGAGGGCCTGAACGAGCGTCGTCCCGGAGCCCGCGAACGGGTCGAGCACGCGCCCGTCCGCGCGCACGTAGCGGCCCAGCAGGGCCTCGACGAGCTGTGGGATGAACTTGCCGAGGTACGGGTGGAGCCGATGGACGTGCTTCGTCCGCTCGCGCTCGGGCAGCTCCGCCTCCGACCACGACAGGTGGAGGTCGTCCGCGAGCTCCTCGTAGAGGGCGGTCTGCGTCGGAGCCACGGACGCTCCTTCGACGCGGGCCCGCCCTGTCCTAGGTCAGCGGGACTCGCTCGACCCTGCGGCCCTGAACGCCCGCCGCCTCGAGCTCGAGGTCGAGACTCGCCAGCTCCGGGTTTCGCGCGAGGAGGCCGGCAACGGCGTGGCGCACTCTCCGCGACTTCTCCGCATCGATCATCTCGAGCGGGTGGCCGAATTCAGTGCCGCTCTTCTCCTTCACCTCCACGACGAGAAGCCGCCGTCCGCGCCGCAGCACGAGGTCGAGCTCGTTGCGGCCGACGCGGACGTTCGCGCCGACCAAGCGGTAGCCGCGGAGTCGGTAGTGGCGGAGCGCGACGCGCTCGCCGCGGTTCACGCTGCCTGATAGCAGGCGGCTTGGAAGGAGCGGCGGTGCAGCTTGGAGGGCCCGAACGCACGCACGGCCGCGGTGTGCGCGGGCGTTATGTAGCCGACGTGCGAGACGAAGCCGTAGCGCGGGTAGAGCGCATCCAGGCGGCGCATCACGCGATCTCGCACAACCTTCGCGACGATTGACGCCGCCGCGATCGCCGCGCTTCGCGCGTCGCCGTCCACGACGGCCCGATGTGGAGGAGCGGAAGAACCGAGACGAAAGCCGTCCACGAGGCACACGTCGGCGGGCGGGCTCAAGTCGCCGAGGACCGCGCGCAGGCCGGCGAGGTTCGACCGATGCAGACCCGCGCGGTCGATCTGGCCGACGGAGACGATGCGCACGCTGACGGCGGCCGCGCACGCGCCGACGGCCTCGAACAGGACCTCCCGTTCGTCGTGCGCGACCTGCTTCGAGTCGTTGAGATTCGCGAGGCACCTGACGCGGGCCCCACGCAGTGACTCGTAGTCGAGCAACACGCCCGCGACGACGAGCGGCCCGGCGAGAGACCCTCGCCCTGCTTCGTCCGCACCCGCCACGAAGCGAACGCCGAGCTTTCGATCGAACCCGAGAAGTCGCTGGCCGCTCGATCGAGGCACGCGGCCGAGGATAGACGCCGAAGTGGTCGTTCCGGAAGCTACGGCGCCGACTCGCGCGGCTGCAAACCGGCGTACGGCGTCGTCCTCAGTCGGCCCCATACCTGTTCGGTATGCGGCCTCCCTGCGTCCTAGCCCTACTTGGTTTTCGCCGGCGATCCGGACACCGTAGCTCCCGGAAAGACCACTACCCCTGCCGGAGCTCGCGGACGCGCGCCTTCTTCCCCACTCTCTTGCGCAAGTAGTAGAGCTTCGCGCGACGAACGTCGCCGACCGCCATGACCTCGAGCTTGTCGATCTTCGGCGAGTGGAGCGGGAATGTGCGCTCGACCCCGACGCCGAAGGACTGCTTGCGAACCGTGAAGGTCTCGCGGAAGCCGGAGCCCTGACGCTTGAGGCAGATGCCCTCGAAGACCTGGATCCGCTGCCGGTTGCCCTCGATGACCTTGAAGTGCACGCGCAGCGTGTCGCCTGCCTTGAACTGCGGCAGGTCCGTGCGCATGTTGCGCTGCTCGAGGCTCTCGATCGTCGTGTTCATCGGAAAGGAGGGCCTGAATGGGCCGGCGGGCATGGTACCAGTCGTCACCGCGACCGTCTTTGACTGTCCGCGTGTGGGATTGCGCTCGTTTCTCCCGCACTCAGCGGAAAGAAATGCGTTGGGGCGGCCAGTAGGTCATGAAGACCTTGCCGATGAGGTTGTTCTCGGGCACGGAGCCCCAGACGCGGGAGTCGCAGGACTGCGAGCGGTTGTCCCCCATCACGAAGTACTGGCCTTGCGGGACCTGGAACCTCTCGGCAGGTCCGATGTCTCGTCGGTCCTTCTCGATGTACGGCTCCTCGAGCCGCTGACCGTCGATGTAGACGTACGCGGCTCCGCCGTGGATCCGAATCCCCACGGTCTCGCCGGGCAGGCCGACGATCCGCTTCACGAAGGTGCCGCCCGCTCCGCACTTCGCCTTCGCGGCCGGCGGCGTCTCGAACACGATGACGTCACCGCGCTTCGGATCAGTGAAGTGGTAGACGAAGCGGTTCGCGAGCACGCGGTCGGAGAAACGCGCCTCGCAGCCGGCCGCAGGCCGCGCGCAGTGCAACGTCGACTCCATCGAGGACGACGGAATCCGGTACGGGTTGATCACCCAGGCCTTGATCGCGAGCACGATGGCGACCGCCCCGACGATGGTCACGATCCAGTCGACGGCGATGCGCAGCCGCCGTGGGAGGCGACCCGTGACACGGTCGAGCGGGTGATGGAACTCGTGCGCCTTCTCCTCCGGCGAGCCGGCGCCCGTCTGCGGCCACGAGAACGGAGGGGCCGGTGGCGGCGGCTCGTACGGCTCCTGGACGACCGACCAGTCGTGATCCTGAAGCCCGTCACCGGCTTCGGACTCCGCTCTCGGAATCGGCCACTCCCGCTCTTCGGTCCCGCTCACGTCGGAGTCCTCACATGGTCGCGGCGCCAGGCATCGATGCGTGCGTGGTCGCCCGACAGGAGTATCTCCGGCACACCCCAACCCCGGAACTCGGCGGGGCGCGTGTAGTGCGGGTATTCGAGCCCGCCGTCGAGCGCGGCCGAGAAGCTCTCGACCTCGCCCGATCCTTCCGTCAGCGCTCCCGGAAGCCGTCGTGCCACCGCGTCCACGAGCGCGAGCGCGGGAATCTCGCCGCCGGAGAGGACGTAGGGGCCGATCGAGACGACATCGGACGAGAGATGGTCGAGTATGCGCTGGTCGAAGCCCTCGAACCGGGCGGACAGAAGCGTGAGTGCAGGCTCCGCCGCGAGCTCCTCGACGAGCTCCTGGTCGAGCTGGCGACCCTGCGGAGACAGCGCGATCACGCGCTGCTCGGGGACGCCGCCGTACACGGCGTCGAGACCAGCCGAGACGACGTCGACCCGCAGCACCATCCCGGGCCCGCCCCCGTACGGGTCGTCGTCGACCTGTCCGGCGCTGAGCGGCGTCGAGTCGCGGTAGTTGAAGATCCGAAGCTCGAGCTCGGTTCCGAGGACCGCAGCCAGCGGGCGCCGCTCCCGGAGCCAGTCGAAGGCGCTCGGAACGAGCGTGAAGACGTCGAGGCGCACGAGGCGGAACCGTAGCCGTCAGTCCGTGAACCCGGGGTTCAGAAGGATGCGACGACGCTCCGTGTCGACCTCGCGGACGCACGCATCCACGAGCGGAAGCAGGAGCCCCGTGTCGAGCTCGAGGGCGTCGTTTGCAGGACCCGGGTGTACCTCCCGCACGACCCCGATCCGGGCATCGTCGAGCACCACCTCCATCCCGATCAGGTCGGAAACGTAGTAGGTGTCCTCGACCAGGGTGGGAAGCTCCTTGCGCGAGACGGTGAGAGCCGCGCCGCGCTCGGCCGGGCGATCGAGCTTGATCGCCGGCCGACCCCCTCCGACCCGGCGCGATGCGACGACCCGCGCCCGCTCGCCCGCGACGAAGAGCTCGGCTCCGACCTCGAAGCGTGCCGGATCCTCGCTCGCACCCTCGACCACGAAGGCGCCGTCCACCCCGTGGGGCCGCCCGACACGGCCGATGAGAACGGCGTCGGACTCGGGCTCAGTCGGCAATCTCGAGCAGGTAACGCTCGTGCGCCCTCGCGCCGCCCGCGCGAACGATGCTCCGGAAGGCACGCGCAATCCGGCCCTGCTTGCCGATCACCTTCCCGACGTCGTCCGGCGCCACGTGCAGGTGGAACACGATCGCGTCCTCGCGCTCCTCGGTCTCGATCCGAACGGCGTCGGGCTCGTCGACCATGCGACGCGCGAGCCACTCGAGGAGCTCGGCCACCTTCGAGCTCACTCGGCCATGCCGGCGGCCCTGATGAGCCGCGAGACCGGGGCCGTCGGCTGAGCGCCCTTCGCCATCCAGTCCTTGATCTTCGCCTCGTCGAGGTCGATCGTCGACGGGTCCGTCTGGGGGTTGTAGCGCCCGACGATCTCGATGAAGCGGCCGTCGCGCGGGGAGCGCGAGTCCGCCACGACGACGCGGTAGATCGGGTTCTTCTTGGAGCCGACGCGCGTCAGCCTGATCTTCACTGCCATGTTCTCTTCGAGCCTTTCCTCGTTGTCAACCGCGAAAGGCTAGCGACTCCCGGGAAGCGCCCCCGGCGGGAGAGTCGGCATCTTGCCCTTTCCCATCTGCTTCATCATCTTCGCCATCTGCTTGCGGGCGGCCATGAGCTTGTTCACCTCGTCGAGCGATGTCCCGCTGCCGGTCGCGATGCGGCGCCGGCGCTGCATCGAGATGATGTGCGGCAGCCGGCGCTCCTGCGGCGTCATCGAGAGCACGATCGCCTCGACGCGCGCGAGTTGTGCCTCGTCCACGTCCATGCCCTGAAGCTGCTTGCCAAGCCCGGGGACGAGCTTGAGGACACCCTGCAACGGCCCCATCTTGCGCAGCATCCGGTAGCTCGCGAGAAAGTCGTCGAACGTGAACTCGCCGGCGCGCAGGCGCTTCTCCATCTCCGCCTGGTCGTCTTCCTCGACTGCCGCTTCCGCCTTCTCGATCAACGTCAGGACGTCGCCCATGCCGAGGATTCGCGAGGCCATCCGGTCCGGGTGGAAGTACTCGAGCTGATCGAGCTTCTCGCCGACGGAGGCGAACTTGACCGGGCGACCCGTGACCGCGCGCACCGAGAGCGCGGCGCCGCCGCGCGCGTCTCCGTCGAGCTTCGTCAGGATCACGCCGTCGAACGAGACGCGCTCCTGGAAGGCGACGGCGACGTTCACCGCCTCCTGCCCCGTCATCGCGTCGAGCACGAGCAGGACGTTGGCCGGCTTCGTCTCGGCCGCGACCCGCTCGAGCTCGGCCATCAGCTCGTCGTCGACGTGAAGCCGGCCGGCGGTGTCGAGGATGACGACGTCGAGGCCCTCGGAGCGCGCTTGCTCGAGACCGAGCTTCGCCGCCTTGACCGGATCGGCTCGCTCCGTTGCGAAGACCGGTACCTGGATCTGCCGGCCGAGCTGAACGAGCTGGTCGACCGCCGCCGGGCGTTGCAGGTCGCAGGCGACGAGCCCAGGATGCTTGCCGTCACGACGGAGGAGGAGCGCGAGCTTGGCCGCTGCGGTCGTCTTGCCCGAGCCCTGAAGACCCGCGAGCAGGATCACCGTTGGCGGCCGGCCGAATGCGAGTCGCGAGTCGCTCGAGCCCATGAGCGCGGTCAGCTCCTCGTGGACGATCTTGACCACTTGCTGGCCCGGCGTGAGGCTCCGGAGAACGTCCTGACCGGTCGCGCGCTCCTTCACCGAGTTCGTGAAGTCCTTCGCGACCTGGAGGTTCACGTCGGCTTCGAGCAGGGCCAGACGAATCTCGCGCATGGCCTTCGAGATCGACTCGTCGTCGAGCCGGCCGCGCCCGCGAAGGTCGCCGAGAGCGCTCTGAAGCCTGTCGGAGAGCGTGTCGAACACCGGTCGAACAGTGTACGGCCCGCCGTCGCGCGGATCGTCGCGTAGACGCGTGCCCGAGCCGCTCCTACACTCGCACGCATGGCTCCTCCCGTCCTTTCCGGACATGGGCTGCCGGGCGGCACGGTCACGCTGCTGTTCGCGGACATCGAAGGATCGACGCGTGTACTGCACACGCTCGGGGAACGGTTCGCACCCGCACGCGCGCGTATGCGCGAGATCGTCCGCGCCGCGGCGGCCGCGCGCGATGGCCACGAGGTCGATTGGGCCGGTGACGGCGCCTTCCTCGCATTCGGAAGCGCGCGAGACGCCGTGCAAGCAGCGGTGGAGATCCAGCGCGCGTTGGCGGAGGAGCCGTGGGCGATGGACGAGGCGCTGCGGCTGAGGATCGGGATCCACACGGGCGAGCCGGAGCTCGGCGACGAGGGGTACGTGGGAATGGACGTCGTGGTTGCGGCGCGCATCTGCTCGTCAGCGCACGGCGAGCAGATCGTGGTGTCCCGTGCAACGCGCGACCTAGCCGGCGACGGCCCGCTGGCCGGACTCGTCTACCGGCCGCTCGGGAGTCACCGGTTGAAGGACGTGCCGGCGACGGAGGAGCTGTTCCAGGTCGTCGCCGAGGGCCTCCGCGACGAGTTTCCGCCTCTCCGCACGCTCGGCGCGAACAGCCTGCCGGCCCTCCATCATCGGCTGATCGGCCGCGGAGACGCGCTCCGACGCATCGAGTCCATGCTCGACGACCCGACCGTTCGCCTCGTCACCATCACGGGGCCCGGAGGCGCCGGCAAGAGCCGGCTCGCACTGGAGGTCGCCGCCGCGGCAGCGCTCGAGCGGCCCGTCCATCTCGTCGGGCTGGCGCCCGTCACGGATCCTGGCCTCGTGCCGAACGCGATCGCCCGCGCGATCGGCGTCCGCGAGTCGCCGATCCGGACGCCCCTTGAAGGTGTGGCCGAGTCACTCACGGGCGCGGGTGCGCTGCTCTACCTCGACAACCTCGAGCATCTCGCGCCCGCGGCAGTGCATGTGGCAGAGCTCCTTCACCGCACCCCCGATCTCGACATCCTCGCGACGAGCCGCGCGCCGCTCCGACTCTCGGGCGAGCACGTCCTGCCGCTCGAGCCGCTCTCTGTCGACGACGCGGCGACGCTGTTCGTCGAGCTCGCCGCGGCGAAGGGAGTCGTCCTCCAGGGCGGCGCCCTGTCCTCGGTGCACGAGATCTGCCGCCGGCTCGACGGCTTGCCGCTGGCGATAGAGCTCGTCGCCGCGCGGCTCGTCGTGCTCCCACCGGCCGAGATCGTGCGAGCGCTCGATCAAGGGCTCGCTCTCGAGATGGAAGGGCCGATCGACCTTCCCGAACGACAGCGCACGCTTCGGGCAGCCATCGACTGGAGCTACAGCCGCTTGACCGCCAGCCAGAGGGCACTTCACGGATCGGTCGCGGTCTTCGCAGACGGAGGCGCGCTCGAAGACGTCCGAGCCGTAGCCGACGCAGGACCGACGTTCCTCAGCGACCTCGAGGCGCTGGTCGCATGGAGCCTCGTTCGGAGCGACGCCTCGGACGGCGCGTTGCGGCTCTCGATGCTCGAAACCGTGCGCGAGCACGCCCACGAGCACCTGAGGGCCGAGCAAGGACTCGACGAGCTGCGGCGTCGGCACGCCGAGCGCTTCCTCGAGCTCGCGCGCGAGGCCGAGGACGCACTCGTCGGACCGGATCACGCGGACTGGCTCAGCCGGCTCGAAGACGACTTCGACAATATCCGTGCCGCTCTCGACTGGTGCTTCGCATCGGGGCGCGTCGAGGACGCACTCCGCGCGATCTCGGCGCTCGAGCGATTCTGGCGCGGGCACGCGCACGTCAGCGAGGCTCGGCGCTGGCTAGCCCTGGGCCTCGCGCTCGGAGCGGACGTGCCCGACGACGTTCGAGGCGATGCGCTCCGAACGGCTGCGCAGCAAGCGGCGGCCCAGAGTGACTGGGCGGAGGCACAGCTGCTGCTCGAGCAGGCGCGAGACGTGCATCGCTCGAGCGGCAATGCGCGCGAGGAGGTCATCGCGCTTTCGTACCTCAGCTTCTTCGCGCTGAGGCAAGACGAGAGGGAGCGAGCGGAGGAGTTCGCGCAGGAGGCAGTGGCGGTCGCGGCCGAGCTGCAGGACGACCGCGCCTGGTCCGGCGCGCTGATGGCACTGGGCGACGTGCACTCGGAGAAAGGTGAGCACGAGCTCGCCCGCGAGAAGTACGCGGAGTCCGCCGCGCTCCGCCTCCGATACGGCGACCCGCTCCTGGTGGCGGATTCCGTCTACTACCTCGGTATGGCTTCGTTTCGCGCGGGAGACCTCGAGCGCGCTCGCCGGGAGTTCGACGACGCGCTCGCGAAGGCGCGTGTTCTCGACGAGACACCGTACATCGCCGCAGCTCAGTTCATGCGCGCCGAGATCGAGATCTTCGACGGCAACGCGGACGACGCCTCGAGCCGCGCTCGCGAGAGCCTCGCGGCGTACACCGAGCTGGAGGACGACCGTTCACGCGCTCGGTGTCTCGTAGTGCTGGCGGCCGCCGCCGTCGCGGAGGGCTCGTACGAAGCTGCCGCGCGCATCCTCGGCGCTGCGGACGAGGCTCGAGGAGGCGAGCCTCCGGACGAGTACGAAGAACCTATCCTCGAGCGCTACGTTCCGGTGCTCGAAGCACATCTTGGAGCGAACGCCGTCAGAGCACTCGAGGCGGAGGGACGCGGCCTCGGGGAACGCGCCCTGGAGCCGGCGATTGTAACTCCCGACACTGGGGCGTAGGATCGCGCGAAATCGACGCGAGGAGGTACGGGACCATGGGAAAGGTCATTCGGGCAAAGAAACCGCTACGGACGTTCGTGGGTGTCGCGACGAGCCAGCACGGAGAGCCACCGACGTTGAACGAGGCTCTCGAGAGCGCTGCGGGCGCGGCCATCAGGGCCGGTGTCATCTCGTCGACCAGGACGGCGTGGTTCGACCTCACCGCCGTCGAGGTCGAACTCGGGAATCAGCACCCGCGGACGCTCAGGGTCAAGGTCACGGAGCAAGAGACCGGGCGCTAGTCGAGCGACGAGGGCGATGAGAGGCGCGTCGGCGGCGTCAACAGCGTGACGCCGCCCTAGCGCGTCAACTGGCCCAGCTGGCGACTGCCGCTGGAAGTGAGACTGCGCCGATCCGGTCGATCACGTCCGGGTCCTCGGCGTAGAGATTGTGGAGCTGGACGACCCGGATGTCCGGCTCGCCTCCGATTCCGAGCTCGCTCGCCGCCGGAAGCATGCGGTTCTGTAGGAAGCTCGAGAAGGCCTGCTCCGTCTGCCAGACATCGCAGACGTCCAGGCCCTCGTCCGTAACGGCCGCGACGTGGAGCACACCGCCTGCGGCGGGGTTGGCATCCAGGCCGAGCCTCGCCATGACGGCGTCGTACTGGTCGGGCGTCACGCCCGGCCAGTGCATGAACATCGCGACTGCCATTCCCAGTCCTCCCTTACCCCTCGTCGCGTGCAGGATCCGCTCAAAGCGTACGCGGGCGATCGGCCGCCTGCAAACGGGAGCCGCCCCTCGATCGAGGGAATTTCCTAAAGGTTCGTCAACCGGCGACCAAAGCGCGTGCGTAGTCGTGCGCGTCGAACGGTCGCAGGTCGTCGACGGCCTCCCCGATCCCGACGAGCTTCACGGGCAGGCCGAGCTCGACCGCGATCGCGACCGCGACCCCGCCGCGCGCGCTGCCGTCGAGCTTCGTCAGCACGACGCCCGTGACGCCGACCGCCTCGCCGAACAGGCGCGCCTGCTGGAGCCCGTTCTGCCCCGTCGTGGCGTCCACGACCAGGAGCGTCTCGTGTGGAGCGCCCTCGAGGCGCGTTGCGATCACCCGCCGCACCTTCTCGAGCTCGGACATGAGATTTCCCTGCGTGTGCAGCCGCCCGGCCGTGTCGATGATCGCGACGTCGTGACCGCGTGCGCGTGCGGCCTCGACCGCATCGAAGGCGACGGCAGCCGGATCGGCGCCCCTTGGCGAGCCGACGAAGTCGGCGCCGGCGCGCTGCGCCCAGATCTCAAGCTGCTCCTCGGCAGCCGCGCGGAACGTGTCGGCGGCGCCGACGAGCACCGAGCGCCCGTGCTCGCGCAGCTTCTGCGCCAGCTTGCCGATCGTCGTCGTCTTGCCCGTGCCGTTCACGCCCACGACCAGGACGACCGCCGGGCGCTGGTCGAGGGTGAGCGTGGGCGGCTCGCCGAAGATGTCGCCGACCTCCTCGACGAGCTCGTCCTCGAGATCGCCGGTCACGCCTTTCGCCTCGAGTCGCCGCACGAGCTCGGCTGTCGCCGGAACGCCCACGTCGCTGCGGATCAGAGCCTCCTCGAGCCGCTCCCACGCCTCATCGTCGCCTGCATCGAAGGCGGCGGCGGCCAGCTCGGCGGTGAGTGCGCGGCGACTCTTCGCGAGCGAGTCGCGCATGCGGCCCAGGAAACCCGTGCGCTCGGGCTCGTCCGCCGCCGTGACCTCGTCGCCGAGGAGCTCGGCCCAGGTACGGCTCAGCAACCGCTCACGCCGTCGCGGCGACGCTCTCGGCGTGCTGCGGCAGGCGCCGCGACACGACCTGCGACACGCCGTCGGGGCCCATCGTCACGCCGTAGAGGATATCCGCGGCTTCCATCGTCCTCTTCTGGTGGGTCACGACCACGAACTGGGCTCGGTCGGAGTAGCGGCGCAACAGCTCGACGAAGCGCGCGATGTTCGCGTCGTCGAGCGCGGCCTCGACCTCGTCGAGGAGGTAGAAGGCACACGGGCGCGCGAGGAAGAGGGCGAACAGGAAGGAGATCGCCCCGAGCGCCTTCTCGCCGCCGGACAGCAGGGAAAGCCGCGTGATTCGCTTGCCGGCGGGACGCAGCTCGACCTCGACTCCCGGCTCCTGCTCCGGCTCGTCCGGGTCGGGCATGAACCAGGCGCAGCCGACCCTCGCCTCCCGGGAAGAGCGTCGAGGCGACCTCCTCGAAGTGCTCGGCGACCGACGCGAACGTCTCCGCGAACCGGCGCTCGACCGTCTCGGTGAGCTCGGCCCGCAGCCGTTCGAGCTCCTCCAGGCTCTTCTCGAGATCCTTCCGCTGAGCCGTGAGATCGTCGAGCCGCTCCTTCTCCGCCTCGTACTCCTCGCGCGCCAGCGGATTGACCTGACCGAGCGTCGCACGGCGCGCCTCGAGACGCTCGACACGGGTCGCGAGCTCGTCCCGATCGTCGCCCTCCGCCGGTGCCACTCCTCCCGACGCCTCGAGTCGGCGGGTCGCTTCGCTCGTCTCCGCGTCGACTCGCGCGATCTCGACCTCGGCGGCCGTGAGCGCCGCGCTCGCCTCGTCGAGCTCCGTCCGTAGGCCGACCTCGGCCGCGCCGAGCTGGCGCAGCTCCTCACCGAGCTCGCCCGCCCGGGTCGCGCCTGCGTCGACGCGTGCGCGCAACGGCGCTTCGAACCGCGCTGCCGCTCGGTGCGCGGCAGCCAGCAAGTCGTCGAGTGAGCTGGCTAGCTCGACGAGCCTGTTCGAGAAGCGCCGCATCGAGTGATGCGGCAGCACGCTTCGGCACCGCCTGCCCCCACGCTGCCTCGGCCGCCCTCGCCCGTTCGGCCTGGTCGGCGGCAGCCTGCGTCGCGGTCGCGAGCTCGGCGTCGAGCGCCTCGACCTCGCTCGCCAGTGCTCGACTGCGTCCGTGGAGCTCGAGCAGCACGGCCTCCGCGGTCTCACCCGCGAACCAGAGCTCGCCACGCGCCGGGTCGTAGCCGAAGCCCTCGGGCGTCACGGAGGCGACCTCGGCGTCGAGAAGCGCGGTGAGCGGTACCACGGGCACCTCGCTCACGAGCTCCTGCGGCGAACGCCGGGTCAGGATCGTCAGGCTCCCCAGGCCGGCGGCACGGGCGCGCTGGAGGAGCGCGAGCCCTACGATCGGGTCGTCCGCCAGCACCGCCGACGCACGCGTGCGCAACGCAGCCGCGACGGCGCGTTCCGCCCCCGGCTCGACGTCGAGCGCCGCGAGGGCGAGCCGCGCGCCGCCCTCTGCCAGGGCGCGAGCTGCGGGAGGAAGACCTTCCTGCTCGGCGAGCGCCTGCTCCAGCGCACGCGCCCGCTCGCGCGTGAGCTCCACCCGCTCGGCGAGGCGATCGCGCTCCTGCTCCGCGCTCGCGCGCCGCTGCCGCTGCCGTGACCGCCTCGCGCTCCAGCTGGGAGACGTCAGCGGCCTGCCCGCTCGCAAGCGGTGTCTCGCTCCGGAAGCGCTCCAGCAACCCCGAGGAGGCCTCCCGCCGCAGCTCGAGCCGCTCGCTGGCCCCTTGCAGCCGGTAGCGGGCAGCCACGGCGGCCTCTCGCCTGCCGGCCGCGTCCGAGAGCTCCTCCTCCGCTCGCGCACGGTCCGCGAGCAGCCCCTCGAGTCGAGACTGGGATCCGCGCCGAACGAGGGCTGCCCCGTCCTTGCGCTCCTGTGCCTCGGCACGACGGGCGTCGGCGTCCGCGAGGTCGAGCTCCGCGATGCGCGCGCGAAGCGCGGCGATCTCGAGCGCCAGCTTCTCGGCGCGCTCCGCCGCCGTCGCCTGCAGCGCCAGAGGACGCAGCCGCTTTCGAACCTCCTGCTCGACGTCGTGGGCACGCTCGACCTGCAGCGCGACCCGCGCGAGCTTGAGCTCGGCTCGATGCCGGCGGCGCTTGAACTTTCCGAGGCCGGCAGCTTCCTCGACGAACGCGCGCCGGTCCTCCGGCTTCGAGGCGAGCACCTGCTCGACCTTTCCCTGACCGACGATCGAGTGCATGGCCGAGCCCGAGCCCGACGTCCGCGAGGATCTCGACGAGATCGGTCCTGCGCACGGGGGCACGGTTCACGAGGTACTGACCCTCGGCGCCGCGCACGAGCCGGCGTGCGATCGAGACCTCGGAGAAGTCGAGGTCGGGCCACGTTCCGTCCTCGTTGTCGAAGACGAGCTCGACCTCGCAGTGATCCACGGGCTTGCGATCGCTGCCGCCCGCGAAGAGGACGTCATCGGGCTTCTCGGCGCGCAGCTCCGACGGAGTCAGCGAGCCGGCAGCCCAGACGACCGCGTCCGCGATGTTCGACTTGCCAGAGCCGTTCGGGCCGACGATGACGGCCACGCCCGGCTCGAGCGTGATCTCGAGCGGCTCCGGGAACGACTTGAACCCTCGTATCTTGAGAGACCTCAGATGCATGTCGTCGCTGGTTTGTAAAGAAGGGGGCTCGCGGGGGAAACATGGTTTCCCCCGCGAGCTGGGATGCGAAGCGTGCGCAGGTGCACCGGGCCTGGATTCTCACCGTCCAGCCGGACGGCGCCGACGCCCGTTTCAGATGCGGTCCGGAACGACGCCGAGCGCCTCCAGCGCCTGGCGCGCAGCCTCCTGCTCGGCAGCCTTCTTCGTCGAGCCCCGTCCCATGCCGAGCTGCTCGCCGGCGACGTGCGCGGCGCAGACGAAGCGCCGGTCGTGAGGCGGCCCCTCCACCTCGAGCACCGTGTACCGGACCTGCGTCCCCGAGCGCGCGAGCGCCTCCTGCAGCTCCGTCTTGTAGTCGACGTGGCTCGAGCGCGCGTACTCGATCCGCTCGTCGAACGCTTCGACGATCGCGGGCTCGATCTGCTCGAACCCGTGCTCGAGGTAGATCGCCGCGATCGCCGCCTCCAGCACCGCCGCGAGCACGTTGCGACTCCGCGAGATCCGCTGCAACTCGTCGTCGGGGACGTCGACGGCGTACTCGAGCAGGCGTCGTGCCGAGGTCGAGCTCCTTGGCGACCGCGGCGCAGCTCTGACGCGACACGACGTGTGCGCGAATCTTGGCCAGGCGCCCCTCGGATGCGGCGCTGAAGCGGTCGAAGACCGCCCGTGCGATTGCGAGCTCGAGCACGCTGTCGCCGAGGAACTCCAGGCGCTCGTAGGACTCGGCGCGCTCTTCCGCCCACGAGGCGTGCGTGAAGACCTGCTCGAGCCGGTCGGCCGGCAGCGCCGAGATCAGGCGGCCGAGCTCGGCCGGACCGGCATGTCGATCGGGCTCAGGCCTGATGCGCGATGACGTAGTCGATCGCCTTGCCGACGGTCGTGAGCTCCCGTGCGTCCTCGTCGGGGATCTTGAGCCCGAACTGATCTTCGAGATCCATCACGACCTCGACCAGGTCGAGCGAATCGGCGCCGAGATCCTGCTCGAACGACGCCTCTTCCGTGATCTCGCTCTCGTCGATGCCGAGCTTGTCGGAAAGAGCACCCTTGACCTGCTCGAGAATCTCCTCACGCGAGTTGGCCACGTCGAAACCTCACCTCTCTACCGTCGGGGTCGTGGAGCGCGCCGATGCTAACACGCCCGAACCCAGGCGTTCTCGCAGGCGTTCGACGACTCGATGCTCGACGCCGCGAGCGGCCAGGCGAACGGCATTCGCGATCGCAACTCGCGAGCTCGATCCGTGTGAGATGACCACCAGCCCGTTCAACCCGAGGAGGTAGCCGCCGCCGTAGGTCTCGGGATCCAGGCGCTCGCGCAGGCTCTGCGCGGCGGGCCTGATGAGCAGCCCACCGAGCTTGCCGCGCACGGACGACTCGAGCTCGCCGCGTAGCGACCCGAGCAGCGTCCTGATCGTCCCCTCGAGCGTCTTGAGCGCCACGTTTCCCGTGAAGCCGTCCGTGACGATCACGTCGGTGCCGCCTTCGAGCAGCGCGCGACCTTCGGTGTTGCCGGCGAAGCGAAGGGTCGTCTCGCGCAACAGCTCGTGGGCCTCGAGCGTGAGCTGGTTGCCCTTCTCGTCCTCCTCGCCGATCGAGAGAAGTCGAACCTCCGGCTCGCGGATGCCGAGGATCTCCTCAGCGAAGACGGCTCCCATGTGCGCGAACTGCACGAGGTGCTCGGGGCGCCCGTCGGCGTTCGCGCCGGCGTCGATCAGCACACTCGGTCCCTGCTTCGTCGGGATCACGATCGCGATCCCGGGCCTGTGGACGCCGGGAAGGCGCCGAACGTGCAGGAGCGAGGCGGCGAGCATCGCTCCCGTGTTCCCGGCGGACACGACTGCGTCGGCCTCGCCCTGGGCGACTGCTCGAACCGCTCGGACGAGCGACGAGTCGGGTTTCGCTTTGACCGCTTCGACGGCCGACTCGTCCATCGCGATGACCCCTCGCGCCTCGAGCAGCGGCAGGCCGTTACTGCCGAGCTCGGCGGGACCGACGAGGACGGGCTGGATCTCGGCTGACGCAGCAGCGAGCGCCCCCGCCACGACCTCATCCGGAGCACGGTCGCCACCCAGCGCGTCGACGGCGACCCGGATCATGCCCGGACTATCGCCTACGGCACGTCGAGGCGAAGCGGCTCGACGTCCCGGCCCTTGTACGTCTTGCAGTTCGGGCACACGCGATGCGGCCTCTTCGGCTGCTTGCAGGTCGGGCAGACCTGCACGCGCGGTACGGAGATCCCGTGCTGTGCGCGACGCTTGTCGCGCCTGGAGCGCGACGTTTTCCTCTTCGGGACGGCCATGAGCGGCTGCGGAGTATACCCACCGCCCCGCGAACGGCTCTGTGAGACGGATGTAAGTCTTCGTAAGGAGTCCGCAAGAGTTCGCAGCCACCTCGCCTCCGAGGCGTCATAGCTACCGGTGCACATCGGAAGCGACCCAAGGAGGAGACGATGGTCGCGTTGACGAGATCGAGCAGGCGCAGGACGAGGGTCGGAGTCGTTGCAACCCTGGCAGGAGCAATCGGAGTCGTAGCGCTCGGCTTGCCGACGGCGGGCACCCCGGCGCCCTCGGCGCCCCCGCGCGCGACGAGCGAGCCCAGGATCGACGGCCGTGCCGAGCAGGGACGCACGCTGAGCGCGTCCCGCGGGGGGTGGACCGGCGGAGGGCTCTCGTTCGCGTATCGCTGGGTCCGCTGCGGCGTCGGCGGCGGGCTGCCTGACGGGAGCGACTGCACCTCCATTGCGGGCGCGACGGGCTCCCGCTACGTCGTGACGAGCGCCGACGTCGGGTTCAGGCTCCGCGTTCGCGTGACGGCCACGAACTCCGAGGGCTCGCAGACGGTGGCATCGGACCCGACCGCTGCAATCGTCGGTCCGCCGGTCAACACGTCGATTCCAGTGGTCTCCGGGACGCCGCTCGTCGACTCGACGCTGACGGTGTCAGCAGGAGGCTGGAGAGGACGACAGCCGATCGACTTCTCGTACAGCTGGCTTCGATGCAACACCTCCGGCGGCGAGTGCGCCGCGATCCCGGGAGCAACCGGTCGCAGCTACCGGCTCACGTCGAGCGACGTCAACCGCAAGCTCCGCTGCAACGTCACGGCGCGAAACGCAGTGGGCTCGGTGACGGTGCTGTCGTCCGAGTCGGGCACGGTCGGCGTCCCGCTTCCGGCGGGAGCGATCAGGCTGCCGAGCGGAGCGGTCTCGATCCCGCCGTCGAGCGTGCCCAACGACCAGCGTCTGATCGTCTCGCAGGTCGTGTTCTCGCCCAACCCGGTCGCGAGCCGACGGGGCCCCGTGACCGTGCGCGTCAAGGTCACGGACACCCGCGGCTATCTCGTGCGCGACGTCGTCGTCTTCGTCCGCTCGACTCCGCGCGTGACGTCGGGGAGCCGGCTGCTGACGGCGACCGACGGCTGGATGACCGCGCAGCTCGTTCCGCTGCAGACGTTCCCGCTCAGGAAGCAGGGTCACGTGCAGTTCTTCGTGAAGGCCTATCGCTCGGGCGACCCTGCGCTGGGAGGCGTCGCGGGCTACCGGCTCGTCCAGGTCAGGACGGCGCCAGCGACCTAGAGCTGATCCCTGAGTTCACCGAGCGCAGCCCACCGCGGGTCGGGCTCGCGCTCGGTGTGCTCGTGCGGCTCGACGTTCAGGTCCTTGCCGCAGGCCGGGCACAGCCCGGCGCACTCGGGGCGGCAGAGGACCTGCTCGGGAAGCTCGAGGGCGAGCGCATCGCGCACCCACGCGCCCACGTCGAGCCGCTCGTTCGCCACGTAGTCCGAGCGCAGCTCGTCGGCGGGTGGAGCGTCGGGATCGTAGAACTCCCGCGCTGCGACGGCTGCCTCGACCTCTGCGAAGCCCAGGCAGCGCATGCACGGCCCGGTCAGATGAGCGTCGAAGCGGATGTCGAACACCGTCGCTCCGGATGCCTGCGAGATCTCGAGCTCGACCGGGACGACCGACGGAACCGAGTCGTAGCGCTGTCCTCCGAGGTGGAACGGCTCGAGCCCCGCGTCGATCTGCTCGCGCCTGGTCTCGCCAGGGCGAAGGTGGAAGGAGCGCAGGTCGAGCGTGGTCACACGCGGAGCGTAGCGCCGGACGCAGGCCGCTCGAGAACGATTAGCCACGATGCTCGGCTGGTACAGTTCCATCATGGAGACTGATCGCTGGCTCGGGCTCGACCTGCGCCATCTGGCGGCGCTCCAGGCCATCGCCGACGAGGGCTCGTTCGGGAGAGCGGCCGAGCGGCTCGGCTACACCCAGTCGGCCATATCGCAGCAGATCGCAGCGCTCGAGCGGATCGTCGGCCTGCGCCTCATCGACCGGCCCGGAGGGCCTCGCCCGATCTCGCTGACCGAGGCAGGTCGGATCCTCTTACGACACGCCGAGGCGATCCAGGCGCGGCTGCTCGCGGCGAAGGCCGACATGGCGTCGCTCGAGGCGGGAGACGCCGGCCGCCTCCGCGTCGGGACGTTCCAGAGCGTCGGCGCGAAGGTGATTCCCCCACTGCTTCGCCGTTTCTCGCAGTCTCACCCCGGTGTCGAGGTCGTGCTCCGCGAGTCCCAGGACGAGAGCGAGCTCGTGGCCATGATCGAGCGCGGGGAGCTCGACCTCACGTTCTGGACGCTCCCTGTGGAGGCAGGCCCGTACGAGTCGATGGAGCTGCTCACCGACCCCTACGTCCTGCTCGTCCCGGCCGGTTCGCCGCTGGCGGCGCTCAAGCGGGTCCCGACGCTCAAGGAGATCGCTCTTCAGCCGCTCATCGGCTTCAACCACTGCAGTGCCATGGATCACGTCGAGTCGCAGCTCACCGCGGCCGGTCGGGCTCCCAACTTCGTCTATCGCTCGGACAACAACGGAACCGTTCAGGGGCTCGTGGGTGCAGGGGTCGGCGTGAGCGTGTCGCCCCAGCTCACGGTCGACGAGGACGACCCGAGCATCGAGATCGTCGACCTCCAGGGGCGGATCCCGCCGCGCGTCATCGGCCTCGTCTGGCACGGCGACCGTCATCGCAGCCCCGCCGCCGGGGCGTTCGCCGAGTCGGCGCTCGCCGTCTGCCGCGAGCTGTCCGCCGAGCCGGCAGCCGCATAACTGGCGGACGGCCGGGTCGACGCAGCGACCGGCCGCGAAGCGGCCGGCTTCAGGGATTCTCGCGATCGGGTGTCCGCGCTAGCGGATGCCCGATCTGCGAAGTCAACTCAGCCGAAGCGCTCGTACTCTTCGGGCTCTTCGAGCGGCTCTGGGCCGATCCCGGCGATGACCGTCTCCTGGGAGCGCTCGTGCAGCCGCTCGCGGCCCCGCTTGACGGCCGTCAGGAACTTGTCGAGGTTCAGCTCGAGCGTGGAGAGGATCGAGTCCGCCCAGTCCTCCATCTCGAGCCGCGTCTCGCGCGCCTGCCGCTTGGCGTCGTCGACGATGTCGTCGGCCTGCTTCTCGGCGAGCTTGACGATCTCGGTCTGCGACGCCTCGCGCATCGCCTGCTCGCGGGCCTCCTGAATGATCCGGTCGCACTCCCGCTTCGCCTCGGCGAGCATCTCCTGCCGCTCCTTGACGATCCAGCGAGCCTGCTTGATCTCTTCCGGGATCGTCGCCCGCATCTGGTCGAGGATCTCGTAGATCTCCTCGCGGTCGAGGCGAACCTGGTCGGTCAGCGGAACTGCCTTCGCGTTGTGGACGAGGTCGTCCAGCCTGTCGATGAGCACAAGTACGTCCATGGGCGCGCAGTCTACTCCTGGGGTGAGACGGGGGCGCGCGCGTGCCTTGCGCAAGGTCAGAGTCCGCTCGCGCGAACCCTGACGCGCGCTCGACCCTGAAGGCGTCCGCTTCGCGGCCGCGACGGGCGCCCGAGAGCCTATTCGGAGGGTGAGACCGGCGCGCCCGGGCGGCCGTCCGGGTACAGCTCGACGAAACGCTGGGCCACTGCGGCCGGAACGAGCTCGTCGACTCTCCCGCCGAAGGAGGCGATCTCCTTGACTCCGCTCGACGACACGAAGCTGTACTGCGGGCTGGACATGACGTAGAGGGTCTCGATCTCGGGTGCGAGCTGCCGATTCAGGTGGTTCATCTGGAACTCCCACTCGAAGTCGGCGATCACGCGCAGGCCCTTCACCATCGTGGTGGCGTCGTGCTTGCGGGCGAAGTCGACGACGAGCTCGGAGAACACGTCCACGACGACGTTCTTGCAGCTCGAGAGCGCATCCTCGAGGAACGCGACGCGCTCCTCGACGGTGAAGAGCGTCGCCTTGTGGCTCGGGTCGCGCACCACGCCGACGACGACGCGATCGAAGATCATGGCGGCTCGTCGAATGACGTCGACGTGGCCGTTCGTGACCGGGTCATAGCTACCTGGGCAGATTGCGGTGATCATCGGGAAAAGACCGTGATGCGAGCGGAACCGTAGCGCCGCGTCGTCACCAGGTCGAGCGGAAGGTCGGGCTCGATCCGCTCCGACGTCTCGATCACGACGAGCGCGTGGGGCTCGAGCACCTCCGGAAGGAGCTCGGAGAGCGTCGCCGCGTGGCGCTGCCAGTCGTCGTAGGGAGGGTCGGCGAGAACGAGGTCGAAGCGATGCTCGCGCTCGCGCTCCTCCCGGAGCGCCGACGCCCGCGTCGCGATTCTCGACAACGGCGCCGGTCAGGCGGAGCTTCTCGAGGTTCGCCTGGATGACGCGACACGCCGCGCGGTCCCGCTCGACGAACACGCAACGTGCCGCCCCGCGCGAGAGCGCCTCGAGCCCCATCGCGCCGGAGCCGGCGAAGAGATCGAGCACGGACGCATCCTCGACCGATCCGACGCAGCGCGAACGCCGCCTCGCGAACGCGGTCTCCGGTCGGGCGGGTGACGATGCCCTTGGGCGCATCGATGCGATGGCCCTTCCGCGAGCCGGCGACGATCCTCACTACGAGTCGCCGAGGTGCTCGGCTTCGCCCAGCACGCGGTCGACCTCGTCGGCCAGCAGGCCCTCGTCGCCGAGCCCTCGGGCCGCGTCGCGCGCTCGCTCGAGCAGATCCTGGTCCTGGCGCAGCCGCACGAAGCGGAGATCCGAGTAGCCGGATTGGCGCGCGCCGAGAAGCTGACCCTCGCCTCGGATCTCGAGGTCGCGCTCGGCGAGCTCGAACCCGTCCGTCGTCTCGACCATCGCCTCGAGACGCTCACTCGCGGTCTCCGACAGCTCGTCGCGGGAGCGCGAGACGAGCAGGCAGTACGACTGCTCGGCTCCGCGGCCGACCCGCCCACGTAGCTGATGGAGCTGCGCGAGCCCGAAGCGATCGGCCTCCTGGACGATCATGATCGTCGCGTTGGGAACGTCCACGCCGACCTCGATCACCGTGGTCGCGACGAGGACGTCCAGCTCGCGCGCCTTGAAGCTCGCCATCACGCCGCGACGCTCCGCAGGTCGGAGGCGCCCGTGCAGGCAGCCGACGCGATACCCCCGCAGCTCCGCGGCGCGCAGACGCTCCGCTTCCGCCTCGGCGGCTCGCGCGCGGCGTGTCTCCGACTCCTCGATCAGCGGGCAGACGACGTAGGCCTGGCGGCCGTCGTCGAGGTGTCGCTGCAGCCTCGTGTACGCCTCCGAGCTCCGATCCTCGGTGACCCAGGCCGTGATCACCGGCTTGCGCTCCGCAGGCGGCAGCGTGAGCTCGCTGACGTCGAGGTCGCCGTACACGGTCAGTGCGAGCGTGCGCGGGATCGGCGTCGCCGTGAGGTGCAGGACGTGCGGGCTGCGGCCCTCGACGAGCGCGCTCCGCTGCGCGACGCCGAAGCGATGCTGCTCGTCCACGACGGCGACGGCGAGGTCGTCGAAGTCGACCTCCGTCTCGATCAGCGCGTGCGTGCCGACGACGATCTGGGCGTCTCCGGACGCGATCACCTGCCTCGCGGCCGCGTGCTCCTTCGCCCGCAGCGAGCTCGTCAGCAGGCTGACCCGGACGCCGAGCGGCGCGCAGAGCTCGTCGATCGTGAGGAAGTGCTGCTCGGCGAGCGTCTCCGTCGGTGCCATCAGCGCGCCCTGGCGTCCGAGCTCGACCGCGCGCAGCAGCGCATAGAGGGCGACGACCGTCTTGCCCGAGCCGACCTCCCCCTGCAGCAGCCGTTGCATCGGCGTCTTCCGCGCGAGATCGGCGTCGATCTCGGCGATCGACCGCTCCTGGTCGGGCGTGAGCGTGAACGGAAGGGACGAGCGGTAGCGCGCCAGCAGCTCGCCCGGTGCTCCCAGCGGAACCGCGGACGCCTGCTCGCGCCGGGCGGCTGTTCGCGCCAGTGCGAGCCGGAGGACGAGCAGCTCCTCGAACGCGAGCCGCTTCCTCCCCACCTCGGCCTCCGCGAGCGCGCGCGGACGATGGACGGATGCGAGCGCGTCTGCTCGCCCCGGGAGCCGCTCGGCGCCGAGCACCGACGCCGGCAGGAGCTCGCCGACGTCACGGACGAGCTCGAGCGCGTGGGCACGAAGCTCGCGCAGCTTCTTCTGCGAGACGTCCTCGCTGGCGGGATACACGGGGGCGAAGTCGGCGGTCTCGGACTCGCCGTCGAGGTCGTAGGAGCTGACGGCGAAGCCGTACCGATTCGCGCGGCCGCGGACGCGCACGGGCGTGCCCGGCACCAGCTTGCTCTCGAGCCAGGGCTGGTTGAACCACGTCGCCTTGATCTCGCCCGTGCCGTCGGCGACGCGCGCCGTCAGGATCTTGAGCCTGCCTCTCCTTCGGCTGGTCGCCGAGCGGACGACGCCCTCGATGACTGCCTCCTCGTCGCCGAACAGATCGCAGATCCGCTTCGTGGGCACCGGCTCCTCGTAGCGACGTGGACGCTGCCAGAGGAGGTCGCCGACCGTTTCGAGCCCCAGTCGCGCGAGCCGTCGCGCGATCGTCGGGCCGACGCCGGGCAGCGTCTCGATCGCGGCCTCGAGTCGCTCGGGACGCGGCGTGAACCGCGGCCGCAGCCTCGGGTCAGGCTCGCCTGCGCCGGCGAAGCCGACGGGAAGCCCGACCCGGACGATCGTTCGCCTTCACAACCGTCGCCCACTATAGGTCCCGACTGCAGACGTCCGGGACTACGAGTCGACGTGCAGCGTGTAGCGCCACCCCGGCTGCCAGCGGAACGAGCCCTCGACGAGCTCTTCGAGCGGCGTGCCCTCGAGGATGTGGTCGAGCGCCCACTTCGTCGCCGAGTGACCGATCACGGCGACGCGCCTGTTCTCGAAGCGGGCGGGAAGATCCTGCAGGAAGCTCCGCACGCGGGCGACGACGTCGACGTAGCTCTCGCCGCCGGAGTACGGGTCGACCACGTGCTGCGCCCGCTCGGCCTCGAGCCGGGCGACCGCGGTGCCGTTGAGCAGGCCGTAGTTGCACTCGCGAAGCCGCCAGTCGTGGAAGATCGGCAGGCCGCTCGCACCGAACGCGATGCGAGCCGTCTCCGCGGCCCGCGCCAGGTCGGAGACGAAGACGGCCGTCAGCTCGTCGTCGGCGTGTCGCTCGCCGAGCTCCTGCGCCTGCCGCCGCCCGAGCGGCGACAGCTCCCCGTCGAGCCAGCCGGACGCGATCCAGCGCTCGTTGTCCGTGCTCGTGGAGTGCGTCTCGAAGACGATCGCGACAGCGGACAGACGTCGGCGCCGGGCCATGTTCCGCGCTCTCAGTCCGTGTCTTGGAACCAGAAGAAGCCGACCGCGCCGGGGCCGGCGTGCGTTCCCACGACGGCGCCGAGCGTCGAGGTGAACTCGATCTCGGCCTTCGGCCGGGTGCGCCAGGTGAGCTCCGAGAGCGTCCCGACCCAATCGGGTGCGTCGGCGTGGGCGATCGCGACCCGCAGGCCGGGCGCGTCGCTCGTCGCCGAGACGAACCGCCGCTCGAACTCGGCCAGAGCCTTCTTGAGCCCGCGCACACGGGCAACGGCGACGACGACGCCGTCATCGACGCCGAGCACGGGCCGCAGGTTCAACAGCGAGCCCGCCATCGCCTGTGCCCTGCCGATACGGCCGCCGCGCTGGAGGTACTCGAGCGTCTCCACGGTGAAGACGACCTCGCAGTCGCGGTGGAAGCGATCGACGAGCTCGCCGATCTCCTCGTCCGTCGTCCCGCGAGCGAGGCGGCGCTGCACCGCGTGCGCGAGCATCGCGATCGCCAGGGAGGCCGTGAGCGAGTCGACGACCCGCACCTTGTCGCCGCCGATCTCCTGCGCGGCCAGCTCGGCGCTCTGGAACGTGCCCGACACCTTCGACGAGACGTGCAGCGAGTAGATGCGCTCGTAGGAGGCGAGCTCCTGGTACGTCGTCACGAAGTCCTGCGGCGTCGGCTGAGCGGTCGCAGGCGTCACCGGCGACACGCGGAGCTTCTCGTAGAACTCGGCCGGCCCGAGCTCGAGGTAGTCGCGGTACGTCTCGTCGCCGAAGCGGACGTAGAGCGGGACGAAGCGCATGTTCGGAAACCGCGACGGCGCCTCGGGATAGTCCGACGTCGAGTCGAGGACGATCGCCGTGTTCTCCGTCGTCAGCTTCACCCGTCACCTCCCGGCGGCGGCCCGCACGGCGGAGACGAGCGCGTCGATCCCCTCGTCCTTCCGCACGAGCGCAGCTCCCGCGCTCGACGCGGCATCGTACTCCTCCGCGCCGGCGGAGGCACTCAGGAAGACGACCGCGTCGCAGCCGCCTCGCGTTGGCCAGGTCGGCGGCCACCTCGGCCCCGTCCCGGTCCGGGAGCCTGTAGTCGAGGACGACGACGTCCGGAACGAGCTGGCGGGCGAGGCGGAGCGCCGAGGTGCCGTCGGCCACCGCTCCCACGACGTCGAGGTCGTCGAAGCGTCCGAGCAGGAACACGAGCGAGTCGCGATAGACGTCCGAGTCCTCGACGAGCAGGACGCGGATCGCGTCGGCTCTTGCCGTCACTCCGCCAGGACGAGGAGTGGATAGTGCGGCTGACCGCCGTCGCGGACGTCCACGATGACGTCCGGGTGCTCGCGCTCGATGCGCTCGATGAGCCCGTCGAGCTGGGGAGCGTCCTCTCCCGTGAGGATCGCGAGATACTCCTTGTCGTCAGCGAGCATTCGCCTCACGACCTCGCTCGCCACGGCGTCGAGATCGGAGTCCGATACCACCGCCGCGCCCTCGACGAAGCCGAGGTATGCGCCCTTGCGGATCTCGATGCCGTCGAGCTCGGCGTCCCGGGACGCGACGGTCACCTCGCCCGTCGCCGCCGCTACGAGCGCCTCCCGCATCGCTTCCGCGTTCTCGTCGGGCGAGTTCGTCGCCACGAAGCGGCCGATCGCGGCGAGGCCCGCCTGGACCGACGTCGACGGGATGACTCGCACGGGCTTCGTAGTGAGCGCGGCGGCCTGCTCCGCCGTCAGGACGACGTTCGAGTTGTTCGGGAGGATCAGCACCTCGGGCGCGTCGACGGACTCCACGGCCTCGACGATGTCGGCGGCGGACGGGTTCATCGACTGACCGCCTTCGATCACCCGAGACGCGCCCAGGCTCTCGAAGAGGCGGCGATTTCCCCTCCCCGGGCAGACGGCGACGAGACCGGTCTCGATCTCGGCGAGCATCCCGGTGGCGCCGCCGAGCAGCCGCTCCTCTCGTTGGGCGGTCTGCTGGTGCATGTTCGCGATCTCGACCCCTTCGACCACGCCGACGGCCGTGCCGAGCGAGAGGGCCCGCCCGGGCTCGTCGGTGTGCACGTGCACCTTGAGCGCGGATTCGTCACCGACGACGAGCAGGGAGTCGCCGATCCGCTCGAGCTCGGTCTCGAGGCCGTCCTTGTCGAGCTTCTCGCCCTCGACGACGAACACGGTGCAGTAGCGGTACTCCGAGAGCTCGAGGTGGATCGCGTCGAATCCGAGCGCCTCGGTGGCGACGGGTGCCTCAGGGAGCTCCTCGCCCGTCGCCCCGGCGACGAGACCACGCGTGATCTCGACCAACCCGGCGCCGCCGGCGTCGACGACACCCGCGTTGCGCAGCACGTCGAGCATGCTCGGGCGTGCGCGCGAGCGCGTCCTCCCCGCGCGCGAGCACGACCCGGAGCAGCTCCTCGGGAGCGAGGCGCCGGTGCTCCTTCTTCTCGGACTCCTCTGCCATCTCGCGGATGACCGTGAGCATCGTCCCCTCCACCGGACGCTTCACGGCCCGATACGCGGTGTCGCTCGCACCGCGAAACGCCCGCCTGAGAAGCGGCGCGCTGAAGCTGTCGGAGCGGCCGAGAACCTCGACGAAACCGCGCACGATCTGGGAGAAGATGACGCCGGAGTTCCCCCGGGCGCCCATGAGGGCGGCGCGGGTCACGTCCTTCGCGACGTCCTCGCTCGTCGCCGCGGTCGAGGTGTCCAACGCCTCGACGATGGATCGCAGCGTGAGGACGAGGTTCGTCCCGGTGTCGCCGTCCGGGACCGGGTAGACGTTGAGGTCGTCGATCCGCCGGCGGTGAGCTTCGAGGTTCCGAAGGGCCGAGCCCGTCAGGTGGCGGACGGCTTCGAGCTGCATCAGTGGCCTCGGACGCCGTCGATGTGCACCTCGAGCGAGGCGATCGGAAGCCCGATCATCCGCTCGAGCTCGTACTGCACGCGCTCCCGCACCTTGTCCCCGACCTCGGCGAGCTTGAGACCGTGCTCCACGACGACTCGGAGCTCGACGACGAGGCCGTCCTCCCGGCGCTCGACGTCGACACCCTTCTTGATGCCCCACGGGACGAGGCGCGAGAGGCGACCCCGACCTGCCAGGGCGACCACGCCGTAGCTCTCGGCGGCTGCCGCACCGACGATCTGCGCGATCGCGTCGGGAGAGACCGCGATCCGGCCGGCGTCGGTCGTCGCGATCACGAACGGCTCACGCTCCACGGCGCGAGCCTACGCGTTCTAGAGCGCCTTCTGAACCTTCCCGGCCTTGAGGCACCGGGTGCAGACGTACGCGCGAGTCGCGTGCCCGTCGAGGACCACGCGGACACGTTGCAGGTTCGGGTTGAAGCGGCGCTTCGTGGCGACCATGGAGTGGCTACGGCTGTTGCCGAACCCGGGCTTCTTCCCGCAGATGGCGCAGATCTTGGACATGCGGCCGAGCAGTTTACCTACTGCGCAGCGGCACGAAGTTCCTAATCGGAACTCCGCGCCGCGCGAGACCCCTGAAGGCGCTCGCTGCGCGAGCGCTAGCGCGGGCGAGCTGTAGCGGCCTCAGCGGGATGCGGCCGCGCGGAGCTGTGAGAAGAGATCCGCCATCTCGAGCGCGCTGCGAACGGCTTCGGCGCCCTTCTCGATCCGCGCCTCCGCCTGGGTTGCGTTCTCGAGCGTGAGCACCCCGAACGAGACCGGGACGCCGGTCTCCAGCGCGGCCAGCTGGAGCCCACTCGCCGCCTCGCCGGCGACGTAGTCGAAGTGCGGCGTCTCGCCTCGGATGATGCAGCCGAGCGCCACGATGCAGGCGAAGCGGCGGGTCTTGGCGAGGGCAGTCGCCGCCAGAGGGAGCTCGAACGCTCCCGGCACCACCATGATCGTCACCGCCTCGCGCCTCACTCCGGCCTTGATGAGCTCCGCGAGCGCGCTCTCGAGCAGCGAGGACGTCACGTCGCCGTTGAAACGCGAGACGACGAGCCCGACGGCACGACGTCCACCCTCGCCGACGCCCTCGAGAACCGTGTAGTCGTCGGGGATCGTCAGGTCGCCGGCGGCGTGCTCCGGCGACGGCGCGATCACGAGCGGCGGTGCGGGCACGTCGGCGGGCTCCGGCTCGACCTCGTCCTGCGGCAACTCGAGGGGCGCGTCGAGTGGCTCCGCAGCTTGCTCCTCGTGCTCCCCGCTTGCGTCAGGCTCCTCCTGCTCCGCAACCTCCGATTCCGGAGCCGCCGGCGCCGTCCCCCAGGCCGGGGTCGACGGAGCCTCCTGCGGCAGCGGGGTCTCGACATCGGTCTCGCTCTCGGACGTCTCGTCCTGCTGCCAGTCGTGCAGCACGTTCTCGCTGGTGGAGTCGATGTCGCGGCTGCTCACGCTTCGTCCTCGGAGCCCGCGTCTGCGAGGCGCGCGCCCTGATGGTGGAGCTTCGTGATCGTGTGCCCGAGCTTCTCGCGCTTCGCGGCGAGGTAGCGCGCGTTCTCCGGCGTCGGCTCGATCTCGAGCGGCACCTGCTCGACGACCGTCAGGCCGTAGCCGTCGAGACCCGTGAGCTTGCGGGGGTTGTTCGTGAGGATGCGGATCGTGGAGAGTCCGAGATCCGCGAGGATCTGGTTCCCGATGCCCCACTCCCGCGCGTCGGCCGGGAACCCGAGCGCGAGGTTCGCCTCGACGGTGTCAAGCCCGCTCGCCTGGAGCTCGTAGGCGCGCAGCTTGTTCAGCAGGCCGATGCCCCGTCCCTCCTGGCTCATGTACAGCACGACCCCGCGGCCTTCGGCCTCGATGCGTGCCAGCGCCTGCTCGAGCTGCTCTCCGCAGTCGCAGAGGTGGGAGTGGAAGACGTCGCCGGTCAGGCATTCGGAGTGGACGCGAACGAGGACGTTCTCGGCATCCGCGATGTCGCCCTTCACGAGCGCGACGTGCTGCTTGTCGGTGAGGAGCTCCCGATATGCGACCGCCCGAAACTCGCCGTAGTCCGTCGGCAAGCGGACGGACACGGCGCGCTCCACGAGCTTCTCGGTCCGTCGGCGGTACTCGATGAGGTCGGCGACCGTGACCATCTTGAGCCCGTGCCGCTCGCAGAAAACGACGAGATCGGGGACGCGAGCCATGGTCCCGTCGTCCAACATGATCTCGCACACCACGCCTGCCGGAATGAGGCCGGCGAGTCGCGCGAGGTCGACTGCGGCCTCCGTCTGACCCGAGCGCTGAAGCACGCCGCCAGGCTTGGCGCGGAGCGGGAAGACGTGCCCGGGCTGCACGAGATCGTGCGCCGACGAGCCTGCGTCGATCGCAACCTGGATGGTCCGCGCGCGGTCGTGTGCCGAGATGCCGGTCGAGACGCCCTCGCGCGCCTCGATGGAGACCGTGAACGCCGTGCCGAGCGGCGTCTCGTTGTGGTCCGTCATCGGACGGAGGTCGAGCTCGTCGCACCGCTCCGGCGTCAGGCAGAGGCAGATGAGCCCGCGGCCATGGGTGGCCATGAACGCGATCGACTCGGGCGTGACGAACTGCGCCGCGATGGTGAGATCGCCCTCGTTCTCGCGATCCGCATCGTCGACGACGACGACGAACCTTCCCGACCGGACGTCCTCGATCGCCTCCTCGATGGTCGCGAACGGCGATGCCGTCTCGGGCGGGGTCAGGCTCACGCTCACCGCCTGATCGTAGCCCTCAGGCTCCGTCGGGGGGCATGAGACGCTCCACGTACTTCGCGAGCACGTCAGCCTCGAGGTTCACGAGTTGTCCGGGCCGCACAGCCCCGAGGGTCGTGACCTCGAGCGTGTGCGGGACGAGCGCGACAACGAAGGCACCGTCGCGGAGCTCGGCGACGGTCAACGAGACGCCGTCGACCGTGACCGACCCCTTCTCGACGCAGTAGCGAAGAACCTCGTACGGCGCCTCGACGGCAACGCGGAGCCCGGCGCCGTCCGGGTCGATCGACCGGATGCGACCGACACCGTCGACGTGCCCCTGGACGTAGTGGCCTCCGAGGGACTCGCCTGCGCGGAGAGCGGGCTCGACGTTGACTCGAGCTCCGGGCTCGAGATCGCCGAGGGTGGACCGCGCGACCGTCTCCGGCACCGCGTGGAACGCCACGACGCCGTCGTCGACCGCGACGGCCGTCAGGCAGCAACCGTTGATCGACACGGAGTCGCCGACGGCAGTTCTCGTCGCGGCCTCCCGCGCCCGTACGGCGAGGGCGCGCCCGCCCTCCACCTCGACGGACGACTCGATCGAGCCGAGCTCGCGGACGATCCCCGTGAACACGCTGGAACGGTACTCGGCTACGGGTCGTGAACGTACGCCTGGATGAGCACGTCCTCTCCGATCGAGCGGGCCTCGAGGCGGGACAGGTGGAGGCTCTCGGCAAGCCCGGCGAGCATTCCCGGGCCGTCCGTGGAAATCGTCGGAGCGACGAAGACGAGCAGCTTGTCGACGAGCCCCTGCTCGAGAAAGGCAGCGGCGAGCGTGGGGCCCCCCTCGAGGAGAAGCGACTGCACGCCCTCGGCAGCGAGTGCCGCGAGCTCGTCAGGCAGAGGCCCCGAGCGCAGCTCGAGCTCCGAGCCCTCGGGCAGCGGCCCGCGTCCGAAGGCGATCCTCCTCGGCTGGCGCACGACCGGGACGTCCCGCGCATCGAGCCGTGGGTTGTCCCAACGCACGGTGCCCATGCCCACCGCGACCGCGTCGGACGCCGCGCGAAGGACATGCACGAGCCGGCGGGACTCCTCGCCGGTGATCCATCGCGATCCGGCGATACGCGTGCGACCGTCGAGGGTGACCGCGACCTTGTGGGTCACGAACGGCCTCGCGAGCGTCACCCACGTTCGCCATTCCTCGATCTGCTGGCGGCTGCGGAACGCGAGCTCGCCCTCGGCGAGCTCCACGGCGACACCGGCTTCGCGGAGACGCTCGAGGCCGCCGCCGTGCTCCGGGTCGGGGTCGAGCTGGCCGGCGACGACGCGCTCGACACCCGCATCGAGGAGCGCCTCGGTGCACGGGGGCGTCGCGCCGTGGTGCGCGCAGGGCTCGAGGGTGACGTACACCGTGCTCCCGCTAGCGTGTTCGCCCGCGGCAGCGAGCGCGGCGACCTCCGCGTGCGGCCCGCCCTTGCGCTCGTGCCAGCCCTCGCCCGCGATCTCGCCCTCCGAGACGACGACGGCGCCGACGATCGGGTTCGGATGCGTCGTGCCACGGCCGCGCTCGGCGAGCTCGAGAGCGCGCTCCAGGTACCTCGGGTCCATCGGCGGATCCTAGGCCGGTCGTGTTGCGAGCAGTCTCGCGACGAAGAAGCCGGCGGTGCCGTGGGCGTGAGGCAGCGTCTGCAGGAACTCGGGTCGCCGTGGGTGCGCGAATTGCGGCCATTCGGCTGCGAGCGTGTCGTCCACCGCGAGGCCGGACGCGTCGACGACGGCCTCCGACTCGTCGGCGTTCATCGTGCAGACGGAGTAGACGATCTTGCCTCCGGCTCGTACGCGTGCGGCAGCGGCTCGGAGCAGCTCGAGCTGGAGCTCCGGCAGCGGTTCGGCGCGCCAGCGCAGGTCTGGTCGACTGTTGAGAACGCCGAGGCCTGAGCACGGCGCATCGACGAGCGCACGATCGAAGTCGGCCAGCTCCGGTGGGAGCTCTCGTCCGTCGGCGACGACGACGCGCACGTTCGTCGCGCCCAGCCTCCGGGCAGTTGCCTCGAGCTCGCGCGCTCGAGCCTCGTTCAACTCGACCGCCACCACCTCGCCGGCGAGCATCGTTGCCTTCCCGCCAGGCGCCGCGCAGAGGTCGAGGACACGATCGCCGGAGGACGAGCCGACCGCCAGGCCGACCAGCTGCGAGGCGACGCTCTGGGGCCAGATCCTGCCTTCCCCCAGCGCAGCCTCGTCCACACGGGCGACGTGCCACGCGCCGGGTACGACGGGGTCGGCGGTTCCGTCGATTGCTCCGCGGACGAGCCTCACCGTGGTCGCTGCCGGCTCGTTCTGCGCGACCATCGATGCCCTCGCGTCGTCGGCGCCGAGATCGCGCCACCACGTCTCCGCGATCCAGTCGGGGTACGAGTGCTTGAGCGCAGCGTCCAACGCGCTCGCCTCGGGCAAGTCCTCGAGCAGCCGTCGAATCCCGTCGGCCAGGCGTCGGAGGACGGCGTTGGTAAACGCCACCGCTCGTTCGAGGCCTGCGCGCCGCACGAGCTCGACGGACTCGTTCACGGCCGCGTAGCGAGGCACGCCGTCTACGTAGCCGAGCTGGTACGCACCGAGCCGGAGCGCGGCGCGTACCGGCGGATCGAGCCGGTGTACGCGCCTGCGTCCCAGCTTCTCGATCGCATGGTCGAGCGTCCGCACACGCTGAACGGCTCCGTAGGCGATGCGCTGCGCGAGCGCACGGTCGCGCTCGTCGAGCCCGCCGGTCGCCGAGCGGAACGCGCGGTCGGCGTAGGCGTCGTCCTCGAAGACGCGAAGGAGGACCTGGAATGCCGCCGCTCGCGCGGGACTTATCTGAGCCCGCGCAGCCACGCGTCGTGCTCCATCCGTCGTCCGCCGTCCGGCTGGATCTCGAGCGGCTCGAACGAACCGTCCGCGGCGACTCGCGCGCGCCAGACCGTCACCTTCCGGCCGTGCAATTCGGCTCGGGCGCCGATGTGGGGCGACAGCGCGCGGACGACGTTGACGAGCTCGCTCGCCGGCCGGGAGAGGTCGAGCGCACGATCGTCGGCCGTGATCTTCTCGGCATAGGTCGCCTCGCCCTCCTGTCGCCGGAATGCCGGCTCCGGATCCGCGAGCACTGCATCGAGGAGATCGACAGCGTGCTGCGCGGCCTTCTCGAAGGTCGCTCCCGCGTCGTCATCCGGCCTCTACCTGGAACGCTCGTTGCCCCGCAATCGGGCCTGCGTCGAGCTCCTTGACGAGACGGATGATCGTTACGCCCGTCTCGTCGTCGCCCGCCATCAGGGCACGCTCGACCGGCGCGGCGCCACGCCAGCGCGGAAGCAGCGACGGATGCACGTTCAGCCACAGTCGCTCCGGGAGCACGTCCTCGGGGACGATGAGCCCGTACGCGACGGCGACGACCGTGTCCGCGCCGAGATCGAGCCCCGGCTCGAGCCGTTCCGGCTGGACGACCGGCAGGCCGAGTCGGGCGGCGGCCGCCTTGGCGGGAGGCGCGGTGAGCGTGCGTCCGCGCCCAGCGGGTGCGTCCGGCCGGGTGAGGACACGGCTCACGTCGTGCTGCGCAGCGAGACGTTCGAGAACCTGGGCGCCGAACGGCGCGGTGGCAGCGACCGCGATCCGGGCGCTCACCGCATCCCGAGCACGGGCTGCGGCCTGAGCTTGGCGAGCGCCGCGCGGCGCGACTCGGCATCGGTGCGGTCGATGATCAGCACGCCGTCCAGATGGTCGAGCTCGTGCTGGACGATGCGCGCCGAGGGAAGCTCGAGCTCGAACGAGACGGGATCCCCGTGCTGGTCGACGCCCTCGATGGTCACGGAGGACGGCCGTTCGACGGGGACGAGCACCTCGCGGAGAGAGAGACAGCCTTCGTCCTCGACCTCGGTCTCCTTCGCCGCGCGCGTGATCACCGGGTTCACGACCACGCGATCCTCACCTTCCTCGACGAAGACGAAGATGCGACGCAGGACTCCGACCTGCGTCGCCGCAAGGCCGACGCCGTTCGCCTCGTGCATCAGAGCGGTCATGCGCTCGACGAGCCGTCCGAGGTCGGCGTCGAAGCTCTCGACCTCGCGTGCCTTCATCCGCAACGCGGCGTCGCCGTACTGGCGGATCCGCGAGAGCGCGAGCAGGCGCCGGGCTTCGCGTTCGAGCTCGGCCTGCTCGTCGCGTTCCTCGTGCTCGTGGTCGTGCTCGTCGTGGTCGTGCCCGTGATCGTGGTCGCCCATAGCGCGGCGAGTCTAGCCCGCCGGGGAGCGGTGGAATCGCTTAGCGGCGGTGAGCTACCCGCTCGGTCTCGGACGTCGCGTCGAGCCCGTCGTCGACCCAGGCGCGGTCGGCTCCCGGACCACCGTTGACCACGTCTCGCGAGGTTGTCGAGGGCATAGGTGCGATCGTCGCCGGCGGCACCGAACAGCCAGTCCGCGCCGGCGCCTCCGACGATGACGTCGTCTCCGTCCCCGCCGAGGATCACGTCGTCCCCGCCCAGGCCACGTATCCGGTCGTTACCGCGCAGCCCGCAGATCAGGTCATCACCGGGGGTGCCGTTCAGGACGTCGTCGCGATCGGTCCCGTAGATCGTGCACAGCGGCTGCCAGTCGGGGTCGCCGTCTGGAAGCGTGGTGCGCTGCGTAAGACGCGCGCGTCTGGTGCCGTCGGCCGTCGACGACAGCGACATGCGTCACGGGCTTCGTCTCCTGCGGATCGTCGAATCCGAACGCGAGCCGGTCTCCGTCAGGCGACCACGTCAAGCCGTCCTTGACCACGTCATACGGGCTCGCCGGGCTCGAAGCGACTCGCCTGCTCGGCACCGGTAGCTGCGTCAACGATCCGTATGCCGTCGAGGACGGGACCTCGTCACTCAAGAGGAAGGCGAGGGAACGCCCATCCGGAGACCACGCCGGGAATGACGCCAGCGACCGAACTCGCTCGGTGCGTCGGCCAAGCAGATCCGAGAACGACGATTTCACGTGACGTTCGCTCCGCCTGTCGCTCGAAGGCGAGTCGCTGTCCCATCGGGTGACCACGCGGGTGCCGCTCGCACCCTGCACTCGTCGTCAGGCGCGTCGCACGGGCCACCGTCGAGCCGCATCACGTAGAGGTCCGTGCAAGAGGCCTTCGAGCATCGCCTCTCGTCAGCACGACCGCCGTCCCGTCCGGCGACCAATCGGCATCCCACTCCTCCTCGGAACGCGTGATTCGTCGGGCGTACGAGAAACGTCGTTGCGCGTCCGGACCCGTCGATCTCGGCGACTGTAGATGCCCGAGGACTTGACGAACAGAAGCCGACGACCGTCCGACGACCAACGCGGACTCGGAGTGGATCGCTTCCCAGCCGCAAGCCTTCTGCGTGGGCGCAAAGAAGCCAGCGTCCGGGTCGACGACCGCAATGCGGAGCGCGATCCTGCGCGTCCTGGTGTGCTGATACACGATCAGCCCCGCCTCGGTCCGCATTGCTCCGGCGCGACCGTCGACGCCGGAGCCGACGCACAGACCGACCACGCCATGAGGATCAGCAGCCTCATCCAGTCAGCTTCCAGCCGTCGTTGAGGGAGAAGGAGAAGTACGAGCCCCAGCTCTCCTCCGGCGACCCGAAGGCGCGCTGGAGCGGTTCGCAGTCCCAGCCGCCGCGGCCATCTTCCCAGCCGGGAAAGAGTCAAGCGCGGCATCGTAGGCCTGCTCGTGACCGCACCGCTCTTCCAGCCACCGAGCTCCCACTCCCTCACCTGTCCATCTCGGGAGTGGCCCGCTCGCTCGCTCTGGAGAGCTCGGGCTCGTCGACGCTGCCGTCGCCGTTCAGATCATCGCTCGTGAACGTCGGCGTCTTGCACTCGCGAGAGCGAAGTCGCCGCGCGTGTCGCGCGGGTACGCCTTCGAGCGTCTCGGCCGAGACGACGGCCCACCGGTCGAGCCCGAGGCCGGCGCCCTCCCAGTTCGGCGGCCTGGTCGGTCCGGACGATTCCAGCGCGTCCGGGCACCGTCGGGATACGACCGAGCGACGACATTCAGGCAGGGCGTCGACGGTACGTACAGCCTGGATCGCGCACGCTCGCGATTCGTCTGCGTAGTCCCATCGGACGCGCTTCCGGCCGTCGTCTGCCGAGTGGTCGGTGTTCAAGCACCGCTGTTCCTTCTGGCTCTCCCTCGAGCGACCGCCATCGCGGAACGTGCGACCGTCCGGACCGTCGAACACCGACCATTCGCCTGAACTCACCACCTCGCGTCAGCGCAGTGAACTTCGGCTCCTTGACGAACGGAGTTCCCGCCGCATTCGGCGCCGCGTAGGTCGTCACGAGTGCCCACAGGCTGACGGACGAGCGGTAGAAGCTGTACCGGTAGCGGAGGCGGACGATCGCGTTCCCGCCCGGGCCGAAGCCCGTGCCGCCGTACCGGTCGCGGAGCCAGACGTCCATCGTGTAGTTGACCGTCGTCGGCGACTCGACGGGTCGGGCCGTACCAGTTCCGCGCATAGACGCCGTGGCCGTCGTTCGTCGCGGCGCACATGCGGCCCTCGATCACCTGGGGCGTTCGTCCGACATCCGTCTCGACCGCACTCGTGGTCGGATCGTCGCCGGCAGGTGTGTTTCCCACCGGGCCGCGTGCGTGGTGCCAGCCGAACGTGCCGAGGCCACCGTTGACCGCGTTGATGTAGCCCGGGCTCCATGTGTCCGCACGGCCGCGGTAGTCGTCCACGATCGGAGTCGACGACCTCTCCAGGCGTGCGACGTACCCGGGTCCCACCGTGTGACGGCGACCGTCCGAAGTCCTGTCCAGGCACTGCTTGTAGATGATCCAGACCCCGTCGGCGTTCCGGAACTGGATCGCGGTCGTGTTCTGACTCCACGTCACCGCGGGCACCGTGGGAAGGCTTCCGATCTCGTCGGCGCAGTACCACGGGTCGCCCGGCGTCGGCTTGATGCTCACGTTGCCGCGCGGGTCGACGGTCGAGTGCGCCAGGACAGCGCCGCCCGACCAGCCGCCACCCAACTGGCCATCCTGCGGATTCGAGTCCTGAATCGGACCAGGCGGGCAGGTACCGGGAACGATGCCGTCGTTCGGCGCGTTGGGATCGGTGCTGTCGACGGGCATCGGACTCGCCGGCAGCCCGGGCGCCGTCGACGCGAACGCGGGAGCCTCGTCGGCGTCGCACTGCGGAGGCTCTTCGTCGCCCTCCGACTGACAGGTCGACGCCGTCGTGGTGACGATCTGGACGAGCACGTCGCCGAGCGGGGTCGCACTCGTCGACTCGGTCGCCTGCCCGCCCGTGAGCCCCGCCCACCAGTTCCAGTACGGGAGATACGCGGGCACGCCGTGATACAGCACGAACGCGAGCGTGTACTCGGCCGCCTTGAGGTCCGCGAGCACCTGTTGCCAGTCGAGTACCGAGCCGTCAGGGCCCGGGTCCAAGCCCGTGTCCCAGGGCGACTCGACGCTCACGATGTCGGGCGGAACGCCTTCGTTGAGATCGTCGTCGTGAGGAACGTCGTCGGCGATCAGCACGACGAGACGCTTCGCTCCGGCAGCCCACCCGGCCTCGGGGTCGCGGGTCGCCTGGTAGAGCGCCGTTCCATAGGCCTCGGGCGAGTCGCCTCCGCCGTCGGCGGTCAACCCGTCGATCGCGGTCCGTACCGCCTGCGGGTCCGTCGTCAGGGACTGCTCCACACGCCACACGGGGTCATCGCCGTGGTCCTTGATCTGCGCGAGCCCGAAGCGGAGGTTCGGCAAGCGGCCCGAGAGGCTCGTCATCACGCCTGCGGCCTGCGCCTGTGCCTCGGAGAGCGCACCCGACATGCTGCCCGTCGTGTCGAACACGAAGAGCACGTCGGTCGCTGCAGGTGGTGCAGTGCTTCCCTCCTGTGTTCGGACGAGCAGCACGATCGCTGAGACGGTGAGCACGGCAGCCAGCCAGGTGGCGTAACGAAGCGCCATCGACGCACCTCCGGGGATCGGATGTCCGGCGGTGCGCTGCTACGGGAGGCGCCGGTCGCTTGCGGGGTCAGTTGTCGAGCCCGACGAAGCTGCCAGCAGGACGCGGAGATCGTCAATCGAACGCGAGGTGTAAGTCGCGGTGTATTCGAGAGGCAGGCGGTCGGCGAGCGCCCTAGAGGGACTGCGGATCCACGTCCACGACCACGCTGAGGCCGTCGCGACGCATCGCCGGCGCGGCGGCCGAGAGCAGGCCCGCGGCCCGGCTCGCGAAGGCGCGCGGCGTACTCGTCTTCGCGAGCAGCTGTGCGCGGTGACGGCCACGAAGGCGAAGGAGAGGCGCGGGACCGAGCAGCTCGAGGTCCGGCGTCTCGAGCGCGGCTCGCAGCTCGCCGAGCACCCGGAGCACGGGCCGCAGCTCGGGCCCGGACACGACGAGGGCGACCAGATGGGAGAACGGTGGATAACGGAGCTCCTCGCGCCGCGCGAGCTCCTGCGCGAGGAAGCCGGCGACGTCGTGGCGCAGCGCGAACGAGAACGGCGTCGCGTCCGGCTGGAACGTCTGCACGACGACGCGGCCGGGAGCGTCGCGGCCGCTTCTGCCCGCGAGCTGCGTGACGAGCTGGAACGTCCGTTCCTCGGCGCGGAAGTCGGGGAACGCGAGCCCGGCATCCGCGTCCACGACGGCTGCGACCTCGACGCCGGGGAAGTGATGGCCCTTCGCAACCATCTGTGTTCCGATCAGCGCGACGGCCCGCGCGGCCGCGAAGCGCTCGAGCGCCTCGCGCAGCGCGCCTGGGCGCGACGCGGTGTCGGCGTCGAGCCGGATCCGCTCGAGTCCCGGCAGCCGGCGCTCGAGCTCCGCCTCGAGCCGTTGCGTCCCCGCGCCGATCCTGGCGAGCTCGACGGAGCCGCACTCGGGGCACGCCTCCGGGAGTTCGACCGAATAGCCGCAGTGGTGGCAGTGCAGGCGCGAGTCGGAGTGGAGCGTCAGAGCGATGTCGCAGCTCCGGCACCGCTGCGTGCGTCCGCACGAGCGGCAGTGGATCGCGCCGGAGATCCCGCGACGGTTGAGGAGCAGGATGGCGCGTCCGCCGCGCTCCTGCACTCCCGACAGCTCCGCGAGCAGGGGCGCCGACAGCGGGTAGCCGGCCTCGTAGCGCAGGTCGACCAGCTTCACCGTCGGCATCGGGGCACCGATGCGGGCGGGCAGCGCCAGCGGATCGAGCCGAGCCCAGCTCTCAGCGCGCGGCGTCGCGCTCCCGTACACGGCGACCGCGCCCTCGAGAGCTGCGCGCTTGGCAGCGACGGTGCGGGCGTCGTAGCGCGGGTCCGACTCCTGCTTGAACGAGGCGTCGTGCTCCTCGTCAACCACGACGAGCCCGAGTCGGGCGACAGGCGCGAACACGGCCGACCGTGCGCCGATCACGACGCGTGCCTCGCCCGTGGCGATTCGCTCGCGCTCGTCACGGCGCTCGGCGTCGCTCAGCGCCGAGTGCAGCACGGCGACACGGCTCCCGAAGCGTGCATGGAACCTGCCGACGGTCTGCGGCGTCAGGGCGATCTCGGGCACGAGGACGATCGCGCCGAGCCCGCGCTCGAGCACGACCGCACAGGCCTGGAGGTACACCTCCGTCTTCCCGCTTCCGGTCGGGCCGTGGAGGAGGACGTGGCCGCCTCCCGCATCGAGCGCGCCGACGATCCTCGCGACTGCTGCCTCCTGCTCGGGCGTGAGCTCCGCCGGCTCCGGCTCGCCGGGGATCGCCTGCTCGAGCACGACTTCGCGCCGGGCGCCCCGCCGCGATCGCATGTGCGGCGCGACGAGCGCGAGCGCCCGCGCCGGTGTCGAGCCGTAGTAGTCGGCGAGCCAGAGCGCGAGCTCCACGAGCGCTCCTGGCACGCGCTCGACGATCGGGCCCGACTCGGCGATCTCGACCCCGGGCGGCGGCGCCGAATCGAGCTCGACGACGACTCCGCGCACGCGACGCCCACCGAGCGGAACGGTGACGACGTCTCCGAGGGTCGACTCCTCCGGGACCCTGTACGTGAACGGACGAGCGAGCGCGCGAGCCGTGACGAGCGGAAAGACATCTGCGAGCGGCATCGCGGCGAGCGTATCCGCGGCTCGGCGTACGAACGCGCCTCGAATCCGCTGTAAGGTTCCCCTTACATGGTGTGCTCGATGATCCGGCTGGACGGCGTGACGAAGCGGTTCGGTGACGTCGTGGCCGTCGACGAAGCCTCTCTGTGCGTCGATCGCGGCGAGGTCGTCGCACTGCTCGGGCCGTCGGGATGCGGGAAGACGACGTTGCTCCGGCTCGTCGCGGGGTTCGAGCGACCCGATGCCGGAACGGTCGAGGTCGCCGGGCGCGTGGCCGCGGACGCCGCGACCTGGGTCCGCCGGAGCGTCGGCGGGTGGGCATGGTGTTCCAGGACTACGCGCTCTTCCCGCATCTGACCGTGGCAGAGAACGTCGGCTTCGGGCTCCCGCGAAAGGAACGTGCGACACGTGTGGACGCGTTGCTTGCGACGGTCGGGCTCGACGGCCTCGGCCCGGTACCGCACGAGCTCTCCGGCGGACAGCAGCAGCGGGTCGCGCTCGCGCGCGCGCTCGCGCCCTCGCCCGAGCTCGTGCTGCTGGACGAGCCGTGGTCGAACGTCGATCCGTTCCTGCGCGAGAGCCTGCGCGGCGAGGTGACCGAGATCATGCGCCCTCTGGGCGTGACGGTCGTCCTCGTGACGCACGACGCGAGGAGGCCTTCTCGCTCGCCGATCGGATTGCGCTCGTCCGGGACGGGAGAGTCGTTCAGGAAGGAACATCGGAAGAGCTCTACTACGCGCCGGCGACACGCTGGGCGGCGGAGTTCGTCGGCGCCGCGAACGTGCTCGAGGGTCGCATCGTGGCGGGTCGTGTCGAGACTCCTATCGGCGTATTTGCCGCGAACGGCTCGGCCAAGGAGAGACGACGCGCGTGTGCTCGTTCGCCCCGAACTGCTCGAGCTCGAGCCGGATGCCGCGGGCATGGCTGAGGTGGTCGCGCGCGAGTTCCGCGGCCACGACGTCTTCTACCGCGTGCTCATCGACGGCGTGGAGCTCGTCTCGCAGCGGCCGTCCAACGAGGTGGTGGCGCTCGGATCGCGCGTCTCGATCCGGGTGCACGACGGTCGAGTCCCCGTGCTCGACTGAGTCACCTCGAGTCTTGTAAGGTCTGCCTTACATCGAGAGATAAGGCTACTCTTACAGGAGGTAACGTGATGAAGTTGGCTGCAGCAGCTCTGGCGACCATCGCAGCGATCCTCGCGATTGCGGCGGGCGCGACGACCGCTCCCGCACAGACGACGACGCTAACGATGTACTCCGGTCGTGACGAGGTACTCGTGAAGCCGGTCATGGAGCGCTTCACGAAGGAGACGGGGATCGAGCTGAAGGTTCGCTACGCGCTCGTCCGCATCGCTGGCGACAGCGCTCGTCGAGGAGGGCTCGAGAGACCCTGCCGACGTCTTCTGGGCTACCGAGCCGGGCACCCTGGGCCTCGTGGCCGGTCGCGGCCTCCTGAAGCGACTCCCGCAGGCGACCGTCGGCAAGGTGCCGACGCGCTTCTCGACGCGTAGTAGGCGCTGGGTCGGGACGAGTGCGCGCTCCCGCGTCCTCGTCTACAACACGAACGAGCTCACCGCCGCGCAGCTACCGACGTCGGTCTGGCAGCTCACGAACGCGCGGTGGAAGGGGAAGATCGGGCTCGCCGCCCACGAACGGCTCGTTCCAGGCGTTCCTCGCCGCGATGATCGACCTGCACGGCGAGGCTCGTGCGAGGGCGTGGCTGAACGGGGTCAAGGCGAACGATGTCAAGTTCTTCCCCAACAACACGACGACGGTCCAGGCCGTGGCGCGCGGCGACATCGCAAGTCGGCCTCGTCAACCACTACTACCTCTACAACGTCCTCGCGGACGCGCCCGGGCTCCCGATCCGCAACCACTGGTTCGTGGCTGGTGACCCCGGTGCGCTCGTCCTCGCAGCCGGCGTCGGCATCGTCTCGGCGAGCTCGAAGAGCGCAGCGGCACAGCGATTCGTCGACTTCCTGTTCTCGACGTGGGCGCAGCGCTTCATCGCCCGCGGCCCCGGCGCGCGGAGTACCCGCTCGTCAAGGGCGTGTCTGCCGCGACCGGGATTGCCGCGCACTTCGCGAGCTGAAGGGGCCGAAGTACGCGCTCGGGAAGCTGTCGGCAGACCTGCCTGCGGCGATTCGACTCCTGCTCGATACCGGCTACCTCAAGTGAGCGCGCCCGCGGCGGCCGGGCACACGTGCCCGGCCGCCGCGCGCCGCGGCTGCTCGTCCTCGCCGCGGCTCATCGTCGCCGCTCGCCGCGGTCGTCCCGCTCGGCTACCTGGTCCTGCGCGGGCTCGCGGCGAGCTCGGACGACCTCGGAGCTCGTGCCCGCTCGAGAACGACGCGTCGAGCTGGTCGTCGATACGGCGCTCCTGGCCGCTGGGGTCGTCGCCGTCGCCGTCGCGCTCGGCGTCTCCGCTGGCCTGGCTCGTGGTGCGGACCGACCTTCCCGGCCGTCGCCTCTGGGGCGTCGCTGCGTCGCTCCCGCTCGTGATCCCGAGCTTCGTCGCGGCGCTCGCGCTCCTCGGAGCGCTCGCGCCGCGCGGCCTGCTCCAGGAGCTGCTCGAGCCGCTGGGCGTCGACGACGCTGCCCGATCTCGCCGGCTATTGGGGCGCGCTCCTCGCACTCACGCTCTCGACCTACCCGTACGTGTTCCTCCTGACGGCGGCCGCGCTCCGGAGCGTCGATCCGACCGCGGAGGAGGCTGCGCGCAGCCTCGGCGCACGTCGCGCTCGCGTCTTCTTCCGCGTGACCCTGCCCACGATCCGGCCGGCACTGGCGGCGTCGTCGCTCCTCGTCGCGCTGTACGTCCTCTCCGACTTCGGTGCCGTCTCGCTCATGGGCTACTCGACCCTGACGACGGCCATCTACGTGAGGTACGAGTCGCTCCTCGCACTCGAGGCCGCGGCGATCCTCGCGCTCGTCCTCGTCGCACTCGCGGGCGCGGTCGTGCTCCTCGCCTCGCGCCGGCGGCTACGCGGTGCGGTCTATCGGAGCACGCCCGGCGCGGGCCGGGCGGCGACGGTCGTTCGGCTCGGCCGCTGGAAGTGGGCGGCGCTCGCGTACTGCACCGCCGTGCTCGGCCTCTTCCTGGCACTTCCACTCGCTGTTCTCGCCTGGTGGTCGATCACCGCTGACCCGATCACCGGGCGCGCGGACGTGGCGTGGGACGCAGCGCTGAACTCGGCTGCAGCTGCGGGCGTCGCCGCCATCGCCGCAGCGATCGTCGTGCTGCCGGCGGCCGTCCTCGCCTGGCGCTACCCGTCGCCGCTCGCTCGCTGGCTCGAGCGCCTCACGCTGCTCCCCAGCGCGCTGCCGGGGATCGCCGTCGCGCTCGCCCTGGTTTTCGTCGGCGCGCGGATAGGGGCGCCGATCTACCAGAGCCTTACCCTCCTCCTGCTCGCCTACCTCGTCCGCTTCATGCCCTACGCACTCGCCTCCACGCGTGCTTCGCTCGACACCGTGAGCCCGCGGCTCGAAGAGGCGGCCCGCTCGCTCGGCCGGCGGCCATTCGACGCGACCGTCTCGGTCGTGCTTCCGCTCGCGCGGTCCGGCGTTCTCGCGGGCGCCGCGCTCGTCTTCCTGAGCACGGTCAAGGAGCTCCCCGCCACGCTGCTCCTCAAGCCGATCGGCTTCGAGACCCTCGCCACCGAGATCTGGAAGGGGACGGCGATCGGTGCCTACTCGGCTGTCGCCCCTTCGGCGCTGCTCCTCGTCGTCATCGCGGCCCCACTCGTCTACGTCCTGTCGTGGCGAAACGCGTGGGAGCTCGGCGCGGCGGACTGAGCGTCTATGCGTCTAGGATGGCCGCGTGGCAGCCGGTCACAGTGTCGACGAGTACCTCGAGACGATCTACTTCCTCGCGTTCCCCATCGGGGAGTACCGTCCGGCCACCGGCGCGACCGCGATCGCGGCGCGGGTGGCAGAGATGCTCGGCGTCTCCCGGGCATCCGCCGGCGAGATGCTGAAGCGCCTCGAGGCAGACGGACTCGTCGAGCGCGGCGAGCAGAAGGAGGCGATCCTCACGGCCGAGGGAGCGGAGCGCGCGAAGCGGGTCGTCCGCAAGCACCGAATCATCGAGCGCTTCCTCACGGACTTCATGGGCTACACGGCCGCGGAGTCGCACGTCCACGCAGACGAGCTCGGCGACACGTTCACGGACGACATGATCGAGCGCATCAACGAGCGCCTCGGCCAGCCCGATCGCTGCCCGCACGGTTGGCCCGTCGACACCGACTTCGAGCAGTCGGAGAACGCCGAGCTGGTCGCGCTCGCCGAGCTCGAGGTCGGGCGCGAGGGTCGGATCGTGCGCCTCGCAGAGCACGACGGCGACCTCCTCCACTGGTTCTACGACGAGGGCCTCGTCCCGGGCACGCAGGTCGCGATGCGCAGCGCGCAGCCGGCCGCGGGCCAGCTGACGATCACGGTCGCGGGCGCGGAGCGCCCCATCGCCGAGCGTGCGGCGGACGGCATCTACGTCCGCGCCGCCTGACCGCACCGCGTCGGACCTAACGAAACGCTCACGCCCTCCTCACACGGCGGTGCCACCATCCGGGCCGCAAACCGAGTAGAACGAGACAATGGGGAGATACGAATGAGCATGAATCGCTACGCCGTCGGGGCACTCGTCGCTACCGCCGCGCTTCTGGTCGGAGGTGGCACCGCACTCGCGGCGTCCCAGCAGAGCGACCGCTCGGCACGCTGCGACGCGCTCCTCGCCAAGGTGGCAGAGAAGCGTGGGGTGTCGGTCGAGCAACTTCGGGCCGACATCACCGGACGTCTGACCGCGTGGATCGACGCAGCCGAGAAGGCGGGACGCGTCTCGCCGGAGCGAGCCGACAGGCTGCGCGCACGCGTCGCCGACTGGACACCGTGCCGCGGTCGACACCACGTGCGGGCAGGGCTCGCGCATCGCGGAATGCTGGGCGCGGCCGCACGGTTCCTCGAGCTGGATCGCAAGGAGCTCAGGGCACAGCTTCCCGGAACGTCGCTGGCAGCCCTCGCGGCGAAGCAGGGGAAGAGTGTCGAAGCACTCGAGCAGGCGATGCTCGCCCGCGCCAAGGCGCGCCTGGCGAAGGCCGTGCAGGCAGGCCGCTTCTCGCAGGCACGAGCCGACCGCGTGCTCGACATGCTCGAGCGGTTCGTCGACAGGCTCACCGCGCGCGACGTTCCCGGCGAGGTAGCCGGCGGCTCTTAGGGAACTCTTAGACAACTCACATGGGGCGTTAACGGGAGCGCGCTCTAATCGGAGACGTACTCCCTCATCGATGCCCTCCGGACGAAGGCCCGCGCGAGCGGGCCTTCGCTCTCCTCGAGTCTAGGCCGCGCGACTACTCGGTGGTCGGCGTGCGGCGCATGAGCTGCTCCACGAGGTCGGTGAGCGGCACGCCCCCCAACACCGCGCAGACACCCTCCGTGATCGGAAGCTCGATGCCGAGCCGGTGCGAGAGATCCCGGAGCACGGGGGCGGTCGTCAGACCCTCGACGACCATGCCGATCTCGGCAGCTGCGTCCTCCGGGCTGGTTCCGCGCGCGATCAGCTCTCCCGCCCTGCGGTTCCGCCCGGAAGGCGACCAGCACGTCACGATGAGGTCGCCCATTCCGGCGAGCCCCGCAAACGTGTCCGGGCGGGCTCCAGCGGACTCGGCGAGCCGCCGCATCTCGGCCAGGCCGCGCGAGACGAGCGCCGCCTTCGCGTTGTCGCCGAGCGAGAGGCCGTCGGCCCCGCCCGCAGCGAGCGCGATGACGTTCTTGGCCGCGGCGCAGAGCTCCACGCCGACGACGTCCTCGTTCACGTAGATGCGGAACACGCTCGAGTTGAGCGCGACCTGCAGGCGCACGGTGAGCGCGAGATCGTCACTCGCGACGACCGCAGCCGCGGGGAGCCCCCGGACGATCTCCTCGGCGATGTTCGGGCCGGAGAGCACGGCCACCGGTCGTCCGCGCACGAGTGTCGACAGCCGCTCGCCGGTTCCCGGGTCGAGGCCCTTGGTCAGGCTGAGGACGGGTGCCTCACCGGGCAGAGCCGTCACGACCTCGGCGAAGACGCGGCTCGGAACGGCGACGACGACGAGCTCCGAGCGCGGCGATGGGCGCTTCGGCGATCGTCGCCGCCGTGATGCCGCGAAGGTCCGCCTGCGTCGCGTACCGCGGATTCCGGCCCGTCTCGGCGATGGCGGCGACCTGCTCCGGGTCGCGCGCGGCGAGGACGACCTCATGGCCGTTGTCCCGCAGCACGCAGGCAAAGGCGGTGCCCCACGATCCCGCTCCGACGACGGTGACGTTCACGTCGAGGTGATGAAGTCGATCGAGACGGGAACACCCTCGAGCCCGAAGCGTTCCCGCAGCTGGTTCTCGACCCAGTAGCCGTAGTCGCGCGTGACGAGGCCCCGATCGGACACGTAGAGCCTGAACCGGGGCGGGCGCGAGGTCACCTGCGTCCCGTACAGGAGGTTCAGTCGGCGGCCGCGGCGAGCCGGAGGCTGCCGCGCCTCCCGCAGCTCCTGCAGCGCTCGATTGAGCTCGGCGGTCGGAATCCGCCCGGCGTAGCGGACGAACAGGTCTTCGATCATGGCCAGCAGTCGCTCGAGGCCGCGGCCGGTCTTCGCCGAGACTGCGATGAGCGGCGGGCGCTGGCGCAGTCGTGTGGCGATCCGCGGGCGCACGTCCTCGATCCGAACCTCGGTCACGTCCCACTTGGAGAGCACGACGACGGTCGCGCACTGGGCCTTCCGCGCCACGTCGGCCACGGCGAGATCCTGATCGACCACGCCCTGGCTCGCGTCGACGAGGACGAGCGCGACGTCCGCGCGCTCCGCGGCCTCGAGCGCGCGCAGCTCCGAGTAGTACTCGATCCCCTGCCGCTGCCGGCGCTTGCGGCGCAGGCCTGCGGTGTCGACCAGGACGAACGTCGTACCGTCGCGCTCGAGAACGGTGTCGATCGCGTCGCGCGTCGTCCCGGGAACCTCCGAGACGATGACGCGCTCGCGTCCCAGCAGCGCGTTCAGCAGCGACGACTTGCCGACGTTCGGCCGGCCCAGGATCGCCACCTTGATCGCCTCCTCGCCGACGGGCGACTCCTGCCCGCCCGGGAGCCGGGCGACGATCTCGTCCAGGAGATCGCCCGATCCGTGCCCGTGCAGCGCCGAGATGGGAATCGGATCGCCCAGGCCGAGTCGATGGAACTCGAGCGCTTCCAGGTCCCGCCCCGGATCGTCGAGCTTGTTCGCGAGCACGAGCACCGGTCGTCGCGACGAGCGCAGGATGTCCGCGAGCTCTGCGTCACCGGGAGTCACCCCGACCGTCGCGTCGACGACGAACAACACCAGGTCGGCCTCTTCCACGGCCAGGCGTGCCTGCTCGCGGATCTGCGGCCCGAACGGGCCTGTGTCCTCCCGGTCGACTCCCCCTGTGTCGATGAGGCGGAAGTGCGTTCCGGACCACTCGCAGAGGAGCTCCTTGCGGTCGCGGGTGACGCCGGGCGTCTCGTGCACGACCGCGGTACGGGTGGCGGTGAGGCGGTTGACGAGCGTGGACTTGCCCACGTTCGGAAAGCCGACGATTGCGACCGTCCCTGCGATCTCGACCTCGGTGCCGGAGCTCATCGAGGCGGGGTCGCGTCGCGCGGACGGCCGAGCTCGTGGATCGTGACGAGCCAGTCCCAGAGCTTGCGGATCTCCCGCTCGATCTCGGTCGAGGCCTCCTTGTAGCCCTTGCCGCCGCGCGGAAGGCCCTCGAAGGTCAGCGGCTGTCCCCAGGCAATCGAGACCGGGTGGAAGTTCCCGAGGCGCCAGGTGTGGCTGCCGTGGACGGCGACGGGGATCACGGGGACGTCCTCGTTGATCGCAACCATCGCCGCCCCGGCCTGCACCGGCCCCGGAACGCCCGACTTCTGTCGCGTTCCCTCGACGAAGAGCCCGAGCGCGTGCCCGTCGCGAACGATCTGGCGCATCGTGCGGACTGCGTCGCGGTCGGACTCGCCGCGCCGAACGGGGAACGCACCGAACGAGCGCATCAGCTCGCCGAGGCCCGGGACGCGATGCGCCTCCACCTTCGCCATGTAGTAGAGGACGCGCGGACAGGCGGCGCCCAGCGCGGGCGGATCGATCCAGCTGAAGTGGTTGCATGCGACGACCAGGCCTCCCTGCAGGGGGACCCTCTCCGTGCCGTAGACCCGGAGCCGCGACACCGCACTGGCGAGCGGCGCGATCGTCATGCGGCCGACCGCCCACACGGACTCGGTCTTCATCGCCTTGCCGCCACGAGCCCGGCGACCGCGTCCACGACCTCGTCGATGCCGAGGTCGGTCGTGTCGAGGAGAATCGCGTCCTCGGCGGGCTTCGTGTTCACGGCGTCGCGGGCGTCACGCTGCCGGAGGTCGGTGGCGAGCGTCTCGGCGCCGACACCAGGCCGCTCCGCCCCACGCCGGCGCGCGCGCTCGGCCTCGTCGGCGACGAGGAACACCTTCAGCTCGGCGGCCGGCGCGACGACGCTCCCGATGTCGCGCCCTTCGATGACGCAGTCGCCGAGCTCCGCGAGTGCGCGTTGACGCTCGCGCATCACCTCGCGTACCTCGGCGTGGCGAGCGACCGTGGGGACGAGGCGATCGATCTCGGCGTCGCGAATCGCTGTGGTGACGTCCTCACCGTCGATCCCGACGAGGCCGTCCGAGTCGAGCGACACCGGGTGCTCGCGCGCGAGCCCGGCGAGCGCGGCTCCGTCGTCCACGGCGACACCGTTGCGCGACGCCAGCCACGCGAGCGCGCGGTACATCGCACCGGTGTCGAGATGGCGAAAGCCGAGGCGCCGGGCGAGGAGCGCCGCGACCGTGCTCTTTCCGGTCCCGGCCGGCCCGTCGATGGCGACGATCATGCCGCGGGAGGGTAGTGAACCGAGCCCGGCGCCACCTGGTCGAGAACCTCGAAGAAGCCGGGAAAGCTGACGTCGACGTCCTCGGCGCCTCGGAGCGCGACTCCCTCCCGCGAGGAGACGCCCGCGACGGCGCCGAGCATCGCGATGCGATGGTCGCCACGAGACTCGATGGTCCCGCCCCGCAGCCGGGCCGGGACGCCCTTCACCCGGAAGCCGTCCGGCGTCGCGCGGACGTGGCCGCCGATCCTGCGCAGCGCGTCCACCACGGTCTCGATCCGGTCCGACTCCTTGACGCGGAGCTCCCCGGCCCCCCGCACGACCGTCTCGCCCCGCGCATGGCAGGCAGCGAGCGCAAGTAGGGGCAGCTCGTCGATCAGCGTCGGCACCTCCGCGGGGGAGACGGTCGCGCCGACGAGCTCGGAGTCGCGGATCTCCACATCACCCGCGGGCTCGCCGCTCATGGAGCGCCGGTTGTAGACCGAGATCCTCGCTCCCATACGCTCGAGGACGTCGAGCAGCCCGATGCGGCGTGGATTGAGGCCGACGCCGTGCACGGTCAGGGTCGAGCCAGGGACGATCGCCGCCGCGACGAGCAGCGGGGCGGCCGACGAGAAGTCGCCCGGGATCTCGACACCGTCGAGCTCGAGCCGGTCAGCCGCAGCGACCGTGACGCTCGTCGGCCGCCGCGTGATCTGCGCGCCCGCCCGCTCGAGCAGGCGCTCGGTGTGGTCCCGGGTCGGGAGCGGCTCGACCACCGTCGTCTCACCCGCTGCGAGCAGCCCCGCGAGCAGGATCGCCGACTTGACCTGGGCGGAAGCGACCGGAAGCTCGTAGTCGATCGCGTTCAGCGCCGCCCCGTCGACGACGAGCGGCGCGCGCCCGTCGGTCGTCTCGATCCGCGCGCCCATTCGCCGCAGCGGCTCCGCGACGCGCTCCATCGGGCGACTCGAGAGCGACTCGTCGCCGACGAGCTCGAAGCGACCGCTCTGGCCCGCGAGAGCACCGCAGAGGAGCCGCATGAGCGTTCCCGAGTTCCGGCAGTCGAGCGGCTGGTCAGACGGGGAGAGTTGACGAAGTCCACGGCCGCGAACGACAAGCGCGTCCTCGGTCTCCTCGACGACCTCGACGCCCAGGGCCCGCACGGCCCCGATCGTCGCCTCCGTGTCCGCGGAGCGGCCGAAGCCGGAGATGCGGACCTCGCCCTCGCACAGCGCGCCGACGAGCACCGCTCGATGCGAGATCGACTTGTCGCCCGGCACCGCGACGTGCCCCTCGAGCGCGGGCACGGGCTCGACGCGCATCGGGCGAGTCTAGATGCCTCCCCGCGACGCGTGGCTCCGGCGGCGCCGTGTCGGTCCAGGGAGAATCCTGGGATGCGGATCTTCTCCGGGATCAGGGCCTCGGGCGACAAGACGCTCGGCAACTACAGCGGGGGCTACCGCCAGTACGCGGCAACCCAGGAGCAGGGCGACGGCGTGTTCTGCATCGTCGACCTGCACTCGATCACGACCGCGTACGAGCCCGAGGGGCTCCACGAGGCGACACTCGCGGGCGCGGCCATGCTCTTCGCGACCGGCATCGACCCGGAGCGATCGATCGTCTTCGCGCAGAGCCATGTGAAGGCGCATGCGGAGGCGGCGTGGCTGCTCAGCTCCGCGACGAGCTTCGGCGAGCTCCGGCGCATGACGCAGTTCAAGGACAAGTCGGCAGACCAGGAGTTCGTCTCGGCGGGCCTCTTCACGTACCCCGTCCTGATGGCCGGCGACATCCTCCTCTACCAGACCGACATCGTCCCGATCGGCGACGACCAGCGGCAGCATCTCGAGCTGACGCGAGATGTCGCCGAACGCTTCAACGGCCGCTACGGCCAGACGTTCACGGTTCCGAAAGGCGTCTTCCCGGAGGAAGGGGCGCGGGTCAAGAACCTGCTGGAGCCCGAGCGGTTGATGTCGACATCCGCCGGGAAACCCACAGGGCGTCGTCCGGATCGTCGACGAGCCGGACGTCATCCGGAAGAAGTTCAAGACCGCGGTGACCGACTCGGAGCGCGAGATCCGCCACGACGTGCAGGCGAAGGCCGGGATCGCGAATCTCATCGAGATCTACTCCGTCGCGACGGGCGAGCCGATCGACGCGATCGAGCGGCGCTACGACGGCGCGGGCTACGGGCAGTTCAAGGAAGACGTAGGCGAAGCCGTCGTCGCGCTGTTCGGCCCCATCCAGGAGCGGTACCGCGCGCTGCGGGCGGACGAGACGGCATTGCGCGGCCTCCTTGCCCAGGGAGCCGAGCGCGCACGCGAGGCGTCTGCGCCCACGCTCGCAGCGATGTACGAGCGCATGGGCTTCGTCCGCCCCGGGTGAGCCGCAGCGGCTAGAGCCCGACCTGGTCGCGGAGCGAGGCCACCTCGTCTGGGGTCAGCTCGCGCCACTCACCCGGCGCGAGCCCGACCAGCCGCAGTCCCGCATAGCGCCTGCGATGCAAGTGCTGAACGGTGTGCCCGACGGCTTCGCACATGCGCTTCACCTGGTGCTTGCGGCCCTCGTGGAGCGTGAGCTCGAGGCGGCTGACACGCGTCCCGCGACGGACGATCCGTACGTCTGCCGGAGCCGTGCGCCCGTCCTCCAGGTGTACTCCGAGGCGAAGCGTCTCGAGCGCCTCCGGTTTCGGCGAGCCGTCGATGTCGGCGTCGTAGACCTTCGGGACGCCGTAGCGCGGATGCGCGAGCCGGTGCGCGAGGTCGCCGTCGTTCGTCAGCAGGAGCGCACCCGTCGTATCCGCGTCCAGGCGTCCCACGGGCACCACGCGAACGTCGTGCTCGACGAGGTCGACGACGGTAGGACGCCCTTGCGGATCGTCGGCGGTGGTCACGACTCCGGGTGGCTTGTTCAACAGGACGTACGCCAGCGGCTGCATCTCGACGCGTGCCCCGTCCACTTCGACCACGTCTCGCTTGCCGACGAAGGTGTTCAGCTCGCCCGGCTGCCCGTTCACCCGGACGCGGCCCTCTTTGATCAGCTCGTCACTGTGCCGCCGCGAGGCGACCCCTGCGCGGGCGAGGAACGCGTTCAGCCGCATGGCGACATTCTTCCCCGGCTAGATTCTCGGCGTGGCGCAGATCGAGACGTGGACCGACAAGCTCGCGGACCTCGCCGTCTACGGAGCGAACGTGCAACCCGGCCAGCTCGTAGCCGTCACGAGCTACATCGGGAAGGAGGCGCTGACACGCAAGATCGCCCGCGCGGCGTACGCGAAGGGCGCCCGCTACGTCGACGTCGTGTACTTCGACCAGTGGTTGAAGCGCGAGCGCATCGAGCTCGCCGACGCGGACTCGCTCGAGTACATCCCTCCGTGGATGAGCGAACGGCTGCTGTACCTCTCGGACGAGCATGCAGCCCGCATAACGCTCTCCGGGCCGCACGCGCCGCGCGCGCTCGACGGCCTCGATCCTGCGCGGGCCGGACGCGACCTCCTCCCCTACCTCCCCGAGACGAGTGAGGTCGTGAACCGCATGACGACGAGCTGGTGCCTCGTGCCGGCGCCGACCGAAGCCTGGGCAGAAGCCGTCTACCCCGACCTCTCCACGGACGACGCGTACGAGAAGCTGTGGGAGGCCGTCGCGCACATCTGCCGGCTCGACGCAGACGATCCGTCACAGGCGTGGCTCGAGCGCTCCAAGGAGCTGAAGTCGAACGCGCGGCGACTCACCGAGCGTCACTTCGACGCGCTGCGCCTGCACGGTCCCGGCACGGACCTCACCATCGGGCTCCTTCCCTCGGCGCACTGGGCCGGCGGAGACCTCGAGACCGTGGACGCGCGGCGCCACTCGCCGAACCTCCCCACGGAGGAGATCTTCACGACGCCCGACCCGGATCGGGTCGACGGGCACGTCTCGGCCACCATGCCGCTCGAGCTCTTCGGCTCGGTGATCTCGGGCATCCAGGTCGAGTTCTCGGGTGGTCGAGCCGTCAGGATCGATGCAGATGACGGGTGCGGACGCACTGCGCGCGGTCGCGGCGAGAGACGAGGGCGCAGCGAGGCTCGGCGAGATCGCGCTCGTGGACGGCGCGGGCAGGATCGGCCCGCTCGAGACCGTGTTCTACGACACGCTCATCGACGAGAACGCCGCCACCCACATCGCGCTCGGCTCCGCGCTACGACCACCCGGTCGAGGACGCCGCGGACAAGGCGAGGATCAACAAGAGCCAGATCCACGTCGACTTCATGATCGGGAGCCCGGAGCTCGACGTCGACGGCATCAGCGCGAGCGGCGAGGTCGTGCCCGTGCTACGCCAGGGCGCATGGCAGATTTGAGGCGGGTCAGCTAGGAGGCGCGCGCCTCGGCGACCTCGAGCAGCCGCTCGCGCAGCTCTACGGGACCCTCGCCCAGATCCTCCAGGCGCGGCAGCGCGGCGAGGCTCTCGAGCCCGAACACGCGCTCGAAGAGCGCCGTCGTCCGGTAGCGAACGGCGCCGCCGGGACCCGCCTCGCGCCCGGCTTCGGAGATGAGGCCCCGCTCGAGGAGGCTCGCGACCGCGGAGTCGGCTGCGACTCCGCGGATGCGCGCGATCTCCGGCCGGGAGCAGGGGCCGAGGTACGCGACGATGGCGAGCGTCTCCAGCGCGGCCTGTGAGAGGCCCCGCTCGACCGGTCGCTCGAAGAGCCGTGCGCAGGCGTCGCTCGCATCGCGGCTCGCCCGGAAGGCAAAGCCGCCCGCGATCTTCTCGAGCACGATCCCGCTGCGACCCTCGCAGTACCGCTCACCGAGGAGGCTCAGCGCAGTCTCGACCCGCTCCGGATGGTCGTCCAGCGCGTCGGCGAGATCGTCGACGGAGAGCGGAGCGGACGCGACGACGAGCAGAGCCTCGATCGTCCGGGCGAGGCGATCGACCGGGTTCGCGGCGATCAGGCGGAGCGGGCTGTCCATGCGTGGATCCTTTCGTCGTCGGCCTTCGAAACCCTTATCGGGGCAAACGGAGCTGCCTGGCTCAGGGCGATCTCGCCCGACTTGCGGAGCTCGAGCAGGGCGAGCAGCGCAACGGCCTGCTCGACGCGCGAGAGATCGCCGACCTCGGCGTCGAAGTCGAATCTGCGCCGACGGCCGAGGAGTGCCCGGAAGCGCTCCAGGAACTGCGATACGGGCGGGAAGCGCAGCGCCATGTGCGCGAGCGAGACATCCGGCGGGGGCGTCGCGAGGAGCCGCAGGGCACCCTCGAGAGCGGCGGGATCCTGCGGCGCGAGCGTTCGCTCGGGCTCGGGTGCGAACGGCGCCGGCCCGAGCCGGAACCAGCGGTCCTGCTCCTCTCCCAGACGCGTCACGAGCCACGCTGCCGCTTCCTTCATCCGCCGGTACTCGGCGAGCCGGCGCGCGAGCTCCTCGGCGGCCTCCTCGGGCTCGAGGTCGCCGAGCTCGGCCGCTTCGTCCGGGAAGAGCTTCCGCGCCTTCAGCTCGAGGAGCGCGGACACGAGCACCAGGAACTCGCCGCAGGCCTCCAGGTCGAGCTCGTCGCGAGCGGCCATCAGCTCGACGAAGGAGAGGACGATCGCCGCGACGTCGACGTCGCGCGGCTCGAGATCCTCCTTCAACAGGAGCGTCAGGAGCAGGTCGAACGGGCCCTCGAACGCATCGAGGTCGAGCTCGAGCTCACGCACGGGTGTCGCGGGCGCGACGGGCACGGAGCGGAGGCTAGCCCCGGCCCCGGACGCGACTCAGCGCAGCGACTTCGCGATCGCCAGCGCCTGCTCGCGGTCGAACTCGCCCTCGAGCCGGTACGCGACCCCGTCGTCCTCCCACAGGAGCACGTTTCGGGCCAGGCGCGCGGTCTCCTCGACGAACTCGCCCGTCTCGTCCACGAGCATCACGGCGTGCGGCTCGCCGCTGATGAAGAACGCAGGCGCCCCGTCGACCTCGATCTCCTCCACGGTCGTTCCGGCCGCGACGAGCTTCTTCAGGATGAAGTCCTGGTCGATGCCGAACCGCGGCGTCTGAGCCACCAGCAGGCGAACGTTCCTCAGGCTGCCGTACAGGAACCAGACCGTGCCGTGGTCGCCGATGGACACCCGATCGGGAGCCTCGTCCAGCTCTCGGAGCTCGAAGCCCGCATCGCGACGGGCGAGCGCGAGGGTCGTGCGGTCGCCGAGCAGGATGTCGAGCTCGATGGGCTCGGCCGGGACCGGGGGCAGCTCGTCGACGAGCTCGATCTGCGCGCCGCCCAGGTGCAGGATCCGGAGGAGCGCCGAGCGCGCGTCGGGAATGGCAAGGGTCGCAAGGAGCGCCGCCACGGCGCAGACGGCGAGCACGAGCACCCACCGCCGCGTCATGCGTGGAACCGGCGCCTGCGGGCGCGGCTCGAGCCGTCCGCGCAGAGCGGTCGCGACGTCGGGCGCGGCCGGAACGTCCAGCTCACGACCGAGGCCGACGAGGGCGCGCTCCAGCTCGCTCACGTTTCCAGCTCCTGTCGGAGACGGCCGAGCGCCCTGGCGGTGCGCGACTTCACCGTGCCGCGCCGCACGTCGAGGACCGTCGCCGTCTCCTCCTCGGACAGCTCGAGCAGGTAGCGGCAGGTGAGCACGTCGCGGTCGCGGTCGTCGAGCCGGTGGACCGCAGCGAGCAGCAGCTCGCGCTGCTCGCGCTCGAGGGCGGCCCCCTCCGGGGACGGGGCCGCGTCCTCCGGAGGATGGGCCACGTCGGGCCGTAGCCGCAGCGCTTCCTGCCGGCCCGTGGAGCGGCGCTTGTTGTGGGCTTCGTTCGCGACGATGCGGAGGAGCCACGGCCTGAACGGCGCACCGCGCCGGAAACGCGGCAGCGCCGCCCAGGCCTTCACGAATCCCGTCTGAACGGCCTCCTCCGCGTCGGCTGCCGACGCGGACAGGAGGTACGCCGTTCGAAACGCGATGCCCTGATACATCCGCACGAGCTCCTCGAATGCGCGCTCGTCTCCACGCCTCGCGTGTTCGACGAGATCGACGTCATCGGGCGGCCGGCCCTCCACCGCCCATTTCTACACCCGCCGAGCGCAATCCGTTCCCCGATCTCAGCCGCCCGCCGGAGTCAGCTTCCGCTGCCGGCGCAACGCGAAGAGGAGGGCAGCGGCACCTGCGACGGCCGCGAGCAGCGCTGCGACGCCGACGACCGGCACCGGCTCCGAGTCACCGCCGACGGGGCCGGCGTCGATCCGCGTCGGTCCATAGCTGACCGACGACTCGCCGAAGCCGCTGTGGATCACGATGCGCCAGTCGCCTGTCGACGGGAATACGACGTCTGCCTGGTACTCGCCGGCTTCCGACGCCTCGGTCGCCACGAAGGTCTCGGACGCGCCCGACCCGTCCTCGGTGATCGTGATCATGGGCGTCAGGCCGGTGAGTGGGTCGACGCCGTGCTGCTTCACGAAGATCGTCGGGCTCCACGTGCCGCCGGCGGAGGTGCCGTCGGGCAACGGCTCGAACCCGACCGATGCCCACCCGCCTCCGAAGGCCGATCCTGCCACGACACCCGCAACGACGAGCACAGAGACGAGCGCGAGTAGCTGACGCATGACTCCTCCTTCCTCGATTGCCTGCCGGGGGTACACCGCAGGCGCCGGGAAGGGTCCCTCCGGCTACCGACCTTTCGGGATGGCCATCGCCTCCACCTTCGGCGGAGGCCCGGTCCCGCGCTTCCACGTCCGCTGCCACCAGACGAGGAAGGCGGCGGAGAGGACGATCGCCAGCCCTGCCACGTACACGTTCAGGCGAATGCCACCGAACTCGTGCGACGGGTCGACGCGGAGCATCTCGATCCACAGGCGGCCGATGCTGTACAGGAGGACGTAGAGGGCGAACAGGCTCCCGGGGCGCAGTCGTCCCCGGAACCTGCGCTCGACGAAGAGGAGAACCCCGGCCGCCGCGAAGTTCCACAGCGCCTCGTACAGGAACGTCGGGATGGAATGTCTCGTGGTCGACCTCGTCGATCGGGCGGTTCTCGGGGGAGATCTCGAGGCCCCACGGCAGGTCGGTCGGCCCGCCGAACAGCTCCTGGTTCCACCAGTTCCCGAAGCGGCCGATGCCCTGCGCGACGAGCAGCGCAGGGGCGGCGCAGTCGGCGAGCGCAGCAACGCTCGCTCCGGAGCGCTTCGCGACGAACGCGCCCACGACCGCACCGAGCCCGATGCCGCCCCAGACGCCGAGCCCGCCCTTCCAGATCGCGAACGCCCCCCACCACTCGTCCGGCAGCTCGTCCCAGCTCGTGATCACGTGGTACAGGCGCGCGCCGATGATCCCGAACGCGACGCCCCATACCGCCACCCGGAAGATGAGATCCCAGTCGCCGCCGCGCCTCGTCCAGCGAATGCCGGTGATGACGACGGCCGCCGCGATCGCGACGAGCAGCGTCAGGCCGTAGAAATGGATGGAGAGCGGACCGATCTCGACCGTGCTCTCGCTCGGCGAGGGAATCGACAGCAGCGGAAGCATCGGCGGGCATTCTGCCGACCCTCGACGAACCACGTGGGAGAACCGTCGGACGAATGCTGGGGAGCCTGGGCTCCCCAGCGACTAGAGGAGAATCTGGAGCGCCAGCTCGACGGTGCAGCCGCGCTGCAGGAGGTTCACCGCCGCGTGCAGATCGACGTCGTGGCTCGCAGCGAGGACGATCGCACTCTCGGGGTCGTAGCCGGCCCGCTCGAGCTCTGAGTGACGCCACTGCTCGATTCGGTCTCTCTCCGACGTGTGCAGGATTTGGAGCTCTACCGCAGACATTTCGCCGCCCTTCGCCTCGGGATCGGTTTCATTGCCTATTCGTCAGGTGAGACGAATCGGACTTCCCCTTTCCGGGGGGATCGGGTTGCGGATCGGTAAACGTTCGATAAACAGGCGCGCTGGTGCGAAACTCGGCCCGTGCCGTTCTGCTCCCAGTGCGGGACCGAGAACCCGGACGTCGCGAAGTTCTGCTTCGCGTGCGGCAACGCGCTCGTAGCTCCCCGCACCGCCGCCGGAAGCGCGCGAGGTGCGGAAGGTCGTGACCGATCGTGTTCTCGGATCTCAAGGGATCCACGGCCATGGGCGAGAAGCTCGACTCGGAGTCGCTGCGAGAGGTGATGACCCGCTACTTCGACGCCATGAGCGCCGAGCTCGAGCGGCACGGCGGTGTCGTCGAGAAGTTCATCGGTGACGCGATCATGGCCGTGTTCGGGCTTCCGACGGTGCACGAGGACGACGCGCTCCGCGCCGTGCGGGCAGCCGCGGACATGCAACGGGCCCAGGCGGTTCTGAACGACGAGCTGGAGCGGCACTGGGGCGTTCGCCTCACGGTTCGGACAGGCGTGAACACGGGCCAGGTCGTCGCCGGGGATCCCACCGCGGGCCAGCGGCTCGTGACTGGCGACGCCGTGAACGTCGCGGCACGGCTCGAGCAGGCTGCCGGCGCCCAGGAGGTCCTGCTCGGAGACCTCACCTACCGCCTCGTACGCGACTACATCGACGTCGAGGAGGTCGAGCCGCTCGAGCTGAAGGGGAAGGCGGAGCGCGTTCCCGCGTACCGCCTCGTGGGCGTCCACGAGGACTCGGAGCGTCCGAAGCGGCTCGACTCGCCGCTCGTCGGCCGCGGCGGCGAGCTGGCGGAGCTGCGGGCTGCCCTCGACCGCGGCGAATCAGTGGGCGCCGTGGCGAGCTCGTCACGATCGTCGGCGAAGCCGGCGTCGGGAAGTCACGGCTCATCGACGAGTTCATCGCGCTCCGCGAGAGGCCGAAGTCGCGGTCCTCCGCGGCCGCTGCCTCGCCTACGGCGACGGGATCACGTTCTGGCCGCTCGCCGAGGCCGTCCGCGCGGCGGCACGGATCGCCGAGCTCGACTCGATCGAGATCGGCGTCGTCGAAGCTGGCCGAGCTCTCGTGGACGACGAGGAGGTCCGGGCCCGGCGTCGAGTCCGCGATCGGGCTGTCGCGCGACCTCGTACCCCGTCTCGGAGCTCGTCTGGGCGACACGAAAGCTCCTCGAGCGCCTCGCCGACGGAGCGCCCGCTGCTCGTCCTCTTCGACGACATCCATTGGGCCGAAGCCGACGTTCCTCGATCTCGTCGAGCAGGTCGTCGCCGGAACGAGCGAAGCTCCCGCTCCTGCTGGTGTGCACGACGCGGCACGAGCTCATCGAGCGCCTGCCCGAGTGGTCGACCGGCGCCGGCGCGCGGCGCATCGTGCTCGAGCCGCTTGTCGGAGGAGGACACCGCCGCGGTCGCCGAGCACCTGCTCGGGATGGCCGACCTCGACGAGCAGATACGCGAGCGGATCGTGGCCGCCGCGGAGGGCAATCCCCTGTTCGTCGAGCAGCTCCTGTCGATGCTGATCGACGAAGGGATGATCCGGTTCGAGGACGGCGCGTGGGCACGCGACGCCCGCGATCGCCGACGCCGCGGTGCCGCCGACGATCCACGCGCTGCTGGCGGCCCGGCTCGACGGCCTCGAGGGCGACGAGCGCGCGGTCATCGAGCCTGCCTCGGTCATCGGCCAGGTCTTCGTACGGGCGGCCGTCGCAGCACCTCGCGCCGGAGCGCGTGCAGCCCGAGCTCGACGTCCACCTGCACTCGCTCGCCGAGAAGCAGCTCGTTCGCACGGACCACTCGCGGACGGAGGAGAACGCCTTCCGCTTCCACCACGTCCTCATTCGCGACACCGCCTACGACGCGATCCTCAAGCGCGCGCGGGCCACGTTCCACGAGCAGTTCGTCGAGTGGGCCGACAGCGTCAACCGCGAGGGCGCGACGGAGTACGAGGAGATCCTCGGCTACCACCTCGAGCAGGCGCATCGCTATCTGTCCGAGCTCGGGCCGCTCGACGACCACGGCCGCGCGCTCGGTGCCGACGGCTCCAGGCGGCTGGCCGCGGCGGGACGCCGGGCGTTCGCGCGCGGCGACGCGCCGGCCGCCGCGAACCTGCTCCAGCGCGCCCACGCGCTCCTCCCGGAGGATGTCGAGGGCAGGCTCGAGCTCCTCGCGGAATCCGGCGAGGCAATGCTGCAGGCCGGGCGTTTCGGCGAAGCAGAGGATGCGCTCGGTGAGGCGATTGCGCGCGGCGAAGCCACGGGTGCCAGACGCGTCGTCGCCCATGCGTCGCTGATGAGCCTGATCGTCCAGCTTCGCACCGGCGACTCGGAAGGCTGGCACGACCGAGCGGCGGCCACCGCCGCCGAGGCGATGGCCGTCTTCGAGGAGATCGGGGACCACGCAGGTCTCGCACGAGGGTGGCGGCTCCTCGCGTGGACGCACGGCACCTCGCTTCAGTACGGAATGGCAGCGGAGACGTCTGCGAACGCACTCGAGCATGCGCGTCTCGCCGGGGACGCGCGTCTCCTGACACAGTCGGCGATGGAGTACGCCGCGGCGGCCGCATTGGGATCGACCCCGGTCGCGGAGGCGATCGAGCGCAGCGAGCAGGTGCTCTTGCAGGTTTCCGGAGACCGCCATGCAGAAGCCGTCATCAGGGCCATTCTCGGGAGCTTGCTGGCGTGCCACGGATCGTTCGATCGAGCTCGCGAGCTTGCATCACAGAGCCTCGCGACGCTCGAGGACCTCCGGTTGGACATCGCCTTCGCACGGATGTGCCTCGAGTCCTGGCGTGTCGAGATGCTCGCCGGTGAGCTGCTCGCAGCCGAACGCGTGCTTCGCGACGCCTACGACCGGCTCCAGTCCCTCGGCGAGACGATACCTCCTCTCGACCGTGAGTGGCTTGCTCGGCCAAACGGTGTACGAGCTCGGAAGGTTCGAGGAGGCAGAGTCGCTAGGACTCGAGTGCAAGGAGCTGGCAACCGAGGACGACATCGACACGCAGACTCTCTGGCGCTGCCTGCTCGGGAAGGTCGTCGCGCGCAAAGGGTCACCTGGCGAGGGGGAGCGGCTCATCCGGGAGGCGATCGAGATGCTCGCTCCGACCGACGACTTACCGTTCCAGTGCGCTGCGCTCGCTCGACCTGGCGGCGGTGCAGGAGATCGACCGGGAGCCGCGGGCGCTCGTGCCGACGCTCGAGCGCGCGCTGGAACTGGCCCGAGCGAAGGGAAACCTCGTCCGGGCCGAGCAGATCCAGCGCATGCTGGCCGCGACGTCGCAGGACCGCGTTCTCGATCCGCTGCCCACACAGGGTGTGTGACAGCGGCTGATCGCGGTCGGCCGATCAGCCGCTGTTCGACGACTCTGGTAGTGGGCGGCTAGCCGAAACCCCACTGCCCGTTGGAGCTGTCCCAGGCGTCGATGATGACGATCGTCGTCGTTGTGGTCGATGTTCACCCGACGGCAGGGAATCTCGTAGCCGGAGGCGGTGCCCGAGAAGAGTGCGCCGCTGCACTTGTCGTCGATCTCGACGAGTGGGCCGAGGCGGTTCGGCTGTGCAGGACGACGATGCCGTTCTCGTTCAAGCCGGACGTCGAGCCCTTGTACGTGATCTGCAGGTTCACGGGCGCAAGGCCGGTGGCAGTCGTCGTGACCTTCTGGCCGAGGCACCCGAAGCCCGCCGGGCGGGTGACGCCCAGCGCCGTAGTCCTGCTCCAGCACCTCGAAGTGCCCGCGCGCCACACCTCCGGGGACGGACAGCTTGCTGGACTGCCCGCCGAATCCCTGCGCGGTCGCGAGCGTCACGGCGATCCCTCCGCCACCATCCGAGATGTCCAGGTCGAGGTTCCCCTCGTACGGCGTCGTGTTCGATTGCGTCACGGTGGCGTCGTTGGGAGGCTGGCCGCCCTTGCCGGGCTTACCCTGCTCCTTGATCGACGCCGTGACGGTGAGCGTCGTGCCGTCGCCGCCGCAGCCGTCGCCGTCCGGAACACGAGGGGGCCGAAGGACTCCGTCGCGCCGGGCCGAGGCTCTTCGGAGGCCAGCACAGGTGATGGTCGTGCGCCCGCCGGTGTGCACGTTGGATCCGAGAACGCGGGCTCGGTACTGCGAGTCGTCGCTCCGGGCGCGTCGGCCCACGTCACGGTCAACGTGATATTGGTGAAGTTGGAGTCGTGCCGCCGTTGGAGACGACGACCGGTCGGTCAGGTAGTGGTCGCCGGCGGTCGAGCGCGACGCCTGCACTGATCGGTGATGGACACGCAGACGGGCTTACCGTCGTGCATGTCGGTCGAGCGGTCTCGGCTACTCCGCTCTCGGCCGTGCCGAGAGCAGACCGCGATCGCCACCGCTCCGATGAGTGTTCCGAGCAAAACGAAGTATTTCCTCCCACGCTCCATCCCCAGTACCCCTTTTCCTGTAACTCCGCAGATTCGAGGCGAGAGCATACGGGTCTGTGACGACGGTCAGTCCAGCCTTGCGCCGAGCTTTGGCTGGGGATTAGGATTGCGTCATGGCTCTGCGACACGACGCGAAGATCGACCTGCTCAAGGGCGTGCCGCTCTTCGCCGGGTGTACGAAGAAGGAGCTGCGCGAGCTGGCCCGGATCGCGGACGAGCTCGACCTTCGCGAGGGCACGGTCCTGACGCGTGAGGGGCGTATCGGACACGAGTTCTTCGTGCTCATCGACGGCACCGTTCGCGTCGCGAAGAACGGACGCAAGCTCGCGGACCTCAAGGGCGGCGACTGGCTCGGCGAGATCGCGCTGCTGACGCGCGCACCGCGCTCCGCGACCGTGACCGCCACCTCGCCGGTGAAGGCGCTCGTGATCGTGGATCGCGACTTCCGGCGAGTGGTCGGCGAGATCCCGTCGATCGCGATGAAGGTGCTGACGTCCGTGGCCGAGCGCCTCTCGGACACGCCGCGCAGCTAGCGCCGAGCCCTCCTAGGCGATCGCCGCTTCGCCCAACAGCGAGCGCACCTCGGCGAAGAAGTCGGCATCCGGCTTCACGCGATACTCGGGGCCGAGCGCGAGCGTGCGCTCGCCGACCGAGGTGTCGAGCGCCACGTAGACCGGCGCATCGCCGGGGAAGTCGGACACGAGCGCGGCCAGCTCCCGGATGAGCCCTGCAGGTGCCTGGCGCGCGTCGATGCGCAGGCGCACCTCGCGGCGCACGACGGCCGCCTCGAACGCGCTCACCTCGAGGGCGACGAGCTTCGTCTCGCCGGCCTGCTTGTGGTCGACGCGCCCCTTGACCACGAGGATGCGGTCGTGCTCGAGGTGCTCGCGGGCGGCGGCGTAGGTCGAGTTGAAGACGACGACCTCGACGCTTCCGGTGGGGTCGTCGAGCGCGACGAAGACCATCGGCTCGCCGCGCTTCGTCGTCACCTGCTTGAGGCCGGAGACGATCCCGCCGACGGTGACGATCTCGCCGTCTCGGCGGCGTTCGACATCCGTGAGCAGGCAGTCGGTCTTGCGCCGGAGCTCCGCGCGGACGCGCTCGAGTGGATGCTCCGAGACGTACAGGCCGAGCGTCTCCTTCTCGAGGCGTAGCAGCTCTCGCTCGTCGAACTCCGTCGCGGAGATGGCCGGGTGCTGCACCTCGACCGGGTGGTCGGCGGCCTCCCCGAAGGCGCCGTCGAAGATCGAAGCCTGTCCGGCGAGCCTGTCGGCCGAGACGCGCTGGCCGTGCCCGACTGCGGCGTCGAGCGCCGCGAGCATCCCCATCCGCGTCGCGCCGGTGGAGTCGAGCGCGCCGCACTTGACGAGCGACTCGAGTGCCCGCTTGTTCAGGAGCTGGGTCTCGACCCGCTCGGTGAGCTCCCAGATCGAGTCGAACGGCCCGCCCTCCGATCGCGCACGCACGATCGCCTCCGCCGCGGCCTCGCCCACGTTCTTGACCGCGTTCAGGCCGAAGTGGATCACCCCGCCGACGACCGCGAAGTCCTGGCGCGAGGAGTTGACGTCGGGAGGGAGCACGTCGATCCCCATCTCCCGGCAGGCGTTGACGTAGAACGGCACGCGATCCTTCGTGTTCATGACCGACGAGATGAGCGCGGCCATGTACTCGCGCGGGTGGTTCGCCTTCAGCCACGCCGTCCGATAGGCGATCAGCGCGTAGCAGGCCGCGTGCGCCTTGTTGAACGAGTAGTCCTGCGACGACTCCATGTCCTTCCAGAGCTGTTGCGCGACGGACGACGCGACCTGGTTCTCGGCGCAGCCCTCGAGGAACTTGCCCTTGAGGGAGGCCATGAGCGCGTGGATCTTCTTCCCGATGGCCTTGCGCAGCGTCTCGGCCTCCGCCGGCGAGAACCCCGCGAGCTCCTTCGCGATCTGCATGTACTGCTCCTGGTAGATGCAGATGGCGTACGTCCCTCCCGTGATCGCCTCGAGCCGCGCGTCCGCGAACGAGACCTGCTCGCGCCCGTGCTTGCGGGCCGCGTACGTCGAGATGTAGGCCATCGGGCCCGGGCGGTAGAGGGCGACGAGCGCGATCAGGTCCTCGAACTCGGTCGGCTTGACGAGGCGCAGCGCCTCGCGCATGCCCGACGACTCGAACTGGAAGACGCCGGTCGACTCCCCGCGTGCGAGCATCGCGTACGTCTTCTGGTCGTCGAGTGGGAGCGTGCCGATGTCGACGCCGCCGACGAGCCCGACAGCCTTGTCGATGACGTCGAGGTTGCGCAGGCCGAGGAAGTCCATCTTCAGGAGGCCGAGCTCGACGACGTCGTGCATCCCGACCTGCGTGACCACTTCCTGGTCGGACCCCTTCTGCTGTAGAGGCACGACCTCGATCAGCGGCTGCGCACCGATGACCACGCCCGCCGCGTGGATCGAGTCCGCCCGCGTCAGCCCCTCGAGCGGCTGCGCGAGGTCGACGACCTCCTTCGCGACGGGGTCGGAGTCGACCGCCTGACGCAGCTCGGCACCCGGCTTCAGAGCCGCTGCGAGTGTCTGCCCGGGCCCTTCCGGGACCATCTTCGCGATGCGGTCGACGACGCCGTACGGGATGTCGAGGACGCGCCCCGCATCGCGGATCGCCGCGCGCGCCGCCATCGTCGAGAAGGTGATGATCTGCGCGACACGGTCACGGCCGTACTTCTCCGCGACGTAGTTGATGACGCGATCGCGCCCTGCCACCGAGAAGTCGATGTCCATGTCCGGCAGGTCCTTGCGCGCCGGGTTCAGGAAGCGCTCGAAGAGCAGCCCGTAGCGCATCGGGTCGACGTCCGTGATCTCGAGGCAGTACGCCGCGAGCGAGCCGGCGGCCGAGCCGCGGCCCGGCCCGACGCTGACGCCGTTCTGCTTCGCGAAGTGGATGAAGTCCCAGACGATGAGGAAGTAGTCCGCGAAGCCCATCTCGCGGATCGTCTTGAGCTCGAAACGGAGCCGCTCCGTCAGCTCCGGCGTCGCGGCGCCGTAGCGCTTGCCGAGGCCGCGCTCGCAGAGCTCGACGAGGTAGTCGAACGCATCGCGGCCCTCGGGCACCGGGTACGTGGGCAGCAGGATGCGGCCGAGCTCGAGCTCGACATTGCAGCGCTCGGCGACCTCGAGCGTCCGTGCGAGCGCGTGCTCGAGCCCCTGGAAGTCTCCCGCCATCTCCTCGGGCGTCTTGAAGAAGAACTCGTTCGTGTCGAACTTCCAGTGCGCCGGGTTCTTGAGCGTGTCGCCGGACTGGATGCAGAGCAGCGCCTCGTGCGCGAACGCGTCACCGGCGTCGAGGTAGTGGACGTCGCCCGTCGCCACGAGGGGCAGCCCGGTCTCCTCGGCCAGCGCGATCAGCTCCGGGTTCACCTGCTGCTGCTCGGAGAGCCCGGCGTTCTGAATCTCGACATAGGTCGAGTCGCGCCCGACGATCTGGACGAGGCGGTCGAGATCCTCCCGCGCGTCCTTGCCACGGCCTTCGGAGAGCGCGCGCGAGACGCGGCCGGAGAGACAGCCGGAGAGAGCGATCAGCCCGTTCGAGTGCTGCTCGAGCAGCTCCCAATCGACCCGCGGCTTGTAGTAGTAGCCCTCGAGGTAGCCGAGCGAGGAGAGCTTGATGAGGTTCGCGTAGCCCTCGTTCGACTCGGCGAGGAGCGTCAGGTGTGCGTATCCCTTCGTCTGCGCGCGGCGGTCGTCGGCGACGTAGACCTCGCAGCCGATGACGGGCTTGACGCCCTGCTGTCGCGCCTCCCGATGGAGCTCGACGGCGCCGGCGAGCGATCCGTGGTCGGTGAGCGCGACGGCAGGCATCTCGAGCCGTGCCGCCTTCGCCACGAGGTCGGGGATCCGGCACGCCCCGTCGAGGATCGAGTACTCCGAGTGGACGTGGAGATGGACGAACGGGGCGGCCACGGGAGAGCCAGCTTACTGCCGTGGTCGGAGGGCCTTTCGCGAGCGGATTTCGAGCGGTCTACGCCGCTTCGCCGGACCAGAGAACGTCGGCGAGACGGCGCCACTCGTGCTTGAGATCGGTTCGTCCGGTGACGCGCTGCAGCTCCCAGTAGACGCGCACGAGCGCCCCGAGGTCGGGGTCGGAGCCGGCCGAGCGATCCTCCTCGAGCACGCGGATGTACCAGGACGCCGGATCGACGCCGTGCTCCGCAGCGAGGTCGAGCGCTCGATCGCGCACGACATCCGGAGGTGCGTCGCGAGGGATCATGCTCCGAATATCGGCACTCGCCTCCGGGCCGATGAGGCGTTCCCCCCGGACGGGGTATCGGCTGACGGCAGACTGTCGAGTCGTGCGCCCCCCAACGGTCATCGTCCCTGGGAAGATCATCGCGGGGCGCCATCCGTGTGCTTCGGGCCGCGAGTACGCGCTCGCGGTGGTGGACGAGCTCGCCGCGTCCGGGGTCACGCTCTTCCTCGACCTCACCCACGACGGCGAGCTCGAGCCGTACGACGACCTGATCCCGCCCCAGGCGCGGTACCACCAGATGTCGATCCAGGACTTCTCCGTCCCGACGCTGCACGGTCTCATGGACACCCTCGACGCGATCGACGCCGAGCTCGACGCGGGCGGCCTCGTCTTCGTCCACTGCTGGGCGGGGTGCGGACGGACAGGCGTCGTCGTCGGCAGCTGGCTCGTCCGGCACGGAGCCGATCCGAACGACGCGCTGCGCCTGATCGCCGACGCGCGTGGCTCCGCGTGCCCGCAGACGATCGAGCAGCGCATGGTCGTGCTCGCGTGGGAGCCTGGCCGCTAGCGAACTCAAGTCCCTGAGAAGGGTGAGCGAGGCGCGTGCCCGCTACTCCGATAGCCCTTGAGTGAGCACGTCCGCCCGCCTGCTGGACTCCGCACTGCTCGCGTCGAGGGGACGCACGGCGAGGCATGCTCTCGTCGTCTAAGAACGACGCGAAGCAGGACGCTCGTTACGCGAGTCGCCTCGACGTCCTGATCGAGCGCGTCGACACGCTCGCAACCACGGTCGCGACGACGGCGTCCTCGACGGCCAAGACGGACGGCGAGCTCGTCGGCCTCCGCCGCGACCTGCAGACCGCCGTCGCCCGGGTCGAGACCGCAATCGCCGGCGCCGCCACGGGCGTTGTCGGATCCTCGGAGCTGAACGAGCTCACCGCGCGAGTCGCCGCGCTCGCAGCCGAGCGCCCCACGCAGGCGAACGACACGCGGCTCGACGATCTCAACCTGATGTTGCTCCGGCTGAACGAGCGCGTGGACACGCTGGCCGCGACGCCTCCCCCGGATGCGAGCCCCGCCCAGGAAGAGCTCGAGCGCCTCGGCGCTCGGACGGAAGCAGCGCTCGCCGAGATTCGCGCGCACGTCGCCGCTCTCGCCGCACCGGACACGTCAGCGCTCGAGCTGCGACTCGACGCGTTCGATACGCGCGCGACGGAGCTGGAAGAGCGCGTTGCCGCGCAGATCGCCGGAGCCGCCGCGACGATGCCCGAGGTAGACCAGCGACTGGACGCATTCGAAGCACGCGCGGCCGCACTGGACGAGCGCCTGGCCGCCCAGATCGCCGGCGCCGCGGCCAAGACACCCGAGATCGAGGCACGACTCGACAGGTTCGAAGCACGAGCGACCGAGCTCGACGAGCGTCTGGCTGCCCGGATCGCCGACGACGAGGTAGCGATACCCGCCGTTCTCCAACGCCTGAACGGATTCGACGCACGAGTGGACGCGCTCGACGAGCACATGGCCGCTCGGATCGCCGACGACGCGACGAAGACACCCGAGCTCGAAGCGAGGCTGGACCGGTTCGAAGCTCGAGCGACCAAGCTCGACGAGCGCCTGGCTGCCCGGATCGCCGACGACGAGGTAGCGATACCAGCCGTTCTCCAACGCCTGAACGGATTCGACGCACAAGTGGCCGCCCTCGACGAGCGCCTGGCTGCCCAGGTCACCGGCGACGCGGCGAAGACGCCCGAGCTCGAAGCGAGGCTGGACCGGTTCGAAGCTCGAGCGACCAAGCTCTACGAGCGCCTGGCCGCCCGGATCGCCGACGATGCAGCGAAGACACCCGAGCTCGAGGCGCGACTCGACAGGTTCGAAGCACGAGCGACCGAGCTCGACGAGCGCCTGGCCGCCCGGATCGCCGACGACGAGGCAGCGATACCCGCCGTGACGCAGCAACTAGATACCTTCGAGGCACGAATAGCCGCACTCGACGAGCGCCTCGGCGACGCAGCAGCACGAGCTCGAGTCCGCCCAGCGGCAGTTCGCCGAGACCGGCGCGCGGATCGGGCAGATCGTCGGCGAGCTGCGGCCCGCGCTCGCCGCGATGCAGGCCCCCCGGCCGGAGGATTCGGCTCTCGTCGAACGAGTGGACGAGCTCGCCGCGAGCATCGCGCTTGTGGCAGCCCGGCTGGACACCGTCGAGTCCACGGCCGCGTCGGCTCCGGCCCCCGCGAACCACCGAGCTCGGCGCGGGGCTCGAGGCGCTCGAGTCACTCGCCGCGGAGCTCGCGAGCGTCTCGGATCTCGCCACGGTCAACGAGCGGCTGCGTCTTCCGCGAGTGGACACGCAGCTCGCCGGGTCGGACAACGACGCTGTCGCGTTCGACGCCGGCGTCGTCCCGTTGCGCAGCGTCGAGCCCTAGGGGCGCAAGCAATGCTGCGGCTCAGGGACACGCTCTTCATGCGGCTGCTCGGTCGACGCTCGCGGCGACTGCGGAGCAGGCTCGCCTACGAGGTGCTGTTCGCGCTCGTGCCGCCCGCGTCGCGGCGCTAGACGTCCGTCGGTACGGCGTACGCCATCAGGATCGCGTCGACGAGCTCGTCGCCACGCTCGTAGTGCGCCTTGCGGTAGCCCTCCCGCTCGAAACCGAACGACTCGTACAGGGCGAGCGCCGGCTCGTTCCAGGGAAAGACGTGCAGCTCGAGCTTGCGAACGCCTGCTGATCGGGCCCACCGCACCGCCTCGTCGAGCAGCGCCGTTCCGACGCCGCGCCTGCGCTGACTCACCGCAACCATCAGCCCCAGGTCGGCGACGTGCCGGCTCGCCGGGTGCGGGTCGCGCGAGAGGGAGAGGCGGGCGACCACGACGCCGTTGACCTCGGCAACGAACACGGCCGCGTCGGGATGGCGCTCGACGCTTCGCAGGTACTTCCGCTCGTCGCCGGCCGGACGCCACGGCCCCGTCCCGAGGATCCAGCGGCCTTCCTCGCGTCCGACGTCCTCGGCGAGCGCGACGAGCGCAGCCGCGTCGCTGGGCATGGCGCGGCGGATCCTCATCACGGGACCACGAGCCCGACGCCGCCTCGCCGCGGGTCACCCGCCGCTCGGAGCCGGCCGTCCGACGTTCGCTCGACGGCCTGCGCGCCGCCGAAGAAGAGATTGATGCCCTCCCAGCGGTTCACCTCCCACTCGGCGGACAGCGTCGTAACGTCCGCGTCGGGCCACCCGCCTTCGAGGTGCAGCGTGGTTCCGTCGACGTGCACGCGGGGAGCACGAATCGCGTCGGTGACGTCCGAGCCGGCGAGCGTCCGCCACACGACCTGTGCGATCGCGCCGGCCAGCCGCACGGAGCCGGCGCTTCCGACCACGAGCCGCGGGCCCCCGGAGTCGAGCACGAGGGTCGGTGCCATCATGCTCGGCAGGCGCTCGCCCGGCTGCTTCTCGTCGTGTCCGATCACGTCGAGCTCGCCGAGCATGTTGTTGAGCTGCGTGCCCGCCCGGAAGACACCGGATCCCGACCCGAGCGTCGACGACAGTGCCGCGGCCATTCCCCAACCGTCGATGACGGAGATGTGCGTCGTCCCGGGCAGCGGGCCTGCGCCGAGGGAGCCGTAGCCTGCAGCCACCGCTCGGGCGAAGTCGGCGAGCGCCGGCTCGCCGGCGCCCCCCAGGTGCTCGAGAATCTCGAGGACGACGCCTCCCCCGCGCGTGGGCATCGCGAGCGTCTCGTAGCCGCGCACGACCGCGGCGAGCGGCGGACGCTCGAGCACCTCGTAGGAGGCGAAGTCGTCGGCGAACTCGGGGAGGAGCTCGGGGGCAGCGGCGGCGCCGAGGTCGCGCACGCTCTCGAGCGTCGCGCAGCAATCGGCCGTGACGACGCGGGCCGCATCGCCGTAGATGCTCCTTCCGCCCTCGTCGCGGAGCAGGACGCCCGCGAGGATCGCGTGCAGGAACTCCCGCGGCTCGTCCCGCTCGTAGCCGCCGTGAGCGAGCGCGAGCGCCCGATCCACGAGCGGTGCCCACTCGCCGGTCGCGAAGCGCCGGTGCGCGTCGTCGAGGCCCCTCAGCAGACCCGGGACGGCGACGGAGCCAGGTCCCACGTGGAACACCTGCGTACCCGCGTCGGCGAAGTCGATGACGAGCTCCTCCATCTCGCCCAGACGTGTCTCGGGCACGCCGAAGAAGCAGTCCAGGAACGTCGCCTCTCCCTCGCTCGTCCGCACGAGCAGGAACCCGCCGGCGGCAGGCCCGGTGAGAGGCCCCTCGCACACGAAGGCGGTGAATGCCGCTGCGAGCAAAGCGTCCACGGCGTTTCCTCCTTCGCGCAGGACGCGTGCGCCGGCCTCGGCCGTCAGCGGGTGGCCGGCTGCGATCGCGCCGTGCATCCGGGGAGGCTACTGCGCCGGCTGGCGCGCTACGACGAGGTGAGGAACGACGGGAGCTCGGTGTCCGTACGCCGGCTCGGAGTCGTCTCGGTGTCGAACTCGGCGCGCCCGGAGCGCCTGCGCATCCCTCCGAGCCCCGTGGCGACGACGGTGACCCAGACCTGGCCCGTGAGCCTGGGGTCGACGGTCGCTCCGAAGATGATGTTCGTCTCGTCGGTCGCGGTCGCGCGAACGATCTCGGCGGCCTCGTTCACCTCGACCAGCGAGAGGTCGTCGCCGCCCGAGATGGAGAGCAGGATGCCGCGCGCCCGCACGATCTCCGCATCGATCAGCGGCGATCCGAGCGCGCGCTCGGCGGCCTCGCGGGCGCGGGTCGGTCCGGTCGCGTAGCCGATGCCCATGAGGGCCGAGCCGGCGTCCTGCATGACCGTGCGCACGTCCGCGAAGTCGAGGTTGATCAGCCCGGGCGTTGTGATCAGGTCGGTGATGCCCTGCACGCCCTGACGCAGGACGTCGTCCGCGATCTTGAACGCGTCGACCATCGAGGTGGAGCGATCGAGCACCTCGAGGAGCCGGTCGTTGGGAATGACGATGACGGTATCGCAGGCGGCGCGAAGGTCTTCGACCCCCTGGTCGGCCGCGCCCCTCCTCCGCGTGCCCTCGAAGCGAAACGGGGTCGTCACGATCCCGACGGTGAGCGCGCCGACCTCACGTGCGATCCGGGCAACGACCGGGGCAGCGCCGGTTCCGGTCCCGCCGCCCTCGCCGGCCGTCACGAACACCATGTCCGACCCGCGCAGCGCGGTCTTCAGCTGATCCTCGGCGGCCTCGGCCGCAGCGCGCCCGACCGCCGGATCGGCCCCGGAGCCGAGGCCCTGGGTGAGGCCGTCCCCGATCGAGATCTTGATCGGCGCGTCCGAGATCGCGAGCGCTTGCCTGTCGGTGTTGACGGCGATGAAGTCGACCTGCGCGATTCCCGCGTCCATCATGCGATGGACCGCGTTCAGGCCGGCACCGCCGACGCCCACGACGCGGATCGCCGCGATGTAGGCGGCGCCCTTCGGAGGCGGCACGCGGTGCAGCTTCGGCGCCGGCTCGAGCATCGTCTGGAAGTAGCGTGCGGCCGCCCGCGAGGCCGCGGCCTCGTCGAGGACGTCCTCCTCGGGAGCGGAGCTGGGGGCGGGCGCGGGTGCGGGCTCGTCCGCTACGACCGCAGTCTCGTCCTTCGCGAAGTCCGGAACGTGCTCGACCGTCTCGTCGAGCGCCGCCTGCGCGCGAGGATCGACCTCGGGCTCAGCGGGGCTGGCAGTCGGGTCCTGTCCCTCCTGGGCGCGTTGCGCAGCCTCGGTCTTGCGGAAGAGCTCGGCGAGCGGGCCCTCACGCATCGTCGCGCGCTTGCGCGCCATCGAGCACCTCCTTCGCGAGATCGCGATATGCCTGGGCGGCCGGTCCGGACGGGTCGTAGCGGAGCACGGACAAGCCCTTGACCGGGGCCTCGGCGTAGCGGACGGTCTTCCGGATGCGCGTTCCGTACACGAGGTCGCCGAAGTGCTCCTCGAGGATCTCGATCGCCTCCCGTGCGTGCAGGGTGCGTCCGTCGTACATCGTCGGAACGATGCCTTGTACGTGCACCTTCTGGTTGAGGTTCTCGCGCACCATCGCCAGCGTGTTCTCGAGCTGAACGAGCCCACGCAGTGACAGATACTCGCACTGCACCGGGACGATCACGCCGTCCGCGGCCACGAACGCGTTGATGGTCAGGAGACCCAGGGACGGGGGCGTGTCGATGAGGATGTAGTCGTAGCGGTCGCGCACCTCGACGAGCGCCTTCTCGAGAGCGCGCTCGCGCCCGATCAGCGCGGAGAGCGCGAGCTCGGCGCCGGCGAGGTCGATCGAAGCGACGGCGACGTCCACCTCGACGGTCTTGATGACGTCCGAGATCGGGACGCGGTGGACGAGGACGTCGAACATCGAGCGCTCGATCGCGTCCGGGTTCATCCCCTGGCTCATGGTCAGGTTGCCCTGCGGGTCGAGGTCGATCACGAGCACGCGGCGCCCCTTCTCGTGCAGCGCGACGCCGAGGTTCAGCGTCGTCGTGGTCTTCGCGACGCCGCCCTTCTGGTTCGCGAGGGCGATGACGTTCGCCATCACGCCACCTTCGGCGGAGGGGCTCGGCGGCGGCGCGGGCTCGGGCACGGCCTGCAGGCGCGGCGACTCGTCGACGGGAGGAGCGGAGGGTGGCTCCTCCGGGACGGGCTCGGGTCGCGACTGGAGTCGCGGCAGAAGACGAGAGAGCGCCATGACCGCGTCACCTTCCCGTCTCCCGCGGAAACTCCTTCAAGAACGGATCTCAGTCCTCGTTTTCCCAGTAGTCGAGACGCTCGTCGATCTTCGTGACGAGACCGAGCCCGGTGAAGAACACTTTCCCCGACCGCGGGTAGAAACAGATGTCGCTGGGGTCCCGGGTGCCGTACATGAGAAGGCTCACGCCGTCCGCACCGGCGCGAAACGCGTGCGCGACGCCCGTGGCCGGAGGCCGTGCGACGACCGAGCCCGCACGTACGGGATGCTCGGCGACACCGCCCTCCTCCCAGAACAGCACGTCGCCATCACCTTCGAGCACGACGAAGATCTCTTCCTCGGCCGAGTGGCAGTGCGGCGGCGCGTTCAGCTTGCCCGGGAGGACCTCGGCGTGACGCAGACCGGTCCGCGTGGACCCGGCCTCCCGGCCCGGGAAGCGCACGCGGCGCCCGACCGTTGCGCCGTCCCGCTCGAGGGGATCGAGCTCGTGAACCTTGACGATGTTGCTCGGCCGCGGCGAGATCTCGCCGACGTCGGCCGGCCCGGCCGCCGCCTCGCGCGCCCACGGATGGTCGTCCTCGGCGCCGACCGGCGCCCAGGTCTCCCCGAGCCACGCGACTCCTGCACGCGGAAGCCACGTGATGCCGTTCGCGAACGTTCGCTGGCCGAAGGCGAGCACGTCGAGCCCGTCGTCGCCGGCCTGGAGCGTGTGCGCATTGTCGAGCGCAAGGTGGACGAGGCAGTCGCCCGCGCTGACCTCGTACGCATGCGTCTCCTCTCCCTCCCACTGGACGGAGATCCCCGTGCCGCCGAGGACGTAGAAGATCTCCTCTTCGGCGCCCTCGAGGTGGAGCGGTGTCGACCACTTCCCGGGGTCGACCTGGATTCGCTTGACCCCGACCCCGGTCGTCTCCCGACCGGTGAGGCTCGTCCACGTTCCGGAGATGTGGCCGCGCTCCGAGTGCCAGCTGCGCGCGTCGTCCCAGTGAGAGATGACCTGTCCCCCGCGATGCTCCTGAATCACGGGACGATCATCTCACGGGAGCACCTGCCAACGCGGACCGCAGATTGTCGACCGCCCTGACCCCGGCATCACCCCCCTCCGCCTGCGACCAGTCGATCGCTTCCGCCACGAGCGCACGCAGCTCCGCGACGAGCACGAGCGGCTCGGCACCAGCCCGATCGAGCGCCTCGATCCGCTCGAGTCGGTCGAGAACGGCCCGCGATTCGTCCATTCCACGACCGTAGCGCCACCCGATTCACGGATGGGTAACGCGTTCGAGACGAGTCAGGTCTAGACGGCGATCGCGTGTTCGATCGGCGCGCGCGGCAGCCCGAGTAGCTCGCGGTCGAGCTCCGAAAGCAGCGTCTCCCGATCGCCGCCTCGCAGCACTGCCACGATGGCGCGGCGCACGGCGTCGACTGCTTCGCGGCTCGCCTCCTCGCCGCGGGCGAGCATGCCGAGCTCGACGTACAGCTCCTCGCGCATCCGGAGGTCGTCGGTCAGCAGGACGCACGCCCGCATCGGCCACGTGTCGCCGAGGAGCGCCGACAAGGCGGCTCGCAGCTGCTCGCTGCGAAACGGCTCGTTCTGGAAGAGCGAGAGCTCCCACCGATCGAGCGCCTCGGCCAGCTCGGGGTCGCCGTCGGCGTCGCCGAGCGCCGCGAGCACGTCCACCGCGATCGGCGTGCGGAAGCTGTCGAGCCGCGACGGCTCGCCCGGCGGCTGCGTGGCCGCGATCGGGAGGACGGGCTGAATACCGAAGGGCCGCCCGTCGAGCGTCTCGAACAACACCGGCCCGGCGGACGCCGCAGCGGACGTCGTCAACCGAATCGCGCTCACCGCGTCGGCTAGCTCCGATGCCGCGTCGGGCGGCGGCTCGTCGCTGTCGAGCTCGCGACGGAGCTCCAGGACCGCGCAGCGATCCGGCTCCTGGCCGAAGCCCTCTGGAAGCAGACCGCGCGACTCGGGCCAATGCGTCGCGAGCTCGCCCGTAACGAAGCTTCGAACGTCGAGACCAGTCGCAAGCTCGGCTCGCGCTGCGATCGAGAGCCCGGCGAGCGGCGCGAGGGCCACGTAGACGCGGTGCTCACCGAAGAGCGAGAGCTCGAGCTCGGCGTACGCCCGCTCGAAGACCTCGTCGTCCCAGTCGAAGCCTCCACAGCCCTCGGCGGTCGCCATGAGGAGCGCGAGCAGCACCGTGCGGAACAGGGCCTCGTCCTCGGTCGCGCGCTTGCCCGCGTGCGCCTTCGCGAAGATCGCTGCGGCCGGCTCCCGCTTCAACTCCTCGACGGCCAGCCGCGCGTCGTCTCGCGTGCGCAGGACCGCCTCCCGGGCTTCGATGAACGACCGCACGAGCGGTCTCAACTCGTACAGCGCCGGCCCGCGGCGCTCGACGTGCTCCTCGAACGCGAACGGGAGCTCCGCTCCCTCCTCGAGCTCGCGCCCGAGCAGGACGAAGGATCCGAGCGCGAAGCCCCGGAGGAGCGGATAGAGATGCGGCGCGCGCACTGGCACACCATTCCGGTACGCGGCTGCGCCCGCCTCTCCTGCTACGAGCTGATCATCTAGGGCCGCAGGACGGCGCGTCGAGGCCCGGCGAGGAAGCCCGCATCGACCAGGAGACCCAGCGCATCGGTCTCGACGACGGGTGAGCCGTCGAAGCGCTCCACCGCGAGGCGCTTCGCCCCACCCGCCCGAACGTGGGCGACGAGCGCCGCGATGGCGGGCCGGAGCCACTCAGCGTCGGGATCGCGCAGCGGCACGAGCGAGCGGCCGCCACGTTCGACGAAGAGCGCCGCCTCGCCGCCGAGGAGCACGACCCACGCACCGGCCACGCGAGCTGCGCGCGCCCCGGCGCGACGTGGCCACGGAAGCGCGGCGCCGTACGGCTGTGCGGGATCGGAGGCCGCGAGTACGAGCGCTTCGGGGCGATCCTCGGACGAGCCGCTCGCGCGAAGCTCGCGCAGTCGCTCGACCGCGCCGGGAAGCGCGAACTGCGCACCGCCGAGGCCCTCTACGAAGTAGCCGCGCCGGCAGACACCGAGCGTCTCCAGCGCCCGTAGCTCCGAGTACACGGCTCCGTAGCCGCCGCGAATCCCCTCCGCGCGGACGCCGTCGCGCGTGACGATTCCGTGGCGCTCGAGCAGGAGCTCGGCCAACGCCCTCCGCTCGGGCGTCCCCGTGAAGAGCGGGTCGACGAGCGACCAGCGGCCCTGAGTCGGCGACGGGGCAGCGATTCGCGACCGGACGAAGCGTCGAGAGGGCCGTTGTGGCCGCGGCGTCTCGTACCGTCGGCTCGCACGCAGAGGCGACCACGAGTCGTTCGTGACCTCGCCGGCCCAGACGAGGTCCCAGAGCGCCGCGAGCGCGGACGCTCCCTCGAGCACGCTCCGCTCGAGAAGCTCGTTCCAGAAGATCGCGCCGCCGCCCGCCAGCGCCGCTCGAACCGACGCGTGCTCGCCACCCTCGGGGGCGGGCTCGGCTCCCGCCCGTCCCAGAAGTGGGGCGTCGTCGCGGAAGTAGACGGCCACGCGATCGAGCCCCGCCCCGACCCATACGAGCTCACCGGAAGCACACAGCGCGTCGAGATCCGCAGGGCGGAACCCGGGAACCCTCCGAGGCAGGACGTCGCTCTCCCAGAGCGACACCGGAAGAGAGATGCCCTGGAGCGGGACGAGCGACTCGCGCAGGGACTGACGACGGCCGATGCCGTGCCACGAGGGGAGGAAGCGTCCGAACGCCGCCTGCTCGGCCGGCTCGACCTCGCGCCGCAGCACGGCGAGCGTCGCGCGGCGAATGCGGCGGAGGACGTCGGCATCGCACCACTCGCGCTCGGAGCCACCCGGCCGCAGCTCGCCACGAACGATCTGTTCCTCGCGCTCGAGGACAAGGAGCTCGGCCTCCAGAGCATCCGCCTCGAGCGCGAAGCGCGAGGCGACGTCGCCCGTCGTGAAAGGGCCGTGTGACTTGGCGAACCGGCGAAGCACCGCGCGCAGGGCGTGCTCCACCGGCTCGAGGAAGACATTGGGCACGCCGCTCGGCGGCACCGCACCGAGAGCGTCCCGCACGAGGCCGGAGTCCTCGACCGCGGCGAGCAACTCTTCGTCCCCGCGCCGCACGCGAATCGCACGCCGCTCGCGGATGAGCGTCTCGGCGAAACCGGCGTCGTACTCGCCCTCGAGTAGCGGCCCCGCACGTCGCAGGAGGTCGTGGAGCTCGTCTGCATTACGCGGCGTCCGCATCAGCGAGGCCTCCACCTGCTCGATCGCGCCGAGATCAAGCAGCTCGCGCAACTCCTCGATCCCCATCAGCTCGCGCAGCAGGTCGCGGTCGAGGGAGAGCGCCTGGGCGCGCCGCTCCTCGGGCGGCGTGTCGTCCTCGTACATGTACGTCGCCACGTAGTCGAAGAGGAGCGACGACGCGAACGGGGACGCGGTCGCCGTCTCCACCTCGACCACGTCGAGCGAGCGCGTCCGGATGTTCCGCAGGATGCCGCGCAGCGCCGGGAGGTCGAACACGTCCTGGAGGCACTCCCGGTACGTCTCCAGCACGATCGGGAACTGGGGGTAGCGGCGCGCCACCTGCAGGAGGCTCTGCGCCTTCAGGCGCTGCTGCCAGAGCGGGGTCCGCTGGCCGGGCCTCCGCCGCGGGATGAGCAGCGCACGCGAGGCGCTCTCCCGGAAGCGCGCCCCGTACAGCGCCGACTGCGCGAGCTCCACGAGCAGCAGGTCCTCGATCTCGTCGGGATCGAGCATGAGGTCGGCCATCGGCGGGGGAACATCGGCGTCCGGGAAGTGCAGCGCGATGCCGTCGTCCGACCAGATCGCCTGCACGTCGAGGTCGAGCGACTCGCGCAGGCGGGTGCGAAGCGCCATGGCCCAGGGCGCGTGGACGCGACCGCCGAACGGCGTCAGCACGCAGACGCGCCAGTCGCCGATCTCGTCGCGGAACCGTTCCACGACGACGGAGCGATCCGAGGGCACGACTCCGGTTGCCTCCTCCTGGTCGCGCAGGAACGTGACGAGGTTGCGCGCCGCGCGCTCGTCGAGGCCGTACTCGCGCGCGACGGTCTCGGTCGCGTCATCGCCGCGGCGAGCGACGATCTCGCGCGCCGCGCGGCCGATCCGCTCCCCCAGCTCTGCCGGACGGCCGACGCCCTCGCCCTTCCAGAACGGCGCGATGCCCGGCACGCCCGGAGCCGGCGAGACGAGCACCTGGTCGCGCGTGATGTCCTCGATCCGCCACGTCGACGCCCCGAGGACGAACGTCTGCCCCTCGCGCGCCTCGTACACCATCTCCTCGTCGAGCTCGCCCACCCGCCCGCCGCCGTCCGCGAGGAACACGCCGAACAGGCCTCGGTCGGGGATCGTGCCCGCATTCGTGACGGCGAGCCGCCGCGCTCCCGTTCGACCGCGGATGACCCCCTGCGTGCGATCCCAGACGATGCGCGGCCGCAGCTCGGCGAACTCGTCCGACGGATAGCGGCCCGCGAGCATGTCGAGGACGTTCTCCAGCTGGGCACGCGAGATGCCCTCGAACGGGTACGCGCGGCGCACGAGCTCGTGGAGCTCGCCCACCTCGATCTCCTCGTCCGCGCAGATCGCGACGACCTGCTGTGCGAGGACGTCGAGCGGGTTGCGCGGGATGCGCGTCTCCTCGATCTCGCCTTCGCGCATCGCCTGCGCGACGACGGCCGACTCGAGCAGGTCGCCGCGGAACTTGGGGAAGATGCGGCCCTTCGAGACCGAGAGCAGGTCGTGGCCGGCGCGGCCGACCCGCTGCAGCCCGCGCGCAACCGACTTCGGGCTCTCCACCTGGATCACGAGATCCACCGCGCCCATATCGATCCCGAGCTCGAGCGACGAGGTCGCCACGAGGCACGGGATCTGCCCCGCCTTCAGCAGCTCCTCCACCACGATCCGCTGCTCGCGCGCGAGCGAGCCGTGGTGCGCGCGGGCGATCTCCTCGCCGGCGAGCTCGTTCACGCGCAGCGCGAGGCGCTCCGCCAGGCGGCGGTTGTTCACGAACACGATGGTCGAGCGGTGCTGCCGGACGAGCTCGAGGATCGCCGGATACACCGAGGGCCAGATCGAGCGGCTCGACTGCTCGACGCCGGAGCCCAGCTGGACGCCGTCGGCGAGGGGCGGGACGGAGAGCTCGGACGTGGACGCGAGCTCGCGCATGTCCTCGACCGGAACAACGACCTCGAGGTCGAGCTCCTTGCGAACGCCTGCGTCGACGAGCTCGATCTCGCGCCCGACTCCCGCGACGAAGCGTCCGATCTCCTCGAGCGGCCGCTGCGTTGCCGAGAGCCCGACCCGCTGGAAGGGACTCTCGACGAGCCGTTCCAGCCGCTCGAGCGACAGCGCGAGGTGCGCGCCGCGCTTCGTCCCGGCGACGGCGTGCACCTCGTCCAGGATCACGGTCTCGATCCCGCGGAGCGTCTCGCGCGCCTGCGACGTCAGGAGCAAGAACAACGACTCGGGCGTGGTGATCAGGATGTCCGGCGGCGTCTTGAGCATCCTGCGCCGCTCCTCCGCAGGGGTGTCGCCCGTGCGCACCCCCACCACGAGCTCGGAGCCGAGGCCCGCCAGCGGGCTCCGCAGGTTCCGCTCGATGTCGTAGTTGAGCGCCTTCAGCGGCGAGACGTAGAGCAGCCGCAGTCCGTCGCCCGGTGTCGTGTTGAGCCGATCGATCCCGAGGAGGAAGGCGGCGAGCGTCTTGCCGGAGCCCGTGGGCGCCTGGATGAGCACATGCCCGCCCGCGGCGATCGCCGGCCAGCCGAGCGCCTGGGCCGGCGTCGGTCCGGCGAACGCCTGCTCGAACCACGCTCTCGTCTTTGGGGAGAAGACGTCGAGCGGCTCCATCGAGTCAGGGTACCGCTGGAGCGCGTCCCGACGACATGCCCGTCAAGCCGGGGCCGACACCGCCTCGTGCGTGACGTCGTCGTCGACTTCCCCGACCTCGATCGGGTTCGACGACGGATCCTTGCTCCACTCGAACCAGCCTCCGTCGTAGACGGCGATCCGAGGCCAGCCCATGAGGTACGCGTAGAACCACGTCTCGCTCGCTCGCCAGCCGGTGCCGCAGTAGAACGCGACCCACTTGTCCGGGATGACCCCGGCGTCCTCCCAGTTGGACGCGATCTCGGGATACGGCCGCATCGTGTTGTCCACGTTGCGGTAGTGCTGCATGTGGTACGCGTCGGTGCCGCAGTTGCCCCAGACGTCGCCGGCGATCCGCCCCGCGATGGCGATGTAGTTGTAGCCACTCCGACTGCCGATGTGCTCGCTCCAGGTGCGGACGCTCACGAGCGCCGCACCCTCACGGTCGAGCAGGATCGACCTGGCCTCGCCGATGTCGACGATCGCCTCCGGGCGGCGTGGGATCGGAGCGCCGAACGACGAGACCGGTCGCGGCTCGTGCACCGTCGTCTCGAGTGCGCCGCCGGCGCGCACCCACGCGTCGAAGCCGCCGTCGAGCAAGCGAACATCGTCGACGCCGGCGTAGTGGAGGATCAACGCGGCTCGACACGCGGCGATCTGCCCCGCACGCCTCCCCGGCCACTTCTCGTCCGCATCGCCCACCGTGTCACGGCCGTACAGGATCACGGTCGTGTCGTGCGCGATGCCGAGCGAGCGCAACGACTCTTCCAGCTCCTCGGGGGTCCGGCGATTCCAGTCGACCGGATTCTCGAGCAGGTTCGTATCGAGGTAGAGGGCGCCGGGAAGATGACCCTCGGCGTACTCCTCCGGAACGCCGAAGTTCACGTGGAGGAGCAGGAATCCTCCAGCGGGCGCGGCCTCGGGCTCGCCGCCGGCGAGGACGCGCTCGAGCCAGGCGACGTGGACGAGCTTTTCGTACCGGGGAAGGCGCTCTGTGGGAAGGGCGCCGTCCGCGGCCCACTCCTCCCAGCCGGCCTCGTACGAGCCTGCCGCCTCGTAGCCGAGCGCCGACAGTCTTTCGAGCGTCCGCTCTGCAGCGCCGGCGCGATCCCCGTAGACCACGACCTCGCGACCCGGGTCGACACGCTTCGACCGCAGCAGCTCGACGAGGTCGGCGTCGTCAACGACGTCGAGCCACCTTTCGGGAAGCGCAGCGGCGCCGGGTATGTGCCCACCGCGTGCCTCACCGTCGAGGCGCCAGCCGTTGTACGCCGCGAGCGGACGGACGTCCACGAGCGAGGCGTCGCCCTCGGAGAGCCGAGCGAGGAGCTCGTCTTTCGAGATCGTCGGTCGAGTGCGGGTTCGGATCACTTTGGGAAACATAGCGCTCTCGCTTCAAAAAGAAAAGTAATGCGTCACTGGCTAGTATCGGAGGCGTGCCCGAGGCGCTGTACCTCACGGACTCGGACGAGGCCAACCGGCTCATCGCCTCCGACCCGCTCGCACTCCTCATCGGGTTCGCGATCGACCAGCAGGTCACCGTCCAGCAGGCGTTCTCGGGGCCGCTCAGGCTGAAGGACCGGGTGGGAACGCTCGACGCCCGAGCGATCGCGGAGCTGGATCCGGCGGCGCTCGAGGCCGCCTTCCGCGAGCGCCCGGCGATCCACCGGTTTCCGCGCGCGATGGCTGCGCGCGTGCAGGAGCTGTGCCAGGTGGTCGTCGACGAGTACGGCGGCGACGCCGCGCGGATCTGGACGGAGGCGACAGACGCAGCCGACCTCCGAAGGCGAATCGGCGCCCTGCCCGGATTCGGCGCGATGAAGATCAGCGGCCTCGGCTCGGTGCTCGCGCTGCAGTTCGGCGTGGGGGCCGCGCAGGAGCTCGTGCCCGAGCACCCGTGCCTCGGCAGGATCGACTCGCCCGAGGCGCTCGCCGAGTACCAGGCCGCGAAGCGCGCGCACAAGGCTGCGCTCCGCGCTGCCGCTCAGACAGCGTGACCGACGCGGCGGCCGAAGCAGCCGCCCGACCGGCGATTGCGATCGAGACGCTGACGGACGGCGGGCAGCGTCCCGCCGACGTCGGGCGTGGGATCGCACGCTTCCTCGCTGAAGCGACGGAGACTCTCGACCTCGCGCTCTACGACGTCCGGTTCGAGACGGATGCAGGCGCGGTCGTGCTCGCATCGCTGCTCGCCGCGGTGCAGCGCGGGGTCGCGGTGCGGCTCCTCTATAACGTCGACCACCCGGGGCCCATCCCGGTGCCCCCACCACCCGAGACGGCGCCGCAGGCGATCGAGGCGCTCCCGATCACGACCCGTGCCATCGCCGGTGTTCCGGACCTCATGCACCACAAGTTCGTCGTCCGCGACCGCTCGGCGGTCTGGGGCGGCTCGACGAACTGGACGGACGACTCCTGGTCGCGGCAGGAGAACGTCATCGTGACCGTCGAGTCGCCCGAGATCGCGTACGCCTACACGCTCGCCTTCGAGGAGCTGTGGGCGCGCGGAAACGTCCTCGGAACGGGTGACGTCGACCCGCGACCGGCCTCGGTCGACGGAGCGCGCGTTCGCGCCTGGTTCACGCCCGAGCACGGCGAAGCCCTCTCGCACCGGATCGCGAAGCATTTGGGCAAGGCGCGCGCCCGGATCCGCATCGCGTCGCCCGTCCTCACGTCCGGGCCGATTCTCGGCACGCTCGTCGAGATCGTGAACGAGAAGCGCTGCGACCTCGCCGGCGTCGTCGACGACACCCAGGTCGACCAGGTCTTCCACCAGTGGAAGACGAACGGCGTGAGCGAGTGGAAGATCCCGCTCCTGCGGACAGTGCTCGACGGCGCTCCGTGGAGCGGCAAGGCCTCGATCCCATGGACTCCGGAGTCCGTCCACAACTTCATGCACGCCAAGGTCGTCGTCGCGGACGACACGGCCTTCGTCGGCAGCTTCAACCTCTCCCGCTCCGGAGAGCGCAACGCCGAGAACGTGCTGGAGATCCGGGATCGTGGCGTGGCGGATCGCCTCGCGTCGTTCATCGACGACGTGCGGGGGCGCTACCCGGCAACCACTCCGCCGGGATGAACGGCATGAACCGGCCGTGATCGACCCGCTCGAGCGCTGGCGCGCCCTCGGCCTGCCGGACAAGCCCGACTATGCGGGCCTCCTCACCTACGCGGGAGTGCCGTACACGCAGGATCCGGGCGAGCTCGCGGGCGTGGATGTCGCCGTCGTCGGGGCCCCCACGGACGACCTCGTCTCGGACCGGCCCGGCACCCGCTTCGGGCCGCGCGCGATCAGAGCGGCGAGCTGTCCTCCGGGACCTCACCTCGAGGCCAAGGTGGACGCCTTCACAGAGCTTCGCGTCGTCGACTTCGGCGACGCTGCCGTGATCCCCGCAGACCCGGCTCGGACTCACGAGCAGACTCGAGCTCACCGTCGGCCAGGTCGTCGCCGCCGGGTCGATCCCGGTGATCCTCGGCGGAGACCACTCGATCACCGAGCCGAACGTCAAGGCCGTCTCCGCGCGCCGCGGCCCCGTCGGGCTCGTCCACTTCGACACGCACACGGACACCGGCACGGAGGTGTTCGGCGTCGAGGTCTCCCACGGAACGCCCATGTACCGCCTCGTCCGCGACGGGCACGTCGATCCGCGGCGCTACGTGCAGATCGGGCTCCGCGGCTACTGGCCGGGCGAGGTCGAGCTCAGCTGGCAGGCCGAGCAGGGCATCACGTCGTTCTTCATGCACGACGTCCGCGAGCTCGGCATCGGCGAGATCGTCGAGCGGACGGTGGGCACCGTGGGAGACGGCCCGGTCTTCCTGACCGTCGACGTCGACGTCCTCGATCCCCTGGTCGCGCCCGGAACCGGCACGCCCGAGCCCGGTGGCATGAGCTCGGCCGACCTCCTGTGGGCCTGCCGGGAAGTCGGCCGGCGACTCGAGCTCGTCGGGCTCGACGTCGTCGAGGTCATCCCGACGGCCGTCGGCTCGGCGGACGTGACGGCGCTCGTCGCCGACCGCATCGTCCGGGAGGCCCTCACCGGAATCGCGCTGCGCCGTCGTTAGCCGGACAGGCGGCGCCACACCGAACCGAATGCTTACGTGTGCGTCACAACTTGCTCAAGGAACGCGAACGGCTCGGTGGATGGATTGGTGCTGACTCGCAAACGAAGGAGGCAGGCTGTGAGGGCACTCGCACTGATCACCGCCGGCGCTCTCGTCCTCGTGCTCGCCGCGGCGCTCGGGCCGGCAGCGCTCGCGGGCGACAGAGCCGACGGCAACGGCGTCTCGCGCGCAGACCTCGTGGGCGTGAACTTCATCGAGAACTGCCGCTTCTCGCACCAGGCGCCCGACGATCCCATCGTCTTCCCCGGCAAGCCCGGTGCCTCGCACCAGCACACGTTCGTCGGAAACCGGACGACGAGCGCCTTCTCGAGCTTCGGCTCGCTGCGCTCGGGGTCGACGACGTGCATGCGCGCCGACGACACCGCCGCCTACTGGGTACCGACGCTCTACCAGGGCACGACGCCGGTCTTCCCGCAGGCCGCGACGATCTACTACCGCCGCGGAACGACCGCGGAGCTCGTGGCCTTCCCGAGCAACCTCCGCATGATTGCCGGCGACGCAGCCGCGACGAGCCCGCAGGGCAGACGTGTGACGTTCTGGAGCTGCGGTGTCGTCTCGGGCGTCGGCCGCTCGGAGACGGTCCCGACCTGCCCGGAGACGCGCGGCTCGTTCCTCCGGCTGCACATCCGCTTCCCCGAGTGCTGGGACGGGCGGAGGCTCGACACGGCCGACCACAAGAGCCACATGGCGTACGCGATGCGCGGAAGCTGCCCGTCGACGCATCCGGTCGAGGTGCCGCAGATAACGCAGATCTACCGCTACCCGACGCAGGGGGGCGAGGGCTTCTCGCTCGCGTCCGGCGGGATCTACAGCGCGCACGCGGACTTCGTGAACGCGTGGCGCCCGGGAGCGCTCAGACGACTCGTGGACGACTGCCTGAACGCGCTCGTCCACTGCGGGCGCGGCGGCTCGCGCTAACAGGAGCCTCACAAGGCCCGGCTACGGTGGCTCGCCGTGGCCGGGCCCAAGCTCCTCCTGACGACTCTCGCCGCGCTCTCGCTCGCGCTCTCCGTGTCACTCGCGTGGCCCGGAAGCGAGGGCGACGCTGCAGCCGCTCGCGCAACCGCCGAACCGGCGCCGGTCGCTTCGCTCGAGCCTGAGCGCACCGCCGCCGAGTGGCGCCGCCTCGTTGCGAAGGGGCAACTGCGAGCGCGCGCGGCCGCGGAGTGCCGCCCGCTGCGATCGGTGTTCTACGCCGCGTCCGACTGGCTCCGCCTGGCGACCAAGCTCGCCGGGAGCGCCTCGCCGTGTGCCGAGTACTACATCTCCGTGCCACCGCTCGTCGCCGACAAGACGACGTTTCGCCGTGACCAGGCGTCGCGCATCCGCGCGCTCGGGCCGAACTTCCACACGATGGCGGAGATCCACTTCGCGACCTGGGAGCGCTGGGTGGCCAGCACCGGGGCTTCGTGGTTCACCGCCGGCCTCACGGCGCGCCAGCGAATGGCCGAGGCCGGCTACGACGTTGCGCGCGGCGACAGTTGGATGCTGAACGAACTCACGTCCGCGGTGCGACGCGGCGACGGCAACGCCCGTGCGAACGTCCGTGAGTTACTGCGCGGGCTGTACGAGGGCGAAGGACGACCGACCAAGGGAGCCGTTCTCGTGATCGGCTTCGGTCAGCGGACGGGCGACGTCAGCGCCTACCAGCGGACGCTGCAGTCGTGGCTCTCGGACACGGCTTTCTGGACCGACATGGCCACGTTTGTCAGCGACTGGTCGCAGGAGGTCTACGGCGACATCCGCGCCCACGCTGTTCCCGGCGCGCCGACGTCCGTCCGCCGCGAGTACCTGAACGACTACCTCCAGCACAAGCTCGTGCTCGCTGGCGGCGGTCCGGCCGAGATCGAGCCCGCGCGCGCGTTCCTGCGCGAGGCGTACAGCCCGCTGGCCAACGGAGCATGGCCGCGCGAGACCGCATGGGGCTGGACGATGGTTCCGGCCGAGCAGATGGCGGCGTACCTCTCGGCGCAGGTGAACGCGCTGCGCTACTTCAGCGCGACGAGCGCGCAACCGCGCGATCACTGGGGGTTCGCGTGGGCGCCGCGTAACACGACCGGAATCCCGAACGCGGACTTCGCGGCGCAGACGGGCCCAACTCCTCGACCGGCTCGCAGCCGCCGTTCGTGACTCGGGCGACGTCGTCGAGCCCGAGAATCCCGGCAGCGGTGCGTGTGGCCCGGGCGAGACACTTTGCGCGATCGATCTTCCGGAAGCGAGACACAGCGAGGCCTGGCGGTCGTTCCGCGCCTGGGCGGCGTCGGCGCTCTCGATCTCGGGAGCGCCGCCCAGGCTCCTCGCAGGTGTGGCGTCCCCGCCACTGCAGCTCTCGTGGACCGCCGCGGGAACGATCCCGGTCAGCGTGACGCTCCGCTCGAACTCGCCTGCCGGCGCGTTCTCGACGACTCCTGCAGGCCCGTGGACGACCACGCTGGGACTGACCGTGACACCCCGCGTGCCTGTGGCCTTCTACTACCGCGATCCGCGCGCAGGCACCGTGACTCTCACCGCAGCGGCTCCCGGCACGATCGAAGCAGTCCAGCAGCTGACCGTGGTGGCAGCCTCGGCAGCACGAGTCGCCGTCGCCCCTGCCGCGCGCGAGGTGCGGGCGCGCGGCGAGGTCACGTTCACGGCGGCCGCGACCGACTCTTTCGGCAACCCCGCCTCGGCCACCGTCACGTGGACCTTGACACCGGCGAATCTCGGGACGCTGCGCGCCCGAGGCGCAACGATGACCTTCCTGGCGGGCCGCACGCTCGGAACCGGGACGGTTACGGCGACTGTGGGCAGCGGGGTCGCCGGCACCGCGTCGCTGACAGTGCGCCCGGCGAAGCTGCGGGTGGCATCGGTGACGTTCCGCCGCACGTCTCGCGGCGTCCAGGTGACTGCGGCCGCAGTCGACGGTGCGCGCAGGCCGGTCTCGGGCGCCGCACTGACGCTCGTCGCGCGACTCGACGACCGCCGGGTCGCCCGTGCGCGGACGGTGACCGGTGCAGCGGGCAAGGGCCGCCTGCTCGCACCATCGCGCCGCGGGTGCTACAGGGTGTCGGTCACGCGAGCCGTCGCCCAGGGGTTCACCTGGGACGGGCGCACGCCGCGAAACCGCTTCTGCCGGCGGTAGCTCGGCTCAGCCGACGCCGGCGAGCAGGAAGGCGCGCGACTCCCGGAGCATCTCGCGCGCGATGACGAGGCGCTGGATCTCGTTCGTGCCCTCGTAGATCTGCGTGATCTTCGCGTCGCGCATCATGCGCTCGACGGGGTACTCGCGGATGTAGCCGTAGCCGCCGAGGATCTGCACCGCCTCCGTCGCGACGTCCATGGCGGTGTCGGTGCAGTACAGCTTCGCCATCGCCGACGCCTTCGTCAGCTCGGCGTCGTCGGCTCCCTCGTCGACCATGCGGCCGAAGCGGTAGAGGAGCCCGCGCGCGGCCTCGCAGCGCGTCTCCATGTCGGCGAGCTTGCCGGCGATGAGCTGGTGCTCGGCGATCGGCTTGCCCATGGTCTCGCGCGTGCGCGCGTACTCGAGCGCGTAGTCGGTGGCGCCCTGCGCGATCCCAAGCCCCTGCGCGGCGACGCCCGGACGCGAGCGGTCGAGGATGCGCATCGCAATCCGGAAGCCCTCGCCCTCCTCCCCGAGCCGATTGTCTGCCGGGATCCGGGCGCCGTCGAACGTCAACTCTCCCGTCGTGGAGCCGGCGATCCCCATCTTCGGCTCGAGGCGCGCGACGTCGAAGCCCGGCGTGCCCGCCTCGACGACGAACGCCGAGATGCCAGGGTGACCGGCCTCGGGATCGGTCTTCGCGAAGACCGTGTACAGACCCGCGACCGAGGCGTTCGTGATGAAGCGCTTCGAGCCGTCGAGCACGTACTCGCCCCCGTCCCGCCGCGCCGTCGTGCGCATGGCCGCGGAGTCGGACCCGGAGCCGGCCTCGGTCAGCGCGTAGGCGGCCAGCACCTCACCGGAGGCGAGGCTCGGAAGGAATCGGCGCTGCTGCTCCTCCGAGCCGGCGAGCTTGAGCCCGAGCGAGCCGAGCTCCTGCACCGCGAGGATGAGCCCGCTCGTCGCGCAGACCTTCGAGACTTCCTCGATCGCAACGAGTGCGAGCAGCGTCCCGGTGCCCGTGCCACCGTGCTCCTCGTCGTAGAGGAGACTGAAGATCCCGTTCTCGCGGTAGAGCTCGACGACGTCCCACGGGAACTCGTGCGACTCGTCGATCTCGGCCGCGCGCGGCGCGATCCGGTCGCGCGCGATCGTCCGCACGAGGTCGCGGATCTCGAGCTGCTCGGGGGTCAGCGGCTCCCAGGGCACGCGCGCAGTCTAGGTCGGCGCGTGATGGCAGACCGCCTCGATGTTGTTGCCGTCGGGGTCGAGGACGTACGCCGCGTAGTAGTTCGCGTCGTACTGCGCGCGGATCCCCGGCGGCCCGTTGTCCCGACCGCCCGCGCCGAGCGCCGCTTCGTAGAAACGGTCGACCGTGTCGCGATCGGGGCAGTCGAAAGCGACGTGCGCGCCGCCGACCGGATCGCGGCGGCCGATCCCGAAGTCGAGCCCGCCCGCGTCTGCGAAGTACGCGAGCGCGCCCTCCTCGACGTACACGGCGCGATAGCCCAGCGGCCCGAGCACCTCCTCGTAGAACCGCTTCGCGCGCTCCCACTCGCCGACGTTGACGGCGACGTGCGCGACAGTCACGGCGCCGCGTGGCAGACGGCCTCGACGTTGTTCCCGTCGAGGTCGAACACGTATGCCCCGTAGTAGTTCTCGTGGTAGAGCGGGCGAACTCCCGGCTCGCCGTTCGAACGTCCGCCGGCGGCCAGCGCCGCCTCGTGGAAGCGGTCGACGCTCTCGCGGTCGGGGCTGGCGAAGGCGACGTGGAGGCCGGTGTGGGCGGCGCCGCGGGTTCCGATCCAGAACTCGGGCTTCCCGTCGCGGCCGAAGCCGGCGGCGTTGCCGAACTCCATCAGGAGCTCGTAGCCGAGCGGGGCGAGCGCCTGCTCGTAGAAGCGCGTGCTCGCCTCGTAGTCGCTCACGTCCAGGCCGACGTGGTCGATCATTTTCATCGCAGACCTCCTCGCTACAGTCGCCGCGCATGATCCTGGATAACGGCGTGATTCGCACGATGGACGCCTCGATGCCGTTCGCGCGAGCACTCGCGATCGCGGGTGAGCGCGTCGCGGGAGGGGTCGGCACGCACGAGGTTGCTCTCCCCACACCGGACGTCGTCGATCTCCGGGGCCGCAGCGTCCTACCCGGCTTCACCGACGCGCACGTCCACTTCCCGACCTGGTCGCTCGCGCAACGCGACGTCAGGCTCGAGGGCGTCTCGGGCCTCGCCGAGGCACTCGAACGGGTGCGGAGCCATCCGCGTCACGGCGCCTGGATCCGCGGCATCGGCTGGCGCTCGGCCGAGTGGGACACGCAGCCGACCAAAGAGGCCCTCGACGAGGTCACCGGCGAAACACCCGCGATGCTCTTCGCCAAGGACTACCACTCGCTCTGGCTCAACTCGGCGGCGCTGGCGCGTGCCGGCGGCGACCTCGAGGTGGAAGGCGGCGTCGTCGAGCGAGGTGCCGGCGGCGAGCCGACCGGGGTGCTGCGCGAGGAGGCGGCCTGGCAATTCCGCGCACGTTTCGCGAGGGTTGCCGAGGACGAGTGGGTCGAGGCCACGCGCGCAGGGCTTCGTTTGGCCGCCGCACGAGGCGTCGTCGCGATTCACGACAAGGACGGCTGGCTGGGCGCGCCGGGCATCTTCCAGCGCGTCGCTGCGCTCGACGGCTTGACGCTCCGGGTCTGGCAGTCGGTTCCGTACGAGCGCCTTCCCGAGCTGGAGGCGCTCGGCGTCCACGCGCGGATCGGCGACGACTTCCTCCGGATCGGCTACCTGAAGGCGTTCATGGACGGGACGCTCGGCTCCCAGACCGCGTGGATGCTCGATGGCTCCGGCGTCGTCATCACGAGCGAGGAGGAGCTCGCGGAGATCGTTCGCGCGGGCGCGGCGGCCGGTTGGCCCGTCGCCGTCCACGCGATCGGCGACGCGGCAAACCGCGCGGCACTTGATGCGTTCGAGGCGACGCGCGACGTGTGGGCGCCGCTCGGGCTGCGCCAGAGAGTCGAGCACGCGCAGTGCCTCGCGCCGGACGACGTTGGTCGCTTTGCCGAGCTCGGCGTGGCGTGCTCGGTGCAGTTCAGCCACGCCCCATCGGATCGGGACCTCGCTGAGCGGTTCTGGCCGGATCAGCTCGACGGTGCCTACGCGTTTCGCTCGCTCTGGGACTCGGGTGCCGTCGTCGTCAACGGCTCGGACGCGCCCGTCGAAGAGCTCGATCCGCTGGCCGGAATGCGTGCAGGGGTCACGCGCACGATCGACGACCGGCCCGCGTGGCATGCGGAGCAGTCCGTGACGGTCGAGGAGGTGGTACGCGCGATGACAGTCAGCCCCGCCTGGCTGTCGGGCGACGAGAGAAGGCGCGGCAAGCTCCTACCCGGCTACCTCGCCGACCTCGTCGTCCTCTCGCGCGACCCACTCGACTGCCCGCCCGACGAGCTCGATTCGGTCGAGGTTGTGTCCACGATGGTCGGCGGCCGCTGGGTTCATAACCCGCCGCCTTGGGACTAGTGCGGATCGATCGATCGGAAGGGCGGGAGCTGTTCGGCTCCGATCCCGCAGGGTACGACCGGGCACGCCCCGGTCATTCGGAGCAGGTCTACGAGGTTCTCGTCGACCGTTGCGGGCTCGGCCCCGGCACAGCAGTGCTGGAAGTCGGGCCGGGCACTGGGCAGGCGACGCGACGGCTGCTCGCCCTCGGCGCCGATCCGCTCGTCGCGCTCGAGCCGAATCCGGTGCTCGCCGGCTACCTCCGCGAGCATGTCGCAGGCGCACTCGAGGTTGGCGAGGCTTCGCTCGAGGAGGCGTCGCTGCCGCCCATGACGTTCGCTCTCGCTGCGGCAGCGTCGTCGTTCCACTGGATCGACGAGGAGGCTGGGATCCGCCGGATCTTCGGAGCTCTCCGTCCCGGGGGCTGGGTCGCGCTCTGGTGGACGCTGTTCGGTGAAGGGCGCCAGAAGGACGCCTTCATGAGGGCCATCGACCCGCTGCTCGAGGATCTTCCGCAGAGCCCGTCGTCAGGACGGCGAACCGGCCGACCCGCCTTCGCGCTCGACGCCGAGCTGCGAGAGATGGCGCTTCGCGCAGCTGGATTCGACAGCTTCACCCACGAGCGCTTCCGGTGGCAAGCGAGCTGGGATACGGACGGTATTCGCGCGCTGTACGGGTCCTTCTCCCCGATCCTCCGACTCGAGGAGGACCGGCGCGAGGCACTCCTCGACGAGATCGCTCGCATTGCCGAGCGCGACTTCGATGGCCACGTCAAACGCACGCTGACCACATCGCTCTACACCGCGCGCAAGCCGGACTGACGAACCGGCCGTACAATCAGCTCGTGTCCACTCGCACGATGCTCCCGACCCACGAGGCGCCGACGTGCTCGGTTGCAGGTGCTGCCGAGATCGTCGGCTCGAAGTGGACCGTGCTCATCGTTCACGACCTCTCCGAGGGCCCACGCCGCTTCACGGAGCTCGAGCGTTCGTGCGCGGGTATCAGCCCGCGAACGCTCGCCGAACGGCTCCGCTGGCTGGAGACGGAGGAGATCGTCGCGCGTCAGAGCTACCCGGAGTCACCCCCTCGCGTGGAGTACGCGCTGACGGAGAAAGGCAGGGCACTCCTGCCCGTCGTGCACGAGATGCGGCGTTTCGGCCACGAGTGGCTGGGCTGCGGCGTCCACGACGCCTGAGCCACGGCGCAGCGGCTTACCCGGTCAAGGCCCTCGAGAGCACGCGATCACGGAGTCGCGTGGGCAGCCGCTCGATCCACGCGCGGAGGTGCGCATCGCGGCCAACGAGGTAGCGGGTCTTCGGCCTGCTGGACGTGAGCGCGTGCTCGACGACCTTCGCGACGTCGTCCGGATCTCCGCCGGGGCCGCGCGACAGCGCAACCTTGCGGAACCGCTCCACCGCCGGCGCGTAGAGCGCCTCCACGTCCGGCGGCGCGCTCGCGCGAATCGCATCCGCACGTGACGCTCCCTTCTGCCAGATCGGGGTCGCGATGCTCGCCGGCTCGACGATCGCGACGGTCACGCCCCACGGCCTGAGCTCGACCCGCAGCGAGTCGGCGATCGCCTCGAGCGCGTGCTTGGACGCTGCGTACGGGCCGAGGAACGGGAGCGCGCTCCTGCCGCCGATCGAGCCCATGAAGACGACGCGGCCGCGCGCGAGACGGAGCGCAGGGAGAAACGCCTGCGTGACCGCCACCTGGCCGACCACGTTCACCTCGAGCTGGTGCCGGAGCTCGTCCAGCGGAACGAGCTCGAGCGGCGCGGCGATCGCGATCCCCGCGTTGTCGACCAGGCCGTCGAGGGTCGATCCGACCACGTCCGCGGCCGCAGCAATCTGTTGAGCGTCGGTGACGTCCAGCTGAAGCGCAGCGAGCCCGCGCTCGCGAAGTGCCGCCGCGTCCTCATCCGTCCGCACGCCTCCGAACACTCTCCAGCCGGCCCTCACCAGGCGGACGCAGCACGCGAGCCCGATGCCCGAGGAGGCGCCGGTCACGACAACCGTCTTCACGAGGACGATCGTCGCACGTCCGACGCGGTCAGTCGCCGAGCCCCTTCTCGCGCAACTCGGCGAGGGCACGCTCGGACTTGTCGAGCTCGGCCAATCCCATCCCTGCAAGCACGCGCGGCGTTTTCGCGAACTGGACGTCGCGGTAGTCGACGAGCTGCCAGCGATTGCCCCACGGGTCGACGACGTCGTGACCGGCGACCCGCACTCCAGCATCACGAGCCCGGCGCACGACCTCGTCACGGTTGTCGACAACGAGCCCGAAGTGGCCGCTGGAGACGGGCTCGCGGACCGCCTCGAGCGCGACGAACTGGTCGCCGAGATCCACGAACGCCATGTTCCCGGAGCGGCCCCGAAGCGTGACGTCGTCGGAGAGCTGCTCGAAGAACGCGATCGCCTCGTCCAGGTCCCCGACCTCGACCGCGACGTGATTGACCCCGATGAGCCGAGCCACCTGGCCAGACTAGCCGTGTCCAGGGGTCTGACCCGGGGCGGTCCGTAGCCGACGCCTCAGGAGTCGCGCTCGGCCCAGACGCCGGCGAGCTCTACGACCGTCGCCGCCGCGGCGGCCATGTCCTGCACGCTCGCCCACTCCTTGACCGAGTGGTACAGCTGCCCCCCGGTGAAGAGGTTCGGCGTCGGCAGTCCCATCGCCGAGAGCACCGCGCCGTCCGTTCCACCGCGCGTGATCGTCAGCGTCGGCTCGACACCCGCGCGCCGGATCGCCTCGAGTGCCGCCTCCACGACGCGCGGGTTCGCATCGATGACGCGGCCCATGTTGCGATAGCTGTCGAGCACCTCCAGGTCGACGTGAGCCCGCGGCTCGAGCTCGGCAAGTCGTGAGGCAAGCGAGCGCAGGAGCTCGGTGTGCTCCTCGAGGAGATGGTCGTCGTGGTCCCGGACGATGAAGTCGACGATCGCCTCCTCCGCATTCCCGGAGATGCGGCTCGGGTGCACGAACCCCTCGCGCGCTTCCGTCGTCTCGGGCGAGAGCCTGCCCTCCGGGAGCGATGCGACGAGCTGCGAGGCGAGCTTGACGGCGTTCACGAGCTTCCCCTTCGCCCGCCCGGGATGCACCGAATGTCCGTGGATGGTGACGCGCACGGACTTCGCGGAGAACGTCTCCACGTCGAGCTGGCCGAGGTCGGACCCGTCGAGCGTGTACGCGGCGACGGCGCCGAAGCCGTCCACGTCGAAGTCCTCGGCGCCGCGACCCACCTCCTCGTCGACCGTGAACGCGACGCGGATGGGCACTCGCGGCCGCTCCGGGTGCTCTCCGAGATAGGCGACCGCGGCCATGATCTCGGCGATGCCCGCCTTGTCGTCGGCGCCCAGGAGCGTCGTGCCGTCGCTCGTCACGAGGTCGTGACCGACCCGGGCCGCCAGCGCCTCGTGCTCGGCAGGATCGAGAACCTGGCGCGGGTCGCCCGGGAGCGCGATGGGCTCGCCGTCCCACGCTTCGTGCACGACCGGCGACACGCCCGCACCCGACACGTCCGGTGACGTGTCGACGTGGGCAATCAGCCCGATCGTCGGGCCCTCGACCGTACCGGGAAGCGTCGCGAAGACCGCGGACCCGTCGTTCAAGACCGCGTCGTCGAGACCGATCTCACGCAGGTCTTCGACGAGCATGCGCGAGAGGACGAGCTGCTTCTCCGTGCTCGGGCGCTGCGGCGCGCGCTGCTCCGCCTGCGTGTCGACGCGCACGTAGCGCAGCAGGCGCTCGAGCACGTCGGCCGCCAGCTCCTCGGCCAGCGGGCTCGAGAACCCGGCTCTAGCCGCCGAGCTCGCCAAGGCGACGGAACGTCTCGCGCATGGTCTCGACCCCGACGGCGATCGCGTCGTCGGGGACGTTCTCGTTCGGCGCGTGCACGTTGCACTCGCTCTCGATACCGAAGCCGGTGGCGAGCGTGGGCAGTCCGCGGGCCACCAGCGACGCATAGATCGGCAGCGTCCCGCCCGAGCGCACGAGCAGGGGGCGGCCGCCGACGACGTGTTCGAACGCATCGGAGGTGAGCCGGATCGCGGGTGCGTCCGTCGACGTGAGAGCAGGGCGCGCGCTGTTCTTGAGCTCGATCTCGAGCTCCGCGCCCTCGGGGAGCGCCTCGCGCACGAGCCGCTCGAACTCGGGCCGGATCACGTCCGGGTCCTGTCCCGGCGCGAGACGAATCGAGACATTCGCGCGCGCCTCCACGGGGAGGACCGTCTTCACGAGATCCGGCGATCCGCTGGCGAACCCGTTCACGTCCAGCGACGTGCCCGCGAACGTGCGCGCGTAGAACTCGTCGGCGGCGCCAGGCGCGATCGGGACGGCACCGTACTGGGCCAGCTGCTCGCCGCCGGATGGAAGCTGCGCCCAGGCTTCGCGCTCCTCGGCGGTCGGTCGAGTACCCCCCGCGCGCAGCGAGTCGGGAACCAGCCCGTCCGGGCCGGGCTGGACAGCGCGGAGCGCGGCCATCAGGGCGTGCGACGCGTTCAGCGCAGCCGAGCCGAACATCCCCGAGTGCATATCGGTTGTCCCCGTCCGGACGCGGAGGTGGAAATAGAGCATCCCGCGAACGGCGATCGCGAAAGCCGGCAGCCCCCGCCGGATCATCGAGCCGTCGAGGATGAGGGCCGCATCCGCCGGGCCGTCGTCCTGCTCGACCCACTGCACGATCGAGTCGCCGCCGACCTCCTCCTCGCCGTCGAACGCGAAACGCACGTTCACCGGAAGCTCGCCGGCTGCAGCGAGCTGAGAGGCCGCCTCGACGAGGACGAACAGGTTGATCTTGTCGTCTGCGACCCCGCGCGCGTACAGGCGGCCGTCGCGAGCGGTGAGCTCGAAGGGGGGCGACTCCCAGAGTTCGAGCGGGTCTGGGGGCTGCACGTCGAAGTGCGCGTAGCAGAGGATCGAGGGCGCCTTGTCGGCTCCGTTGGACGCGCGCACCTCGCCGATCACGAGCGGACGGCCCACACCCCAGGGGACGACCTCCGCCGAGCCCCCGCCGTCACGGATACGGGCGGCAACCCACGCTGCGGCCGCCTCCACGTCCGCCGCATGCGCCGAGTCGGCGCTCACGGACGGGATGGCGACCAGCTCGGCGAGCGAGTCGCGAAGCGCGTCGGGGGCCGTCGGCACGCGCGCGAGTCTAGTCAGGCCGGCGCGCACTCTGGCAGCGCAATGCTCTACTCAGCCTCGTCAGGCGACGTCGCGTACGCGCTGGGCGTCTGCGAGAGCGCGCAGCTTCTTCAATCCCTGGTGCTCGATCTGGCGGATGCGCTCGCGCGTCACGTTGAACGCGCGGCCCACTTCGTCCAGCGTGCGCGGCTGCTGCCCGTCGAGGCCGTAGCGCAATTCGAGCACCTTGCGCTCCCGCTCGGAGAGCGCGCCCAGGATCGTCCGCAGCGCCTCGCGCTGCAGCGTCGTCTCGGCGAGCTCGTCGGGGAGCGGTGCTGACTCGTCGGCGAGGAAGTGCCCGAACTCCGACTCGTCGTCGTCGCCGACCGGCTTCTCGAGCGAGACCGGCACCTGGGCGCTGCGACGGATCTGCTCCACCTCGTCGGTCGACATGTCGACGTCGCGGGCGATCTCCTCGGTCACCGGCTCGCGCCCGAGCTCGGCGCGGAGCTTGCGCTCCGAGCGCAGGATCCGGTTGAGCTTCTCGACGACGTGCACCGGCATCCGGATGGTTCGCCCCTTGTCCGCGATCGCCCGCGCGACCGCTTGCCGGATCCACCACGTCGCATACGTCGAGAACTTGAAGCCCTTGCGATAGTCGAACTTCTCCGCTGCGCGAACGAGCCCGATCGTCCCCTCCTGGATCAGGTCGAGGAACGGGAGGCCCTGGTTGCGGTAGCGCTTGGCGATGGAGACGACCAGCCGGAGGTTCGCCTCCACCATCGCCTGCTTCGCGGCGTGCTCGCCGCGCTCGATGCGCTTCGCGAGCTCCACTTCCTGGGCGGCCGTGAGAAGTGGAACCTTCCCGATGTCCTTGAGGAAGAGCTGGAGCGCGTCGGTCGTGATCTCGGGCTGTGCCGGCTCGGCCTCCGCCTCGGGCTCGTCGGCCTCGCCCGCGTGCACGACGGCGATCTGCGCCTCGTCCAGCGCGGCGTAGAACTCGACCAGCTGCGCGGGATCGAGCTCGAGCTCGTCGAGGGCGAGCGCGACCTCGTCCGCGTCGAGGCGCCCAGTGCGATACCCGCTCTCGAGGAGACGCTGCGCCTCGTCGGTCGCGAGGACGTCCTCGATCGGCGTGCGAGTGGTAGCGCCCTGCGATTCTTCAGTGGCCAGACCGCCCCCCTTCCTCGAAAGCCGTCACACGGTAGTCACAGGTGCGGCGGTCGTCAAAGCCACGCACTAGAGGCTCGCGACGATCGGCTCGAGCCGAGCGATCAGGTCGGCGTCCGGCGGCTGGACGATCGCGACGACGTTCGCATTGCGGAGAAACACGCGCCTCTGGCCGCGGACGGGGTCGACCGGGGGCGCTCCGGTCGCGAGGTCCGCCCCTTCCTCGGCGCTCGAGTAGAGGTATACGGCGAAGCCTTCGCGTCCAGTCGGGTCGAAGATCACCGTCGGCAAGACCCCGCCGCTCGGATTGACCACCGCGTCCGCGTCGTTCGGCTCCTCGCGACCTGAGTGGCAGGCCCGCCTGCGCGAACGCAGCCTCCACGTGCTTCGGCGTGTGCACCGGAGCGGCCGACTCGTTCGCGGCGCAGCCGGTCACGAGCGAGACCACCACGCCCAGCCAGACGGTCGCGAGTCTCACCCGCTCGCGCGACGGATCGTCTCGAGATAGCGGGTCGCCTCGCGCGCGAGCGGCGAGCCGGGCTCGGCACGGGCTGCCAGCCGGAACTGGCGCTTGGCGGCATCGATGCGGCCCGTCCACAGGAGCAGCACGCCGAGGTGGAAGCGCACCGACGGCTCGTTCCCGTACTCGCGCGTGAGCGGGCCGAGGCGTCCGAACGCCTTCTCGGGAGCGTCCTTGTCGAACGCGCCCACGGCGCCCGCGACCTGCGCCTCGACCTCGCCCGGGTAGCGGCGTGACGCCTGGTCGAAGACCCGCGCGGCGGAGACGGGACGCCCTACGCGTTGGAGCCCGACTCCGTACAGCAGCTGCTCGCGGGCACCACCCCGCTCTGCCGCGACGCGCAACGCCTCGAGCTGCCGCGCCGGAGGGAGCTTCGTGATCGCAGCGGATGCGGCGAACGAGGGGATGAAGGCGGGCAGCCCGCGCGGCAGGCCCGGGTGCAGGAGATTGCCGGCGACGATCGCATACGGCGTGTCGGGCTCCGCCTCCAGCGCCGCGCGCCAGGCCTCCACCGGGTCGCCCTCGTTCGACCACAGGCGCGCGAGCCCGAGATGGAGCTGCACGACTGCGACCTCCGGATAGAGCTTCGCGAGCTGCTCGAGCCGGTCGAGTGTCCCCTCGGGCCAGGACGCGAACGCCGAGCCGACCTTCGCCTCGAGCGAGTCGTGCTCGGCGAACAGCGCCGTCGCTGCCGTCAGGTCGCCCCGGTTGTAGGCAGCCGCGCCGCGCGCGAGGTCGCGCGCCTCCGGATCGGCGCCGAAGCCGAGCGCGAACGAGAGCGGCGGACGGCCCTCGCGAAGCTCGGGCTCGCTCGTGGCGGTCGCAGCGGAGTCCCCGTCCGCGGACAGCACGGCGACGGCGACGACCGCGACTGCCGCGACCGCGACGGCAACGACCAGCAGCGCAATTCGACCGCGGGCGGACACCGCACGACGATAGCCAGGGCACCGACGCTATAGTTCGGAAAGTAATGGCGACGTACCGCGAGCTGCTCGCGCAGGTCAAGACGGAGATCGACGAGATCTCGACCATCGAGGCGCAGGAGCGCCTCGAGTCGTCGGATGACTCCCTCTTCGTGGACGTGCGCGAGCCGGACGAGTGGGAGGAAGGCCACATCCCCGGCGCGATCTACACGGGCCGCGGCCGGCTCGAGCAGCGCATCGAGGGCCTCGTGCCCGACAAGAGCCGTCCGCTCGTCGTCTACTGCTCGGCAGGGTCCCGCTCGGCATTTGCCGCGAAGGTGCTCGAGGAGCTCGGGTACGAGAACGTCGCGAACCTCGCGGGCGGGTTCTCGGACTGGAAGCGGAACGGCTTCGAGATCGCCATGCCGCGCGTCCTCTCGCCCGAGCAGCGCTCCCGCTACAGCCGCCACCTGCTCATCCCCGAGGTCGGCGAAGAGGGCCAGCAGCGCCTGCTCGACGCGCGCGTCCTCCTCGTCGGAGCCGGCGGGCTCGGGTCGCCGTCCTCGCTCTACCTCGCCGCCGCGGGAGTGGGAACGCTCGGCATCGTCGACGCCGACGTCGTCGACGAGTCGAATCTCCAGCGCCAGGTGGTGCACTCGACGGAGAACCTCGGCGAGCCGAAGGTCGCCTCCGCGAAGCGGACGCTGGAAGCGCTCAACCCCGACGTTCGGGTCATCCCGTACGAGGAGCGACTGACCTCGGAGAACGTGGACCGCATCCTCGGTGAGGGATGGGACGTGATCGTCGACGGCGCGGACAACTTCCCGACCCGGTATCTGCTGAACGACGCGTCGGTCTGGCACGGGATCCCGGTCGTGCACGGCTCGATCTTCCGCTTCGAGGGCCAGGTGACGGTGCTCTCGCCGGGCCTCGGCCCGTGCTACCGCTGCCTCTTCCCGCAGCCGCCGCCGCCCGAGCTCGCCCCGAGCTGCGCGGAGGGCGGCGTCCTCGGCGTGCTGCCGGGGATCATCGGCTCGATCCAGGCAAACGAGGCGCTCAAGCTGATCCTCGGCCGTGGCGACTCGCTCGCGGGCCGGCTGCTGCTGTTCGACGCCCTCGGGACGACGCTGGACGAGGTCACGGTGCGCCGCAACCCGGAGTGCCCGGTCTGCGGCGAGCACCCGACGATCACCGAGTACGTCGACTACGTCGAGTTCTGCAACGCACCGGTGCTCAGCTGATGGCGACCGTTCGCATCCCTCCCACGCTGCGCGCCGAGGTCGGAGGCGCGCGCGAGCTCGAGGCGCGCGGCGACACCGTCGCCGACGTGATCGACGACCTCGTGGAGCGCTTCCCAGCGCTCGAGGGCCAGCTCCTCTCGGGCGGAGCGCTCGCGCCGTTCGTGAACGTGTACCTGGACGGCGAGGACGTCCGCACCCGCGACGGCCTCGAGACGAGCGTGCGCGAGGGCGGCCAGGTCATCCTCCTCCCCGCGATGGCGGGTGGAACCTAGGACCCAGGCGGCGTCGCTCCTCGACCTCGTCGGGTCCACCCCGCTCGTCGAGCTGTCGCGCCTCTCGCCAAGACCTAACGTCCGCCTCTTCGCGAAGCTGGAGGGCCAGAACCCGACCGGCTCGATCAAGGACCGCGTCGCGAAGGCGATGCTGGACGAGGCGGAGGCGGCCGGCGAGCTCGAGCCCGGCCGGCACCTGCTCGAGCCGACGAGCGGCAACACGGGAATCGCGCTCGCGCTTCAGGCGAGGCTCCGTGGCTACCCGCTCACGTGCGTGGTGCCCGCGAACGTCACCGGCGAGCGCCTCAAGCTGCTGCGGCTGTACGGAGCCGAGATCGTCGAGTCGCCGGGCGAGGAAGGCTCGAATGGCGCCGTCAGGCTTGCGCTCGACCTCGCCGAGCGGGAGCCGTCCTACTTCATGCCGTTCCAGTACGCGAACGCGGCGAATCCGCGCGCGCACTACTCGGGCACGGGCGCGGAGATCGTGTCGGCACTCGACCACGTGGACGTCTTCGTCGCCGGGCTCGGTACGGGCGGGACGCTCATGGGAGCAGGCGACAGGCTCCGCGAGTCGTTCCCCGACGTCGTCGTCGCGGCCGCCGAGCCGCTGCCGGGCGACGAGGTGATGGGGCTCCGCTCGCTTGCCGACGGCTACGTTCCTCCGATCCTCGACGTGTCGAAGCTCGACCGGAAGCTGCTCGTCACGAACGCCGAGTCGGTCGCGGGGCTCAGGCTCCTCCTCGACCGGGAGGGGATCTTCGGCGGCGTCTCGTCGGGTGCCGTGATCCAGGCCGCGCTCCGCCTGGCCGCAGAGCTCGACGAGGGCGTCGTCGTCTGCGTTCTGGCCGACGGAGGCTGGAAGTACCTGTCGGCCGATTTCTGGGAGGCGGAGGACGCGGGCGAGGCGATGGAGCGTTCGGTGTGGTGGTAGTTCCGGCCGCCGTGCGTGCCGAGCTCGAGGAGCACGCGCGCGCGGAGAGCCCGAACGAGGCGTGCGGGCTCGTCGTCCTCCGAGACGGTGTCGCGGAGCGCTACGTCCGCGGCCGGAACGCCGCGTCGTCTCCCTACCGGTTCGAGCTCGACGTCGATCCCGAGATCTGGTTCGTCGAGGACGACGGGCTCGAGCTCGCCGTCTTCCACTCGCACCTGTCCTCGCCGCCGCGCCCATCTCGCACCGACGTCGAGAACATCGGGCTCTGGGCCGGCCGGCCGTACCTCATCTACACGGTGCGAACGGACGAGCTCCAGGGCTGGAGGATCTCGAACGGCTCCATCGACTCGGAAATAGTCCAGCTCGAGATCCTCGCGCCGGAGCGACCTAGGGTTACTCCGACGGCTACTTGATCTTGAAGGAGCCCTTCATCGAGCTCGCGTGCGGGTCGCAGACGAACGTGTAGGTGCCCTTCTTCAGCGTCACGGGGAACGACTTCGATCCCGTCTTGGCGACGCTCGTCGCGACGTTCACGCCAGGGCCCTTGAGACGGAAGTTGTGGGCGCTGGACTTGTCCGAGACGGTCAGTGTGTACTTGCCGGCCTTCGTCGGCTTCTTGGCCACGGTGATCGTGAAGCCCGGGCCAACGGTGCCCGAGACCTTCGGGGTCGCCGCGAGCACGGGCAGCGCGACAATCGCAGCCACCGCCGCGGCAAGAAGAACTGCTGCAGTGCGCTTCCTCATGATCCTCCTCGTAATCTCTTCCTTGGCTCGAAGAGGGTAGCCGCCGGGCTCTGTCGTGCCGCGGGCCTACCGATCGCCGGTCGAGAGTCCCGCCGCCTCGATCGCCTGCCTCGCGAGCGCGTCGTCGTCCGGGCCGGGGAGCCCGCTCACGCCGACGGCTCCGACGCGACGTCCGCCGTCGAACGCGGCGACGCCGCCCTGGAAGAAGGTGAAGAAGGGGTCGAAGCTCGCCCGTTCGGCGGCGTCCTCCCGAGCCTTGCCCGCGAGCTCGGCGGTGGACGTCGCGTCACTGCGCGCCGCCGTGTACGCCTTCCGTTGCGCATTGAGGCGCGTGTCCGGAGCGGCTCCGTCCATCGTCGCCGCCGCGACGAGCTCTCCGTGGTCGTCGGCCACGAACACCGAGACCGACGCGGAAGCGTTCTCGACCACGAAATTCACCACCGTCAGGGCGCTCTCGAGTCTCACGGGACGATCTTGACGCATCGGCACAGGCGAGGACGTACGCTCAATCGCCATGCGAGCGATCGTCATCGACGGGCCCAACGTCGGTGCAACTGCGGGATGTCGAGACGCCGTCCCCGGGACCGGGCGAGGTTCGCGTTCGCAGCGTCCTCGCCGGTGTCTGCCGTACGGACCTCGACATCCTCGCCGGGGTCATCGACTCGCGCTGGGTCCGCTTCCCGGTCGTCCCTGGGCACGAGTGGAGCGGCGTGGTCGACTCGGTCGGCGAAGGCGTCGTCGGCCTCGAGCCGGGGCAACGGGTCGTGTGCGAGGGCAACATCGGCTGCATGAGCTGCCCGCGCTGCCGTGCGGGCGACACCCACCTCTGCCAGAGCTACGACGCGGTCGGGTTCACCCGCGGTGGAGGCTGGGGAGAGTTCGTCGTCGTCCCGGCGCGGATCCTGCACCCACTGCCCGACCACGTGTCCTTCGCCGCGGCGGCCCTCGTCGAGCCCGGTTCCTGCGTCGTCAAGGCACTCGAGCGGGCACGAATCGAGCCGGCCGAGACCGTCGGCGTCGTCGGGGTCGGGGCGATGGGCGCCCTCGCGATCCGGATCGCCCGGCTGCGCGCTCCGGCGACGATCGTCGCGTACGGCCTGCGTGACGCGGAGCTGGAGCTGGCGCTCGCACTCGGCGCGGACGCCGCGGTCAACGTCGCACAGCAGGACGCCGAGGAAGAGACGCGCAGGATCACGGGCGGCGGCCTCGACGTCGTCGTGGAGACGGCCGGTGCGGTCGCGGCAGTCGAGCTCTCGACCCGTTTGGTGCGCGAGGGCGGGCGTGTCGCGGTTCTCGGCATCGCCGGTCGGGACGAGGAGTTGACCCTCCCCGCCGACCGCATTCCGCTGCGCGATCTCTCGATCTTCGGCAGCGTGGGCTACACCACCGCAGCGTGGTCGCGCATGGTCGGGCTCCTTCGCGAGGATCTCGTCGATCTCGAGCCGATCGTGACCCACCGCGTTCCGCTCGAACGCTTCGAGGAGGCATTCGCGCTGATGGACGACCGCCGCGGCGTCGTCGCCCGGATCGTCCTCGAGCACGCGAACTAACCCTCGCGAATCACCGTCGCTCGACCGATGCGCACGTCGGTGAAGACGTCGAGCTCGTCGACGCTCGTGGTCGAGAACTCCGAGACGACCGCTCCCTCGTCTCCAGCCTGGAACCAGTGCAGCACGTTGGGCGAGATCGTGTGCTGCTCGCCCGGGCGCAGCTCGATCTCGTGCCAGACGGTGAATGCGTCGGCGCCGGCCGCCGGCGGTCGACAGGCCGGATTCACGGTGGGCGTTCGCCCTCCACGTAGAGGTAGACGACGCCGCTGCGACAACGAAACGTCTCTTCCTTGCCGGGTGACCCCTCGAGCGGCGGGTGCCGATGCTCGGGACACGTCTGGCGCGGGAAGAGCACGAGCTCCTTGGCGCAGACGCGCTCCGTGTTCACGTAGACGACGATCTGGAGCCCGAGCTCGTCGAGCCGCGAGAGACCGAAGTCCGCCACCTCGATGTTCGCGCGCTCGTCCGGGGTCAGGACGATGCCGGACTCGGCCAGGACCGCTGCCGCACGGTCCCTCGCTGCATTCGACTCCTCCCGGGTGAGCATGGCTAGACGGTACTTCGACGAGCGCGTGGGCGGCAGTACGATTTGCGCTCCATGAGCGCGCCTGCCCTCGCCGGCCGCCCGTCGGTACGGATCCGGGGCACGCACTACCCGGTGCTGCTGCCGACGGTGCGCGACCCTCGGCTGCATCTCGCAGGCGTGATCGTCTCGCTGCAAGTCCTCGGCCAGGTGGCCTTCGACTTCCAGCTGTCGATCGCGCAGATCCTCGTTTCGCTCCTCACGGCCGCGGTCCTCGAGGTCGCGATCACGTTCCGAGCCCAACGCGTGCTCATGTGGCCCGCGAGCGCCCTCCTGACCGGCAACGGCGTCGCCTTCGTCCTTCGTGTGCCCGGCACCGAGCACGGCGACTGGTGGAGCATGAACGGCGCCTGGATCTTCGCGGCGACGTCCGCGGTCGCTTTGCTCTCGAAGTACCTCGTCCGGGTTCGACGACAGCACGTCTTCAACCCGTCGAACTTCGGCCTCGTGCTCTGCTTCCTGCTGCTCGGCGCCGAGCGTGCGGATCCGCTGGCGCTGTGGTGGGGGCCATTGTCCCCGGCCCTCGTCCTCGCGATCGCGTTGATCGTCGTCGGCGGCTTCCTGATCCTGCGGCGGCTCCAACTCGTCGGAGTCGCCGTCGGCTTCTGGCTCGCGTTCGCCGCGGGGATCGGCGTGCTCGCGGCCAGCGGGCACACGATGACGGCCGCCTGGCACGTGGGACCGATCGAGGGTCGGGAGTTCTGGTGGCTGCTGGTCTCGTCGCCCGAGATCCTCGTATTCCTCTTCTTCATGATCACCGACCCGAAGACGATCCCGATCGGACCGCGCGGGCGCCGGGTGTACGCCGTGGGAGTCGGCCTGCTCGCGACGTTGCTGATCGCGCCGTTCACGACCGAGTTCGCGACGAAGGTGGCGATCCTGGCGGCGCTGTTCGTCGTGTGCGCAACACGAGGAGCGCTCGAGTTGCTCGGCTCGGAGCGGCTCTCGGCGCTTCTCGACCGGCGACCCGCGCGAAGGGTGATCGTGACGGTCGCGCTGGCGGGGGCCCTCGCGTACGCCGGCCTCGTCGTCGCCGCCGGGATCCCGGCCCGCCCCGACGCGGAGCCTGCACTGGCCGCGGTGGGCGCCGCCGAGACGCTCCCGGAGGTCAGGGTGGTCGACTCGGAGGGCGTCGCGCGGATCGACGACACCACCGCCCGAAGCATCGCGCGCGACATCGTGGCCGATCTCCGGATCGAGGCCGAAGCACTCGAGAGCCGGGACCTGGAGCGAGCGGCCGACGGCGCAGCGGGTGAGTGGCTCGCGACCCTGTGGGAGCAGATTCGCGCCTCCTCGGGACGCGAGCCCGACGTCACCGCGTACGACGTCGAGAGCATGGAGCTCAGCCTCAGCCCGGGCGACAATCAGGGACCGCCGACCGTCGTCGCACGCCTCGAGGGTGCCGATACCCCATCCAGGAGGGTGGAGCTCGCGCTCGAGGAAGGGCGCTACCGCATCGTGCGCTCGGAGGGCGGCCCGCTGCTCGTGAGCGCGCCCGGACCGGCGGGCGTCGGCGGCACGCTCAACGGCACGTCGCTGACGAACGTCGCGCCGGAGGTGGGCCTGAGCTTCCGGCACGGCGCGTTCCGGTTCGGCATGTCGAACGACACGACGGCGATGATGGGCGGCGGCCTCTGCTGGCTCGACTACGACGCGGACGGCTGGCTCGATCTCTTCGTCGTCAACTCCTACGCGGACTCCGAGTTCGCTGACCTGGGACGAGCGCGGCGGCCCACCCCGGACGGCACTCTTCCGGAACGTCAACGGGACGTTCGAGGACGTCAGCCGCAACTCGGATACCGCGCTGCCGCTGCGGGGGAACGGATGCGTTGCGGCGGACTTCGACCTCGACGGCCACACCGACCTGTACGTGACCACCGCCGGCTACAACGTCGCCGCGGACGGATACGACGCGCTCCTGTGGAACGAGGGCGACGGGACGTTCACCGAGGGTGCGCGACAGGCCGGGCTGACCGCAGCCGGCTGGCACGCGGGAGCCGCGGTCGGCGACGTGAACGCAGACGGGCTCCCCGATCTGTTCGTGGCCGGGTACACGGACCCCAACGTCACCGTCCCGTCGGCCTCGGGCTTCCCGACGAACCACCTCGCCGTGCGCGATCTCCTGTACCTCAACGAGGGCGAGGACGAGAGTGGCCGCACGCGCTTTCGCGAGGTCGCGAAGCAGGCCGGCATCGAGAGCAACGGAGTCGCACACGGCCTCGGAGCTGTGCTGTTCGACTACGACCTCGACGGGCGCCTCGACCTCTACGTCGCCAACGACGCCGACCCCAACCAGCTGTACAGGAACGCTCCGCGGTCGGGCGGGCTCGGTTTCCGACTCGTCGAGGTCGCGAAGCCAGAGGCCGTAGATGACCCGAACGCCGGCATGGGCATCGCCGCGGCGGACTACAGCCTCGATGGAAGGACTGACCTGTTCGTGACCAACTCCCGTGGGCAGCTACACGCGTCCTATCGAAGCCGCCCGAACGGAGCGGTCCGCCCGGCATTCGTGGACACCAGACCGGAGCTCGCGGCCGTGCTCGGCACGCAATCCACGGGCTGGGGCACGTCGTGGGCGGACCTCGATCTCGACGGCGACCTCGATCTCGTCGTCGCCAACGGTGCCATCCCCGTCACGAGCCTCGCCCGGGACGCGCAGAGGGTGCGCGTGCTGGAGAACGTCGCGGGGGCGGGCGCGACCCGCTTCGTGCCCGCAGACGCCGCCGCAGGGCTGGCGCGCACGCCTCGTGTGAACGGCCGCGGCCTCGCCACGGCGGACTACGACAACGACGGGGACGTCGACGTCGCGGTCAACGCGATCGGAGGACGGCTCCAGCTGCTCCGCAACGAGGGTGGTACGCGCGGCCACTGGCTCGAGGTCGAGCTGCGCACGTTCGCTCCGGGCACCGTCGTAACGGCCGTCCTCCCCGACGGGCGTCGCCTCGTCCGCGAGCTGCAAGCCGGGAGCAGCTACCTCTCGTCCGAGGATCCGCGCGCGCACTTCGGGCTCGGCAAGGCCTCGCTGGTGGCGCAGCTGCTGGTCCGGTATCCGGACGGCACGACGACGCGCCGCCGGAACGTGGCGGTCGACCGGATCGTCGAGGTCGGAAGGCCCGCGAAGTAGCGAGCCCGACTGCGCTCAGCGGCCGGAGCGCTCCTGCAACCGGCGGGCGACGGTGTCGAGCGTGACTGCGGCAAGGAGGATGACGCCGGTCACGACGTAGATCGTCCCCGTCGAGTAGCCACCGATGTTCAGACCGTTCGCGATCGTCGCGATGATGAGCGAGCCGAGGAGGGCGCCGCGCACCTCGCCCCGGCCCCCGAACAGGCTCACGCCGCCGATGACGGCGGCCGAGATCGAGTCGAGCAGGAGCGTGCCGCCTCCGACGTTCAGGTTCACGGACTGAAGTCGCGCCGCGAGGACGAGCCCGCCGACGCCGGCCATGATCCCCGAGATCGCAAAGACGAGGATCCGGACACGCGCGACGTTGATTCCCGCGCGTCGCGCCGCCTCCGCGTTGCCGCCGACCGCGTAGACGTGGCGCCCGAAGGTCGTGCGCTTCGCGAGGAACGTCAGCCCGACGAGGAAGACGAGCATGAGAACCGCGGCGAGCGGCAAACCGAGGGGCTGCGTGCACGAGACGGTGAGCGGCGTGCCCTCCGGGCAGGCCTTCGGCCTCGTCGCGTGCGTGCAGACCGCGACGATGCCGAAGGCCGCAATCGCGACTCCCGCGACCTTCGCGACCGTGATGACCGGCCTCATGACGAGGCCGGCCCGCCGCTTGGCGAAGGCACTACCGAGGACCACCAGTGCGTACCCCACCGCGACGACCGTCGCGATGATCCAGCTGTTCCGCGCCGAGAAGTAGTACGTCGCCGTCTTGTTGATCCAGTCCTCCTCGATGATGATCACGCCTCGCACCTGGAGGACCTTCAGGATCACGCCCTGCCAGATGAGTAACCCGGCCAGCGTCACGACGAACGACGGCACGCCGACCTTCGCCACGAACGTGCCCTGCGCCGCTCCGATGATCGCCACGACGCCGAGCGCGATGAGGATGCAGAGCCAGCCCGGGTAGTTGCGACCGTCGGGGAGCTGCATCTGGGCGGCGGTCAGCGCGGCAATCCCGCTCAGAAAGCCGATCGACAGATCGATCTCGGCGATCAGCAGGACAAAGACGACACCGAACGCGATCATCGTCACGCCCGCCATCTGGAGGATGACGTTCACGAAGTTCGACGCCGTGAAGAAGTTCGTCGCAGTGAAGCTGAAGTACGCGACGATCAGGACTTCGCCGATGACGACCGGCAGGACGCCGAGGTTCCCCGACTTGACGTTGCCGAGCGCGCGCTGCCAGACGCCTTCCTGCTCTTCGGACTCCGGCGGACCGAGGTCGGAGGCGGCGACGTCGACCGTGCTCATGCCACGACCTCTGCGTCCACTTCGGCGACACCGGCGACCTTCGTCGGGATTCCTGCGGTGATCGCGTGCACGACCTCTTGCTGCGTCGTCTTGGCGCGCTCGTAGATGCCGACGTTGCGCCCGAGGCGGAGGACGGTGATCCGTGTTGCCGTCTCGAAGATGTCGTGCAGGTTGTGGGAGATGAGGACCACCGCCAGGCCCTGGTCGGCCAGTCGGTTCACGAGTGCCAGGACCTGCTCGGTCTGCGCGACGCCGAGCGCCGCGGTGGGCTCGTCGAGGATGACGAGCTTCGAGTTCCACATCACCGCCCGCGCGACGGCGACGGACTGGCGTTGACCTCCCGAGAGCGTTGCGACCGCCTGACGGACGGACCGGATGCTCGTGACCCTGAGACCCTTGAGCGTATCCGCCGTCCGCTGCTCCATGACCGGTTCCCGGAGCCGGAAGATGAAGTCCCGGATCTCGCGGCCGAGGTACATGTTCTGCACGACGTCGAGGTTGTCGCACAGCGCGAGATCCTGGTACACGACCTCGATCCCGAGCTTTGCCGAGTCCTTCGGTCCGTGGATGGTCACCGGCTCGCCTTCGAAGAGGATCTCGCCCGAGTCGTAGCCGTGGATCCCGGCGACGCACTTGATGAGCGTCGACTTGCCCGCGCCGTTGTCCCCGACGAGCGCCATGACCTCACCCGTGCGCACCTCGAAATCGACGTCAGTCAGAGCCTGCACCGAGCCGAACGTCTTCGAGAGGTCGCGGATCTCGAGGAGTGGTGTGTCGCTCACGAGTGACGGGTCCTACAAGAGAAGTGATGGAGGCGCGCGACGCGCGCCTCCATCGCGTGCTTATCCGACTACCTGCAGAACTGCCTGTACTCCCCGGAGCAGACCTCACTCCGCTTGAGGAACTTGTCCGTGAAGAGCCGGGTGTAGTTCGCCTTGGTGATCGAAACCACCGGGATGACGAACGTCGGCATCTTCTTGTTGCCGTTCGGCCGCGTCGTGTTCGTCTTCGGCCTCGTGCCCTTGTACAGGGCGATCGCAGCAGCAGCGGCAGCGTTCGCCTCGGCGGGCACGTACTTGTAGACGGTGTTCGTTTGCCAGCCCGAGATGATGTTCTGGACACCCTGCACCGTCGCGTCCTGACCCGAGAGCGCGATGGGCCTGAGGCCCTTCGCCTTCAGTGTTGCGACCACGGCGCCGGCGATGTTGTCGTTCGCACCGATGACGCCCTGGATGTTGTTGTTCGTCTGGACGAGCATCTGCTCGAAGATCGTCTGGGCGTTCTTCGAGTCCCACTCGGGAACGAACTTCGCGGGGCCTCTCGTGACCTTCCTGGACTTGAAGACCGGCCTCAGGATGTCGTCGTTGCCGCTCTTGAACCAGAACGCGTTCGCGTCGGTCGGGCCTCCCCAGAGCTGGGCAAGAACGCCTCTCCTGTTGTACGTGCCCTTCGCCTTCATCCCCGCGATGACGCCCAGCGCCTGCTGGCGCCCCACCAGGTTTCCGTCGAACGTCACGTAGACGGAGCTGGTACCGCCGACGACCAGGCGGTCGTAGTCGATCGTCTTGCCACCCGCCGCCGTGAACAACTTCTGGATGGCGATCGAGGTGCCGGTGTCGAGCGACGTGATGATGCCGACCTTGGAACCGCTCGAGATGCACTGCTCGGCCTGCGAGACCTGCTTCTGCGGGTCGTTGAGCGCGTTCACGACCGTTGCGGGCACGCCTGCCTTCTTGAAGGCGTTGACGAACGCCGGCCTGTCGAACTGCTCCCACCGGACCGAGGACTTCGTGTCCGGCAAGAGGACGCACACCGAACCCGTCTGAGCCGTACGCGCGGTCGCACCACTCGCGACGACGGCGACGAGGACGGCGGCCGCGGCTACTCCGACGAGGAGCGCCGAGGACCTCCTGAGACTTGACTTCACTTCCACCCTCCTTGCTTGTTAATGCCTGCGCGTGGACTCTATTACGGAACGGCGCTCGCCTCAAACCGCCGGCTACGCGAGCGTCCGGTAATCGAGCGTCTCGCGGCGGCCGCTCTCGCTCGAGCGGACGATCGCGTCGCACACCTCGGCCGCGCGGTAGCCGTCCTCGAACGTCGCGCCGTGCGGGGCGACTTCCAGGTCTCCGGCGATCGCAGCGAGGACGTGGTGGAGCTCGTGGACGAACGTGTCGCCCCAGCCCACGATGTGCCCCGGCGGCCACCAGTGCTCCCAGAACGGGTGGTCGGCCTCGGACACGAGCACGGTCTTGAAGCCTCGCGCGCGCTCGCCGTCCGCCCGGAAGACCTGGAGCTCGTTCAGGCGCTCCATGTCGAAGGCGAGCGAGCCCTTCGTCCCGTTGATCTCCCACTGGAAGGCATTGCGCCGTCCGAGCGCCAGACGCGTCGCCTCGAGCGTGCCGACGGCGCCGTTCGCGAATCGGACCGTGGCCTCGACTGCGTCGTCGACCTCGCGCCCCTCGATGAACGTGCTCAGGAAGCCTCCGACCTCGTCGATCTCGCCGACGAGGTAGCGGGCGAGGTCGACGACGTGAGCTGCGAGATCGCCGAGCGCGCCCGAGCCCGCCTCGGCGCGGTCGAAGCGCCAGACCTCGGCGTCGGTATCGCCCCAGTCCTGGAGGTAGCGCCCGCGGAAGTGGCGGATCTCGCCGAGGTCGCCGGCGTCGATCAGCTCCCGTGCGAGCCGAACGGCCGGGACGAAGCGGTAGTTGAACGCGCACAGGTGCTTGACGCCGGTCGCGGCGACGCGGCGCCAGATCTCGTAGCTCTCGTCCGCGTCGCGGCCGAGCGGCTTCTCGCAGACCACGTGCTTCCCCGCCTCGGCGGCGGCGATCGTGGGCTCCGCGTGGAGCGAGTTCGGTCCGAGGTTGTCGAAGAGCTGCACGCGCGGGTCGGCCACGATCTCCTCCCACGTCGTCGTCCAGCCCTCGAAGCCGTAGCGCCTCGCGGCCTCGGACACGGCCTCCTCGTTCCTGCCGGCGATCGACACGAGCTTCGGCTCGAGCGGCGGCGGCCAGGTCATGTACGCGATCTTTCGGAACGCGTTCGCGTGGGCCTTGCCCATGAACGCGTAGCCGAGCATTCCCACGCCGATCTCGCGTCGCTCGTTGCTCACCGAACCTCCTTCACGACTCGTCTCCCGGATTCGCGCGTGATACTAGGCCCGGCATGAAGACCTCGCTCGGGATCTGGGCCCTCGGCACGATGGCCACGCGCTTCGTGCCGGGCGGCTATCAGCCGCAGTGGGCGGGCGAGTCGACCGCGGACCGGGTGCGGCGTGCGGTTGCGGGTCTCGAGGGCCTGATCGACGGCTACGAGTTCCACTACCCGCAGGAGCTCGACGCGCAGAACCTCGACGCCGTCCGCGAGGCGCTGGAAGGCCACGAGATCTACTGCATCGCCACGGGCCTGCACCTCGACCCGAGGTTCGGCAAGGGCGGCCTCGTGTCGCCCGACCCGGCGACGAGATCGGAAGCGGTGAAGCGGACGCTCGACGCCGTCGACTTCGCCGGAGAGCTCGGCGCGCACTTCATCATCTGGCCCGGGATCGAGGGCTACAACTATCCGTTCCAGACGCCGTACGCCGAGTCCTGGGCGTGGCTCGTGGACGGGATCGGGCAGGCCGCGGAGCGCTGCCGCGACCACGGCGTCTCCCTCTTCCTCGAGCACAAGAACTCCGAGCCGGCGATGAAGATCCTCATGCGCAACGTCGGGATGACGCTGCACGTGATCCACAAGCTGCGCGCGCAGGGCATCGACAACGTCAAGGTCAACATGGACTGGCAGCACCTGATCATGAACGGCGAGAACCTCGCCGAGTACGCGGCGATGCTGGCCGCAGAGGGCCTGCTCGGCCACCAGCACGCGAACTCGGGCTGGGGCACGTTCGACGACGACAACATGGTGGGCGCGACGGCGTTCATGGAGACGCTCGAGCTCGCCGTCGAGCTGCGGCGGGCGGGCTACGGCGAGAACGGCGAGCGCCTCGGGCTTCGACCTCTACCCGTACACGGAGGACGCGATCGCGGCGGTGCGGCGCAGCGTGCTCCAGTGGCGGTTCATCGACTCCGTGGCTGCGAAGATCGACGACGCGGAGCTGCGGGACGCGCAGATGCAGAAGGACGCGGTGCGCGCCTACGAGCTCGTGTACCAGGCCCTCGGCGGAGAGTGAACGCGCGGCTGCGCCTCGCGTTCGCGGGGCCTGACACCGGCCGATGACGGCCCTCGTCGGGCTCGACGTCGGCACGACCGGCGTGAAGGCGATCGCCATCACGCCCGACGGCGAGGTGATCGACTCGGCGGAAGAGGGCTACGAGCTCGCCACCCCGCGGCCCGGTTGGTCGGAGCAGGACCCCGAGGACTGGTGGCGAGCGAGCGAGGTCGCTCTCGCGCGGCTGGGGCTCGAGCCGTCCCGGATCGGCCTGTCGGGTCAGATGCACGGGCTGGTCTGCCTCGACGACGAGGGACGCGTCCTCCGGCCCGCCATCCTCTGGAACGACCAGCGCACCATGGCCGAATGCGTCGAGATCGAGGAGCGGGTCGGCTTCGAGCGCCTCGTCGCGCTGACGGGAAACCGCGCCCTGCCCGGCTTCACCGCACCCAAGCTCCTGTGGCTGCGCCGCCACGAGCCGGACGTCTACGCCCGCATCCGGCGAATCGTGCTCCCGAAGGACTACGTCCGGCTTCGGCTCACGGGCGAGTGGGCGATCGATGCCGCGGACGCCTCGGGGACTTTGCTCTTCGACGTGGCCAACCGACGCTGGTCCGACGAGGTGCTGGCGGCCCTCGACATCCCGGGCGCGTGGCTGCCACCCGTCAGCGAGTCGACCGAGATCGCGGGCGCCGGCGACCAGCAGGCTGCGGCCCTCGGCCTCGGCGTCATCGAGCCGGGAGCGGTCTCGGTCGTGCTCGGCACGTCGGGCGTCGTGCTCGCCGCACTCCCCGAGTACGCGCACGATCCGGAGGCCCGGCTCCATGCCTTCTGCCATGCGGCTCCGGGGATCTGGGAGGCGATGGGAGTGATGCTGAACGCCGCCGGCTCGCTGCAGTGGTTCCGTGACGCGCTCGCGCCGGGAGTCGCGTTCGCCGAGCTGACCGCCGAAGCCGGAGCATGGGAGCCGGGCGCGGAGGGGCTCGTCTTCCTTCCGTACCTCCAGGGCGAACGGACCCCACACGCGGACCCGAACGCGCGCGCGGCGTTCGTCGGCCTCTCGCTCCGACACGATCGCGGCGCACTCGTGCGAGCGGTCCTCGAGGGCGTGGCCTTCGGACTGCGGGACTCGCTCGAGCTCCTGCGCGGGCTCGGCGTCCGTCCCGACCGCGGCCGGGTCTCCGGCGGGGGAGCGCGCAGCGGCCTGTGGCTGGAGATCGTCGCCTCCGTGCTCGGCCTGCCGCTCGAGCGCCCGGCTGTCCTGGAGGGGTCGGCGTACGGCGCCGCGCTCCTTGCCGGCGTCGCCGACGGAACGTTCGCGGACGCACGCGAGGCGGTCTCGGCATGCGTCCGCATCCAGAACACGGTCGAGCCGAACCCTCGCTGGGCGGAGGTCTACGAGGAGGGATACGCTCGCTTCCGCGCTCTGTACCCCGCCGTCCGAGGAGTGGAGGAAGCATGAACGAGCTGACCGGCAAGGTCGCATTCGTCACCGGCGCCAGCCGCGGCATAGGTGCCGCAACCGCGAGAGCACTCTCGGAAGCAGGAGTCAGTCTCGGGCTGGCTTCGCGGAGAGGTGACGATCTCGGCCTTCCGAACGCGCTGGGGCTCGCATGCGACGTCCGCAGCCTCGCGGAGGTCGAGGAGTCCGTCGCGCAGACCGTGGAGCGCTTCGGCCGGCTCGACATCTGCATCGCGAACGCCGGCGTGGGCTCGTACCACACGCTCGTGGACACCCCGGTCGAGCACCTCGAGGAGATGATCGACGTCAATCTCAAGGGCACGATCTACGCGTTGCGCGCCTCGATCCCGCATCTGATCGAGAGCGGAGGCGGCGACATCGTCACGGTCGCCTCGGAGGCGGGGCGCCGAGGGCTGCCCGGCGAGGCCGTCTACTGCGCCTCGAAGTTCGGGCAGGTCGGCCTCACACGCGCGCTCGACCACGAGCTGCGCGAGCACGGCATCCGCTGCACGAACGTCTGTCCGGGAGGTGTCGCGACGGACTTCGCGCTCGCCGACGGGTATGGACGCACGCCAGACGTGCTACCCGGAATGATGTCGGGCGACGACGTGGCCGAGGTGATCCTCTTCTGCCTCACACGACCGCGCGGCCACCGCCTCCTCGAGACCGCTCTGCGGCCGATGACGGAGGCGTCATGGGGATAGGAGCTCCCATGCGGCTCGGCATCGTCTCGACCGCCGACATCAACCGGAAGGTCATCCCCGGCGCCCAAGCCTCGGAGAAGGTCGATCTCGTTGCCGTGGCGAGCCGCGAGCAAGAGCGCGCCGAGCGGTACGCGAAAGAGTGGGACATCGGGCGCGCCTACGGGTCCTACGAGGCGCTGCTCGAGGACCCGGACGTCGACGCGGTCTACATCTCTCTGCCCAACACGATGCACCGCGAGTGGTCGATCCGCGCGCTCGAGGCCGGCAAGCACGTGATCTGCGAGAAGCCGTTCAGCAAGCGCCCCGAGGACGTCGAGGCCGCCTTCGACGCTGCCGATCGCGCCGGCCGACTCCTGACCGAGGCCTTCATGTACCGGCACAACCCGCAGACGAAGCGGGTCGCCGAGCTCGTGCGCGAGGGCGCGATCGGGGACCTTCGCGTCATCCGCTCCGCGTTCAGCTACTCGCTCTACGACGCGGACAACATCCGGCTTCGCACCGATGTCGAGGGCGGGAGCCTGATGGACGTCGGGTGCTACTGCGTCAGCGGATCGCGACTCCTCGCGGGCGAGCCGGAGACCGTGTTCGGCAACGCGTCCATCGGCCCGACCGGCACGGACTGGGTCTTCACCGGTGCGCTGCGGTTCCCCGGAGACGTGCTCGCGCTGTTCGACTGCGGAACGAGCCTTCCCGAGCGCGACGAGCTCGAGGCGATCGGCACCGAAGGGTCGCTGTTCCTCGACGACCCGTGGCACTGCCAGGAGCCGGTGATCGAGCTGCGTCGCGACGACGGCGTCGAGCGCATCGAGCTCGACTTCGTGGACTCGTACCGCCTCGAGCTCGAGAACCTCGCCGACGCGATCGCCGGAGACGCCACTCTTCTGCTGGGGCGCGACGACGCTCTGGGCCAGGCGCGCGCGATCGAGGCTCTGTTCCGCTCTAGCGAGACGGGAGTGTCGGTCGCGCCCTAGGCCGCTAGCCCGTGACCTCGAAGCTGCCGGTCATCTGGCCGGCGTGGGGGTCGCAGACGAACGTGTAGGTCCCTGCCTCGAGGGCGACCTGGAACGTCGACGTGCCCTCGCCGGAGACGTCGGTCGACTCCTCGACCCCCGGCCCGGTGAGGTGGAAGTTGTGGATGCCCGACTGGTCGTTCACCTCGATCGTGTAGCTCCCGGCCGAGAGTTCCATGACGTCGGTGCCGGCCGAATCGGTCAGGCTGATGTCGAAGCCCGGCCCGACGTTGCCGGCGAGCGCGCTCGGGTCGCCCGAGGTCGTCGCGGTCGTCTCGGTTGTCGTGTCGGCCGCGACGCTGTCCTCGTCGTCTCCACCACAGCCGGAAGCGGCGAGTGCCACGACGGCGAGCCCGACCGCGGCGATGCGTGCTGCTCTCATCCCGGTCCTCCTTTGGTCTGCAACGTAGCTACGCAAACGCAGCGGGGACGGTTCTGTCTACAGTCGGAACATGGACGTGCTCGAGGTCGCTCCGGGGCTCTGGCGCTGGACGGGCCACCACGAGGAATGGGCGCAAGACGTGGGCTGCGTCTATCACGAGACGGAGGACGGCGTCGTCCTCGTCGACCCGCTCGTGCCGCCCGAGGACTCGGCGCGTTTCCTCGACCAACTCGACGGCGAGGTTTCCGGGCGCGAGGTGCACGTCCTCATCACGGTGTTCTGGCACGGCCGGAGCGCGGCGGCCCTCGTCGAGCGGTACGGGGCGCGCGTGTGGGGCCCGAAGAGCGGCCGTGCTGCGATCGCGCGTCGTGTGGGCGAGGTGACGGACCCCTTCACGCCGGGCGACCCACTGCCGGGTGGTCTCGTCGGGTACCGCACGGCGCGCGCGGCGGAGGTCGTGTACTGGATCCCGAAGCACGCGACGCTCGTGCCGGGTGACGTCCTCGTGGGCGACGACGCCGGCGGCGTCGACATGTGCCCCGCGTCGTGGCTGCCCGCAGCGAAGACGCACGACGACCTAGCGGCGTCACTCCGGCCCCTGCTCGAGCTCCCGGTCGAGCGGATCCTCGTCTCGCACGGCGAGCCCGTGCTGACGGGCGGCGCACGAGCGTTGGCGCGCGCACTCGCCCCATAGACTCGCCGGCGATGCTCTGGCTCTGGATCCTCTTCGGCATCGTCGTCCTGCTGCTCGCCGTCGCGGCGTTCGGCTACAACCGGCTCGTACGCCTGCGCAACGAGGCCGACACGGGCTGGGCGAACATCGACGTGCAGCTCGAGCGCCGCGCCGATCTGATCCCCAATCTCGTCGAGACGGTGCGTGGTTATGCAGCCCACGAGCGTGGCGTCTTCGAGGAGGTCACGCGCGCACGAGCGGCCCTCCAGCAGGCGCGCGGCCCCGAGGCCGCCGGCGAGGCGAACGACATGCTGAGCGTCGCACTCGGCCGGCTGTTCGCCGTCGCCGAGGCCTACCCGGACCTGAAGGCGTCGGAGAACTTCCTGCGCCTGCAGGACGACCTCACGGACACCGAGGACAAGATCAGCGCGGCGCGGCGCTACTACAACTCGACCGTCATGCACTACAACACCGCGGTGCAGAGCATCCCGTGGCTCGTCATCGCGGGACCGCTCGGATTCCGGGCGAAGGAGTTCTTCTCCGCCGAGGGCGACACCTCGGCACCGCAGGTCTCGTTCTCCCAAGCCACGTGACGCTGCAGCAGCAGATCCGCGCGAATCGCCTCCGCAGCACGATCGTCGTCCTCGGTTTCGTCCTGCTGCTGCTGGTCATCGGCGGGCTGATCGGGCTCGCGCTCGACGCCTCGCTCGCGATCGTGGCGCTCGCCGCCGCCGGCGTCTACGGCGTGTTCGGGCTCGTCACCTCGCGGAGCATGGTCTCGCGCATCACGCAGGCGCAACCGCTGGCCGAGGACGAGCTCCGGCCGCTTCGCCGTCTCGTCGAGAACGTGTCGATCGGTGCCGGGCTTCCGGTGACGCCGGAGGTGCGCGTCGTCGACGACGTGGCGCCGAACGCGTTCGCGGCAGGGCTACGTCCGAAGACGAGCTACGTGGGGGTGACGACCGGCCTCCTGCGGACGATGCCCAAGCGCGAGCTCGAAGCCGTCCTCGCGCACGAGGTCTCGCACATCCGGAACCGCGACACGTACCTGATGACCATGGCGACCGTGTTCGTCGGCGTCATCGCGCTCGTCGGCGACATCGGCTTTCGCTCGATCGCGTACGGCGGCCGCAACCGCAAGGCAGGTGGGCTGGTCGCGATCCTGGCACTCGTGGGGTTGATCCTCGCTCCGTACGCGGCCCTGCTCCTGCGGATGAGCCTCTCGCGACGTCGTGAGTTCCTCGCGGACGCCGGAGCCGCGGAGATCCTCAGCGATCCGGAGGCGATGGCGCTCGCGCTCCGCCGGCTCGAGCTCGACCCCACCACGGTGCGCTATTCGAACTCGTCGACCGCCCATCTGTGGGTCGAGAGCCCGACCGAGCGGGTCGACTCGCTCCGCACCGGAGTGATCGAGTTCACGAGCTGGTTCAACACGCATCCGCCGATGCGTGCCCGGATCGCCGCGCTCGAGGAAGCAGGCGGGTTTCGACTCGGGGAAGGTCTTCCCGCGGACGTACCCTTTGCCGTCGAGATGGGTCTTGCGTAGCCGAAACTGTCCGAGGGAAGATCCGCGCTCAGCATTAGGGCGGTTCGGGTCGATAATGGACGTGCCGTGAAAGGTCTTCGCCGTCGTCGCTCGCATTCGGAGCCTCAGCTCTCCCCGCTCGAGCTCGCCCTGCGCCCTGCGCTGGTCGAGGGACGCTGGCAGATCCCGGACCGCTTCAACTTCACGGGCGACGTCGTCGAGGCGCTCGCGCGCGATCCGAAGCGACGCGCGCTCACCTGCCTCGGCAGGGACGGGGTCATCGAGCCGCGCACGTTCCACGAGATCGCAGAGGGAGCCGCGGTCTGGGCGGAGGCGATTCGAGAGCACGGGGTCGAGCCCGGGGATCGTGTCGTCGTTCTCGCCGGGAGCACCGTGGACTGGCTCGAGGCGATGCTCGGCGTCTGGAAGGCCGGCTGCGTCGCTGCCCCCTGCTCGCCGTCGGTGTCGCCTTCGGCGCTCGAGGTGCTCGTCTCGACGTCCGAGTCCGCGCTCGTCATCGCCGAGCAGTCGGCGGAGCAGCTCGTCTCGCAGATGGGATTCACCCCCGAGGTCCACTACTTCGAAGAGGGAGTTCGCAGGCGGAGCTCCGACGTTCCGGGCAACTCTGCGACCCATGCGACCTCGTCGCGCGACATCGCCTTCATCGCCTCGTCCGCGGGCACCGGAGGCCGGCGGAGAGGAGTCGCTCATACGCACGGATCCGTCTTCGCGACGCGCGTCCAGGCGGAGCATTGGCTCGACGTCGGACGCGGCGACGCGGTCTGGTGCGTCGCGCCCTCCGACTCACCGCTCGCCGTCTGGGACGCCCTCGTCGGGCCCTGGTCGCGAGGGGCGGAGGTCGTTCTCCACCAGGGCAGCGAGTTCGACCCCGACGAGCGACTCGACCTGCTCTTCAGGCTCGGCCCCAGCATCCTCAGCCAGTCTCCCGCCGAGTATCGCGCGCTCGCACGACATCCCAAGCTCGAGCGCTTCCGGTCGCCGCGACTGCGGCGGCTCGTGTCGACCGGCGAGCACCTCGACTCGGACACGATCGAGGCGTTCGAGGAGCGCTGGGGCATGACGATTCACACCGGCTACGGACAGGCGGAGACGAACCTCGTCGTCGCGGATGCGGCCGACGGTGCCTCGAAGCCCGGCTCGATGGGGCGCGCCCTGCCCGGCCACCACGTCGGGATCGTCGACGACCAGGGCAACGAGCTTCCGGCCGGCATCGAGGGCGACCTGGCCGTGCGCGGACGTCCCCCGACGCTGTTCGCCGGCTACTGGGAGTCGCCCGAGGAGACGAAGAACGCGTTCCGCGGCGACTGGTACATCACCGGCGACGTGGCGATGGTGGACGAGGAGGGGCTCGTCACCTTCGTCGGGCGCGCCGAGGATGTGATCACGTCGAGCGGCCGCACCTTCGGCCCGCACGAGGTCGAGCAGGTGCTCGGCGGCCACCCGGCCATCGCGGCCAGCGGTGTCGTCGGTATGCGCGACCTGCAGCGCGGCGGCCAGTTCGTGCGCGCATTCGTCGTGCTCGACCCGAGAGCGAAGGGATCGCAGCAGCTCGAAGCCGAGATCCGCCAGTACGCTGCCGAGGCGCTCCCGGATCAGCAGGTTCCTCGCGAGATCCTGTTCGTGGACGCGCTGCCGACCGTCCAGGGCAAGCTGAGCCGGCACGAGCTCCGCGAGCGACCGGTCGTCGGTCGCCCGTTGTGGGAGCCGGAGCCGATCGACGTTCGTCTCGAGGCCGCGACGGTTGCTCCGGATCCCGAGCCAGTCGCGGCTCCGATGGTGGAGCCGGCTCCTGCCGCAGCTCCGGCCCCGGAGCCCGTTGTCGAGCCCGTCGTCGAGGTCGAGGCCACTGTCGAGGTCGAGGCCACTGTCGTGCCGGAGCCAGTCGTCCATGAGGAGCCCGAGATCGTCGTCCTCGACGCGCCCGAGACCGTCGTCGACCCCGAGCTCGAGGTCGTCCATGTCTTCCCGGTCATCGACGCCGAGCCCGCGCCGGCTCCCGAGCCGGAGCCGGAGCCGGAGCCCGAGCCCATGTCCCTCGCCGCAGCCGAGCCCGTGGTCGAGCACGTCGATGCCGTCGAGCCGGAGCCGGAGCAAGTCGCCGCGGCCGAGCCCGAGGCACCGGCCGCCCTCGTCGTCGTCCCACCCGCCCCCGCCGCCGAGCCGGAGCCCGTCGTCGAGCCCGACCCGGAGCCGACCTCCGAGCCCGAGCCGGAAAGGGAGGTCGAAACCGCACCCGTCGCCGAGCCGGTCGCCGAGGCCGAGCCTACGCGCGAGCCCGAGCACGTTCCCGAGTTCACGGTGGTCTCGGAGCCCGAGCCGCTTCCCGACTACGTCGTCGAGTCGTCCGCCGAGCCTGCACCCGTCGTCCTACCGGAGCCGGAGCCCGAGCCCGAGCCGACGCCACTTCCCGACTTCGTCATCGAGGACTCTGCCGACTCGGCTCCACCGCCGCCCCCCGCCCCGAGCGCGCTCGAGCCCGAGGAGGAAGAGGATCTCGGCCCGCTCCCCGAGTACGTCATCGACCCGAGCCAGCCGCCGCGCGAGCCTGGCCGGGCGACGCCGGAGCGCCAGCAGGCGGCCGAGGCAGTGCCGACATCTACAGCCGGTGCGGCGCGCACGCCCGAGTCGGAGACGTCGCCCGCCGCTGCAGTCGGGCTCAACTTCCCGTCGATGGCGAGCTTCCCGGCCCCCCGCGACGATCCGAGCGACGACGAGAAGCCACGAGAGAGTCGCAAGCCACGTCGTCGTCGGCCTGCCGCCGAGCTTCCCTCGTCGAGCGAGACGAGCGCTCCCGCAGAGCCGGGCGACGAAGGCCAGGAGGTCGGCTGGATGGCGGGACTCTCGAATCGTCTGAGCGCGTACAGCCTGTCCGAGGAAGATGCGATCGCCGAGGACGAGCCCGCCGTCGAGCCGGACACGGCCGACGAATCCGCGTAGCGTCGAACTTCCCGACTCGACCGTCTAGCCTGCTCGCATGGCCGATCAGGCAGCGGTGAGCCTGTTGCGCTGGCTCCGCCGGCAACTCCGGCAGCCGACACCGCAGCGCGAGCACCTGGAGGCAGCCGTCGCGAACGACGACCCGGCCGAGGTTCGCCGCCTGCTCACCGTGATCCCGTTCACGGATGCCCAAAGGCGCCACGTCGAAGGGCTCGTCGCACGCTGGGAGGACGGCCGTGAAGGCAGCTGAGAACGCGGCCGTCGTCCGCAGGATCTTCGACGCCTTCGCGCGCAAGGAGGGCCTGGCGCTGCGTGGGCTGTTCGCCGAGGACGCGTGCTGGAGGGTGCCCGGCAGCGGCATCATGGCCGGCACCTACGAGGGGCGCGAGGCGATCTTCCGGTTCCTCGCCCGGCTGCCCAGGGAGACGGACGGGACCTACGGCTCGCAGCTGATCGACGTCCTCGCGAGCGACGATCGTGCGGCAGCGCTGTACACCGCGCGCGGAACCCGCCACGGCCGCAGCCTCGAGCTCGAGCAGCTGCTCCTGTTTCGCTTCGCGAACGGCCACGTGCAGGAGGTGCTCGCGCTCCCGAGCGATCCCGACGCGTTCGAAGCCTTCTGGGCTTAGGGTCTCGACTCGTGTCCGAGCTCCGATTCGCCGACGGCCTGCGCTACCGCATCGAGATCCCCTCCGTGGAGGGCCCGCGCGTGCTCGAGGCCGTGCTCGACGAGGCGGAGCGACGCTCCGTGCCGGTGCGGCGGATCTCCCAGGGAAGCGGCGTGATGATGCTGACGGACGACGAGATCCGCGAGCTCGCGAGGCTGGGCGCCGATGCCGGAGTCGAGGTCTCGCTCTTCCTCGGTCCACGGGGTGCCTGGGACACTGGTGGCCAGTCCATCGTGACCGCCGCCGCGGGAGGCGTCGCGCGCGGGACGGTCGGGATCGAGGACTGCGTGGCGGAGGTCCGCCGGGGTGTCGCGCTCGGACTCCGCTCCTTCCTCGTGGCCGACCTCGGGATCCTGAAGGCGCTCGGCGACCTGCGGCGCGCGGGCGAGCTCCCGGCCTCGCTGGTGCTCAAGACCTCGGTTCTCCTCCCGTGCGCGAACCCGGAGAGCGCACGCGTCCTCGAGGACCTCGGCGCGACGACCATCAACGTCGCGACGGATCTCTCTCCCGCCGAGCTCGGCGAGCTCCGCGCGGCGTGCTCCGCACCGCTCGACGTCTACGTCGAGGCGCCGGATGACCAGGGCGGATTCGTGCGCTTCTACGAGGTGCCGGAGATCGTGCGGCTTGCGGCGCCCGTGTACGTGAAGCTCGGCCTTCGCAACGCGCCGAACATCTACCCCTCCGGGCTGCACCTCGAAGACCTCGCGATCAAGCTCGGACGCGAGCGCGTGCGGCGCGCTGAACTCGTCCTTCGGCTGCTCGAGGAGCGCGCACCCGAGCTCGTCGAAGGCCGCGGCGAGGATCGCCCCGCCGATCTCGGGATCCCGGAGCTGCCAACGTGAGGGAGCGCTTCGCAGCGATCTACACGGCCGCGCTCGCCGACATCCTCGACGATCGCGGGCACCGCGAGCAGACGCTACCTCCGTCGATCCGCCCGCTCGCGCCGGGGATGCGGCTCGCGGGCGAGGCGTTCACCGTGCTCGGTCGGCCGGCTGCGACCGAGAGTCACGACACCGCGATCCGCAAGGTTCTCGGGATGCTCGGCGAAGTGCCTGCAGGAGCGATCGCCGTCTACTCGTGCAACCAGGAGAGCGCCGCCCACCTCGGAGAGCTCTCGGTCACGTCGTTGAAGGCACGCGGCGTCGCGGGCTGCGTGCTCGACGGAGGCTGCCGCGACGTGCGCTTCATCGTCGACGAGGGCTTCCCCGTCTTCTCCCGGTTCGTGACGCCCGAGGACTCGACCTGGCGCTGGCAGCTCGAGGCGACTCAGGTTCCCGTCACGATCGGGCGCGTACGAGTCGATCCGGGCGATTGGATCGTCGGCGACGACGACGGCGTGGTCGTCGTCCCGCAGGCGATCGCGGAGGACGTGCTTGCCGAGGCGGAGGCGAAGGCGGCAACGGAGAGCGAGATCCGCGCTGCCGTGCGCGAGGGTATGTCTCCGCTCGAGGCGTACGAGCGCTTCGGCACCTTCTGATCCGCTCCGCCGGTGCCTAGAGCGGCTGTGGATTCCCTCGGCGCCGCCGGCTTGTGACGTTCCGGTGCCAGACGCTCGAACGTAAGGAAAGAGTCAATTCGCCGGAGGTGGCTGCGGGTTCCAGACGGGACTCGAGTCGTTGTTCGCGCTGTCGGTCAGCTTTTCGACCTCGCCGCCGCCCAGTTCGACGGTGAAGATCGCGCCGTCTTCCTGGTATGCGATCCTGGACCCGTCGGGAGACCACGACGGCTCGAAGTTGTCTCCGACCGTCGGAGCAACGCTCCGCAGCCCCTTCCCGTCGGCTCCGACCGCGAAGAGTGCGTACACGTCGCTGTCGGCATTGCTCGAAAAGACGATCCGGGAGCTGTCCGGCGACCATGCCGGCGTGAAGGCGCGGGCGCCCTGCGACGTGACGGCGTGCCGCTGGGAGCCGTTCGGGCGCATGAGCCAGATCTCGCGGACGGGCGTACCGGGAGTCCGGCGGACATAGGCGATCCACGTGCCGTCGGGGGACCAGGCCGGATCGGACTCCTCCACGAGAGGATCCGAGATGCGCGTCACGCGGGACCCGTCCTCGCTCATGGTGTACACATCGCCGTCCCGCGCGAACGCGAGGGTCTGACCCGACGACGACCACGTCGGATGGGAGTCGTTCTGCTTCGTGGACGTGACCTTTTGCGTCTCGGTGCCGTCGGCATTCATCACATAGATGTCGAAGTTGCCACTGCGCTGGCTTGCGAATGCGATCCGCGACCCGTCGGGCGACCACGAGGGCTCCACCTGGAAGAAGAGCCCGGCCGGATCCGACGGGTCGGAGTCCGACTCCGTCAATCGGCTCTGTCCCTCACCGTCGGCATTCATCTCGAACAGGGCGTAGTCACCGTCCCGCGAGCTCACGAAGGCGAGATCGGGTCGCGCCTCTTCGTCGCCGCCGCACCCGGCGGCCAACGCCGCGACGACAGCAGCGACGATCGAAAGGAGTGCGAGCGCTCGAGACACGGCCGGAAAGACTAGTGAGAGAGCGGCTCGACGCCGAGGTACCGGCGTTGGAGATCAGGGTCGCTGGAGAGCTGCGCGGCGGTCGTCTCGGCGGCGATCCGCCCGCCGATCATGATCAGCTGCCGCTCCGCGAGCGCCGTGGCCATGCCGAGGTTCTGCTCGATGAGCAGGATGGCGAGCCCTTGCTCCTCGAGGAGCTTGAAGGCCTCGATGAGGCTCTCGATCACGGCAGGAGCAAGACCCTCGGACGGCTCGTCCATGACGAGCATCCTCGGGTTCGTCATGAGCGCGCGGCCGATGGCGAGCATCTGCTGCTCGCCTCCCGAGAGTTGCGCGCCGCCGTTTCGCTTGCGCTGCGCCAGGCGCGGGAACAGCTCGTACACGCGCTCGCGGGTCCACTCTCCACCGCCGTTCGCCGAGCTGCCACGGGCAGCGATGCGCAGGTGCTGGTCGACGGTCAGCGACGGGAAGAGCCGGCGCCCCTGCGGGACGTACCCGAGCCCTCGCCGCGCGATCTTGTGCGGCGGAACGCCGACGAGCTCGTCCCCGCCGAACTTGATGGAGCCGCTCGCCCGCGGAGGCGAGATGCCCATGATCGCGTTGCACAGTGTCGTCTTGCCCATGCCGTTTCGCCCGACGATCGCGACGGGATCCTTCGTCATCGAGAAGCTGACGCCCTCCAGCGCCTGCGCGCTCCCGTAGTAGGCGTGCAGATCGGTCAGCTCGAGCAGCGGCTCGACCCCATCCGGCACGGACACGGGCGCTTCACTCACTTCCGTACCCGCGGCCGAGGTAGAGATCGTGCACGGTCTCGTTCGCGCGGATCTCCGCAGGCGTGCCCTCCACGATCACCCGTCCGTCGTGCATCATCGTCACCTGCTCGGCGACGTTGAGCGCGATGTCCATGTCGTGCTCGATGAGGATGAGCGTGATGTCCCTGTCGAGCGCGAGCAGAAGCTCGGTGAGGAGCTGGCGCTCGCCGCGCGAGAGGCCCGACGCGGGCTCGTCGAGCATGAGCGCCCTCGGCTCGGCCGCGAGCGCCATGGCGAGCGCGACCTGCCGGTGCTCGCCGTGCGAGAGCGACCCCACGACCTCGCCGAGCTTGTTGGAGATCGCGACCCTCCCGGCAGCCTCGCGTGCACGCTCACGCGCCTTGCGGTCACGGCCAGGGAGCAGCACCGGACGCAGTCGGCCCCCCTCGACGCCGACGATCGACAGGTAGATCGAGTCCTCGACGGTGAGCCCGTCGAAGAGCCGCGACTGCTGATACGTGCGGGCCAGCCCGAGCTTCGCGCGGTACCGGGCGGGGCGCCTGGTCACGTCCTCGCCGAAGAGCTCGACGCTTCCGGCCGACGCCTCCAGATCGCCGCAGATGACGTTGAAGAGCGTCGTCTTCCCGGCGCCGTTCGGCCCGAGAATCGCCCTCCGCTCGCCGTGAGCGACGTCGAGATCGACGTCGCTCACCGCAAGCAGTCCCCCGAAACGCCGGCCGACCCCCCGCAGGCGGAGGGTCGACTCGGCGTGTTCGGCGGACGGTGCTGCTTCGGTCACCGACCTACTTGATGACCTGGTTCGTGATGACGCCGTTCCTGACGACCTTGATCTTGCCCTGCCACGGAAGCTTGCGCTTCACACAGGCCGGGAAGTTGCGACCAGGTGCGGCCTTGCTCGGCCCGAAGTAGCCGCCGAAGGTCTGGTCGACGTTCGGGACGTAGCCCGCGATCGTGGCCGTGACCGTCCCCTCACCAGCCGCCTTCGAGATCTGGAGCGGGTACTGATCCTGGACCGCCTGACGGCGGCTGTCGAGCCTCAGCGTGCCGTTGTTCGCGACCTGGAATCCAGGCTTCAACGTTCTCGGCAACGCCCGGTGGAGCGCTGCGCCGAGCTGGCCGTTCGACCTGTCGAGTCCCTGGACGAGCGCCCAGGCTGCGTTCCAGTAGTTGTAGAAGAACCCGTCGTTCACGTTGAACGCAGCTCCGAACCACTTGCTCGCGTTCCTCACGTAGGTCCGGGCCTGGGGGGTCTTCAACCCTCCTGTCTGGAACGTGCCGAAGCCACCGAAGTACGCCCCGACGAGGCGCGGCGCGACGGTGGTGTTGGCACCCAGGAAGTAGAGGAACAGGTTGCCCGAGTGCTGCCTCGCATTGAGCGGGCCGTATGTCTGCTCGAATGCGGTGAGCGCGGCACTCGTGTTCGCTCCTCCGACCAGCCAGAAGTAGCCGTCCACGGCGTCCGGACGTGGCAACTGGCGGATGAACGGTGCGTAGTCGCCGCCAGCCGGCGGTGTCCACACGCGCTTCGTGATCCTGCCGCCGATCCCGCAGAAGTCGGCGATGATGCCCGCCGCAGACGTCCACGGGAAGCTGTAGTCGTCACCGATGACCGCGGCCGTGCGCCAGCCGAGCCTCTTGTAGACGATCTCGCCGAGGCCTGCGTTCCACTGTGCGCCGTCTCCGTGGTAGCGGAAGAGGTTCTTCGGTGCGATCTGCATCGTCGGATCCTGCGACCCGGCGGTGCCGATGATCACGGTCTTCGTCGGATTGGCCTTCGCCCAGTTCGCGATTGCCACGGCCTCGTCCCCGGACAGCGGGCCGATCATGACGTCACCGCGGAGCTGAACCATCAGTCGACGCGTCTCCTTGAGCGCGAGCGCCGGGGTCTCGTCGCCGCAGCCGATGCCGACGATGCGGAGGTTCTTGCCTCCGGCCGTGCCACCCGTCATCCCGGCCGATGGCTTCTTCCTGTTCTTCGGCTTCGCGCCCGCGTACTGCGAGAACGCCGCGATCGTGCCTGCGGTGTCCACCTCGTACCCGAACGCAAACGCGCCCTTGCAGTCGGTCATGATCGCAACCCTCACCTCGTTGGCCTGCGCCGGTGTGGCGAGAGCGCCCGAGGTCGCGATGAGACCGCCTGCGACGAGCAGCGCAAGGGGAAGCAGCAGCTTCCACCCACGTACCTTCATGTGTCCTCCTCTCGTGCCTGCACCTTCAACGGTTCTGCCTCGAACTTCAGTGCGTGAGCCTACGCCAAGTCGTGTGTGGGTTCCACTCCCTCCTACGGTGCGCTCGCGCCCGCCGCCGCCTGCGGTTGCTCCGGCGCCGCGACCGGTGGCCCCCCTCGGCGGCGCGCGTACTCCCAGATCCGATCCCAGAGACCCATCAGGCCGTCGGGCGACACGATGACGATCGCGAGGAAGATGAAGCCGATCACGGTGTTGAACGTGCCGCCGATGACCGGCAGGCCGGACGAAGGGATGCGATTCGTGATCTCGTTGTTGATGACGAGGAAGGCGATAGCCCCGAGCCACGCGCCTTCGATCCTTCGCAGCCCGCCGATGACCGCGATCACGAGCAGCTGGATGGTCGCGTCGAGCCCCATCGTCGTCGGTGAGAGCTGCCCGAACCACCACGCGTAGAGGACGCCGCCGAGCGCCGCGATGAGGGCGCCGATGCCGAACGCGAGCGTGCGGTGCAGCGCGACGTTGTAGCCGAGCGACGCCATGCGCACGGGCTCGTCTCGAATGCCTTGCAGCGAGATGCCGAACGGCGTGCGGATCAGGTAGCGAATGAGGAGGTACACGAGCACCGTGACGATCAGCGAGATGAAGTAGAGGCGCGTGCGGTCGGAGGCGATGTCGCCGATGAAGCCGGGCGTGTACTGGTCCACGCCGGCGACGGGCGAGAAGCCGCCGATGAGCGTCACCGAGCCGACGAAGAGGAACGCGATCACGGTGTACGTGAGCGTCAGCATCAAGAAGTAGATCCCGAAGCTGCGCGATGCCACGGCACCGAACACGAGACCGATCGCGACCGTCAGCAGAACCGCGGCTATCAGCGCCAGCGTCGGGTCCCAGCCGAGCAGGAGCCCCTTGGTCTCGCCGCCGGGAACGCGCTGCGTGACCATGTTCGCGAGGGCGTAGCCCGCGATCCCCATGAGGCCCGTCTGCGCGAGCGAGATCATCCCGCCGTACGCGGACAGGAAGATGAGGCTGGCGGCCCCGATGCCCAGGATCAGCGCCTGCGTGAGGATCGAGTTCAGCCAGAAGTCGCTCACGAGGAGCGGCGCGAGCACCGCGAGGACGAGTGCGCCGACACCGATCGCGCGCTCGGTGAACGCTTTCGTGCGGTCGAAGGTCACGCTGCTCTCCCGAACAGACCCTGCGGCCGGAACGCCAGCACGAGGGCCATGAGGACGAAGGTGAGAACGACCGAGTACTGCGTGCAGCACTCGTTTCCGGTGACCGGAAGGTACGAGACGGCGAACGCGAAGACGAGCCCGTAGAGGACCGAGCCCACCGCGGCGCCGGCGAGCGAGCCCATTCCGCCGATGATCACGACGACGAGCGAGAACAGGAGCCACTCGCCGTCGCGTCCCTGCGCGATCGACGCCTGCGAGCCGCCGACGACGGCGCCGAAGGCGGCGAGGGCCGACCCGACGAGGAACGCGATCGCGAACGTCTTCTGGATGTTGATGCCGAGCGCCGAGGTCATCTGTCGATCGTCGACGCCTGCGCGAATGACCATCCCGGTCTTCGTCTGGTGCAGCCACAGCCACAGCACCACACCGACCAGGATCCCGAGCGCGAGCATGACGATCCGCGAGAGCGAGTAGCTGATGCCACCGACGTGCAGGTCGACCAGTCGGTTCGTCCAGCCCGGCCAGGTGATGCTCACCGCGTTGCCGCCGAACTGCTGCGTGCCTGCCGGAACCGTCCGCGGGAAGTGCGCGATGACCTGATCGGCGACGATCACGGACACGGCGATCGTGATCAGTGCCTGTCGCAGGTCCTGCCCCTGGTTCCAGCGGAGGAGCAACTGCTGCACCGCGAGCCCGAAGACGCCGATACAGGCCATCGCGACGAGCCAGGGGACGACCCACTCCCAGGTGCTCACCTCGTTCGGGTTCAGGCCGAACCCGGACCCCGTCATCCGCTGCTGGATCTCATATGCGACGTACCCACCGAGGAGATAGAAGGCCCCATGGGCCATGTTCACGACGCGCATGAGCCCGAAGATGAGCGAGAACCCGCTAGCGACGATGAACAGCAGGCCGGCGAACGTGATCCCGTCGAGCACCGTCGTCAGGAACGAGCTCGGATCGTCGAAGGCCGAGCCGGTGTTCGTCGTGCGCCAGTTGCCCGCGCCGAACTCGTCTGGCGGATCTGCGATGACGAGCACGTAGAGGATCGCGAACGCGACGAGCGCGGCCGCGGCGGCGCGCGGCACGGTTCCAACGACTCCCCAGGCGCGGATTCGCTCGGCCACCGGCTCCGCGACGCTACCAACGGCACGTGAACCTTTCAATGCGGAACGGATTGCCCGCAGTAGGTCAGCCGCGGTCCCAGGCGAGACCGGCCCCGAGAACGACCTCGTCCGTGGGCGCGACGAGCTGCATGTTCCCGATCGCGAGGCCTGCCCAGCCGGTGAGATTCACCCACCGCAGGAACGAAGTAAGCGGAAGCCGGACCTCGAGCTCGTCCGCGTCCTCGGCGGGAAGCTCGACGGCGTAGCACGGGCTCACGTAGAGGTCGACCTCGGGCTCGTAGCGCCGCCACTCCTCGATCGCGCGATACGCGTCGGCGATCTGCTCGGGCGTGGCACGCTGGGCAGCCGTGAGCTTCTTGCGCATCGCCACGCCGTACTCGTCGGCACGGCTCGGGAACGTCGCCGCGTGGGACTGCAGCGCTTCGTGCTGGAACTGGGGCCAGGTGTTCGCACTCGGGTCGGGGACGCGCGCTTCGACGACACGCGCGCCGAGGCGCTCGAGGTCCGCGACCCAGGTCTCGGCGGCATCGCTCGTCTCCGTCTCGCGGCCGTCTCCGATCCCGGGCGGCTGGCGAAGGAGGCCGACGGTGAGCCCGGCGAGCCGCGGTTCTGGGATCGGGCGATCCGTGAGCACGGACCACATGAGCGCGACGTCCTCGACGCTCGTCGCCATCGGCCCGACCGTGTCGAGCATCGGCACGAGCGGGAACACGCCCTCCGTCGAGATCAGCCCCCACTGGGACTTGAGCCCGACGACCTCGCATGCGGCCGACGGGAGCCGGACTCGAGCAGCCCGTGTCCGAACCGAGGGCGAGCTCGCAGAGACTCGCAGCCAGCGCTGCCGCGGAACCGCTCGACGATCCGCCCGTCGTCTTCCCGGGATGCCGCGGGTTTGCACACGTGCCGTACCACTCGTTCTGCCCGAGCACGCTCCACGCGAACTCCGGCGTGTGCGTCTTGCCGACCATGACCGCGCCGGCGTCGAGGAGCCGCTGCACGGCGACGGCGTTCCTCGCGGGCACGTGATCGCCGTAGAGCCCCGAACCGTACGTCGTGCGCACTCCGGCGGTGTCGAAGAGATCCTTGACGGCTAGCGTGCGGCCCTCGAGCGGGCCTGGACGAGAAGGCACGGGGTCGACATACGTAATGAACGCGTTCGCGCTCATGGGACGAGGGCGACGCACTCGATCTCGACCTTCGCGCCCTCGACGGCGAGGCGCGGCACCTCGACGAGCGTCGACGCGGGCCGGGTCGCGCCGAACACCTCCCGCCGCACCGGGTTGATCAGCGGCCGGTCGTCGATGTCGGTGAGGAAGACGGTGACCTTCACGACGTCCTCGAATCTGCAGCCGCCCGCTGCGAGCACGACACGCATGGTCTCGAAGACCTGGCGCGTCTGCGCGACCACGTCGTCGCCGCCGACGAGCTCACCCGCACCGTCGACCGCGACGATGCCGGACACATAGAGGAAGCTTCCCGCGCGAACGGCGTCGGTGAAGTGCGAGATCGGCTCGGCGAGGACGTCGAGGCGGATTTCCTCGCGGCTCATGCGGCTCCCTTCTGCAACTCGCTCAGCTTCACCCTCGGGCTGATGCGCTCCGGGTCCACGGGAAGCTCGAGCAAAGCGGGCTTGCCCGAGGCGAGCGCTCGCTCGAACGCGGCTTCGAAGTCCTCGGTTCGCTCAACACGCTCGGCGAACCCCCCGTAGGCATGCGCGAGCGCGACGAAGTCCGGGTTCTCGAGACCGGTGCCGATCACGCGGCCCGGGAACTGGCGCTCCTGGTGCATGCGGATCGTCGCGTACATGCCGTTGTTCACGAGGAGCACGATGATCGGGAGCCCGTACTGGACCGCGGTGGCGAACTCCGGCGAGCTCATGACGAAGTCGCCGTCGCCCGTGAAGCAGAGGACGATGCGGTCCGGGTGGATGAGCTTCGCCGCGACGGCTGCTGCGACGCCGTACCCCATCGAGCCGCTCCGCGGGCACGCCTGCGTGCCGAACTGGGTGAACTGGGCGAAGCGATGCGCCCAGACGGTGAAGTTCCCCGCACCGCACGTCTGGGCAGCGTCGCCGGGGAGCCGTCCGCGGAGGAACTCCTGAATCGCGCCGAGGTCGACGTCTCCCTCCATCGGCTCGTGGCGAAGCGTGTCCTCGTACTCTGCGCGAGCCGACCGCGTCCACTCGGCCCAAGGCGGTTCAGCGGGCTGGAGTCCGCGGAGAGCCGCGGCCAGCTCGGGCAACGTCGCGGCGATCGCGAGCTCGGGCTCGTACACCCGTCCGAGCTCGTCCGGATCGGGATGGACGTGGACGAGCGTCTGCCTCGGCCGAGGCGGCTCGAGCAGCGTGTACCGCCGCGTCGGGACCTCGCCCAGCCGACCGCCGAGCGCGAGCACGAGGTCGGCGCCGTGGAGGCGTGCGGCGAGTCGCTCGTCCATCGCGACCCCGAGCACGCCGACGTAGCTCGGCGAGCGGTTGTCGACGAAGTCCTGGCAGCGGAAAGCACATGCAACCGGGAGCGCGCTTCCCTCGCAGAACGCCTGTACATCACGGCTCGTCTCCGCCGTCCAGCCGCCCTCGCCCACGACGACGAGCGGGTCGCTCGGCGGCTGCGAGCAGCGCGCGCAGGCGGTCGAGCTCCTCGGCCTGCGGCGCGACTCGCGGCGACCTCGACCGGCGCACCGTCGGCCACGTCGGCCTCCTCGGCGAGCACGTCCTCCGGCAGCGCGAGCACGACCGGCCCGGGCCTCCCCGACACCGCGATCGAGAACGCCTCCGCCATGTGCTCGGGGATCCGCTCGGCACTGTCGAGCTCCCATGCGGCCTTCGCCATGCTCCCGAAGACCTCGCGCGTAGTCGAGCTCCTGCCACGCCTCCCGTCCGCGAAAGGCGCGCGGCACCTGGCCCACAAGGAGCAGCATCGGCGAGGAATCCTGTCTGGCTGTGTGTACCCCGACCGCCGCCTGCGTCGCACCCGGCCCGCGCGTGACGAGGCAGATCCCGGGACGGCCCGTGAGCTTCCCGTACGCCTCGGCCGCGTTGGCGGCGCCCTGCTCGTGCCGGCACGTGACGAGCCGGATCGGGGAGTCGTAGAGCGCGTCGAGCACGGGCAGGTAGCTCTCGCCCGGGAGACAGAACGCAAGGTCGACGCCGTTCAGCTCGAGCTGGTCGACGAGGATCTTCCCGCCCGTTCTCAAGCGCTCAGAGTCTCCTCGAGAAGGACGGTCGCCCGCTGCAGCCGCGGCTTGTCCTCGTCGGCCGCGTCGAGGTAGCGGATCGTCCGCTTGCCCGACCACTCCGCTGGCAGGAGGAGCACGCGGACGAACGCCGTGTCCTCGCTCGCCGAGGCAGTCGCGACCACAGGATCGTCGGCTCCTTCGTGCCACGACTCGCCCGCGCCGTAGGTCGACGGCTCGCCGTCGCCGCGGTCGATCGTCAGCTCGCCGTGGAGGATCCGCCTGATGCCAGGCCCCGGGTGGACGTGCGCGGTACGCGACAGCGCCCGGCGGGAAGTCGACGCGATCGCAACGCACGAATCCGTCGCCCCGGTCCCGGATCGTCGGTCAGCTCCCAGAGGAGCGCGTACGTGTTCACCGTCACCGCGAGGCCGAGGAAGGCCACGTTCGCGGTCGACGTCGTAGACCACGTGCTGCCCCTCCGCCATCTCGAGGCCGTCAGGGTGCTCGAGAAGAGCCTCAATGGAAGTACTGGCCGCCGTCGATGACCATCGTCTGGCCCGTGACGAAGTCGGCCGCCGGACTGCACAGGAAGACGACCGCGCCGACGACGTCCTCGGGCACCTGGTCGCGCTGGATCGTCGCGCGCCGCCACGGAGACGTCCCGCAGCTTCTCGACGACCTCCGGGTGCGACATGACCCCTTCCGACATGGTGAAGCCGGGCGCGACGCAGTTGACGTGGATCGAGTCCTTTCCGAGCTCCTTCGCGAGCGCGCGCGTGAGCGCCACGATCGCACCCTTGCTCGTGACGTAGTGGAGGAGGAACGGGACGCCGCGAAAGGGCGTACCCGACGAGATGTTCACGATCTTGCCGCCGCCCTGCTCGCGCATGACGGGGACGACCGCGCGGCACGTGAGGAACATCGAGGCGACGTTCACCTCCATCACGCGGTTCCACTCGTCGAGCGGGATCTCCGTGAAGGCGCGCATCTCCAGCGACGCGTACAGGCCCGCGTTGTTGACGAGGATGTCGATGCGACCGTTTCGCTCGAGAGCCTCACCCACCATCCGGGACACGTCGTCCTCGGACGAGACGTCCGCGCGAATGCCGCCCTCGGGCGGCTCGAGGTCGGCGACGACGACCTCCGCCCCCGCGGCCTCCAGACCGGATGCAATCGCGGCGCCGATCCCCTGCGCCCCGCCGGTCACGATCGCGACCTTGCCGTCGAGAGCGCCCACTAGCGCAGCGGCGAGAACGGGGTCGGCACGAGGATCCGGTTCTGCTGCGTGTGCATGAGCGGCTGCACCTTCGCGAGGAACGCCTGCCAGCGCTCGTCCGCCTGCATCCGAGCGCGCTTCTCCTCGCGCTCGGCGAACGAGTCGTAGCGCCAGAGCGTGGTGTACGTCGAGAGCGCGCCGATGTCGGTCGTGAACGCGCCGACAAGCCCGCCGAGAAGCTCGTTCTGCAGCGGAATCCCCTCGTCCTGGTACAGGCGCACGAGCTCGGGAAGCTTCCCGGTGTAGACGTGGTAGTCGCGCTGCTCGACGATCACGGGTCCTTGTCCCGATCCCGCCGATCGCCCAGTACTTCAGCTCGAGCCACTCGTCGATTCCGTACGACGAGCCCTCGCGGCCGATCCCCGACTCCTTGACGCCGCCGAAGGGTGCGACCTCGGTCGAGATGAGGCCGGTGTTGATGCCGAGGATCCCGTACTCGAGCGACTCCGCGACCCTTGTGACGCGCCCGAGGCCCTGCGAGTAGAAGTACGCGGCCAGCCCGAACGGCGTGTCGTTGGCGATGCGGACGGCCTCCTCCTCGGTGGAGAAGCGCGCGATCCCGGCGACCGGGCCGAACGTCTCCTCGCAGCTCATCGCGGCCTCGGCGGTCACGCCCGAGAAGAACCGAAGGCTGGAAGAACTGCCCCTCGATGCGCTCGCCACCGACCACGACCTCGGCGCCCCGCTCGAGCGCGTCGGCGACGTGACGCTCGACCTTCTCGATCGCAGGCTCGTCGATGAGCGGCCCGACGTTGACTCCCTCCGTGAACCCGTCGGCGACCTTGAGCGCGCGCACGGCCTCGGTGAACCTCGGGACGAAGTCGTCGTAGATCCCGTCCTGCACGAGCATCCGGTTCGCGGAGATGCAGGTCTGGCCGGAGTTGCGGAACTTGCAGGTGATCGCGCCCGCGACCGCCTCGTCGAGGTCGGCATCGTCGAACACGATGAACGGCGCGTTCCCGCCGAGCTCGAGCGAGACCTTCTTGAGCCCCGGCGCGCATTGCGCCATGAGCAGCTTTCCGACCTCGGTGGAGCCCGTGAAGCCGAGCTTGCGCACGGCCGGGTTGGACGTCATCTCACCGCCGATCGCAGGCGCGTCCTCGGCTGCGCCGGTGACGACCGAGAAGACACCGGCCGGGATGCCCGCCTCCTCCGCCAGCGCTGCGATCGCGAGCGCAGAAAGCGGCGTCTGCTCCGCCGGCTTCAGCACCATCGTGCAGCCCGCAGCGAGCGCAGGAGCGGATTTCCGGGTCGGCATCGCGGCCGGGAAGTTCCAGGGAGTGATCCCGGCCGTCACGCCGACCGCTTCCTTGGTCACGTGGATCCGCTTGTCCGGCCACGGCGACGGGATCGTGTCCCCGTAGACCCGCTTCGCCTCCTCGCCGAACCACTCGTAGAACGAGGCCGCGTAGGCGACCTCGACCCGCGCCTCGGCGAGCGGCTTGCCCTGCTCGAGCACCATCAACCGCGCGAGATCGTCCTCGTGGTCGACCATGAGATCCGCGAGCCGGCGCAGCACGCGCGCGCGATCCTTCGCCGTCCGCGCCTTCCACTCCGGGAGGGCGCGCTCCCCCGCGACGAGCGCGCGGCGAGTCTCGGCGGCTCCCATGCGCGGCACGTCCGCGATGACGTCACCCGTCGCCGGATCGACGACCGGGAAGGTCTCGCCCGAGTCGGCGTCGACCCATGCTCCGTCGACGTAGGCCTGCCGCTGGAGCAGTGCGAGGTTCGACGGCGGTCACCGCGCGAACGATAATCGAGGGCAATCAGCGGAGATCGGCGCGGACCGGCGACGCGTTCGGCAGTGGGCTACAGTCGAGCCATGGTGCGTGTCGAGGACACCCACCGCTACGGGGTGCCCGTCGAGCAGGGGTTCGGCTTCATCACGAACACCGCGAACTGGCCGTCCTTCTGGCCGAGCTTCGTCCGGCTCGAGCCGGGATCGAGCTGGGGCGCCGTCGGCGACACGGCGCGCATCGTGACGCGGCTGCTCGGCCGCGACCGGGAGCTCGAGATGACGATCACGGGGTTCGAGCCGAATCGGCTCGTGACCTACACGAGCAGGCAGCCGGGTCTGCCCGACGCGCGACACGAGCGTCACTTCGAGCCCGACGGCGGCGGATTCGTGTACCGGCTCGTGGTCGAGTACGAGCCACGAGGCGGAGTCGCGGGCCTCTACGACCGCACCCTGCTCTCGCGCGGGATCCACCGCGCGTTCAAGAGCACGTTCGCCTCCCTCGAGCGCGAGCTCGAAGGCACCTAGCCGAACCCGCACAAGCGCCGACGGCTCGGAGGGCGACCGTCGGCCGCAGACCACGGCCGCCCTCCCTGCCGTTACACGCCGGCGGGAACGCCGGCGAGCGCTTCCGTGACCTCTCGCACGTGGTCACGGTCGAGACGTTCTGGAGCGCGAAGTTGATCGAGGCGTTGTGCCAGTCGGCGTTCATCGTCGAGCACCCGTCCTCGGGGACGACCATGAAGTAGCCCTTGTCCGCGCCGGTCCGGGACGTGTGCTCGATGGACATGTTCGTCCAGGCGCCCGTGACGATGATCGTGTCGCGCCCGAACCCCGTCAGCAGGTTCTCGAGCCGCGTCCCCTGCCACGCACTCATACGCATCTTCTGGACGATGAAGTCGCCGTTCTGCGGCTCGAGCCCCTCGGCCGGTGCGGCACCCCACGAGTCGCGGACGAGCGCGCCCGTGTCCTTGACCCCGGCGAACAGCGGCGCGTTCAGCTTCAGACCCGGAGCACCCGGCTCGACGATGTAGTGGACGTGGATCACCGGGATGTCCTTGGCGCGGCACACGTCCGCGAGCGCCTTCACGTTCTCGACGACGTTCTGCTCCTTCGCGTGCTCGGGCGAGCCCGACTCGGCGAAGGCACCGCCTTCGATGATGACGTCGTTCTGCAGGTCCTGGATGATCAGCACGCAGCGATTCGCATCCAGGGTCAGGCCTTCGTCGTTCATGTATCGCCTCCTAACGCATGTAGGGCTCGCGGCGCGGGCCCACGGTCGTCCGGATGGAGTAGAGCGAGGTGGAGCTCGGGATGTAGAGCGTGTGCCAGTCCTCGCCGCCCCACGTGAGGTTGCCAGTGTTCTCGGGCACGAGGATCGTCCCCAGGTGCTCGCCGGCGCCCGAGATGACCCAGATGCCACCGGGGCCGGTCACCCAGATGTTCCCGCGCTCGTCGCACTTCATCCCGTCCGGGATGCCTTCCTCGATGACGCCCGAGCCGACGCCCTCGAAGAACATGCGGCCGTTCGAGATCGATGCCGTCCGGCGCCGCGTCGTAGACCTTGATGTACGCCCCCGGCGTGTCGTTGATGTAGAAGAGCGTCTCGTCCGGGTTGAAGCAGATCCCGTTCGGCATCTCGAACTCGTCGCGTCCGACGATCAGCTCCGGATCGCCTCCACCCGGTGCGATGCGGTACACGCCCTGGAACCCGAGCCTCCGCGTGCGCGGCTGCCCGAAGCCGGGCATGCGCCCGTACCAGGGGTCGGAGAAGTAGATCGCGCCCGACGAATGGACACACACGTCGTTCGGGCTGTTCAGCTCGTCGCCCTCGAACTCGTGCGCGATGGTCTCGCGCGAGCCGTCCGGGCTCTCCTTCACCAGCGAGCTCGTCACGTGCTCGCAGACGAGCAGGTTCAGGTCGGCGTCGTAGGTCATGCCGTTGCACTTGTTCGAGAAGTTCCTGACCTCGACGACGGTGCCGTCCGGCGTGTACTTGCGGCGGACGTCGCCCGGCATGTCCGAGAAGAGCAGGTAGTGCTCGGTCGGATGCCAGATCGGCCCCTCCGTGAACGTGAAGCCGGTGGCAACCCGCTCGACCTGAGACCCCTGCTCGACGAGCTCGTAGATCGCGTCCGACTTCGCCTCGATGCCGAGGCCCGTTTCCGTGCTCGTCACCCGTGCCCCCTTTCGTGACGGAATGTCGGGGCGACTCTAATACGATCGTCCGTGGTACGCGGGCATCCATCGCAGATCCCGGCTCACGGGAACCGCAGCTCGAACCGGCACGCCGAGCCACCGCGGTGCATGCATTCCACCTCCTCGACATCGATCGTCTCGTCGTAGACGCGCGCGGTGCCCTCGACGAGGCCACGAAGCAGCGCGCAGATCTTGCGGGGCGACGTGTAGACGATCTGGAGGCCGTCCACTCCGAGGTCGGTAACGACGAGTCGGGCGGCCGCGCCTCCGGCATGCTGACACGAACGACCTCGTGGATCGGGTCCTCGACCGTCAGCAGGAAGTCGCGTGCCGTCGGCGAGGACCTGAAGAGCACGGAGTACAGCCGCGCGAAGGTCGTGGCGGCCGTGAACACGCCGAACTCGAACAGGAACTCCTCGTGAGAGAGCCCTGTCCGCGCACATGCGCGCTCGAGCAGAGCGAGAAACTGCTCGTCCGGGTACGCCTCGCTCAGCGTGTACTGCGGCTCTCCGGCCAGCACCTCGTTCGCGATCGCCGCGTCGTGCTCGGTCGCGAGGTAGTCGCGAAGCGAGGCGAAGATGAGGCCGTGCAAAGCGCGAGAGATCTTAGGTCGGTCGACTGCTCAGCGCATCAGGACGCCGCCGTTGACGTCCAGCGTCGCGCCGGTGATGTAACCCGCGTCGTCGGAGACGAGGAACGAGACGAGCGCGGCGACCTCGTCCGGGCGGCCGAGACGGCCGACGGGAATCTCGCGCACCTTTTCCTCGAGCCGGTCTCGAAGGACCGATTGTGCGAGCGGCCCGTCGATCGCGGCCGGTGCGATCGCGTTGACCGTCACGCCGTACGGCGCGAGCTCCGTCGCCGCGCGGCGGGTGACCGCGACGACACCCGCCTTCGACGCCGCGTAGTGCGCGCCGGAGGCGCCGCTTGCCGCGAACGCCGCGTCGCTCGCGAGGTTCACGATTCGGCCGGCACCACGGTCGCGCATCGCAGCCCCGACGACCCGACACCCAAGATATGTCCCGCGCAGGTTCGTCGCCAGCACGTCGTCCCACTCGTCGAGGTCGATCTCGAAGAACGGGCGGAACTCCGTGCGCGCCGCGTTGTTGACGAGCACGTCCACGTCGTCGAGCTGCGCGAGCAGTCCGTCCCACGACGCGAGGTCGCGGACATCGTGGTCGAACGCGCGTGCTCCGATCTCGGCGGCGACGCGCTCGGCGCCGGCGACGTCGAGGTCCGTCAGTGCGACCTCGTAGCCGTCCGCGCGGAGGCGCCGCGCGATTGCCTCGCCGATCCCGCGCGCGGCTCCCGTGACGATCGCGATCGGCACTACGCGACCTCTATCGAGTCCCCGAGCGCGACGGGCCCGGGCTCGACCACCTCGCACCACACGCCGAACGGCAGCGGCTCCGTGGTCGGAACGTCGCCGCGGTACTCGGCGATGACGCCCAGGGTGTCCAGGTCGCGGATGCCGGTATCCGGGTCACGCGTCGTGACCGCGCAGCGCCCGACCTTCTCCTGCACTCGGACGACGGCGCCGCCGAGTCGAACGTGCTCGCCGATCCAACCGTCCTCCGCGTGGGCTTCGACGCCGTCGACGCCGATCGTCATGCGGAAGCGGCGCCCGTCGACGGGCTCCTTCACTCCTGCCGCAGCTCGTAGCGCCTCGAGGGACGCGGTGGAGACGAGCGACGCAGGCGCCATCCGCCCCCTGTCGACGCCGTCGCCTTCCCGATCTGTCCGCGCGACGCGGACGGGCTTTCCGACGAGATCGGAAAGCGCTTCGTTGAACGGTCCCTCGACGATGCGGCCAACCACGGGACGCCCGTAGAAGCTCGTCTCGACGTGGTCTCCGAGGCGCACCTCGCCCTCCACCGTCGTCTCGTCGGGAAAGCGAAACACCAGGCGCCCGTCTTCGACCGCTGGTCGTACGGTGAGGAGCACCGGCGCACGCTTGGCGTTGACGAGCTCATCGTCGGCGTCGACGACGTAGAACCGCCTGTCCCCGCGGATACCTGTCGTGTCGAGCTCGATCGCCTCGACCGTGGCCAGGCGCATGGACTTGACGGGCGCGATCGACAGCCAGGCGACCTGCGGAACGGCTACTCGACCTCCACGTGGATGCGCTTCTTCGCGTTCTTCAGGAAGCCGCCCTCGCGCTCACCGCGAACGGCGAGGATCTCGGAGAGGATCGAGAGCGCGGTCTCCTCCTGCGTGTCGGCCCCGATGTCGAGGCCGCACGGGCCCATGATCCGCTCGAGCACCGACTCGTCGACGCCTGCTTCGAGCAGCCGCTCGCGCCGGCGCTCCTGGTTGCGCCGCGAGCCGAGCGCGCCGATGTAGAAGGCCTCCGTCTCGAGCGCACCGATCAGCGCGGGCTCGTCGAACTTGTCGTCGTGGGTGAGGACGACGATCGCGGTCTGGTGGTCCGGCTGCACCTGCGCGATGGCCTCCTGCGGCCACTCGACGATCAGCTCATCGGCCGACGGGATGCGCTCGGGGGTCGCGAACTTCGCTCGGGCGTCGGCGACGATCGCGTGCCAGCCGAGAAGCTTCGCGCCGCGACACATCGCCTCGGCCGTGTCCACGGCGCCGTAGACGAACAGGCGCGGCGGCGGCCCGTACCACTCGGCGAAGACCTTCGAGCCGTCCTCCAGCTCGAGGAGGCGGTTTCGCCCGCGCCGGATGAGCTCGTGGAACTGCGAGACCGCGTCGTCGAGCCCCTCGCCGACCACCTCGCCCGACTCGAGCACGAGCACCTTCGTGCCGACGCCATTTCCCTCCACGCCGGTGAAGAGGATCCCGCGCTCCTCGGACTCACGCAGCTCCGCGAGCCGGTGAATGAGGCTCACGTGCTACTCGACCCGCTCGACGAACACGTCGATCTCGCCGCCGCACGGGAGCCCGACGCTCCAGGCGAGGTCGTCGTCGATGCCGTACGTGAGCATCTTCGGCTCGCCGGACTCGAGCACCTCCTGCGCGCTCTCGAAGACGTCGCTCTCGACGCAGCCGCCGGAGACGGAGCCGCACATCTTCCCCGACTCGGAGATCGCGAGGCTGGCGCCGATCGGTCGCGGCGCGGAGCGGCGCGTGGCGACGACGGTGGCGACGACGACCTTCTCGCCGTCCTCCTTCCAGCGGTCGATCTCGGGCAGGATCTCTTTCACGCCGCGTGCCTCCTTTCGATGCCGGCCAGCACCGCGCCGAGCTCTTCGAGACTCCGGAGATTATGGCCAGGGAGGAAGCGGTCGACGAAGGGCAACGCGGCGCGCATGCCGCCGGCGAGCGGCTGGTACTCGGGATTGCCCTTCAGCGGGTTGACCCAGACGACCGCGTACGCCGCGCGCGCGAGCTTCGCCATCTCGCGCGCGACGAGGTCGGGATCGTCGCGCTCCCAGCCGTCGGAGACGATCACGACGACTGCGCCGCGCGAGAGCGCGCGCCGCCCGTAGGTTGCGTTGAACTCCCCCAGCGAGGCGCCGATGCGCGTGCCGCTCCCCCAGTCCACGGCCGCGGCATTCGCGCGCGCGAGCGCCGCCTCCGGGTCGCGCGTGGCGAGATCCGGCGTCAGCCGCGTGAGCCGCGTCCCGAATGCGAATGCCTCGACCCCGTGACCCGTGCCGACGATCGCGTGCAGGTAGAAGAGGAGCGCGCGCGCGTAGGCATCCATCGAGCCGGAGACGTCGCAGAGCACGACGAGCTTCCGCGGGACGATCTTGCGGGCCCTCCAGGCCTGCTCGATCGGCTCGCCGCCGGTGCGCAGCGACGAGCGGCAGAGACGCCGAAGATCGAGCCGGTCGCCGCGGGGATCGGGTGCTCGCCGTCGCGACGTTCTGACGCGGTCTGGTGCGTGCGATCGCGGCCATGAGGCGACGAACCCGCTCGAACTCCTCGGGCGTCATCTCCGCAAAGTCCTTCTCGCGCAGGAGCTCGTGCCCCGACGCGCCCAGCTCGTGCGGCGTTCCGGAGTCGTCGGCCTCATCGCCGTCGGCCGCCGACTCGAGCGTGTCACGGACGACGCGCTCGGCGAAACGCCTCGTCTGCTTCTGCCGGACGAGCGGCGCGATCGGGCCGCGCAGGAACCACGCCACGAACGCGCGGTCGAAGAGCTCGAGCTCGTCGTGGCGCGAGACGAGCGTCTGCCGAAGCGTGAAGTAGACGTCGTCCTGCCTCGTCAGGTCGACGGCGCCGAGCCCGCTGACCGCGTCCGCGACGCGCCCCGGCCCCACCTCGATGCCGACCTCGCGCAGCACGCGCCCGAACGTGACGACGTGCCGGACGATTGCCGCGCCTTGCATCGGCTATCGGTTCGCGGTCGCGCGCGCCTCTTCGATGAGGCCGACGAGAGTCTCGTCGCGCACGGTCTCGATGTCCTCGCGGTACTTCAGCACCGAGCCGAGGGTCTGCTCGACGACCTCTGCGTCGATCTCCTCGCGTCCGAGGGCGGCGAGCGCCTGCGCCCAGTCGATCGTCTCCGCCACGCCGGGCGGCTTCGCGAGGTCGAGCGCGCGGAGCCCGCGTACGAACGCGGCCGCCTCCTTCGCCAGGCGCTCGGGGATCCCGGGAACACGGAGCAGGACGATCTCCACCTCCCGCTCGATCGACGGGTGCCCGATCCAGTGGAAGAGCGCGCGGCGCTTGAGCGCATCGTGCAGCTCACGTGTCCGATTCGAGGTCAGGACGACGGCCGGCTTGCGGCGCGCACGGATCGTCCCCAGCTCGGGAATGGTGATCTGGAAATCCGACAGGATTTCCAGCAAGAAGGCCTCGAACTCCTCGTCGGCGCGGTCGATCTCGTCGATGAGGAGCACGACGGCCTCGTCGGAGTCGACGGCGTCGAGGAGCGGCCGCCGGATGAGGAACTCGGGGCCGAACAGCTCCTGCTCGGAGACGGTGCCCTCCTGCGCAGCCCGGATGTGCAGGAGCTGGCGCGGGTAGTTCCACTCGTACACGGCATGCGAGACGTCGAGCCCCTCGTAGCACTGGAGCCGGATCAGCCTCGCGTCGAGCGCCGTCGCGAGCGCCTTCGCCGCCTCGGTCTTCCCCACACCTGCCTCGCCTTCGAGCAGCACCGGCTTCTCGAGCGCGAGCCCCAGGAAGAGCGCTGTCGCGAGCCCGCGATCGGGCAGATAGTCGGCTTCGCGCAGGGCCGCGTCGAGCTCGTCGATCGTGCGGAAGGTCACAGTCGCAGCGTACACACGTGCCTTCCACGCCCAGCCGCGACGGGATTAGACTCGGCGCACGTACCTCGCGACCGAGAAGGGTGGGCTATGGCACTAGCGACTGTGGCGTCGGACTCCGCGACCGAAGTTCTCGTCCCGGCGTCCGAGGAGGAGGCGATCGCCGCCTTCGGGGACGGCGCGGACGTCGTCGTCGTCGGCGGCGGGACGATCGTCGTCCCGGATCTCACGTACCACCGGATTCACGCGACGAAGGCTGTTCTCGTCGGCAACGCCGGGCTCGCCGGCATCACGCGCGACGGGTCGCGCGTCACCATCGGCGCGACGACGCCCGTCCAGGAGCTCGTCGAGCTGCCCGCGCCGCTCGGCCCCTGCGCGGCGAACGTCGCCGACCTCGAGATCCGCTCGCAGGGAACGGTCGGCGGCAACATCTGCGCCGGTCACTCGCCCGAGGCGCCGCGCGGTGACCTCCAGGGCGCGTTCATCGCGCTGGGGGCAACGGTCCGATCCGCAGGGGACGGAGGCATCACCGAGGAGGCGATCGAGGACTTCCTGCCCCACGCCCGCGAGCGCCTGCTGCTCGACGTGAGCTTCGACGAGCCCGCGGCCGGTGCCTTCGCAGGGCTCGACCGCCCGCACACTCACGACTACACGGCGCTCGCGGTCTCGGGAACGAAGGCCGCCGACGGGACGATCAGGCTCGGTGTCACCGGGGCGGGCTCGCACGGCCAGCGGCTCGCGTCCGCCGAAGGAGGCGACGCAGACGCCGCACTGAGCGACGTCACGCCGCACGACGACGCGCTCGCGTCGGCCTGGTACCGCGCGAAGGTGCTGCCCGCGCTCGTTCGCCGAGTCCTCTCCGAGCTCGAGGAGGCATCGTGAACCTCACCGTCAACGGAACCGCGCACGAGATCGAGAGCGCCGCACTGACTCCGCTGCTCGACGTGCTGCGCGAGGAGCTCGGCATCACGGGGGCGAAGGCGGGCTGCCACCAGGGAGGCTGCGGCGCCTGCACCGTCCTCGTCGACGGCGAGCCTCGGCGCTCGTGCCTCGTCCCGATCGGCAATGCCGACGGCGCCGAGATCACCACGGCGGAAGGGCTCGGCACTCCGGAGAACCTCTCGGCCATCCAGCAGGCGTTCGTCCACCACTACGCCGCGCAGTGCGGCTTCTGCACGTCCGGGATGATGATCGCCGGGCAGGCGTACATCGACCGCGGCGGCACGGACGATGCCGAGGCGATCCAGGAGGCGCTCGGCGGGCACGTCTGCCGCTGCACGGGCTACGCGAAGATCCTCGCCGCGGTCGGAGCCGCGGCGCGGGGCGACTCGTTCGACCTCACGACCACTGCGGTCGGCGAGTACACGACGATGGCTCAGGGGATGACAACTGGAGGTGCGGCATGAAGGTCGTCGGCGCTCGAATTCCCCGCTACGACGGCGTCGCCCACGTGACCGGACGCACGCAGTACGTGGACGACGTGCGCGTGCCGGGAACGCTGTGGGTCAAGGCGCTCCGCTCGCCGGTTCACTCGGCGGCGATCGAGAAGCTCGACACGAGCAAGGCCGAGGCGATGTCGGGTGTGCACGCCGTCATCACCTGGAAGGACGTGCCGCTCCTCGAGTACGGGCATCTCTCCGCGCTCGGCATTCCCGCGGACGAGCCGCTGCTCGCGAAGGACGAAGTGCGCTACAAGGGCCAGCCGATCGCGCTCGTCGCAGCCGAGGACGAGCACACCGCCGCCGCGGCAGTCGATGCGATGGAGCTCGAGCTCGAAGAGCGCCCGGCGCTGCTCGACGTCCGTGCCGCCTTCGACTCGGACGCGCCGAAGATCCACCAGTGGGGCAACTGGTACCCCCACTTCGAGAACGAGATGGACCGGCGGCAGATCCGCAGAGGCGACATCGCCAGGGCCTTCGAGCAGGCGGACGTGGTCGTGCAAGGCGTCTACCGGCCCGCCGCGATCGAGCACGTCCCGATCGAGACGCAGGTGTGCCAGGTCGTCCCCGAGCCGAACGGGCGCTTGACGATCTACTCCTGCACGCAGGCGCTCTACTTCTCGCTCGGCGTCGTCTCGGCGCACCTGCAGGTGCCGATGAACAGGATCAAGATCGTCGGCGGCACGACCGGCGGCGGCTTCGGCGGCAAGGTCGACACCGCGACGGAGACCATGTGCGCGCTCCTCGCCATGAAGTCGGGCAAGCCGGTGAAGTGGCGCTGGACGCGCGAGGAGGAATTCCTCTGCTCGTCCACGCGCGCGCCGTGGCACATGGAGATCGCGACGGCGGTCACGTCGGACGGGTGGATCCTCGGACAGAAGATGCTAACGCTCCACGACTCGGGCGCATACGCGCGCTTCTCGCCGTACGGCCTGACGAAGCACAGCTTCCATCACACGGGCGCGTACACGATCCCGAACCTCGAGTTCGACGGGTACGTCGTCTTCACCAACCGCGTGCCGACGACCGCCATGCGCGGGTTCGGGGTCACGTCGGTCTCGTTCGCGACCGAGACGCACCTCAGCCGTATCGCGAAGGAGCTCGACCTCGATCCGTTCGAGATCCGACTCAAGAACGCGAACAGGATCGGCGACACCTCACCGAACGGGATCGTCTACACCGACCCGTCGACCGTCCCCACTATCCAGGCGATCGCAGATGCAATCGGCCACGAGCTCTCGGCCGACTACCGCACGATGACGAACGAGCCCCGGGCCGACGCGTTGCTTCCCGAGCATCTCGTCGCCCAGGTCGGAAACCCGGAGGAGCACTAGCCATGGCGAAGCACAAGGGCCGCGGGATCGCGGCGATCGAGTACCCGACCGGGATGAACCAGAACGGCGACCCGTCGCAGTGCTGGATAAAGGTGAAGCCGGACGGGCGCATCGACGTCTTCGCCGGCACGGCCGACATCGGCAACGGGTCGAAGACGATCCAGTCGCAGATCGTCGCCGAGACGATCGGCGTCCCGTACGACTGGATCACGTACGACAACTCGAACACGGACTCGTCCCCGATGTGCACGGGCACGTTCGCGTCGCGGGCGACGTTCGTCGCCGGCAAAGCGGCGGAGAAGGCAGCGCTCCAGGTGAAGCAGAAGCTGCTCGAGATCGCGGGCAAGGAGCTCGAGATCGACCCGTCCGACCTCGAGATCGTCGACGGCGAGGTGGTCGCCAAGGGAGCGCCGCAGACGAAGATGTCCGTCGCCGACGTCGCCGGTGCGGCCACCTTCGGTCACGGAGAGCTGATCACGGGCACGGGCGCGCAGCTCAAGCCGTATGCCGCGATCGTCGACGCCGAGACGGGTGAGGTCGACCTCCCGCCCCACTCGGCGATCTCGTACGCGGCCTGCTCGGCCGAGGTCGAGGTGGACGACGAGACCGGCGAGGTGAAGGTCCTTCGGCTGCAGCAGTGCTACGACGTCGGCCGGGCGATGAACCCGACGCTGGTCGAGGGACAGATCGAAGGCGGCGCGATGATGGGCCTCGGTCTCGCGGTGCTCGAGAACTGCTACCCGTACTACCCTGACGTCGAGAACCGCGGCGGCTCGTTCGGAAGCTACCTCGCACCGGGCATGGAGGACATGCCCCAGATCGACACGATCCTCATCGAGAACCCCTCTGCGGACGGCCCGTACGGCGCGAAGGGGATCGGCGAGATGGCGAACAACCCGCAGCCGCCGGCGATCACGGCCGCCGTGCACGACGCGATCGGCGTCTGGATCACCGAGCTGCCGATCACGCCCGAGCGGGTGCTCCGTGCGCTCGAGGCGAAGGCCGAGCCGCGTCGCGAGGGCAAGGTGGTCGTGTTCGACGAGGAGCTCTCCGTGAACTCGGTGTCCACCGGCGCGATGCGGTTCGAGGTTCCAGCCTGACCTCCCCGTTTCGGACGTGGAACGGCGTCGATCGACACTCCCTCTTCCCGGGGGTGTCGATCCACGCTATCGGCGGCGAGCAGGTCATGCTCTGCCACGTCGTCTACGAGCCGGGGACTCGCGTGGCGCGGCACTCGCACCCGACGGCCGAGCAGGTGATGTGGATCGTGGACGGTGACGTGACGATGACGATCGAGGGTGAGTCGCGTCAGCTCGGCGCGGGAGACGTCGTCGTCGTGAATCCCGGTCTCGAGCACGAGCTCTACTCCGAGGGTGGGATGACGTTCGTCGAGGCGCTCGCGCCCGTCCTCCGCGACCACGTGCCGGACGCGGAGCGCGACCTCGTTCTCGGCGCGCAGGGCAACTCGCTGCACGCCGACCGCTGACTCGACGGACTCGCCGCGGATCAGCTGATCCGCTTGCGGATCCACCAGACGGAGAAGGCGAGCAAGCCGAGCGCCAGCGCGACGAAGATGCCGGCTTCGATCCCCTGGAAGAGCCAGAAGCGGCTGTCCGGGTGGTACGAGGCGGACGCGTAGAGCCCGATGTCGTGCCGCGCCAGACAGGCGGGGTCGAGGCTCTTCAGCCCGTCGGCCGAGAGACACGAGTCCACGATCGCGGGATCCGGCCGCTGCTGGCCCTCGGCGACGCGGAGATCCGTGGACTGTCTGAAGACCCACGCGTCGCGCAGCTCGGGGCCGCCCGCGCCGCCTGCCCAGGTCTTCTCGATCGGAGCCTGGTAGTTCGGGCGCGCCCAGTTTGCGATCCCGATCCGGAACGCGATGAACACGACGAAGGCCAGGCCGATCGCCGCCGCCGCGCGGCGCATGACGACCCCGAACGCGATCACGAGCGCGGCCGCGAACAGCGCATAGGCCGGCGGGGCAGCGCCTTCGAGATCGAACGCTTCGGCGAACCGTCCGTTCACGTCGTCGAGCGGGGCGCGCCACCACGTCATGAGCAGTGTGAGCAGCACCGACGCAGCGAGGGTCGCCGCCACGATGAAGGTGAGCCTGACCGCCAGCCACCGGTCGCGCGAGATGCTCTGCGTCCAGGCCAGCCGGAAGGTCCCGCGCTCGAATTCGAGCACGAACGGCGCGGCGAGCAGGATTCCGATCAGACCGGGTACGAGGTTCAGCCAGCCGCCGAAGCTCGTGAACGCGTCCAGGCGGTCGACGAAACGGCTGACGGCCTCGCGGCAGTCGGCGGACGGATCGGTCAGGCAGGCCGCGACGCCCTCCTGCTCGTAGACGGAGGCCATGTGCAGGCCGGTCGGGACGAGCAGCGCGACGACCAGCGCGAGCAGGAGCACCGCGACGAGCGACTCGGTGCGCTGCTGGCGCCAGGCCAGCCAGATCACGATGCCACCGCCTGGGCGCGCGGTACGGCCTCGGGCGACATTGCCGAGCGCTGGCCGAGGTACGCGAGGACGATCTCCTCGAGGCTGACCTCGTCGGCGCGCCAGCCGGCGTCGGCGAGATGCCCGTTCAGGCGTACGAGCATCGTCGTCTGACGCTCCGTATGGCTCTCCTGGATGACCGCGTGGTCGCGCGCGAGTGCGGCAGGGTCTCGTCTCGGACCGGTCAGCAGCCGATGCGATGCGAGGACGTGCTCGATCGAGCCGGCCAGGCGTACCCCGCCGGTCGCGAGAATCACGAGGTGGTCGCACACCCGCTCGAGCTCGGCGACGATGTGCGACGAGAGGATCACGGTGAGCCCGCCGTCGGCGACGGCCTCCATGAGCGACTGCAGGAACTCGCGCCGGGCGAGTGGGTCGAGCGCGGCGACCGGCTCGTCGAGCACGAGCAGCTCCGGGCGCTTTGCCAGCGCCAACGTCAGCGCGACCTGCGCCTGCTGCCCGCCCGAGAGCGAGCCGATCTTCCGCTCGAGTGGAAGGCCGAGCTGCTCGAGCCGGCGACGGGCGAGCTCGTCGTCCCAGCGCGGGTTCAGCTTGCCGCCGAACGTCAGGATCTCGCGGAGCCGGAACCCCCGGTACAGAGGGTGCTCTTGCGCCACGAACCCGATCCGCGGGAGAACGACGTGCGGCTGCTCCCGCGCCGACCAGCCGAGCACGCGGACTTCGCCGACCGTGGGCGCGGCGAGGCCGACCACGAGGTGCAGAAGCGTCGTCTTGCCCGCGCCGTTCGGCCCGACGAGCGCGGTCACCGATCCGGTCGGGAACCGCCAACGAGCACTCGCGGAGCGCCCACTGCGACCCGTAGCGTTTCCCGAGGTTCTGCGTCTGAACTGCGGGAATCGGCGTCACGCCGCCTCCTCGACGAAGGCGGTGTGGACGGCCGCCGCGAACAGCGCAGCGACGCCCTCCTCGTCGAACCCGGCCTCCTCCGCGCGCCTGACCCAGCGCAGCAGCGCCGCCTGCAACGCCGCATGCTCGGCCGGAACGGCGGGCGTCAGCACGCGCGACACGAAGGTTCCCTGACCTCGCCGCGCTTGGACGAGCCCTTCGCGATCGAGCTCCCGATAGGCCTTCAAGACGGTGTTCGGGTTGATCGCCAACGAGCCGACGACGTCCTTCACGGTCGGGAGCTGGTCGCCCGGCTGCAGCACGCCGAGCCGAATGGCCTGCCGCACCTGCTGGACCAGCTGCAGGTAGGTCGGGACGCCGGAGCGCACGTTCAGTCGGAACTCGATCATGCGGCTCCTTTACCTAGAGTCATAGGTAAATAGCTATATAGCAGGTAGGCGAACCTCTGTCCAGGCAGCGGAGAGCAGAGGGCCGGCGCCGCCGCGCCGCACGGGCTCAGCCGGCGGTGATGTAGTCGTTCAAGAACTGGATCTCGAACGTCTGCAGCTTCGACTTGAACTTCACGAGGTCGCCGATCGAGACGAGTCCCACGACCTTGCCCTCCTCGACCACGGGAACGTGACGGATTCGCTGGTCCGTCATCAGCGCCATGCACTCGTCGATCGTGCTCTCCGACGAGGCCACGATCAGCGGCGAGGACATGATCTCGCGGACCGGCGCCTGCTCCGTTCGCCCCTCGAGAGCCACGCGACGAAGGTAGTCGCGCTCGGTGACGATCCCGGTGACCTCACCTCTCTCGGTCACGAGCAGTGATCCCACGTTCCTGTCGACCATCAGCCGAACGGCCTCGAGGACCGTCACGTCCGCATCGATCTCGAGCACGTCGCCGCCCTTCTCCTCGAGGATCTCGGCCAACCGGTTCACCGTCATCTCTTACCCCCATTCGTGAGGTTCACACCTGGTTCAGCGCAGTGAGCTGTCCGTCCGCAGCATCGGCTTCAGGTCGACCACGGGCGTGCCGTCGATCGCCTCGAGCGGCCCGACCACGAGTTCGAGCCCGTCGAGCCCGAGGACGGTCACCGGGTGCAGCCCGAGTGGGTTCGGGCGATCCGAGGACCGGGTCGCGAAGACGCCGGTGAGCGGACGGGTCTCGTCGTCGCGCGGGTGCACCTGCTGCACGTCTCGCCGGGCTTCGTGCAGCCACGTGACGACGATGAGCCGATCGCCGACCGCGATCCCCCGGAGCGCGTCCGCGACCGACGGCTCCAGGAGGATCCATGCGTCGGGCGCCCCCTCGTCTCCCTGGCGCGGTGCGTCCGCCCGGTCTCGCAGGGGCGAGCGGACCACTCCGATGGGATTCAGTCGGAGAGCGTGCAGCTCCGTCATCGTACCTCGAGTATGGCGAGGAGGCTAGGCTCTCGGACATGCCCGACCTGAACGCAATCGGGATCGTGGCGTCCGACACGGCCAGGTCGATCGCGTTCTACCGCCTGCTCGGCGTCGACTTCCCCGATTCCGAGGAAGGCCACATCGAGGCCACGCTGCCGAGTGGCGTCCGCTTCATGCTCGACTCCGAGGAGGTCGTCACGAGCTTCCGGCCCGACTGGACGCGCGAGATCGGGAACCAGCTCGCGCTCGCCTTCGAGTGCGCGAGCCCGGCCGAGGTCGACGAGCTCTTCGCGCGCGTTCGGGACGCGGGATTCCAGGCCGAGAAGGAGCCGTGGGACGCGTTCTGGGGCCAGCGCTACGCGCAGCTCCGCGACCCCGACGGCGTCCCGGTCGACCTCTTCGCGGCGCTCGGTTAGATGTAGCCGGCTCGCGTCGCCTGCGCCGCCGCGGCCGCACGCGAGGACTGCGTCAGCTTCCGCAGGATGTTCGCCACGTGCCGGTGCACGGTGTGCTCCGACAGCACCAGCGAAGACGCGATCTCGCGGTTCGACAGCCCCGCGGCGACAAGGCGGAGAACCTCGGCCTCGCGGCGCGAGAGCGGCGACGCACCGTTCGAATCGACGGGCACTGCGTCGTCGAGGAAACCGGCGAGCGCCCGTTGGAGCTCGCGCTGGTCGTCCATCCAGGGTAAGTGGGCGTCGCCGCCCAGCGCGACGAAGCGGGCGTTCGGCAGCAAGGCGGCGAGCTCGCGGCCGTGCCCGATCGGCACAGTGCGGTCGCCACGGCGATGCACGACGAGCGCCGGCATCGTCACCTTCGGGAGGAACGACCGCGCGTCGGCCGTCAGCTCGAGCTCGAGGAACGCCGCCGCAGCGCTCGCCTCCGCGGAGTGTCGAAGCTGTTGCGAGACGCTGTCGATCTCCTCGCCGCTTCCGTGCGGGACGAGGAGGCCGGAGAACATCTGCGCGGCGAGTCGCCAGTTCAGGCGCGTGAACTCCACGAGCGAGGCGCGCGTCGCGTCAGGGACGTCCTTCCTCGAGACGTAGCCCGCGAAGAACACGATCTTGCGGACGAGGGCGGGAGCCACGCTCGCGAAGCGCACGGTCGCCTGGCCCGCACACGAGCACGAGAACACGATCCCGGGCTCTCCTCCGGTGGCCTCGAACACGCTCGCCAGCGCCCGCGCCTCCGACTCGATCGTCGGCGGGGTCGTCAGCTCGCGATCGGAGAGCCCTGCGCCGATCCGGTCGTAGCGCACGACCCGATGCGTGCGGGCGAGATCCTCGAAGAACGCGCGTGCGCGCGGCTCCTCCCACTCCTCCTCGAGGTGCGAGACCCACCGCGCGCTGAACAGGAGCAACGGCCCTTCGCCGACCGACGAGTACGCGATCCGGCGGCCGTCCAACTTGCAGAAACGGATGTCCTGCTCCATCACCCGTGAGTGTCCTGGCCCGATCGGGCCATGTCAAGAAGATGGCCCGGTGGGGGGAAGTTTTGGGCCATGCGCCGCGTTTACGCTCGTCACATGCAGTCGCGCTACGTCAACGGGCTCACCATCCGAGCGCTGCGAAACGGGGACACGCAGACCGTCGCGGCCCTCTTCGAGCGCCTCGGCGACCGCTCGCGCGAGCGACGCTTCTGCGGCGGCAAGCCGCGGTTGTCGGAGGTCGAGCTCTCGAACCTCGCGCGCGTCGACCGCGACCACCACGTCCTCGTCGGCTACGTGGACGGGGACTCCGAGCCTGTCGGGATCGCACGCCTCGTGCGCGACGGCGCATCGGCCGAGATCGCATTCGCGGTCGCGGACGCGCACCAGAGCCACGGCGTGGGGTCCATCCTCGCGAGTGAGCTCGCGGCCGACGCGCGCGCGGCCGGCATCACGCAGCTCGTCGCGACCGTGTGCGGGGACAACCCGCGCGTGGTCGCCCTGTTCAAGCGGATAGGGAGCACGCTCGACGTGACCTGGGGCGGCCGCGAGCGCGAGTTCGTGATCGGGCTCGAGAGCTAGCAGCGCGTACGATCGCGCGCGGTGGCTGCCGCGCTTCCTCCCGGCTGGCTCGACGAGCTCGGCGAGCTCCTCGCCATACCGAGCGTGAGCGCGGATCCGGCGCGGGCGGCAGACGTCACACACGCGGCCGAGTGGGTCGCGGAGAAGGTCCGGCGCTGCGGAGGCAGCGCCGAGGTGCGCGAGGACGGCAGGCTCGTCGTCGGCGAGATCGAGGGCCCACCGGGCGCGCCGACCGTCCTCGTCTACGGCCACTACGACGTGCAGCCGCCGGATCCGCTCGAGCTCTGGGAGAGCGATCCCTTCGTCGCCGATCCGCGCGGCGAGTGGCTGTACGCCCGCGGAGTGGCCGACGACAAGGGCCAGCTCTGGATGCAGCTGAAGGCGATCGAGGAGCTCGCAGCGGACGGCGCGCTCCCGGTGACCTTCCGCATCGTGTGCGACGGCGAGGAGGAGACGGGCGGCGACGCAATCAACCGCTTCCTCGCAGCGGACGACGGTCCGGCGGACGCGTGCGTCGTCTTCGACGGGTGGATGAAGCGCCGCAACTCACCCGAGTTCGTCGTCGCCACGCGCGGGCTGGTCGCTCTCGACCTCGAGGTGCGCACGGGCGAGCGCGATCTCCACTCCGGCCACTACGGAGGCACCGCGCTGAACGCGATCCACGCGCTCACGCAGGCTCTCGGCGCGCTGTACTCGCGCGACGGACGGCTGCCCGAGCCGTTGCGGGCCGGCGTCTCGCCGCCGGCCGACTGACGAGCTCGACGGCTGGCGGGAGCTGCCACCGGGCTCGGAGGAGCTCGAGCGGGTCGGCGCCGCACCGCTCGACGAGCGAGCAGCCGACGAGTTCTACGAGCGCGCCTTCGTCGAGCCGTCGCTCGACGTCACCGGGATCCTCGGCGGCAAGCCGGGTCTCCGGAACACGACCCTCGTGTCGCGTGCGTCGGCGGGGGTCACGATCCGCGTCGCACCGGGCCAGGATCCGGCCGTGCTCGCGGCGGCCGCGGAGGAACTGCTGCGCGACTCCCTGCCCGAAGGAGCCTCGCTCGAGATCGTGAGCGCCGACCTGACACCCGCCGCGGTACTTCCTCGGGACACCGAGGCGCTCGCTCTCGCCCGAGACGCGTTCGAGCAGGTCTTCGGACGTCGCCCGTTGATCGTCCGCGCCGGGGGCACTCTCCCCGTCGTCGCCGCTCTCGCAGAGCGTGGGATTCCCACTGTCATGGCGGGACTCGCTCTCCCCGACAGCCACACGCACTCGCCGAACGAGCGGATGCTGCTCGAGACGTTCCCGCTCGGTGTCGCCGCGGCGCGCGAGACCTACCGCGCGCTCGCCACACTGTCCACGTGAGCAGCGCGCTCGCCGAGATCGACCGGGAGACACTCCGCGGAAAGCTCGAGGACGGCTCGGAGCTCGTTCTCGTCGACGCCCTCGGGCCGATCTCGTACGCGGCGGCGCACCTTCCCGGCGCGATCAACATCCCGCCCGAGCGTGTTGACGCACTCGCCGAGAGGCGGATCCCGAGCCTCGAGACGCTCGTCGTCGTCTACTGCGCGAACCCGAGCTGCGAGAGCTCGGTCGATGTCGCGACGCGCCTCGTCGAGCTCGGCTACCGCAACGTGCTCCACTACTCGGGCGGAAAGGAGGACTGGCAAGCCGCCGGCCTGCCGCTCGAGGGCGGCCGCGTCACACAAGGCGGGTGAGGCGCTCGAGCTCGGCCCGAGCGCGCGCGGCCATGACGAGGTTTCCCTTCTGCTCGCAACGAGCAACCGCGTCCTCGAGGACCGGGACGGCCTCGTCGGCGGATCCGGCAAGCTCGAGCACCTCGGCGTAGTCCATGAGCGCGTCGGCGTGGGCCATCAGGAAGTCGCCCGCTCTCGGCGAGGGCGAGCGCCTCTCGTGCGAGGCGACTTCGCCTCGTCGAACCCGCCCGCTCGAGCGAGGACCTTCGCGCGGATCGATCGCCAGAGGATCCGCGAGTGGACGTCATTGGCGCGACATGCATGCTCGCATTCGACGGTGAGCCGCTCGGCCTCGTCGAGCTGCCCTTGCGCATAGGCGACGACCGAGAGCGTAGTGCGCGATCGACGAGAAGTGGCTCTTCTCCCCGATCGCCTTGAGTGCCTCGTACGCAGGGCGAAGCTCGGCCTCGGCGCGCTGTCGAGGTCGTCCGTGCCACAGGATGAACGCAGCTCCACCAGAGACGTCGACGATCCAGATCCACTCGGAGCGCTCGGCCATCAGCCTCCTTGCTTCGCTCCAGCGAGTGCTCGCGCCTCGCGACGCGCCCCTGCATTGCCGCGGAGGCCGGCGCAGCGCGCGTGGATCTGCGCGTGAGCTCGGGGTTATCCGAGACCTCGTCGAGAAGCTCGCTCGCAGCGGCTCATGCCTCGGCTGCGGGCGTCGGGCCCGAGCAGCAGCGCGATCACGAACCACTCCACGATCTCGCGCTCCTCGAAACGATCGCCGGCCCGCCGGGCGTGCACGAGCGCGCGCTCTGAGGCCTCGGCGCATCGAGCCCGGCCGTCCGTCGAGGTAGTGGGCCTGCGAAGCGAGTCGCCATGCGCGAGCCAGCCCGAGCTCGTCGCCGAGGCTTTCGAAGACTGCGACCGCCCGCTCCGAGACGTCGAAGAGCTCGCGCGGCGTGACTTCCGCGTCGGTGAAGAGCCGGAGGAACCCGCGCTGCACGAGCGCGTGGGCGGCGAGACGCGCGATCGCCCGTCGTCGCGGCAGCTTCGACCGCCTCCGTGAGCACGCGCTCGGCCCAGGTGAGGTCCGCCAGGCCCTGGACGACGCGTACGTTCGGCACCAGCTCGACACGCAGCGGGTCGTCCGGCGAGAGGAGCGCGACCGCTCGCGAGATGAGATTCGCGCCGGCCGGCGCGTCGCTTCGGAGGAACGCACGCCGTCCCGCGCTCGCGAGCCGATCGGCCGCCCGGCGGCCGAGCTTCGCGAGCCGCGGCATCGATCGGCCCGAGCTCCGAGCGGTACCTGAATGCCTGCTCGAGGTGGTAGCCGATGATCTCGTCGAACTCGAGCGTTCGCTCGCCGACGCCGACGCTCGAGCCAGTCGGCGTAGCGCTCGTGCAGACGGGCCCGAACCTCCTTCGGCATCGCCTCGTACGCCGCGTCCCGGATCAGGAGGTGGCGGAAGCGTGAACGCGCGCTCGCCCGAGAAGAGCGGCCGGTCCGGCCGGATCGAGCTCCTTGCGAACGAGCGACTCGAGGTGCCGGCTGCACGTCGTCGGGTGCGAGCGAAGCGAGCTCGCCGGCGGTCGCCTCGTGGAACACCTTGCCCCTCGACCGAAGCCGCCTCGAGGAGCGTGCCGCTCGTCGTCGGGCAGAGCGGTCGAGCCGAGCAGCGAGCAGTGCCTGGATCGTCGGCGGCACCTCGAACGGCGCGGCGTCGCCGCCCTGCTCGAGCACGAGCGCGAGCATTTCCTCGACGAAGAGCGGATTTCCGCTCGCCGCCTCGACGACGTGTCGACGCGCCGCGTCGTCGAGGTCTCGCCGGCCCCCGCGAGGTTGTCGACGAGCTCGGCGCTCTCGCTCTCGGACAGCGGCTCGAGCTGCACCGAGGTGGCGTTCAGCTTCCCGCCACCCCACTGCGGCCGAACCTCGTGCAGCTCCGGTCGAGCCATGCAGAGGAGCAGGATCGGAGCGTCGCGCGTCCAGTCCGCGATGTGGTCGACGAGATCGAGGAACGTCGACTCCCCCCAGTGGATGTCGTCGAAGACCAGCACGAGCGGTCGCCGCCGGGCGAGCGCCTCGACGAACGCGCGCATCGCCCGGAACGTCTCTTCCGCGCTGCTCGTCTGCTCGACGAGGCCGACAACCTCGCCGAGCGCGCCGAGCGAGTGACTCGGCCTCGTCCATCACCCTCGAGCACGGCGAGCGAGCCGCGCGAGGTTGCTCCGCGTCCGACGCCGCGTCGTCGAGCGCCGCGGCGTCCCGGACCGCCTCGAGCACGGGCCAGTACGTGATGCCTTCGCCGTACGGCAGGCAGCGCCCGCGGGCGACGAGTGCGTGACTCGCCCAGATCCGCGACGAACTCCTGCACGAGACGCGACTTCCCGACGCCCGGCACCGCCGAGGATCGTGAACAGCTGGCACGAGCGGTCGTCCGGTCGCCTGCTCGAACGCGTCGTCGAGGCGCCGCCGCTCGCGCTCGCGGCCGACCATCGGCGAGTCGAAGCGGCGCGCGCGGCCGGCAGGGCTCGCCCGCAACCGCACGAGTCGAACGAGCTCGCCGTCCGCCTCTGCCTCGACGGCGTCGCTGGACGAGCCGATGCGTCCGCTCGTCGAGCAGTACCGCACCCGCCTCGGCGAGCTGCTGCAGGCGGAGCGCCTCGGCGACCGGGGCGCCCGTCGCGCTGGTGCTGATCCCCGTCGCGGCCGGCCAGGACCTCTCCCGTGCCGATGCCGACGCGGAGCTCGAGCCACGCACCCCACTCGCCTTCGAGCTCGCCTCGCAGGCCCGCCAGGCCGTCCCGCATCTCGGCCGCGGCGGAGACGGCGCGCAGCGCATCGTCCTCGTGGACGGCAGGGATTCCGAAGATCGCGGTCACGGCCCCGGCCAGCGAGCGCTCGACGGTCGCGCCGTGCCGTTCGAGCGACGGCAGGACCTCGTCGAATCCGCGGGCGCTCATCCGTCGAAGCGACTCCGGATCGAGCTGCGCCCCCGTCGCAACGACGTCGCACGAGAGCACGCTCACGGTCTTCCGCACCTCCCGGGCTCCGTACGGCGCCGCCGGCGGAGCAGGCGGCGCCGGCTCGACGCTGCGACGGCGTCTGGCTGCACGGGCGGCATGAGCGCAGGATCGTGCGCGAGGATCGCGCGCTGCAGCTCCTTCAGCTCCACGCCGGGCTCGAGCCCGAGCTCGTCGGAGAGAACCGTGCGACCCGCCTGGTAGACGTCCAGCGCCTCGGCTTGCCGTCCCGACCGATAGAGCGCCAGCATGAGCTGGCCGCGAAGACGCTCGCGCAGGGGATGCGCACGCACGAGGCCCTCGAGCTCTCCGACGACGGCGGCATGCCGCCCGTCGTCGAGATCCGCTTGGACTCGCTCTTCGAGACACGCCACCCGGAGCTCCGACAACCGCGCGATCTCGCTCTGTGCGAAGGGCTCGTAAGCGAAGTCCGCGAGAGGCTGCCCGTCCCATTCGGCGAGGGCTTCGGCGAACCGGCGCTCCTGGGCAAGGCTCTCGAAGCGCTCGACGTCGAGCTCGCCGTGCTCGACCCGGATCTCGTAGCCGGGAGCCCGGGTGAGGATGCGGTCCCGGCCGATCGTCTTGCGGAGCTGGGAGACGTAGACCTGCAACGCCTTGTTGGCGGTGTCCGGGGCGCGCTCGCCCCAGAGCGCCTCCATCAGCTGATCCTTCGAGACGACACGGTTCGGACTGAGTAGAAGCGTGGCGAGAAGGGCTCTCTGCTTGGCGGCGCCGACGTCCAGGACCCGGCCGTCAGCGAGGACTTCGAGCGGTCCGAGAATCCGGAACTCCACGTGGCTCGCGACGCTATCACCGGCTCCTCCAAGCGCGAAATCGCCCTTTGCCGGCGCTTTACCGCGCGTCACCCTCGGGCTTAGGCGCGGTCTTCGAACCTGCTCGCACAGCGACCGCACAGAGCGATCGCACGAACAGGAGGAAGAACGATGACCGCCAAGATCTCACTCGTCGTCGCAGTCGCCGTCACCGCGCTCGCCGTCGGTGCTCCCGCAGCCTTCGGGCAGAACCGCCTCGCCGACGCCCACGACCGCTCGGTGGCGACGGCGCCGGACTGGTTCGAGCGGGCCGCCTTGGCCGCACAGCGAAACGGCTCCGTCGTGAGCACGTATCCGGACTCGTTCGAGCGTACCGCTCTGGCCGCGCAGCGAGACAACGGCCTCGTCGACGTATGCCGACGGCGCCCAGCGGGTCGAGCCGACGACCGCCCCTGCGACGGCTCCGATCGCCGCGGACACCGACTCGGCGATCGACCCGACGCAGATCGGGATCGGGTTCGGCATCGGGCTCCTGGTCTTCGCCGGGCTCCTGCTGGCCACGCGGTTGATCCCGAGGCAGCCGCTCGTCCCCTGATCCTTCTCCTCGACCACACGCGCAACGGCCGCCCCGACCCGAGGCGGCCGTTTCGCGTTCGCTCAGCCTCGGACGGGCGCGCGCTCCGGCGCGTCGGACTGATCCTCGCGCGTCCACTGGAACAGCTCGAGGACGTGGCCGTCCGGATCGCGGAAGAAGACCTGCGTCACGCCGTCGCCGCGTGGCATCGGCCCGCCGATGAGCCCGACACCGTGGCGTTCGAGGCGGGCGACCGACGCCGCGAGATCGTCGACCTCGAGCGCGACGTGGGCAACGAGCCCGAACGCAGCGCTCGGGCCAGGATCGTGAGTCCCCGCCCGCCCCGTCGTGTCCGCCTCGATGAGCAGGTGCAGCTCGCTGTCGCCGAAGCGAAACCACGTGCCGCCGAACGTGAAGTTGGCCGGCCGCTCGACCTCCTCGAGCCCGAGCGCCTCGCCGTAGAAGCGGCGCGAGCGATCGAGATCGGAGACGATGAGCCCGACGTGCTGAAGGCGCGCGGTCACAGCGCCTACGCTAACCGGCCGGATCGACGAAGGAGGCGCGATGCCGCTGATCAAGGTCGAGCTCTTCGACTACCGCATGAACGACGAGACGAGCGCGGCGCTCATCGAGAAACTGACCGACGCCCTCTGCGAGGCCACGCACCCCGGCCTCCGCGACCACACGTGGGTCATCGTCGAGGGCCACAACCCGAAGAACTGGGGTCTCGGCGGCAAGCCGTGGCCGGTCGACGAGATGCCACCTGCGCCATCGTCGTAGGATCGGAGACCCCCAGGGAGAGGAGACACGCATGCCCGTGATCGACGTCAAGCTGTACGACCGCCGCGTCACCGAGGAGTCGGTGCCGAAGATCATCGAGGCGCTCACGAATGCGCTGCACGAGTCGAGCGGCGCAGCGAAGGAGCACATCCACGTCATCGTCACCGGCGTCCCGGCCAAGCACTGGGGCCAGGGCGGCAAGCCCGGCGAGTAGCGATTACTCGGCGGGTGCCGAGACGAGGAGCTCGAGCTCGACTGCCTCGGCGCCCGGCACGATCGCCTGCGTCTCGCGCGCGTGCAGGAGCGTCGTTCGGACGATGAGCTTCGCGCGCGCGAAGTTGTCGAGCTCGGTCGGAACCGGCCCCACCCGTCGGCCGAGCGCGTAGCCGGCAGCGTTGCGGCCCATCGCGCGGTACGACTCGAGCGAGTAGAGCGGCGACATGCCGAAGAGCTCGAGGTTGTCGAGTGGCTGCAGGTCGGCGCGGTGGATCACCGCGGTGCCCTTCGACTGCAGGCCGAGGGCGACGCCCGACCCGGACAGCCGCGCGCCGTCGTGGGCGATGAACGCCACGTCTGCGACCCGCCGGACCCTGACGACGCGAGGTGTCGCGCCACCCTCGCGGATCCCGTCGCAGATCGCGTCGAGCACCTCGCGGTGCTCGAGCTCCGCGATCGTCCGGCGGATCCCGTCCGCGAACGCCGGTCCGACCGCGATCACGACCTCCGTGGGGTCGTCACCGCGGCGCGCGGCTCCCCGCTCGTCGACGACCGCCTCTGCGGCACTCTCCTCACCGAGCAGCTCGGCCGGAACCACCACGTGCGGCAGCGACTGCAGGAGCTCCCAGCGCTCCCCTTCCAGGCGGTAGCCCGTGCCCGGGCCGGAGTAGTCGTTCGGATCGTTGACCGCCGACAGAACGGTCCCGTCGACGCCGATGACCGCGGACGTCTGCAGGTAGTCCGCCGCGACGCGCTGGCGCTGCATGCCGAGCACTGCCTCGGCGACGTCCGAGAAGCCGCGATCGTCGAGCGCACGAGCGACATCGAGCCCCGACACGCCGCGTGCGAGCAGCTCATCCGCCGCTTCGACGTCCGCCGCGCGGTCGCGATCCGGCATCCCGCGCGCGTCGTAGCCCGAGGTCGCGGCGGCGACCTCCTCGTCGGAGATCGCCGGCAGCCCGAGCTCGGCGAAGACGGCCTGCACCGCACGCGCGCCCCGCTCGCGCACCCGGAGGACCTCGTCCTCGGCGACGGGCTCGATCCCGGCGTCGACCTGCCAGTCGCGCTGAAGGGTCAGCCACTCGTCGAGGTCGTCGGCGTCGAAGTTCCCGCCGCCGAAAGTGTTGTCGTGCCGCGGCATCACGGAGTAGCCGGAGGTGACGAAGTCGGTCCCCGGGAGGAACTGGCCCATCAGCTTCGCCGTCTTGCGGATCTCCGAGTGCGACGAGATCGCGTCGTTCCCGGAGGCGACCTCGAGGTCGAGCCAGGCGGCGAGGGTGTTCTCGCCGAGGATCGCCTTCGTCCCACCGGGCACGGAGAGGACGAGCGCGACACACGAGATCGAGCCGTTCTGCACGCCCTGGGATCCGGCCGCGCGCACGACCGCGAGGCAGCGCGCCTCGAGGTAGAGCATCGAGAGTCCCTGCGCGTACCCCATCAGCGCCTCGGAGCCCGTGCCCGACGTGAACCGCACCTTCACGCCGCGCGAGGCGTAGGCCGCGCAGAGGAACGCCTTCGACCAGGGCGTGTCGTCGCCATCCACGAACACGGGCTCGGTGCCGTACACCGAGAGCGTCTCCGCATACGTGACGAGGCCACGGATCGCGAGCTCGAGGTTGCGCCGCTCCTCCACCGCGCACTGCGTCATCACCCCCGGTCGCCCGGTCTGCGAACCGACGAGGAGCGCGATCGCGTTCAGCGGCGCGTAGCGGGCGACGCCGACCGTGGTCTCAATCTCGGCGAAGCCACGCCGGGCAGCCTCGGCAGCGTCCGCGGCGAGCAACGCAGGGCTCTCCTTGAGGTTCGTCACGTGCGCCTGGTTCCCGGGAGCTCGCCGGGCGCGCAGTTTCTTGAGCGCGAGCATCAGCTCGACCGGGTCGAGCAGGCCGATGACCCGCGCGAGCTTCGCCGGCGTCAGCCCGCGCGAGAGCCGAACGAGCTCGGCCCGAGAGACGTTGACGTCGACGAGCCGTCGAGCGAGCTCGGAGTCGTCCAGCGCCATCGCGTCAGCGGCGACCTCGAGCTCGAGGCCGTGGGCGACGACGAACCGGTCGATCACGTCGAAGTCGGCGGCGCCGCGGCCGTCCATGCGGGTGACGGCGCCGTCGGATACGACGAGCTCGGGCTCGGGATCGTTCGGCCCGTTCGCGGCGACGAGCCCGAGCTCGGGAAGCGGCGAGACGAGCTGCTCGCGGCTCAGGTCGCGCCGTGCGCGTGACGCGAAGCGCTCGCTACCCATCGGCGAGGAGCTGTCGCTCGGCGTACGTCGAGGCCGCCTCGCGCACGAAGGCGGCGGTTTGCATTGCGTCGTACCCCTCGAGTCGTGCCGCCCACTCCTCGAGCTCGGCAGCCGTCGCGCGCCGCGGCCGCAACGCCGTGTAGACCTCGAGCAACAGCTCGTCGGGGACGGAGGCGAGCTCGGCTGCGCGCTCGAAGTTCTCGGCGAGCTGCCGCCGGCCCGCCGCACGAGCCACGTCGGCCTGCAGACGAAGGGTCTGCGGCGTGGCGCGGATCTCGTCTCCGGCGAGGCTGCCCTCGCGCAGTGCCCCGAGCGTGACGTCGTTCAGCGGAAGCCCGCCGGGTGTGGTGACGAGCTCCGGTCGCCGGGCTCCGAGCGGGTAGTCGTGGTTGGGGTCGAAGGCCACGTCGCCGAGACTCTAGGCTTGCGCGCGAGCCATGAGCAATGCGGACAGATTCTCCGGCAGGGTGGCGGTCGTGACGGGCGCGGCGAGCGGGATCGGCGCCGCGGTCGCGCGCCGACTGCTCGAAGAGGGCGGGCGTGTGGCCTCCTTCGACCTCCACGCCGACGCACCCGACGGCGTGCTCGCGCTCGCAGGCGACGTCTCCCGCTCGGCCGACGTCCAGGCGGCACTCGGTCGCGTGCAGGAGGAGCTCGGGCCCGTGGACGTGCTCGTATGCGCGGCCGGCGTCCCCGGGGACTCGCTGCCCACCGTCGAGGTCACGGACGAGGAGTGGCGGAAGGTGCTCGGCATCAACGCCGACGGCGTCTTCTACTGGAACCGCGCCGTCGTCTCGGGCATGGTCGAGCGCGGGTACGGACGGATCGTGAACGTGGCGTCCATCGCAGGGAAGGAAGGCAACCCGATGGCCGCCGCCTACTCGGCCTCGAAGGCCGCGGTCATCGCGCTGACGAAGGCGGTGGGAAAGGACGTCGCCCGGTCGGGCGTCCTCGTCAACTGCGTCGCGCCCGCGGTGATCGAGACCCCCATGCTCGACGGCATCACGCAGGACCACATCGACTACATGGTCGAGCGCATTCCAATGGGCCGCGTCGGCGAGCCCGAGGAGGTCGCGGCACTCATCTGCTGGCTCGCGAGCGAGGAGTGCTCGTTCTCGACCGGTGCGACCTACGACATCTCCGGCGGACGGGCGGTGTACTAGAGGTGGCGCGGTACGTGCGAGTGCGCGGGCCGAACGGAGTCGAGGGCGGTGCGGTTCGGGACGGCGAGATCGTCACGGCCGGCGGGGCGAAGATCGCCGTGCTCGACCCCGAGACGCTCACCCTGCCGAACGGCTACGAGCTGCTCGCGCCCGTGGACGCGCCCGAGGTCTGGTGCGCCGGTGTCACGTACGAGCGCTCGCGCGACGCACGCATCGAAGAGAGCGCGGCCAAGGACGTCTATGCGCTCGTCTACGACGCGCCCCGCCCGGAGCTGTTCCTGAAAGACGCAGGCGGGCGGCGTACCGTCGGCCCGGGCGAGCCGATCGGGATCCGGAGCGACTCATCGTGGAACGTGCCCGAGCCCGAGATCGGGCTCGTGATCGGCGCCGCGGGCCGGATCGAGGGTCTCACCATCGGCAACGACGTCTCCTCGCGGGACATCGAGGGCGCGAACCCGCTCTACCTCCCCCAGGCCAAGATCTATGCGGGCGCGTGTGCCATCGGGCCGGCGGTGTACGTGCCGAACGACCTCGACGCACCGCTTCGCATCCGGATGCGCGTGACCGACGAGTACGGCCGCATCGCGTTCGAGGGCGAGACGTCCACCTCGCGTATGCGGCGCTCGTTCGGCGAGCTCGTCGAGTGGCTGCTCGCGGACAACCCGGTCCCGGCGCGGAGCGTCCTGTTGACGGGGACGGGGCTCGTTCCTCCGGACGACTTCAGCCTGGTGCCGGGTCACGTCGTCGAGATCGACGTCCCCGAGATCGGAACGCTCGTGAATCCCGTCGTGCGCGCGGGAGACCTCATCGAAAGGAGCACGCCATGACCGAGACGATCGCTGCGCCGACCGCTCGCAACTACGTCGGCGGCGACTGGCGCGAGAGCGCGGGCGGGGAGACGTACGAGAAGCACAACCCGTGGCGCCCGTCCGAGGTCACGGGCGCGTACGCGGCCTCGACCGCCGACGACGCTGCCGCAGCCATCGAGGCCGCACGCGCTGCCTTCGGCGACTGGGGCGCGCTACCGGCCGGACAGCGCGCCGCCTTCTTCGGCAAGGCCGCGGACGCGATCGAGGCACGCGCGGAGCAGGTCGCCCAGGACATGACGGCGGAGATGGGCAAGCCGCTCCGCGAGGCGCGCATGGAGACGGCGCGCGCCGCAGTCATCCTCCGCTACGCGGCCGGTGAGGCCTGGCGCCCGATCGGCGACATGTACGCAGCGTCGGTCGCGAACCAGCGCCTGTACACGATGCGGCGCCCGGTCGGTGTCGTGGGTCTGATCACGCCCTGGAACTTCCCCATCGCAATCCCGGTCTGGAAGCTCGCGCCTGCGCTGATCTACGGGAACACCGTCGTCCTGAAGCTCGGATACGAGGCGCCCCGCACGGGCCTGCACGTCGCCGAGTGCTTCGCCGAGGCGGGGCTTCCCGCGGGCGTGCTGAACGTGCTCACGGGAGCGGGCTCGAAGGCGGGCGCCGAGATCGTCTCGAACCCCGGAGTGCGCGCGATCTCGTTCACGGGCTCGGTACCCGTCGGGAAGGGCGTGCGCGACGAGGCGACGGCCCGCGACTGCCGGGTCCAGCTCGAGCTCGGTGGCCACAACCCGCTGATCGTCACGGCTGCAGCGGAGCTCGACCGCGCAGTCGAAGCCGCGTACGCGGGCGCTTTCTGGTCGGCGGGCCAGAAGTGCACCGCGACCCGGCGCATCCTCGTCGAGGACTCGGTCTACGAGAGCTTCCGCGAGAAGCTGCTCGCCCGCGCCGCGGCGGGGAAGGTGGGCGATCCCGCCGATCCCGAGGTCGAGGTCGGCCCCGTCGTCAACGAGGTCGCGATGGACGACATCCTCGCCGCGATCGAGCGCGCGCGTGACGGCGGCGGCACGATCCTCGCGGGCGGCGAGCGCGCCGACGAGGACGGCTACCTGATCGCGCCGACGGTCGTCGAGGGGCTCGCCGACGACGCCGAGCTCTCGTGCGAGGAAGTGTTCGGGCCCGTGACCTCCCTCTACCGCTACGCGAGCCTGGACGAGGCGCTGGAGCGGGCCAACGCGGTGCCCTTCGGCCTCTCGGCATCCATCTTCACGCGCGACCTGCACGAGGTGCAGCGCTTCACGGACGAGATCCAGGCAGGGATCATCCACGTCAACTCCCAGACTGCCGGCGCCGACGTCCACGTGCCGTTCGGCGGCGTGAAGGGATCCGGCTGGGGCCCGCACGAGCAGGGGCGCGCGGCGATCGAGTTCTACACCGAGACCGTCACCGTCTATCAGGACGCGCCGCTTGCCTGAGGCGGAGCGCACGCTCGTCACGGGGGCACTCGGCTGCCTCGGCGCATGGACGCTGTCGGCGCTCCTCGACCTCGGTGAGGAGCCGGTCGGCTTCGACCTCGGCACCGACGACTCCCGACTCCGGCTGGTCCTGGGCGAGGAGAAGCGGTCGCGCGTCACGCTCGTCGAGGACGACGTCACCGACGGCGAGGCGCTCGGGCGGGCGCTCGACGAGCACGAGATCACGCGGGTCGTCCATCTCGCGGCGCTCCAGGTTCCGTTCTGCCGCGCGGATCCCGAGCGGGGCGCGCGCGTCAACGTCCACGGCACGGTCGTCGTCTTCGAGGCCGTGAAGAAGCGGCTTGCGCGGATCCCCGGGCTCGCGTACGCGAGCTCGACGGCGGTCTACAACGCGACCGACCGCTCCCCCGCGCCGGAGTCCGGCGGGACGGCTCCTTCGACCCTGTACGGCGTCTACAAGCTCGCGAACGAGGGAACCGCGCGCGTCTACTGGCACGACGAGGACATCCCGTCCATCGGGATCCGCCCCTACATCGTGTACGGGCCGGGCCGCGACCAGGGGCTCACCTCGGGCCCCTCACTCGCAATGGCTGCTGCTGCGAAGGGCGAGTCGTACAGGATCGAGTACGGCGGCTCGGCGCAGTACGACTTCGCTCCCGACGTGGGACGCGCCTTCGCGCTCGCGGCGCGCGCAGCCGCGGATGGGGCGCACGTCGCCAACTTCCCCGGTATCCCGTCGACGATGCAGGAGGTCGTGGACGCCATCGAGACGGCCGCACCCGACGCCGTGGGCAAGGTCGTCTGGGAGGAGGGCCAGCTCCCGTTCCCCGAGGCGCTGCAGGGCCAGCTCCTCGAGCGCCTCGTCGGCCCGCTCCAGCACACGTCGCTCGTGGACGGGGTCCGCCGCACGATCGAGCACTTCCGCGCCAGTGCGTGATCGAGCTCGGCCGAGACGGCCGATCGAGCGACAGCACACCCGCACGGGCGACGGTCACGGCCTGTCTTCATTCGGTGCGCTGCGGCACTCCGTCCGGAACGCCGCAGCGCACAGCGAGAGCTACTGCCGTTCAGCCCACGGGAGCTCGTCCCAGTGCCTCGGACGCTGCACCACCCATCCGCCTCGGCGTTCAGGTCCCGCGTCGTAGCGGAGCGCGACCTCGGACCGAGGTTCCACCAGTTCGGAATCGTCACGCCGGTTTCCCGTGGCGAGGATCACGCATGGCCCTGTTTCCCTGGCGACGAACGCGTGCGCGGTCATCGGCGGGCAATGTACGAAGTCCCATGCCCGCAGGTGCCGCTCCTGGTCTTCGATGATGAGCGTGCACTCGCCCAGCAAGACGAGGAAGTCCTCTTGGACCGACTCCGCGTGGTAGCCACCTGATGGTTGCCCCGGTGGCACGACCCGGATCGTGAACCCCGCGTTCGGCTTCTCGTACTGGTTAGATCGGGTCGGCCCTGCAGCACAGTGGTCGGACTCGAAGATGCAGACGCCGCCATACCACTCGTTGTCGACCCAGGCGGCGTCAGCGGTGTTGACGATGAACCATCCCTGGCGTGACTGGTGCTCAGCCCGGATGCGACACGTTCAAGGCGTGCCTCAGTGACCATGGTTTCCTCCTAGTTGATCTCGATAGCAGCCGCCGGAGCACATCACCGCTGGCCGGTGCGTGTCGGCAGCCCCGAAGAACGTGGACAGGTGGGATCAACTACGCCGGAAACGCCACGGTTGCGATTCTAGACGGCTGGCGATGACTTTCGGCCTCGTCCGGCAGTCTCTCTCCAGTCCGGATCGCATGCAGCGAGTCGAGGAGGATCAGATGGGAAGGATCGTCGTAACCGAGTACATCTCCGTCGACGGTGTCGTCGAGGCACCGAGCGGAACCGAAGACTTTGCACGTGTCGGCTGGATCGACGACTTCCGGCGCGGGCCGGAGGGCGAAGAGTTCAAGGTCGACGAGACGATGGCATCGGACGCGCTTCTGCTCGGTCGCGTGACGTACGACGGTTTCGCCCCCGTCTGGCCGCAGGTCGAAGGCGCGTTCGCGGACAAGTTCAACACGATGCCCAAGTACGTCGTGTCTTCCACCCTGGAGGATCCGGAGTGGAGCAACACGACCGTGCTGCGAGGCGACGTCATCGAGGAGGTCGGAAAGCTCAGAGCGCAGTACGACGGCGACATCGTCGTCCACGGCAGTCCGCAGCTCGCGCAGACGTTGATCGAGCACGAGCTGGTCGACGAGCTGCGCCTCATGGTCTACCCGGTCATCGTCGGCGCGGGAAAGCGCCTCTTCGCCGAGACGAGCGGCACGAAGCGCCTGCAGCTCGTCGAGGCGAAGACGGTCGGCGACGGAATCCATATCCTCGTCTACCAGCCGGCCAATGCATGAGTGAGGTAGTCGATCACGTCGGCATCAGGGTCAGCGACCTTGCCGCGAGTCGTCGCATGTACGAGGCGGCGCTGGCCGAGCTCGGATTCGCAGTGCTGGGCGAGGGGGAGTTCGAAGGCGATGCCTACGTCCTGTTCGGGCGCGGGACGAGCGACGACTTCGCGCTGCACGCGGTCGGAACCGAGCCAGGTCGAGACCGCGTCACGACGGGTGCACACATCGCGTTCCGGGCGTCGGACACCGTCAGCGTCGAGCGCTGGCACGCAGCGGCAATCGACAACGGCGGCACCGACAACGGCGCGCCCGGCATTCGCCCCGAGTACAGCGGCCGCTACTACGCCGCGTTCGCGCTCGACCCGGACGGCAACAACGTCGAGGCTGTCTTCCACACACCCGTCCCGGCCTAGATGACTCACGCGTAGACCTCGGCGCACACGCGCACGCCGCTCACAGGCGGCGTGCGCGCGATGATCGAGAACTGCGACTAGGCGCGCGGTCATCGTGCTCGCGAGGCGGTCGACCGTGTCCCGCCAGCCGTTCTCCGCGTACGCCCACCAGCCGGGGACACCGTCGTCCGGAAGGCTTGCCGGCAGCTCGACGTGGACGGTCAGCTCGGTGCCCGCTCCCGAGGAGGCGAACGTGACCGTCACGAGCGGGCTCGCGTCGAGCTCGTCGACGTCGAGCGCGGGCCAGCCGCCGGTCGCTCCCCAGGCGAAGACGAGCCTCTCGTCGGGAACGATCTCGCGGTAGACGCCGCCCGTGAAGTACGCCGTGTCCTCGTCGATGACCATGCGCTGGCGCCACACGCCACCCACGCGCAGGTCGAGCTCGATCGGATCGTCCGGGATGGGTTGCTCGGGGTTGTAGTACCACCCGAGGTGATCGGGGTCGGTCCAGGCCCGGAACGCGTCCTCGGGCGGGGCAGCGAGCGTCCACGTGAGAGTGAACTCGCGCTGTCCGAGGTCGGTGCTCGTCATGACTCCTCCTCGTTCTTCGGATTCGACAACTGCTCCTCGAGGCGGGCGAGGCGCGTCTCGAAGAAGGCTCTGTACGGCGCCAGCCACGCGTCCGCCTCGGCGAGCGGGCCGGCGTCGAGACGGCAGGGCCGCCACTGAGCCGAGCGGCCCTTGACCACCAGGCCGGCCCGTTCGAGCACCTTGAGATGCCTCGAGATGGAAGGCAGGCTCATCGAGTGCGGCGCGGCCAGTTCGCCGACCGTCGCCTCACCGGCGGTCAGCTGACGCAGGACGGCTCGCCGTGTCGGATCGGCGAGGGCTGCGAACGTCTCACTGAGATGGTCGCGCTGCATTTAGCCAGTAGTGTAATTAGCCAAACTGCTAAATGCAAGAGCCACGCCAACGCGTCTCGACCACACTGCAGCGGAGGTCAGTGCAGTAGGGGCTTCAGGGCATCGCGCGCGATGAGGAAGCCGCGCTTGACGAGCTCCTCGGTGCCCTCGAACGCGCGATCCTCGTGCTCGATCGAGACGACGAAGTCGTAGCCCTCGCGGTAGAGCGCGGCGACGAAGCGATCCCAGCGCACCTCGCCGAGGCCCGGTAGCCGCGGAACCTGCCAACCCATCCCGAGCGACGCCGTCCCGTTGCGGTAGAGGCCGTCGCGGTCGATCTCCATGTCCTTCGCATGGACGTGGAAGAGCTTCGACGCGTAGTCGCGCACGACCCGCTCGTAGTCGATCTGAAGCCAGACGAGGTGCGACGGGTCGAGGTTGAGCCCGAATGCGGGGCTGTCCACGATCGAGAACATCTCGTCCCACGCGGCCGGTGTGGAGGCGAGGTTCGTGCCGCCCGGCCACTCGTCCCAGCTGAAGATCATCGGGCAGTTCTCGATTGCGATCTTCACGCCGCGCGACTCGGCGTAATCGACGAGCCGCGGCCAGACCTTGCGGAACTCGCGGAAGTTGTCGGGGACGTTCTTCGTCTGGTCCCGCCCCACGAAGGTGCCCACGACCTCGACGTCGAGCTTCGCGGCGGCGTCGATCACCTTCTTCAGATGCGCGTTCGCCGCGCGCCGCTCGGTCGCGTCCGGGTGCAGGTTGTTCGGGTAGTACGCGAGCGAGGAGATCTCCAGACCGTGCGTGTCGAGCACGTCGCGAACCGCGGCTACGTCGACCTTCGAGACGTCGATGTGCGACGTGCCTGCGTAGCGACGACGTTCGCCGCCCGCAGCGGGCCAGCAGGCGACCTCGAGCATCTCGAAGCCCTCGCTGGCTGCCCACGTCGCCACCTGCTTCAGCGATCGGCGCGGGAACGGCGCCGTGAGCAGCCCCAGCTTCATCCGGCGACGACCGGGTTCGTCAGCGACACGAGCCCCTCGATCTCGATCGTGACCTCGTCTCCGGCGCGCAGCAACCGCTGCGGGTCGCGGAACACGCCGACACCGGCTGGAGTCCCGGTGAGGATCAGGTCGCCGGGCTCGAGCGTCGTCGTCTGCGACGCGTAGGCGATCACGTCGTCGACGCCGAAGATGAGGTTCGCGGTCGTCGAGTCCTGCAGCACCTCGCCGCTCACGATCGCGCGAATCGCGAGCGCGTGCGGGTCGGCGATGTCGTCGCGCGGGGTCATCGGCCCGACGGGGCAGAACGTGTCCGGCGACTTCCCCCGCGTCCACTGCCCGTCCGAGAACTGCAGATCGCGCGCGCTGACGTCGTTCGCGCAGAGGTAGCCGCGAACGGCCTCGAGCGCGTTCTCCTTGGAGACGTTCCTCACGCGCTCGCCGATGACGACGCCGAGCTCGGCCTCGTAGTCGCACTTCGTGACGAGCGGCGGGATCACGATCGCCTCGCCGGGACCGATCAGCGAGGTCGGCCACTTCGCGAAGAGCAGCGGCTCCTTCGGCAGCTCGGCGCCCTGCTCTTCAGCATGGTCACGGTAATTGAGCCCGACGCAGACGATCTTCCCGGGACGCTCGATCGGCAGCACGGGCCAACCCTATAGTGGCCGCGTGGCCGTCTCAGCGTCCTTCGTTGCCGAGCTGCGCGGTGCGCTCGGCGACGACCACGTCGTGACGGAGATGGAGCAGCTCCGGACGTACGAGTGCGACGGGCTGACCGGGCATCGCGCCGTCCCGGAGCTCGTCGTGCTCCCGGGCTCGACGGAGGAGGTGCAGGCGGTCCTCCGCGCCTGCCACCGCGATGGCGTGCCGTTCGTGGCGCGCGGCGCGGGCACCGGTCTCTCCGGCGGCGCGACGCCGTTGGCAGGCGGAGTCGTCGTCTCGCTCGCGCGCATGAACCGCATCCTCGAGGTCGACGTCGCGAGCCAGCGTGTCGTCGTCGAGCCGGGAGTCGCGAACCTCGACGTCACTCGCGCCGTCGCGGACGAGGGTTTCTTCTACGCGCCCGACCCGTCGAGCCAGCAGGTCTGCACGATCGGCGGCAACGTCGCCGAGAACTCCGGTGGCGCGCATTGCCTCAAGCACGGCTTCACCGTCCACCACGTCACCGGGCTCACGTTCGTCCTCCCCGACGGCGAGGTCGTCGAGCTCGGCGGAAAGGCGCTCGACCCGGACGGGCCGGACCTGCTGGGCGTGATCGTCGGCTCCGAGGGCACGCTCGGGATCGCGACCCGGATCACGCTTCGCATCGTCCGCGCTCCGCAGCTCGTGCGCACGCTCCTCGCCGGCTTCCAGTCGATGGACGCCGCGGGCGCCGCCGTCTCGGGGATCGTCGCCGCGGGAGTGCTGCCGTCCGCGATCGAGATGATGGATGCCCTCACCATCGAGGCCGCCGAGCGCTCGGTCGCTCCGGGCTACCCCGCGGGGGCGGGCGCGGTGCTGCTCGTCGAGCTCGACGGCGTCGTCGAGCAGGTCGAGGACGACTCCGCCGAGGTCGAGCGCATCTGCGCCGACTGCGGCGCGTTCGAGATCCGCGCTGCGACCGACGAGGTCGCGCGCGCCCTGCTCTGGAAGGGCAGAAAGTCCGCGTTCGCTGCGATGGGCCGCATGGCGACGGACTACTACGTGCAGGACGGCGTGGTGCCGCGAACGCGCCTGCCCGAGGCACTGCGCCGGATCGAGGAGCTCTCGGTGCGCCATGGGCTGCGCGTCGGGAACGTCTTCCACGCCGGGGACGGCAACCTGCATCCGCTCGTCCTGTACGACGCCGAGGCGGGAGAGACCGAGCGGGCACGCGAGCTGGCCGAGGCGATCCTCGAGATCTGCATGGACGCCGGCGGCTCGCTCACGGGCGAGCACGGCGTCGGCATGGACAAGGCCTGCTCGATGCCGCAGATGTTCTCCGAGCGCGACCTCAGCGTCTTCGAGCGCCTGCGACGCGCGTTCGACCCCGACGGCATCTCCAACCCGGGCAAGGTGATCCCCACGCCGCGGCTCTGCGGCGAGGTGCCCGGGCCCTACCGCGTGCACGCGCTCGAGAGGATCGGCGTTGCCGAGCGTCTCTAGCATCGAGGAAGCCTCGGCCTTCCTCGCGGACGCGTTCGAGAAGGAGCGCCATGTTCGGCTCGGCGACGACCTGACGACCGAGGGCCTCGATCGCATCCTCGAGCACGACCCCGGCGACCTCACCTGCACGGTCGAGTCCGGCGTGCGGCTCTCGACGCTTCGCGACGAGCTGGCGCGGAGCGGCCAACGGCTCTCTCTGGATCCTCCGGGTGACCCGACCATCGGCGCGCTGCTCGCGACCAACGTCTCCGGCCCGCTGCGGCACCGCTTCGGCGCGCCGCGCGACCTGGTCCTCGGCGTGACGCTCGTGCTCGCCGACGGGACGATCGCGAGCTCGGGCGGAAAGGTCGTGAAGAACGTCGCCGGCTACGACCTCGCGCGCCTGGTGTGCGGCTCGCGCGGGCGGCTGGCGCTGATCGGGAGGGCGAGCTTCCGCCTGCATCCGCTTCCGCGGTCGACGGCGACAGTGGTCGTCGAGACCGACGATGCCGCCGACAGTCGTCGCCCGACTACTGCGCTCGCAGCTCCAGCCGAGCGCGCTCGACGTGCTTCACCCCGGGCGGGTCGTCGTTCGCTTCGAAGGCTCTGTGCGTGGCGTCGAGGCGCAGGTCGCGGCCGCGCACGCGCTCGTCGGCGGCTCCTCCGCAGACGACTCCGTGTGGGAGGAGTCGCGTAGCCGACAGCACGCAGCGCGCGGGCGGCTTCGCTTTGCTCCGGGCGAGCTCGCTGACGTGCTTGCGACGCTCGGCGAGGCGGTAGTGCGCCCGGCGGCGGGCATCGCGTACGTCCCCGAGGAGGTGCCGGGGGAAGTGCCCCACGGTGTCGACACGCTCGTCGCCGCGATTCGGCGCGAGCTCGATCCGCGCGGAGTGCTCGCGGCGTGATCCGCGAGCTGACGTCCGACTGCGTCCACTGCGGCTTCTGCCTGCCGACGTGCCCGACCTACGTGCTCTGGCGCGAGGAGATGGACTCGCCGCGCGGCCGCATCCATCTCATGGACGCGCGGCTCGACGGGACGATCTCGCTGAACCAGACCGTCACCCAGCACTTCGACCGCTGCCTCGGCTGCATGGCGTGCGTGAGCTCGTGCCCCTCGGGCGTGCGCTACGACCGTCTGATCGAGAGCACGCGCGCCGCAGTCGAGGACGAGTACGACCGGCCGTTCGGCGATCGCTTCCTGCGGGGCCTGCTCTTCCGAGTGCTGCCGTATCCGGAGCGGATGCGCGTCGCGACGCGACTCGCGCCGCTGGGACGGGTCGTGCCGATGCCGAAGCGCTTCCGACCTCTGGTGGAGCTCGCTCCCCGCTGGCGCGGTCGGGGCGAAGTCCCGGCCGTGACCTCGGCCGCCGGAGCTCGGCGCGCTCGTGTCGGGCTCCTGACCGGCTGCGTCCAGAGCGCGGTGTTCCCCGACGTGAACGCCGCGACGGCCCGCGTGCTCGCCGCCGAGGGGTTCGAGGTCGTCGCGCCGCCGCAGGGATGTTGCGGTGCGCTGTCGGTCCATGCCGGACGTCTCGAGGAGGGCAAGCGGTTCGCGCAGCAGCTGATCGACGCGTTCGTCCACGTCGACGTCATCGCGGTCAACTCGTCCGGCTGCGGGTCGCACCTGAAGGAGCTCGGCTGGCTCCTCGAGGACGAGCGCGCGGAGGAGTTCGCCTCGAAGGTGCGCGACGTCGGGGAGCTCCTCGCGGACGAACGGCCACGCGCGCGTCGACACCCCGTCCCACTGCGCGTCGCGCTCCAGGACTCGTGCCACCTCCGCCACGCGCAGCGGCTGCCGCTGGCGTCACTTGGCTCGCTCGGGCGAATTCCGGGACTCGACGTCGTCGAGCCTGCGGAGCAGGACCTCTGCTGCGGCTCGGCCGGCATCTACAACGTCGTCCAGCCGCAGGCCGCGCGCGAGCTCGGCGACCGCAAGGCGACGCATGTCCTCGCCACGCGCGCGAGCGCCTTCGCGAGTGCCAACCCGGGCTGCCTCGTACAGGTCTCGCAGGCTCTGCACCGCGCCAAGCGCCCGCTGCCGGCACTCCACCCCATCGAGCTCGTGGACGCGTCCATCCGCAATACCGGCGCGGCGCGCTTGCTCACCCGGGCGCGGCGCTGACGGGACGAAGCTCGTCCAGCCGGTCGACCTGGGCGAGCGCGGGAAAGAGCTTCCACCAGAGCCCGGCCACGACGATCGTCGCAACTCCGCCGATGACCACCGCCGGCACCGCTCCGACGAGCGCGGCCGCGACCCCGGACTCGAACGCGCCCAGCTCGTTGGAGGCGCTGATGAAGACCATCTCGACCGCGTTCACACGCCCGCGCAGCTCGTCCGGCGTCACCAGCGGGAGGATCGTCGAGCGCAGCACCATGCTCACGAGGTCGAACGCGCCGCCTGCGGCGAGAGCGAGCATCGACAGCCACATCTGGCGGGAGAGGCCGAAGACGATCATCGACGCGCCGAAGCCCGCGACGACGAAGAACAGGATCGGCCCGGCACGCTGGCGGATCGGATAGCGCGCGAGGGCGAGCGCGGAGAGGAAGGCACCGGCGGGAGCCGCGGCACGGAGCAGCCCGAGACCGGTCGGACCTACTTCCAGAATGTCCTTCGCGAAGATCGGGAGCAGCGCGACCGCGCCACCGAGGAGCACCGCGAAGAGGTCGAGCGAGATCGCGCCGAAGAGCACCCGCGTGCGACGGATCAGGCGCACGCCCGCCAGGACGTCGCCGAGATCGGCGGCGCCGTCGGACGCGGGCATGCGACCCGACCGCACTGCCAGCGCGAGCGTGAGCGCTACGAGCGAGAGCGCGATCCCGACGATGTAGACGAGCTCGTCCTCGATCGCGAACAGCAGGCCACCCACCGCCGGCGCGGCGACCACGGTCAGCTGGAAGCCGATCGAGCGTTGCGCGAGTGCCGCAACGAGGATCTCCTGCGGCACGAGCGAGGGCATCAGAGCGCGGCTCGCAGGGGCGCCGATCGCGCTGCCGATGCCCTGGATGAACGCGAGGGCGAAGAACGGCCAGACCTGGTCCGCGCCCGAAGCCGTGACGGCGAGGAGGCCGCAGAGGACGACGGTGTCGAGGGCGATCATGGACGTCCACAGCCGGCGGCGCGGCAGGCGGTCCGCAAGGTGTCCGGCCGGAAGAGCGAGCAGCGGGAGCGGGAGGAACTCGGCGAGCGCGACGAGAGCCAGGTCGAGCGGGTTCTCGCGCACGGAGTACACCTGCCACCCGATCGCGACGGTCGCCATCGTCAGGGCGAACGCCTCCGTGACCTGCGCCGAGAAGTAGAGGGCGAAGTCGCGGTGGCGGAGAGGCGATCCGCTGGAAGCGCTCACGCGCGAGCGCTACGCGGCTTCGGGCTCGTCGGCGGTGGGAGCGTCCCCGAACTCGACCTGCAGCCGAAGGATCCGCGAGCCCTCCACCTCAACCACCTTCAGGAGGAGCCCGTCCACCCGCACCGAGTCGTCGACCTCGGGCGCGCGGCCGAGCATCCCGAACACGAGCCCGGCCATCGTGTGGAAGTCCTCCTGCTCGAGCTGGGACCCGAATTGCTCGTTGAAGTCGTCGATCGTGAACGTCCCGTCGATACGGATGTTCTTCTCGTCGATCCGCTCGATGGACTCGTCCGGGAGGTCGAACTCGTCCTCGATGTCGCCCACGATCTCCTCGAGGACGTCCTCGAGCGTCACGATCCCCTCGGTCGTGCCGTACTCGTCGATCACGACGGCCATGTGCTGCTTCTCGCGCCGGAAGTCCGCAAGGAGCGCGGCGAGATCCTTCGTCTCCGGGACGACGTAGGCGGGGCGCACGATCGACTCGAGGCGAACGGAGGCGATGCCGAGGTCGTACATCGCGGCGAAGAGGTCGCGCACGTGCAGGATCCCCACGATCTCGTCGAGCGACCCACGGTAGACCGGGTAGCGCGTGAACGGCGAGTCGACGACGGCCTTGAGCGCCTCGTCGGGCGGCATGTCGACCGCGATCGCGACCATGTCCGGCTTCGGAACCATCACCTCCGAGACCTCCTTCGACGCGAAGTCGAAGACCTTGTAGAGCATCTCCTCCTCGGCCCCGTGCAGCTCGCCGACGTCCTCGGCGGCCGCGACCGAGTGGCGGATGTCCTCGCGTGTGTAGGCGATCATCCCGGCCGGCGCCGGCTTGACGCGGAGGGCGCGTAGCACGACGTTGGCCGACTTCCGCAGCAGCCATACGAGCGGGTGCGCGATCTTCGCAAGCCAGTCGAGCGGGACGGCGAGAGCTACCGCGAGCACCTCGGCCTTCTGCAAAGCGACCGCCTTGGGCACGAGCTCGCCGAGAACCACGGACAGGTACGTCAGGATCGCGAACGCGAGGACGAACGAGATCGTCGCCGAGAGCGGCGGCTCGAAGAACTCGGACACGAGCGGCTCGCCGATGGCGCCGAGCAGGATGGCCGACACGGTGATCCCGACCTGGACCGTGGAGATAAAGCGGACCGGGTCGTCCATCAGTCGAAGCGCCGTCTTCGCGCCTCGACCGCCACGCACGGCACGCTCCTCGAGGCGGCTCCGCCGAGCCGTGACGAGCGCGTACTCGGCCGCGACGAAGATGGCGTTCCCCAGCACGAGCAGGAAGACGACGACGATTCGCAGAGGAGTGCTCATGGCCCGCGAAGGGCGCCGGTACTAGGCGGGATCTCGTCGCCCATCGATCAGGCCGCAGTATAGGTAACGGCCCCGTCGCCCCCCTGCCGCCGCGCCGCACCCTCGTTCACGAGCCGCTCGAGGTGGGAGAGCGTCTCGGCGATCGCGAACCGCCGTCCCGCCGGCGGGAGATCGGCGCCGAAGAGCGCGAACGACAGGATGTAGCCCGACTTCGGCGCCTGCTCGAGCGCAGCAGCGGCTTCCGCGAGGCGGAGGCGATGGTGCTCTTTCAGCTCGCGCGCGCGACCGGCCGGATCGTCGATCGGATCTCCGTGACCGGGGAGCGCGAGCTCGGGGTCGAGCTCGATCGTCCGGTCGAGCGCAGCAAGGTAGTCGCCCAGCGGATCCGCGCGGCTCGCGGGCCACAGCCCGACCGTCGGCGTGATGCGTCCGAGCAGGTGGTCCGCGGCGATCAGGACGCCGTCCTTCAGCAGACAGAGCTGGCCGTCGGCGTGCCCCGGAGCCGCGACCAGCTGCCAGCCGTCGACGCTCTCGCCCGGCTCGACGAGTCGCGGGTCGCGCTGGTAGCGGATGAACGGCCGGTAGACCGAGCTCTGCCCGACGAGCTCGGCGGTGACGTCGTCGGGCGCGCCGTGCAGCTGGAACCAGTCGCGGATCCGCTCCGGCCAGGCGGGGTTCCCCCAGACGAGCTCGCACTGCGCGTAGTCGAGCGCGCCCTGGACGACCGGTGCGCCGGTGAGCTCGTGCAGGTCGGCGGCGGCCCCGATGTGGTCGGGATGGAAGTGCGTGATGAAGATCGTCGCGACGCGGCCGCCTGCCTCATCGAGCTCACGCGACCACGTCTCCTTCGCGTCGGGAAGCCCGATGCCGGTGTCCACGAGCGTCCAGCCGTCGTCTCCCGGCAACAGGTACGCGTGCACGTGCCCCGGCCGGGTTGGCAGCGAGAGCGTGACGCGGCGGATGCCGTGGACGAGCTCTTCCATGGGCGCGCACTCTATGCAGCGACCGACGCGCCTTGTCTCGATCGAACATATGTTCTATCCTCGGACGATGCGCGTCGAGTACCGCCTCGAACCGTGCAAGTCGGCGCTCACGCAGGTTCGCGGGATGCCGTTTCGGTGGTCGCTCAACCCGTACATGGGGTGCGTGCACCGCTGCACGTTCTGTTACGTCCGGCACTTCGAGCAGCGCGCCGACCGCCCCTCGGACGATCGCTACGGGCGCTCGATCCGGGTCAAGACCAACGTCGCCGCAGTGCTGCGCCGCGAGCTCGCGCGAGCGTCCTGGTCGCGCGACGAGGTCGCTCTCGGCACCGCAACCGACCCGTACCAGCCTGCGGAGGGCAGGTTCCGGCTCACGCGTGCCTGCCTCCACGAGCTCGCGAGCTCTGCGACGCCGTTCTCGATCGTGACCCGCGGACCGCTCGTCGTCCGGGACATCGACGTGCTACAGGACGCCGCGACACGTGTGAGCGTGCAGGTGTTCCTCTCGATTCCGACGCTCGACGAAGACGTATGGCGGACGACGGAGCCCGGCACCGCGCCACCTCACAGCCGACTCGAAGCCGTGCGCCGCCTGGCCGAGGCGGGAATCGACGTCGGCGTCGGCATCGCGCCGATTCTTCCCGGGCTCTCGGACGATCCGCGCCGGCTGACCGAGGTCGTGCGTGCGGCGCGGGCTGCGGGCGCGCGCACGACGTGGGCCGCGGTCGTCCATCTCCGGCCGGGCGTGCGCGAGCACTTTCTCGAAGCGCTGGCGCGCGACTGGCCCGATCAGGTCGAGCGCTACGAGGCGCTCTTCGCGAACCGCGCCTACCTCCCGGCGCGGGTGACGACGCCCATCCTCGAGCCGGTGCGGCGCGCAAGCGCGGCAGCGCCGAGCCCTCGCCGTCGCCCGCTGCGACCGCCTGCGCCGCCTCGCCAGCTGGAGCTGGCCGTCTAGACCCCGAGCAGGAGCCTGCCGACGCGCGCCGTAGTATCGCCACGTGGCCGACGAGATCACGTGTCTCATCGCCGACGACCACGAAGTCGTGCGCGAGGGCCTGCGGCTCGCGTTGTCGCGCTCGCCGCGGATCCGCGTGATCGGCGAGGCGCCAGACGGCGCATCCGCGGTCGCACTCGCTGAACGCCGGCGTCCTGACGTGGTGATCATGGACCTGCGCATGCCCGACATGGACGGCCTCGAGGCGACCGAGCAGGTGCTCACGCGCGCGCCGGACACAGGCGTCCTCATCTTCACCGCGTACGGTGAGCGCTCGCTGCTTCAGCGCGGGCTCGAGTCGGGCGCGCGTGGCTACATCCTGAAGGAGACGGCGCACGAGACGTTGCTCCGGGCGATCGAGAAGGTCGCTGCCGGCGAGACCTTCGTCGATCCGGCGCTCATGGCGGAGTTCGTCTCGGGTCAGGGACAGTCCGACGTCCTCACGCCGCGCGAGCGAGAGATCCTCCAGCTCCTGGCAGACGGCATGTCGAACGCGGACGTCGCGGCGAAGCTGTTCATCAGCCAGGAGACCGTGAAGAGCCACGTTCGCCACATCCTCGCGAAGCTCGAGGCCGACACGCGCACGCAGGCGGTCGCGATCGCGCTACGTGAGGCCATGATCGATTGACGGCCGAGGACGCCGAGCGCGCGCTGCTCGCCGAGCGAATCCTCGCGGAGCAAGAGGAGCGCCGCCGCCTCGCCGAGCTGCTGCACGACGGACCGGTACAACAGCTCGCCGCGATCTCGCAGATGCTGGACGCCGGTCTCGCCGACCTCGGTCGCGGCGCAGCGGAGGACGCGGCCGATGCGATCTCCCGCGGGCTGGCGCTCGCGCGGGACGCCGCGCGCGATCTGAAGGGTCTCTGCGACGACCTCGAGCCCACAGTGCTGCGCGAGGTCGGCTTCGCGGCCGCGATCTCGGCGCTCTCCCGGCGGGTCTCGTCGAGGCACGAGGTCGAGATCGACCTGCGCGTGGAGCACGCCGACGAGCTGGGCGAGCACGCTGCCACGGCCCTCTACCAGATCCTCAGAGAGGCACTGGAGCAGGCGGTCAGGCGCGGAACGCCGTCACGAATCGAGATCTCCCTGCTGCCGAGCGAGAGTGGAGGTGCGGAGCTCGTGGTCACCGACGACGGCCCGCCGGAGCGCCGCGCAGCGGTGCTCGAAGCGCTCGCCGAGCGCGCAGCCACGCTCAACGGCCGCTTCAGCTCCGAGGTGCGATACCCGCGCGGCTCCACGATCCGGATCGAGATACCGCCCTCGGCGGCACATCGCTAGGGTTCATCCGTGGACGGAAACGGGAAGAGCGGGCACCTCTTCTTCGTGTGGTCGCCCGCCGGCTACACCCTCGTCGAGCGACCCGGCGAGCCGCCGAGACCGGGGTCCGAGGTCGAGGACGGGGAGCGCCGCTACCGCGTCACGAAGATCGCACCCTCGCCGCTCCCGGGCGACTCGCGCCCGTGCGCGTACCTGCTTCCCGCCTGAGATCGACGACTACTCCAGTGGCTCGTTGTGGACGTCGTTCTCCTCGGCGTACTTGTCGGTGAGCGCGTTGATGCGCTCCGGATCCGGGAACGCGTAGTTGATCTCGACGAACGCGTTCCACTTGTCCGGGAGCGCGTCCTCGGGGAAGATCGCCTCCACCGGGCACTCCGGCTCGCATGCCCCGCAGTCGATGCACTCCTCCGGATCGATGATCAGGATGCGGCCGAACTCGTGGATGCAGTCCACCGGGCACACGTCGACGCACGAGCGATCCTTGATGTCGATGCAGGGCTCGGCGATGATGTACGTCACGCGAGCGAGTCTAGCCCCAGCATCTCCAGGCTCTACTCGGGATCCGTCACTCCGGCACCGATGAGCTCGGCGACGAGGTCGGGGGCACGCTCGACGAGCGCCGACTTCACGATCACTTGGTCGAAGCCTGCCGTGTGCGCCCGTTGGAGCCCCGACTTGTCGGTGTGGTTCGTGAAGCCGAGGATCGGGACGTCGGGCCAGGCGTCGACGACCTCGTCCGGCTCCACGCGGGCGATGTCGACGACGACGAGGTCCGGCGGGTCGATGCTGTCGGTCGTCACGAAGCGGTGGCCAGGAAGCAGGCCCTCGAGTTTCCCGCGGAAGAAGAGATCGACCCCAACGAGCAGGATCGTCGACACGCCGCGACACTAGCACCTCGTCAGGACGCCGATAATGCAGCGCCATGGGCCTGGCGGAGGGACTCGAGCTGATCCGGGCAGGCGCCTACTTCGAGGCGCACGAGGAGCTCGAGGACGAGTGGCGCGAGGCTCCTGCCGACGAGCGCGCGTTCCTGCAAGGGCTCGTGCACGTCACCGTTGCCTGGTATCAGGCTGGCCGGGGCAACAGACCGGGCTGCGAGCGACAGCTCGAGAAGGCGGCGCGTCGCCTCGACGCGTACGCGCCATGGCATCGCGGGGTCGACGTCGGGGTCGTGCTCGAGGACGTCGGTCGCGCGCGAGTGCTCGTCGAAGCCGGCTCGCTCGAGCTCCCGCCGCCCCGGATCTGATCAGAACGCCGGCTCGAGACCGATCCACTGCAGGAAGCGGTTCAGGTACACGCGCAGGACGTAGAAGCGCTCGAAGAAGAGGAGGAGCCCGAGCGCGACCATGAGCGCGCCGCCCACGACCTGGATCGTGCGGTAGTGGTCGCGGAGCCAGCGAAAAGCGCCCATCGCCCGCGTGAAGAGGGCGCCCGCGAGGACGAACGGCACCGCCAGCCCCAGCGAGTAGACGCCGAGCAGCGCGCCTCCCTGGACGACCGTGTCCGACGAGCCCGCGAGCACGAGGATCCCCGCGAGCACGGGCCCGATGCAGGGTGCGGCGCAGATCGCGAACGCTCCTCCCAGGAGCACGCGTGAGCCCCGGCTCCGCGCTTCCTGCACGAGCCCTGCGCCGAGCAGTCGCTCCGGCCACGGCAGGAGACCCATGAACGCGAGGCCGAGGACGACGAGGACGAACCCCGCGACGCGCTCGAGCAGGAACTGATCGGCAAACAGGCGACCGCCGACCAGGGCCGCTCCGACTCCGAGGAGCACGAAGAAGGCGGTGAACCCGAGAACGAACGGCACGCTCCCGACGACGACGCGCCGTGCCGTCCCCGGCTCACCGAGCTTGTCCGCATCCACCGCGGACACGGCGGAGAGGTACCCAGGAACGAGTGGCAGGACGCATGGAGCGAGGAACGAGACCATGCCCGCGAAGAAGGCCACCGGGATCGAGGACCAGCTCACCGAATCAGGCGTCGAAGCGCGCGAGCTCCTCGTCCACGAGCCGCTCGAGGTCCGGGTCGAGCTCCTGCTCCGGCTCGTCCGCCGGAGCTCGCCGACGGCTCCACGAGCGGATCAGGAACCCGACGACGAGAGCGCCCCCTACGACCGCGGCGATCGGAAGCAGCCAGGCGAGCAAGCCGAACCCGCCCTCGGGCGGTCGTGCCAGCACCTCGGGCCCGAACTCCGCGACGAGCGCGTCCTTGATCTCCTGCTCGCTGTCACCCGCGGCGATCCGCACGCGGATGTACGTCTTCATCCGCTCGGCGACGGGAGCGTTCGACTGGTCGAGCGTCGTCTCGCAGACCGGGCACACGAGCTCGGCCTCGAGATCGGCCGCGTTGGGCGGCGCCGCCGACGCACTGCCGGCCGCCACCAGCAGGAGCGCGCCGACGAGAAGGAGCCGCCTCACGTCGCAAGAGCCTCCTCGATCGCCGCTCGCAACTCGGGTCGGTCCTCGTCGCCGTCGACAGGACCGACGAATGCCCGCACCACACGTCCCTCGCGATCCAGCACGAACGTCTCGGGAAACCCGGTCACGCCGTAGCCGTCGAGTGTGTCTCCAGGTCCGTCGAAGACAACCGGGAACGTGAGGTCGAAGCGGCTGATGAAGTCCTTCGCGTCGCCGCGGAAGTCCTTCGCGTCGAGCCCGAGCACGACGAGATCCCGATCGCGGTTCTCCCGCCAGATCTCCTCGAGGTACGGCGCCTCGTCCTTGCACGGGACGCACCACGATGCCCACACGTTGAGCACGACCGCCTTCCCGCGAAGCGAAGACAGCTGCAGGTCGCCGTCCTCGTCGAGCCGCTCGAGCGTGAAGTCCGGCGCCTGCGGTCGCTCGCCGCGGGCCGCCGCTTCCGCGAGGTTGCCGCCCTCGTCGTGCAGGAGAGACCAGGCGAGCAGGACGAAGAGCAGCACGACCAGCCCGATCGCCACCCCCTGGGCGACCAGCCTCGCGCGCGAAGCCATCGTCAGATGGTCATCTAGCGATTGACGATGAAGACCGGCGTGCCGACCTCCACCCGCCGGAACAGCCACTCGGCGTCCTCGATCCTCATCCGGACGCAGCCGTGCGAGGCCGAGTAGCCGATCGACGAGGCGTCGGGGGTGCCGTGGATTCCGACGTACGGCGCCGAGATCCCCATCCAGCGCGTGCCGAGCGGATTGCCGGGCCCAGGCGGCACCGGCTCCGAGTCGGCCGCCCAGTCGGAGGGCGGCGGATACCACCAGGGGTTCCGCTGCATGTTCACGATCTCGTAGTTCCCGAGCGGTGTGGGGAACTGGGACTGCCCGGTCGCGACGCCGAACCAGCGGTCGTACTTCGCGTTGTCGAAGAACACGAGGCGCTTCGACTCGCGCTGGATGACGATCGCCTCATCGAAGTCGACGGAGGTCACCTCCGGCTTCTGGATCTCGAACGGGAGCCGGATGGGTGCCCTGGTGTTGAGCGCCAGAGACGTGCGAATCGCGCGACCGGTCGCGAGGGCCCTGAGGATCCGGCCCTCCTGGGAGTCCTCCGCTCGAGGCCGCATGCCCGCGACGAGCACGATGCGAGCGTCGATCGCCTTCCGATCGAGTCCCTGGCCGAGCTTCTCGACGTACGTGCGAACGCGTGCCTGCGAGACCTCGACGTCGAGCGGGACGATCGCGCCGGGCCGTGCGAGTCGCGCGCGGCGAATCGCTTTCGGGACGTTCGGGCGGGCGCCGAGCGCGCTCGGCTCGAGCTCGATCGTCCGCGTCTCGTCGACCACGAGTCGGAGAGGGCGCTGATAGGCCTTCGTGACCGCCTTCGTCGCTCTGAACGGCATGAACCCACCCACCCGCACGCTTCCGACCGTCACGCCGAACGGGATCGGCGCGGGCGTGGCCGGAGGAGGCTCGACGGGCGGCTCGGTCGGAGGAGGCGGCTCCGTCGGCGGAGGGAACGTGGTCGTCGTCTGATTCGGCGCGCTCGTGCCCGCGTTCGCCGCGAGCCCGAAGGCCAAGGCAAACCCGGCGAGAGCGGCCGCGACGAGCAGCCCGACGACGATTGCGCGACCCCGGATTCTCACGGTTGAAGTGTAGACACCAGTATCCGCGGATCGTTCGTCACGACGGCGTCAACGCCTGCATCGACGACCCGCGCGAGGTCGCCGGGCTCGTCGACGGTCCACGCGAGGACCGATGCGCCGTGGGCGTGCGCTCGGCGCACGAGCGCCCTGCTGACGACGGTGTGGTGGACGGCGAGCGCCGACGTTCGCGACCTCGCGAGGAGCCTTCCGGCGAGCAGCGGCGAGACGGCACGCAGCCCCCAGAGCGCCGCCCGCGCGAGCGCGTTGCCTCCACGACGCCTGCGAATACCCAGGCGATCGCGAGGGAACGAGTAGCCGATCCGAAGGCCCGGCTCGATAGCTCGCGATCCAGAGAAGCGCCTTCCGGTGGAACGACGTCAGGATCGTCCGCTCGAGGAGACCGAACCGAGCGAGGGCCGCGACGACGTCGGGTGCGGCGATCGCGCTCTTCAGATCGAGGTGCACCCCGGTCTCGGGCGCCTCGTCGACGAAGAACGCGAGCGCGTCGTCGAGCGTTGGCAGCTCCGGGCACACCTCGCGCAGCCTCGCGAGCGGCAAGTCGCGCACGCTGCCGGTCGCGGCGCCGTGGCTCACCTCGTGCAGGTCGTTCGAGTGCGCGATCACGAGCTCGCCCGAGCGAAGCGCGAGCACGTCGAACTCGATGAGATCGACCCCCGTTTCGACCGCGGCCCGGAACGAGCGCAGCGTGTTCTCCGGTGCGAGGGTGGCGGCGCCACGATGGCCGATGCGCAGCGGCCGCCCGTCGCGGCGCTCGAGCCGGATCACGGATCGGGCCTCGTCGGGAGGTAGTCCTCGTCGAGACGTCCACCCTCGGCCGCGTAGGCGACGATCATCCGGTCGGTGAGCCACTCCACGGGCGCACGATCGTCCGTCCAGGGGGAGTCGACGCGGGCGAGCGGCCTCACGTCCCGCGCGAGGAGCTCACGCAGTGGTGCGAGGTCGGCCGGGCCCTGGCGCAGTCGGGCGTGGAGCTCCTCGTCGGACAGCGTGCCGTTCACGCCGAGGACGATCGTGTTGAAGCGGAGCGCCGGCCACTCCAGCACCTGGGGCACCTCCGCCGCGAGCGTCCCGCCGACGAAGCGGACGAGTCGCTTGTCGTCGGGCACCGCCGCGACGTTGAGCGCGACGATGCCGCCGGGCGTCAGGTGCTCGCGGACGAGCGCGAAGAACTCACGGGTGGCGAGGTAGAACGGCACATACGGCTGGCGATAGGCATCGACGATGACGAGGTCGTAGCGCTCGTCGCTCGAGCGCAGGAACGGCCTGGCGTCCACGTCGTGCACCGTCAGCCGCGGGTTGTCGTCCATTCCGAAGTACCGCCGACCCACGCTGCTCACGGCGGGATCGAGCTCCACTCCGTCGATCTCGGCGTCGGGGTAGTAGACGCCGAGGGCGCGCGCCGTCGTCCCTGCGGCATTCCCCAGGATCGCGACGCGCTCGAGCGGACGGCCGAGGAGCGGCGGCACGGCGAGGAACGCGTCCCACACGCCGCCCGTGAGCACCTCGTCATCGCGCCAGACCGAGTGCACGGCGACGCCTTCGTTCAGCGACAGCAGCCGCCTCCCGTCGGGCTCCTCCACGACGCGGATGTACTGGTGGTACGAGGTCTCCTCGTGCAGGAGTCCGGCCTCGCCCTTGACGGCCCCGGGCGGCACGGCGACGAGCGCCACGAGAGCTGCGGAGACCACGAGGTAGCGCGGGCCGAGCAGGAAGCACGAGGATCCCGCGAGGATCGCCGCGACGACGAGGAACGTGCGCTGCGTCCCGATCGCGGGAATCAGGATGAGGGCAGGGAGGAACGTCCCGAGGAGCGAGCCGGCGGTCGAGAGCGCGTACAGCCTCCCCGCGACCGCGCCGGCGGTCTCGATCGTGGCCACGGCGAGCCGGATCGCGAACGGCGACACCATCCCGAGAAGGACGACGGGCGGCGCGCACAGGAGCAGCACCGCGAGAAAGCTCCCGATGACCGCTCCCGCGGACGCCGTGTCGAGGCCCTCGACCGTGAAGTCGAGGAAGGGCTTGGCGGCGAACGGGATGAGCGCGACGAACACCGCCGCGACGAGCACGATGAAGCCGAGAAGCGCCGGCTCCGGGCGCCGGTCGGCGATTCGGCCGCCGAGCCAGTACCCGAGCGCGAGCGCTGCCAGCACGATCCCGATGAGATTCGCCCAGACGATCGTCGACGAGCCGAAGTACGGCGCCAGCAGTCTCGACGCCGCGATCTCGGTCGCGAGGGCCCCGATCCCCGCGCCGAACACGAGCGCGCCGAGCGCGAGCCCTCCGGGCCGGTCCCCGGCGGCATACCTCGGCATGCCTAGAGCCCGAAGACGCGCTCGATCTCGCTGAGCGTCCAGACCGCGAGCACCGTCGCGACGCTCACGACGAGCACGAGAACGACCCAGAACCGAACGCCGGCCCAGCGCTTCTCCCGGTGCCACTTGGCGCGCGCCGCGCGCCGCGCGCGGTGGAACCGGTAGTTGCGCGCGAACGCCTCGGGATCGATCGGCAGCTCTTCCTCGGGTGCGCGAGGGCGAGCTGTCGTCGGAGCCGGTCGGGCCATGCGTGGATTCTAGGAACTGGCTTCCACACCGTGACGCCGAGACAGCCGGACCGAAGTCATATGCTTCGCCCGATGGAAGGCCCCGTTGGACGCAGTCGGATGCCGTTCGTTGGCTCCGCCGGCCTGCCAGGGCTCGGTGGACGGCTCACGTTCCTCTTCGGCCTGCTCCTCGCGCTCTCCTCGCTCACCGGCTGGTACACGGGCGAAGGCAACTCGACCACGGTCTCCGTCATCGGATGGCACACCGGCACCATCGGAAAGGTCGTCCTGGGCCTCGGCCTCCTCGTCGTGCTCCTGATGGTGCTACGCGAGTTCGGCATCGAGCTGCCGGCCGCCGTGCCCGAGAGCCTCGTCACGATCGGCATCGGCGCGATCGCCACGATCCTCGTGCTCGTCCGGATCATCTCGATCCCGGACACGTTCTTCTTCGCGAGCCGCGGGGTCGGCATCTGGATCAGTCTCGCCTGCGCGGTCGGGATCATCGTCGCCGGCCTCCTCGAGGCGTCCGAAGAGCTCTAAGGCTGCGTCACGGTCACCGTCACGGTGACCGTCCGTCCCGGAGCCTCCTGCGGGAGCGGCGTGAGCGTCCGCACGTTCGTGATCGTGTCTCCGGAGGCGGGACGTTCGTCGAGCGTGCGCGCGAACGCGATTCCGAGCAGGAAGAGAAGGACCGCGAGCACGATTCCCGAGCACGATGCGGGCGACGGATCGCTGCTTCGTGGTCCGGGTCTCGCCGCGCCTGGGCCGCTCGACCGAGCTCAAGGCTCGTAGTCCGTGGCACCGCGCGCGTAGATGTGAAACGCGGCGCCCTCGACGATCGAGAGCGTGATCGGCCATCCCGGCGCGCCCTGCTCGGCGAGGACCTGCCGTGCCCACCGGTCGGCCGAGGAGTAGACGGCGGCGAGCTCGCGAATCGTGAACGTGCCTCCGATGCGTCGACGAAGCTCGTTCGTGACCGCGTCGAGCTGGGATCGGAGACGCTCGTCGGCGACCGGATCGCGAGCGGCTTCGGAGAAGACGCGAAAGGAGTCCTCCCACTCGAGGCGCGCGCTGACGACGTCGGCCGACACGGGCGGCAGCTTAGACACCGTCCTCGGGAAGGGCCGCCGTGCAACACGTGCTCGCAGGCCAGAGGCCGGGGAGCTCGTCGAGGATCCGCTCTCCGAGCACGTATCCCGGGCGAGCGAGGGCGTAGGCGGCGTGGGCGTGCAGGCACTTGAGGTTGCCGGGCGACCTCGGAGCCGCCGATCCCGAGGTCGAGCGACGCACCGGCGTCGGAGGTTCCGGCGCTGCCGGCGAGGTCGTGCCGAATCGCCCGCTGCTTCTCCGTCGCGCGGGCGAGGGACGCGGCGAGCTCGGGATCTTCTCGCGCGGCGGTACTCCAGCGCTCGACACCGCCCGCGGCCTCGATCCTGGCGATGGCGGCAACGAGCTGCGGGCAGGTGGCGTAGTACGTCGTCGGAAACGGCCGGCCGTCGTCGTCGTAGGGGTTCTGCTCGGTCACCGCAGGGAGGCCGAACGGGCAGCGGACGACGACGCGCCGGAACGCACGAGGAGCACGCCCGAGCTGGCGAGCGACGACGGCTCGATCGTCCACGACGCGAAATCTACGGCGACGAGCTGCGGGCCTTGCGCCAGGCCGGGATGCCCTTCACCACGAAGAGCCGCTCGCCCGGGTTGACGTAACCGAGCCTGCGCGCCTCGCGCTCGAGCGAGTCGGGGGTGGTCGCATTCACGAGGCGGAGGTCGAGCTCCGCCCGTGTCGCGCGGAGCCTCTCCACCTCGGCACGCCGTTCGGTCAGATCGCGACGCGTCTCGACGTACGACGCGATCGGCCGGTAGTAGAGGAAGACGACGACGCCGACGACGGCCACCGCCCAGAGCAGCCGAAGACGGCGTCGCGCAATCCGAGCGGCCGCTCGTTTCCGCGTCGCACGCTTCGCCGTGCCGGCCCTCCCTGCCACGACGCCTCGTTCAACGCGAGGTCCTCGCCCCCTGCAAGCCTCCTAGGCCACGTCGACCTTGATCACGTTCGTCGAGCCCGGGATATTGACCGTGGTGCCGGCCGTGAGGACGACACGATCACCCGTCTCGACGATCCCGGCCTCGCGCGCGCAGTCGATGCTCCGCCGCCAGAGGTCCTCGACGTCGGTGACCTCCGCGATCTCGAGCGGCGTGACGCCCCACTCGATCGCCATGTGCTGGAGCGAGGCGACGACGTGGGTCAACGCGACGACGGGCCGGCGGGGACGGAGGCGGGCAACGGCCGATGCCGTCCGTCCCGTGAACGTCGGCACGAGGATCGCCTTCGCGCCGAGCGCCTCCGCGATGTCGCACGCGGCGTTCGACATCGCGCGGCCGACCGTCGGCTCGTCGGACGCTGCGGGTAGCTGATGGCGGTAGCCGAGGCTCGGCTCGACGGCGCGGGCGATACTCGCCATCGTCTTGACCGCCTCGACCGGGTACTCGCCGACCGCGGTCTCGGCCGAGAGCATGAGCGCGGAGGTGCCGTCGAGGATCGCGTTCGCGACGTCCGAGGCTTCGGCGCGCGTCGGCTCGGGGCGGTGCACCATCGTCTCGAGCATCTGGGTCGCGGTGATCGCGGGCTTTCCGCGCTCGAGCGCGCCGAGGATGATCTGCTTCTGGAGAAGCGGCACCTCCGCAGCGCCGATCTCCACTCCGAGATCTCCGCGGGCGATCATCACCGCGTCCGCGACGTCGAGCACCGACTCGAGCGCGGTCACAGCCTCCTTCAGCTCGATCTTCGCGATCACCCATGCCGGCGAGCCGGCCTCCTCGATGAGCGTCCGCAAGGCGCTGACGTCGGTGTGGGAGCGGACGAACGACTGGGCGACGTAGTCCACACCGAGCGAGAGCGCGAACTCGAGGTCGGCGAGGTCCTTCTCCGTGAGCGACGGCACGGGAAGCGGCACACCCGGGACGTTCACGCCCTTGTGCGGCTCGATCAGGCCGCCGGTCACGACGCGGCAGACGGCGCGACCCGACTCCATGCGCTCGACGCGGAGCCGGACGTGACCGTCGTCGATGAGGATCTCGTCGCCGGACTCGAGCACGGATCCGAGCACGTCGGGCGCGACCGGCAGGTCGTCCGCACGGCACTCGTCCTGACCGGCGACGACCACCTCCTCGTCGACGTCGAGGTCGAGCGGGCTCGAGAGCTCGCCGACCCGGATCTTCGGGCCCTGCAGGTCCGCGATCAGGGCGAGCGGCCGTTCGACGTCCGCCTGCACTTGCCGCACTCGTCGCGCGCTCACCTCGTGCTGCTCGTGCGTGCCGTGCGAGAAGTTCAGCCGCACGCCGTCCATCCCCGCGTCGACGAGCGCGCGCAGCGTCGCCTCGTCGTTCGACGCCGGCCCGATGGTCGCGACGATCTTCGTCCTGCGGTCGGGCTCGGTCATGGACGGAGGCTATCCGCGCTCGAAGACCGACCAGCCCGGGTACACCGCTTCGTCACCGAGCTCCTCCTCGATCCGAAGGAGCTGGTTGTACTTGGCGACGCGGTCGGTACGGGAGGGGGCGCCGGTCTTGATCTGCCCGGCGTTCACGGCGACAGCGAGATCCGCGATCGTGGTGTCCTCCGTCTCGCCCGAGCGGTGCGAGACGACGATCGCGTAGCCGGCGTCTCGCGCAAGCTCGATCACGTCGAGCGACTCGGTGAGGGTTCCGATCTGGTTCACCTTCACGAGGATCGCGTTGGCAACGCCCTCGGCGATCCCGCGCTCGAGAAAGTCGACGTTCGTCACGAACAGGTCGTCGCCGACGAGCTGCACGCGCTCGCCGAGCGCATCGGTCAGCGCTTTCCAGTCGCTCCACGCGTTCTCGGCCAGGCCGTCCTCGATCGAGAGCAGCGGAAAGCGCTCGGCGAGAGACGCGTAGAACGCGATCAGCTTCTCGGCGTTCAGCGTCCGGCCCTCGCCTGCGAGCTCGTAGGCTCCGTCCTCGAAGAACTCGCTCGCCGCCGGGTCGAGCGCGATCCCGACCTTCTCCCGGTGCCCGGCGCGCTCGGCCGCCTCGAGGATCGCCTCGATCGCCCGCTCGGTCGACTCGAAGTCCGGTGCGAAGCCGCCCTCGTCGCCGACACCCGTCGCGAGGCCGCGCTCCTGGAGCAGCGCCTTCAGGTGATGGAACACCTCCGTTCCGATGCGCATCGCCTCGGAGAAGGTCTCGGCTCCGGCCGGCACGACCATGAACTCCTGCACGTCGATCCGGTTGTCCGCGTGCGCGCCGCCGTTGATCACGTTCATGAGCGGGACGGGCAGCGTTCGCGCGCCGTCTCCGCCGAGTCGCCGGAACAACGGCACCCCGGCATCGGCGGCAGCGGCTCGCGCCACGGCGAGCGAGCACCCGAGGATCGCGTTCGCGCCGAGCCGGCTCTTGTTCGGGGATCCGTCGAGCTCCACGAGGAGCGTGTCGATCGCGCGCTGGTCGTCGGCGTCGCGCCCGGCGAGGGCAGCGGCGATCTCGCCGTTCACGTTCGCGACGGCCGTCAGCACGCCCTTGCCCAGATACGCGCTCGGGTCGCCGTCGCGGAGCTCGACCGCCTCGTGCTCGCCCGTGGACGCGCCGGACGGTACGAGCGCACGTCCGAGCACCCCGGAGTCGAGCACGACGTCCACCTCGACCGTCGGATTCCCTCGCGAGTCGAAGAGCTGACGAGCCTGGACGCGCCCGATCGCGCTCATTTTCGAAGCGCTTCCTTGGCGCGCTCGTAGTACGCGTCCTGGGCGTCGAGCTCGAGCGCGCTCCAGTCGACACCCTCCTCGGCCGCAAGCTCCGCGGCGCGCTCGACGCGGGCCGTGAACCGCCGCGTCGTCGTTCGAAGGGCGAGCTCCGGATCGACGTTCAGGCCGCGTGCAACGTTGACGACCGTGAAGAGCAGGTCACCGAGCTCGTGGAACACCGCGGGATCGGGCTCCGTCTCCGGCTGCGGCCTGCCTGCTCGGTCGGCTTCCACGACCAGCTCGTCGAGCTCCTCTCGGAGCTTCGCTAGCGGGCCTTCGAGGTCGGGCCAGTCGTAGCCGACCGTCGCCGCCCGGCGCTGCACCTTGCGAGCCTGGAGAAGTGCGGGAAGCGATTCGGGGACGTCGTGGAAGATCCCTTCGCGCCCCTCGTTCTCGGTCTTGACCGCCTCCCAGCGCTCGCGAACGCGTCCGGCCGTGCGCGCCTCCGCATCGCCGAAGACGTGCGGATGGCGGCGGACGAGCTTTGCGTGCACGCCCCGCGCGACCGTCTCCAGATCACCGACACCGCGCTCCTCGAGCAGGAGCGACAGGAAGTAGGCCTGGAAGAGGAGGTCGCCGAGCTCGCTCTCGAGCTCCGAGTCGTCGCCCGCGATCGCCGCGTCTGCGACCTCGTAGGCCTCCTCGACCGTGTGCGGGACGATCGTGAGCGCCGTCTGCTCGCGATCCCACGGGCACTCGCGGCGGAGGCGCCGAGTCAGCTGGTCGAGATCGAGCAGGGCGTCTGCCAGGCTCATCGCCCGGACACCCTACTCAGCTACTGGGTCTCGGTCGGGGCCTCCGGGACCTCGGGAATCTCCGGCGGCTGGTAGCCCTCCGCGTAGCTCACCTTGCCGTCGTACTCCTGCTGCAGGTCCTCGACCCACGCCGACATCTCCTCGTTCTTCTTCTGCTGGAGGAGCGTGGTGCGAATCGAGTCCTTGACCTCGTCGAGTGACGTCGTCTTGGCCGGCCGGACCTCGGAGGTCGCCTCGATCACGTGGTAGCCGTACGTCGTCTTCACCGGCTTCGAGATCTCGCCCTTGTCGAGCTCGAATGACACCTTGTCGAACTCCGGGACGGTCTGCCCGCGCGAGATCGTGAGCTTGCCGCCGGAGTCCTTGCTGCCGGGATCGTCGGAGTTGGCCTTCGCGAGCGCCGCGAAGTTGCCACCGTTCGAGAGCTGCGCGTAGATCTGATCCGCCTTCGCCTTGCTCTCGGCGAAGTCGACCTCGCTGCCGTTCTTCTCCGAGATGAGGATGTGCCTGACGTCGCGCGACTCGGGCGTGCCGTACTGCGACTGGTTCGCCGTGTAGTAGTCGAGCAGGTCCTTGTCCGTGACCTTGACGTCCTTCGTGACCTCGGTGAAGAGCTTCTGCTGCAGGAGCGACGACTCGAGGGTCTTCAGAAATGCCTCGCGCGTGTAGCCCTGCGCCTTCAGCGCCTTCTCGTACTCCTCGCGCTCGCCCTTGAACGAGTCCTTGATCAGCCCCGCCTCGGCCTTGTCGAGATCCTTCTGCGTGACCTCGAGCCCGAACTCGTCCGCAGAGCGCCGGAGCTCCTCGAGCTGGACGAGGTACGCGACGTACTGCCTCTGGATGCTCTGGTACTCGGGGCTCCCCGCCTTCGGGAACTCCTGCTTCCGCGCCTCGTATCCCTTCTTCGCCTGGCTGACGAGCTCGTCGAGCTGCTGCTTCGTGATCTCCGTCCCGTCGACGACGGCGATAGCCCCGGTCGGGACGCTGCCGTCGGCGCCTCCGCACCCGACTGCGGCGAGCGCGGCGGCCGCGACGAGTGCGGCGAGTATGAGACGCGGGAAGCTCATGAAAGCCCGTCCCTTATAGCCGAGGGGGTGTTCAGCGGGCGTTGCCTTGTGTTCGGACGCGGGCAGGAGATGGTTCGCCGACAGGCGGAGACCCCTCCTCAGGCCGCCAGGCGAGCCTGGACGATCGCATCGGGGAGCTCGAGCGCGGCTTCGAGCGTCTCCACGCGCAGCGACACCTCGCGCTTCTGCGTGGAGTAGATCACGGTCGGCCTGGACGCTGTCAGCGCCCGTACCTCCTCCGAGCCGAGCGCGAGAGGACCGACGGTCGCCCGCCCTCCCCGAAACACGAGGTAGTCGGCGCCGAGGCGCGCCAGCTTCAGCTTCGCCTCCTGGATCCCGAACAGGTTCTCGACCGGCTCGGGAAGGGGCCCGTAGCGATCCTCGGTCACGGCGACGAGCTCGCGTAGCTCGTCCTCGTCCTCGACGAGCGCGATCCTGCGGTGCAGGTCGATCTTGAGCGCCTCCGCCGCGATATACGAGGCCGGAACATACGCGTCCACCCGGGCATCGACCCGCACCGGCCGGACCGCGACACGCCTGCTGCCCGTGAGCTCGGCGACGGCCTCCTCGAGCATCTCGACGTAGAGCTCGAAACCGAGCGCCGCCACGTGTCCGGACTGCTCGGGACCGAGCAGGTCGCCTGCGCCGCGGATCTCGAGGTCGCGCATCGCAATCTGGAAGCCGGCGCCGAGCTCGGTGTGGTCGGCCAGGGTCGAGAGGCGTGCACGCGCCTCCGGCGTGAGCTCCGAGGCATCGGGGTAGAAGAGATAGGCGTACGCGAGGACATCCGAGCGTCCCACGCGGCCGCGGATCTGGTACAGCTGGGCGAGCCCGAGAGCATCGGCTCGCTCGACGATCAGGGTGTTCGCCTGCGGGATGTCGATCCCCGACTCGATGATCGTGGTCGACACGAGCACGTCGGCATCTCCGGCGAGGAACGCGTGCATGCGCTCCTCGAGCTCCTTCTCCGACATCTGCCCGTGCGCGACGAGGAAGCGCAGGCCGGGACAGAGCTGCTGCAGTCGGACCTGGACCTCGTCGATCGACTCGACGCGGTTGTGCAGATAGAACGCCTGCCCACCACGTGCGTGCTCGCGCTCGAGCGCAGTCGTCACGAGCTCCTCGTCGTATTCGCCCACCGTCGTGCGGACCGGACGGCGACCCCTCGGCGGCGTCTCGATGATCGAGATGTCGCGGAGGCCGGACAGCGACATGTGCAGCGTCCGCGGGATCGGAGTCGCCGAGAGCGCGAGCACGTCGACCTCGAGCCGCAGCGAGCGCAGCAACTCCTTCTGGGCGACGCCGAAGCGCTGCTCCTCGTCGAGCACGACGAGGCCGAGATTCTTCGGGACGACGTCGCGCGAGAGGACGCGGTGCGTGCCGATGAGAACGTCGACCTTGCCGGCCTGGAACTCCTCGAGGATCCGCTTCTGGTCGGCTCTCGTGCGAAACCGCGACACCATCTCGACGGTGATCGGGAAGTCCCGGTAGCGCTCGCGGAACGTGTTCCAGTGCTGCTCTGCCAGGATCGTCGTCGGACAGAGGACGAGCGCCTGCTTGCCGTTCAACGCGACCGCAAACGCGGCGCGAACCGCGACCTCCGTCTTGCCGAAGCCGACGTCTCCGCACACCAGCCGATCCATGGGCCGCGGGGCCTCGAGATCCTCCTTGACGGCCTCGATCGCCTGCTGCTGGTCCTCCGTCTCGCGGTACGGAAACGAGCCCTCGAGCCGCTCGAGCCAGTCGCTCGAGAGGTCGAGTGCCTGGCCAGGCGTCTGCTGGCGCCTGGCGTACAAGGAGAGCAGCTCGCCGGCGAGCTCGCGCACGGCCGAGCGCGCACGGCTCTTGAGGTTCTGCCAGGCCTTCCCGCCGAGCTTCGACAACGAGGGCGAGCGCGCATCAGCGCCGATGTACCGCGACACCTTCGAGAGCTGCTCGTGCGGTACGTAGAGGCGGTCCTCTCCCCGGAAGGCGAGGAACAGGTAGTCGCGCGTGACGCCCGCCACGTCCTTCGTCTCGAACCCGAGCAGGCGACCGACACCGTGGTCCTCGTGCACGACGTAGTCACCCACCCGCAGCTCGGCGAACGACTGCAGCGCGCGCCCGAGTCGCGCGTCCGCTCGAGGCGGCCGCTTGCGGAAGACCTGGGTGTCGGGCAGAAGGGCGATGCCGAGCTCGCGCCAGACGAATCCGCGGCGCGCCGGGCTCACCACGAAGTGCAGCGACGCGTCCGCGGGCAGTGCTGGGAGCTCGTCGTCGACGGTTGCAGAGACCCGACGCAGGAGCCGCTCCGTGCGCAGCGCCTCCCCGCGATGCGGGAACGTCACGACGACCCGACGACTCTGCCGCAGCATCCCGGCGAGCTCGTGCTCCGCCTCGGCGAGGCCACGCGCGGCGATCGCCGGCCGCTGAGCCTCGAACACGTGTGTCTGGGCGCGCGGCAACGAGTCGAGCCGCGCGGCCCGCTCGGTCGCCTGTGCCTCGAGCCCCTCTTCCGCCCAGACGCGCACGACGTCGTCGAGCTGCCAGACGAGGTCGGGAGCACTGTCGAGGACGGGAACGCGACGCTCGCGCTCCGCGGCTCCGGAATGGTCGCCGAGCGACTCCAGGTCGTGACCCGGCCGGTGCTCTTGCGCCGGGTAGACGACCGCCTCGTCGACGGAGTGGAGGGCGCGTTGCGTGAAGGGCGAGAACGCACGTATCTGCTCGATCTCGTCGCCGAAGAGCTCGATGCGCAGAGGCTCCCGGCCCGTGCTCGGGAAGACGTCGACCAGTCCTCCCCGCACCGCGATGTGACCTCGCTCCTCGACCCGCTCGACCCGTTCGTATCCGGCGACGGCAAGCGACTCGACGAGACCGTCAAGTCCCGGGCTCGCGCCGGGCGCGATGCGGACCGGGTCGGGGCGAGCTTCGATCGGCGGCGCGCCCTCGGCGAGCGCCCGGGCCGAGACACAGACGAGACCGCCCTCGTCGAGCACCGCCAGTGCGCGCGCCCTCTCGCCGACGAGATGCGGTGGTGGCTCGAGACCCGATCCGAGCGCGACGCCGCGGCTCGGGAGGAGCGCTACGCGAGTCGAGTCCATGTACCAGGCAACCGCCTCCGCCGTGTCGCGGGCTTCCTCGTCCTCGGCGAGGAGGCAGACGAGCGGTCGCTCGAGGGCGCCGTGCAGCGTCGCGAGCAGGAGCGGAAGCACGGCGTCGGACACCCGAGCCGCAGCCGGGAAGTCCTCCACGAACACGCGGAAGCGATCGCTCGAGGCGAGCTCGGCGACGAGTCCGGCGAGTGGGAAGCGCGGCTGGTCCATGCGGCTGGCGGGAAACGCGTCCCGCAGGGTCATCGTAACCTCGCGGTCGAACCCTCCCGCTCCTCTCACCAACCACCCCCAGGGGCACCCCGAAGCCCCGCTGGGAACGCTATCGAGGAAGGTGTGTCAGGTGGCTCAACGCGAGGTCACGAATCGACACCAGTGCGGTACCCGCCGTGGCCCCTGCGCGCGGCGCGACTAGTTGAACTGCCGCTGCGCCTCGTCGAGGCCGTCCGAGACGATGCGCTCGACGGCGTCCGCGGCGCGCGCGACGAGCTCCTCCCGATTCTCGTGGGGCTCGAACGGCGCGAGGACGTAGTCGGCCACGTCGCGCGGGTCGCCGCGACCGGGGCGGCCGACTCCGATTCGCAACCTCTGGAACTCCGGGGTGCCGAGTGCCTGTGCGATCGACCGCAACCCGTTGTGTCCGGCGAGCCCGCCGCCCAACCGCGCCTGCAGCCTCCCGAGCTCGAGATCGACCTCGTCGTGAACGACCAGCACAGCCTCGGGTGCGACCTTGAAGAAGTGGGCGGCTGCCGAGATCGAGCGACCGGACTCGTTCATGTACGTCTCGGGCTCGAGCAGCGCGACCCGCGCCTCGCCCAGCCGCATCTCCGACAGCCGCCCGTTGAACTTCGACTTGAACGTCGCCTCGCGCCTGCGAGCGAGCTCGTCGACCACCATCCAGCCGACGTTGTGGCGATCTCCCGCGTGACGCGGCCCGGGGTTGCCGAGACCGGCGATGAGCAGGTCGAGCGTCGAGGCACCATCGCCTCGACGAAAGAGCCGCACCGGTTACTCCTCGGTGTCTTCGTCCGAGGCGTCGGCCGCCTCGGGAGCCTCGCCCTCGACCTCGGCCTCCTCGCCCTCGGCCGCTTCCGCCGCTGCCTCTGCGGCGGCCTCGGCTTCGGCCTCCTCGAGCTCGGCAAAGCCACGAGGCACGGAGACGGTCGCGATCACCGTCTCGTGCGGGTCGTCGAGCAAGGTCACATTCTCGATCGTGGGGATGTCCGCGAGCCGGAGCACGTCGCCCACTTCGAGCGACGTGACGTCCACGTCGATGTGCTCGGGGACGTCCGCCGGCAGCGCCTCGACCTGAACCTCGCGCGCCACGAGCGAGAGCATCCCGCCCGTCTTCACGCCTGCGGCTTCTCCGACGAGGCGGATCGTCACGGCTGCGTGAATCGGCTGGTCGAGCCTGATTTCCCGCAGGTCGATGTGCGAGATGGTGCCGCGGATCGGATCCTGCTGGTACTCGGCGAGGATCGACGGGTGGACGGTCTTCTGGCCCTCGATGACGACGTCCAGGATCGCGTGCAAGCCGGAAGCTCCGGTCATGGCAGCGCGGAGATCCCGCTCGGGGACAGCGATAGCCCGCGAGTGACCCTTCCCGTAGAGCACTCCGGGAATGAGACCTTCGGCGCGAAGGCGCCTCGTTCGGCGTGAGCCGATCTCCTCGCGCTCGCGCACCTCGAGCTTCAACCTGTCTCCGGACACGGCGGCGGATTGTAGCGAGGAGGCGCCCTTCGGCCGCGATCGAGCCGCCTGATCGAGCGGCGCTGTCTAGAGGAGCTGGTTCTCGCCGGCCTTCAGCTCGAGCTCCGTCTCGTGTCTAGACGTCTGTAGGGGGTATTCCCGACCTAATCGGCTGCAGGCGGGCCGACCCTTGCCAGTACGGTGCTCGAGGTCGGCGGCGTAGCGCCGCTGCCGCCCCAGCTCGCGAGGCACTTGCGGATCTGGGAGCCGGAGCTCACCGCCGGCCGCGGCCCCTCGATCGAGGGTAATCCCGACGGGTTACTCGAACGAGGGATTCCGAAAGGTGAGGCCACAGTGACCATGTGGCTCAGGGGAGAACGCGTTACCGATCCGGGGAGGAAATGGGATGAGAAAGTACTTGGCGACAGCTCTGCTCGCCGTCTCGATGGGCGTACTTGGCTTCGCTGTTTCAGGCGTTGCAGTCGCCGGGGTTGGCGACAAGCCGTCGTCGCCGCCTGGACAAGGCGAGTGCGAGCACGGGAATGCTGCCAAGCCTTGCAAGGATGATCCGCAGCCCGACAAGGGCAAAGACTGCGAGGCACACGGAAACAACGGCGGCGTCAACGAGGATCACTGCAAAGGCGAGGAGACGACGCCGACCGAGACGACTTCGACCGAGACGACTCCGACCGAGACGACTTCGACGGAGACGACTTCAACCGAGACGACGCCGACGAAGACAACTCCTGGCGACACGACGCCACAGACCACGACTCGCACTGATGGGAGCCAGCCGAACCCGCCAGCGTCGACGGGCTCAAGCGGGCCCACGTCCACGGACGGGCCGGCATCGAACTCCAGCGACTCGTCGCCGGTGACGCCGGCCATCGTCGGACTGCCTCCAGTGGCTGAATCGGCGAAGAAGCAGGCTGCTGCGGAGGAACAGACAGCGGTGCTGAGCGCAACGGCCAATGCGCCCAAGCCGACCAGGCAGGCGCAGCAGGCTCCGCGCACCCTGTAATGCGGAGAACCGCGCTCGTACTCGGCTCTGCACTCATTCTGGGTACGGGCGCGGGCTTCTTCGTTCACACAACCGCAGCGGGAGACGCTCAGAAACTCGGGGCGGCTCCCGCGTCACAAGCGCCCGTGAGGCAGACTCGGCCGCATCGGCCGGAGCCGGTGGTTCTTCGAGCGGCGCCACGAGACAACGATGCGACACCCCCGACGCTCTCGATCCCCCGTCTCGAGCTGAGATCTCGGATATTCGGGTCCGTCGCAGCTCGACCGCGGTCCCGCGTGGTGGCCTATCACGGGTCGTCCCGGTGGAGGCGACACGATCGCAGTCGCAGGACATCGGACGACCCATACGCGCCCGTTCTACTTTCTCGAGCGCCTAAGGCGAGGCGACCGCATCCTTGTGACCTACCTCGGGCGAGCGCACGCCTACCGCGTTCACCGGAGTCGGGTGATCTCGGCCACCAACCTGCACATGGCTGACGCAGTTGGGCACGAGCGCCTTCTCTTGACCGCGTGTACGCCACGCGGCTCGGCGCAGTTCCGGCTGGTTGTCGAGGCTCTCCCCGCGTAGCCACAGACCGCCGCGCCGCTTCCAGCTGAGCTCTCGCCCGCTAGGACGCAATTGGGTCTATTCCTTGGCGGTAGCGGAAGCGACGGGCGTATCCCGGTCAGATCAGCTCCGTCGGGAGTTGACCCGATCGTGTCCTGTACGGCCTGACTGCCCGCACCTACCGTGATGCCATGGCGAGTCCGGCGCTGGGAGCCTGCCGCTCTCGGCGCACCCCTGTTGCGGGTGGGGCCTGCGCGGGCTCGCCGTCACTGCGCGAGAGACTCGATCTCCTCCGGGGAGTCTCTCGCGCAGCCCGTTCGTAACTCGGCTACTCGCCGACGCTGCCTCGAAGAATCGTCTAGAAGAGCTGGTTCTCGCCGCCGAAGATCGCCGATACGGAGTCGTCAGCGAACACGTTCATGATCGTCTGGGCGAGCAGGCCGGAGACGGTGAGGACCGTCATGTTCGGCGGCCGGTGCATCGGGTCGATGGGCACCGTGTCGGTGACGACGATGCCCGTGATCTCGGAAGCAGCCAATTTCTGGAGCGCCTCGACATCGAGCAGCGAGTGCGTCACGAACATCCAGACCTCCGTCGCGCCGTGCTCCCTGAGCGTCGTCGCGCCCGCAATCTGCGTGCCGCCGGTCGTCGTGACGTCATCGCCGACGATCGCGATCTTGTCGCGTACGCGGCCGGTGACTTCGGTGATCGCCACCTCGTCGTGGGCCGGCCTCGTCTTGTGCATGATCGCGAAGTCGGCCGAGATCATCTCGGCGAACCGGAGGGCGTACTTGGCCCGTCCGGCGTCGGGAGCAACCGAGACGATCTCTTCGCCCGTAAGGCCGAGGTCGCGAAAGTGCTGGGCGAAGAGCGGCAACGCCGTCATGTGGTCGACGGGAATGGTGAAGAACCCCTGGACTTGTCCAGCGTGTAGATCCATCGTCAGCACCCGGTCTGCGCCGGCGAGCTGGAGCATGTCGGCGACCAGACGACCTGAGATCGGCTCGCGCGGCTTTGCCTTCCGATCCTGGCGTGAGTAGGGGAACCACGGAATCACAGCCGTGATCCGCTTCGCCGACGCGAGCCTGGCCGCCTGAATCATCAGGAGCAGCTCCATCAAATTCTGGTCGACCGGGGCGCAACCCGTTTGGACGAGAAACACGTCCGCGCCGCGAATCGACTCGCCGTAGCGGCAGTACGTCTCGCCGTTCGCGAAGGTCGTCAGCTCGATTTCACCCAACGCGACACCGATTTGCTCGGCCATCTTCGCCGCCAGCTCGGGATGCGAACGGCCCGCGAACACCATCAGCCGCTTCTGCGGTGTGAGTGGGATCGCGTGGCCGGTCGTCACCGCAACCTCGGGAGGGCTTGCTGGCTCGAGCCCAGGGAGCGACTGCTCAATCGTTCCGCTTTCCACCGCGCCCTTCCTTGTTCTCCTGGCGCGCCCGAGCGATGGCCAGCGCGCCGGGAGGAACGTCGTCGGTGATGACGGAGCCGGCTGCAATCCATGCGTCGTCGCCGATCGATACGGGGGCGACGAACGTATTGTCGACACCCGTCCTGACGTTGCTCCCGATCGTCGTGCGCTCCTTCACGCGCGTGTGCTCCTGGTTCGCAGTGATGTTTCCGGCCGCGATGTTGGTGTCGGCGCCGACGTCGGCGTCGCCGAGGTACGTGAGATGAGGAACCTTCGTCCGCTCACCGATGCTCGAGTTCTTGATCTCCACGAACGTGCCCGCCTTGGCATCCGCCTCGAGCACCGTGCCTGGTCGAAGGTAACAGAATGGGCCTACGAGGGCACCCTCACCCACGACGGCGTCGACGAGCACCGCGTGCGGCCCGACCTGAGCGCGCGCGGCGACCCGCGACGCGCCGCGAATCACCGTGAAGGGATGAACGACGGCGTCGGGCTGCAGCTCGACCTCGGGCTCGATCCACGTGCTCCCCGGATCGACGATCGTGACTCCGGCGCGCATGTGCGCCTCGTTGATCCGGTCGCGGAGCGCCGCCCCGGCGGCGGCGAGCTCGGCGCGCGTGTTCACCCCTTCGGTCTCGTCGGGATCCTCGGCCTGGTGCACGGCAACGCGGCCGCCGTCGGCCGCGAGGAGCGCGATCGAGTCCGTGAGGTACAGCTCACCCTGGTCGTTCTGCGGCGAGAGGCGGTCGAGCACGGGCCACAGCGCCTCCGCCCTGAAGACGTAGATGGAAGAGTTCACCTCGCGCACCGCGCGCTGCTCGGGTGACGCGTCGCGGTACTCGACGATCGACGCGAGACCGCCGTCCTTCGTCCGCAGCACGCGCCCGTACTGCTTCGGGTCAGCGGGCTCGAACGACAGGACGGTCGCCGAGGCGCCTTCCCTGCGGTGGGTCTCGACGAGCTCGCGCAGGAGGTCTGACGTGAGCCGCGGCGTGTCTCCGGAGAGCACGAGAACGTCGGTCACACGTGTGTCGAGCGCGCCGCGCGCGCACCGCACCGCGTCACCCGTCCCTCGCGGCACGTCCTGGATCGCGACCTCGAGACCATCGAATGCCGTCGCGGTGGCTGGTGACGCCACGACGACCACCGGCTCGGCGCCGATGTTCTTCGCAGCCTCCAGCACCCAGTCGACCATGCGCCGGCCGAGCAGCGAATGGAGGTGCTTCGGCGTTTCCGAGCGCATGCGGGTGCCGAGACCGGCGGCCATCACGACCGCGCCCAGCATCGACTGCTCGTTGCCCGCCATCGCAGCTGGGGCGCCAGGATTCGAACCTGGGATCACGGGACCAAAACCCGTTGCCTTACCACTTGGCCACGCCCCACGGAGAGTGGCCATCTTGCCACCTCGCCCGGTGCATCCGTCCTACACGGGCCCCGTGACCCAGGTTCGACCGAGATTGTCGAGCGCTGTCAACGCGCTCTCGGCTACGTCGACGCGCTCGAAGAGCCCGTAGACGACCGGCCCAGCGCCCGAGACGTCCGCACGGAGAGCTCCGCGTTCCTCGAGCTCGGCGGCGATCGGGGAGGCGGCGAGGTCGTTTCGTGGCAGGCGCGCGAGATCGGGCACGACCCGTACTGCCTCCAGCGCCCCGAGCAGCGCCTGACGCCGCTCGTCGAAGCCGCGCGCCCCCTGCCGCTCCTCGAACGCCTGGTAGACGGCTTCCGTCGAGGCTTTCGCCTGGCCGTGCGGGAGCACGAGAGCGATCGTGTAGTCCACGGGGACGGCAACCGGAGTGAGCTCGGTGCCGTCGCCGACCCCGAGCATCGTCGCCTTCGCCCAGGAAGAAGGGGACATCCGCGCCGACGCGGGCGGCGACTCGATGCAGGGCTTCGCGAGGCAGCGGCTCGTCGAGCTCGGCGTTCACGAGGAGGAGCGCAGTCGCGGCATCGGAGCTACCGCCGCCGAGACCCGACGGCGACCGGGATCCGTTTCTCGATGCGCACGTGCGCTCCGACCGGCGTGCCCGTCTCCCCCGCGAGCTCGCGCAGGGCTGTCGCGACCAGCGTGTCGTCGCGAAACCCCTCGACCAGAACGTCCTCCGCGAGCTCGAGCTCGACGCGGTCGCAGAGGTCGATCTGCTGCATCACGGTCACGACCTCGTGCTTGCCGTCGTCGCGAATCGGTCCCACGACGAGCGCGAGGTTGATCTTCGCGCACGCTCGGGCGGTTCTCATCGAAGAGCCTGCGCCAGGGCGACGAAGTCGAGCGGTGCGAGCTCCTCCGCTCGAGCGCGGCGGTCGTGCCCGATGCCGACGACCGCGCGCTCGACCTCCTCGCGCGACTTCTCCCCGCTGATCGCGATCGAGTTGGCGAGCGTCTTGCGACGGTGAGCGAACGCCGCTTCGACGACCGCGCGGACGTCCGACAGAGGCGGGCCGCCCGGCGCCCGCTCGAAGGCGACGAGGGCCGACTCGACCCGAGGCCGCGGGCGGAAGACCTCGGGCGAAACCGGATGAAAGCCGACCTTGCGGGCAGTGAGCTGAACCAGCACGGACACGGCTCCATAGGCCTTCGTCCGCGGCTCGGCGAAGAACCGGTCGGCCACCTCCCGCTGCACCATCACGCACCAGCGCTCGAGCGAGGCCGCATGCTCGAGCGTCTCGACCACGACAGGGGTCGCGATGTTGTACGGGAGGTTGGCGACGAGCTTCGTCGGCGGCGGCTCGAGCGAGCTCGGATCGAGGGCGAGCGCATCGCCGAAGATCAGGCCGACGTTCTCGTGGTCACGAAGCGCCTCGCGGAGCGGCTCCTCGAGTGAGCGGTCGAGCTCGACGGAGTGGACGAAGCGGACTCGCTCCGCCAGGTCGCGGGTGAGGACGCCGAGACCGGGACCGACCTCGAGGACGACGTCGGCGAGGTCGAGCTCCGCCAGGCGCCGGATGACACCCAGGATGTTCTCGTCGACGAGAAAGTGCTGGCCGAGCGCCTTCTTCGGCCGGACGCTCACGGCAGGCGAAACGCCGCGGCCGCATTTGCCTGCGTACGGGAAGCGAGCTCGTCGATTGCCTCGCCTCGAGCAGCACCGAGCCCAGCCACGGTGTGCACGATGTGCGCAGGCTCGTTGGCGCGCCCACGAACGGGCTGGGGCGAGAGATACGGACTATCGGTCTCGACCAGGATCCGGTCTGCAGCGACCATGACGGCAGCCTCGCGCAGGTCGCTCGCCTTCGGGTAGGTGACGTTTCCGGCGAAGGACACGTAGTACTCGCGCTCGACGGCAACGGGGAGGAGCGACGGCGAGGAGAAGCAGTGGAGGATCACGGTGCCACGAAAGGGCGCCAGCGCGGCAGCCGTCTCCTCCTCGGCCTCTCGACTGTGGACGACGACCGGCAGCGAGAGGTCGTCGGCGAGCTGGAGCTGCGCGTCGAAGAGCGCACGCTGCTCGGCCGGGCTCGCGTGGCCGCGGACGTTGTCGAGCCCGGTCTCGCCGACGGCGACGGCTTTCGGGTGCGCGAGCAGGTCGCGAAGCTCGTCGAGGCGCGCCGCCTCTCCGGTTCCCGCCTGGTGTGGGTCGACGCCGAGCGCGGCAAAGACGCCGTGGTGCGCTTCGGCGATCTCGAGCGCGGCCCGGCAGGAGTCGAGGCCGGTGCCGATGGTGACGATCGTCGTGACGCCGGCTGCCCCCGCCCGCTCGACGAGGATCGCGGCCGGCTCCTCGCACGCGTCCAGGTGCGCGTGCGAATCGGTCACGCGAGCGCGGCCTCCATTCGTGCGAGCTCGTCCTCGACCACGCGTTCGGCATCGAGCTTCGCGAAGAGCGGCTTCGGCTCGCGCAGCGGCTGCCCCGGCGGGAGCGCGCTCGGCGTCCAGGAGCCGACCCAGTCCTCGTAGCTCCCGGTGAGCACGACGTGCTCGGACTCCGCCTCCGTCGCGCTCTCGAACGCGAGCTCACCGGCGATCGTGTCCCCGTAGCCGAGGAGCTCGTGGAGCCGCTGCGCCGAGAACGGAAGAAACGGCGTGAGCAGGATCTTGAGGTTGTCGACGGCCCGCAACGCGACGTAGAGGATGGTTGCCGCGCGCTCGCGTTCGTCGTCCAGCTTGGCCCAGGGGGACTGTTCCGCGACGTACTGATTGCCGATGGCGGCGATCCGCATCGCCTCCTGGAGCGCACTCCTGAACCGGGCCGCCTCGATGAGCGAGCCGACCGTCTCGAATCCACTTTCGACCTCGCGCAGCAACGCCCCGTCCTGGCTCGTCAGGGCTCCCGGCGTCGGCACCGCACCGAAGTTCTTGTAGGCGCTCTGGAGCGTGCGGTTCACGAGGTTCCCCCAGGTCGCGACGAGCTCGTCGTTGTTGCGGCGCACGAACTCCGACCACGTGAAGTCGGTGTCCTGGGTCTCGGGACCCGCGATCGTGAGGAAGTAGCGCAGCGCGTCCGGGTCGTACCGGCTCAAGAAGTCGCGGATCAGGATCTGGACACCGCGGCTCGAGCTGAACTTCTTGCCCTCCATCATGAGGAACTCGCTCGACGCGACGTTGTCCGGGAGATTCAGCCGACCGCGTCCCGCTCCGTAGCTCCCGCCCTCGCCGTACCCGAGCAGGATGCTCGGCCAGATGACCGTGTGGAAGACGATGTTGTCCTTCCCCATGAAGTAGGTGTGCTCCGCGTCGGGGTTCTGCCACCACTCGCGCCACGCGTCCGGCGTGCCGCGATTCGCGGCCCACTCGATGGACGCCGAGAGGTAGCCGATGACCGCGTCGAACCAGACGTAGATCCTCTTGTCGTCGAGCTCCTCGTAGCCGGCAACCGGAATCGGGACGCCCCAGTCGAGGTCCCGGGTGATGGGTCGAGGCTTCAGCTCCTTCACGAAGTTGAGCGAGAAGCGGCGGACGTTCTGCCGCCAGCCTTCCTGGCCGCCGATCCACTCCGTGAGCTGCTCCTTGAATGCTGGGAGGTCGAGGAAGAGGTGGCGTGTGGTCCGGAAGACCGGAGTTGTGCCGTCGATCCTCGAGCGCGGGTCGATCAGATCCGTGGGGTCGAGCTGGTTCCCGCAGTTGTCGCACTGGTCGCCACGCGCGCTCCCGAAGCCGCAGATCGGGCACGTGCCCTCGATGTAGCGGTCGGGAAGCGTATGCCCGGTCGCGGCGGAGAACGCGCCGAGCGTCTCCTGCTCGATGATGAAGCCCTTCTCGTAGAGCGTGCGGAAGAGGTCGCGGGTGACGGCGTAGTGGTTCTCGGTCGTCGTCCTCGTGAAGAGGTCATAGGACAGCCCGAGATCTCGAAGATCCTCTCGAATGAGCGCGCTGAAACGCTCCGCGGTCTCACGCGGGGACTCTCCCGCGGCGTCCGCCGCGACCATGACCGGCGTGCCGTGCTCGTCCGTGCCGCTGACCATGAGGACGTCGTTGCCGCGGAGCCGGTGATAGCGCGCGAACGTGTCCGACGGCACTCCGAAGCCCGCCACATGGCCGATATGGCGAGGACCGCTCGCGTACGGCCACGCAACTGCGACCAGGATCTTCCTCGGTGTCGGCCGCTCGCTCATGCGCGCGAATGATATGGAGTCGCATTCGCGATTCCCGACGGCGTCTCCAGCACGCGAGCAGGAGAATCGAGACGGCGAGCAACGCAACCGCTACGCGGAACGACCATGCGGGAAAGTCGCCGTTCGCGGAGCCGGCCCGCACGGCGTTCGCCCGATCGTGTGACGAGTCCGCGGCGTGATCGACGTTCGGGCGCGACGACGACTTGGCGCCGGCCCGCTCGGCTACGGCGTCGGCCCGAGCTCGTCCGCGCGGGCGATCAGCGTGGCGCTCCGCGCGCACGAGCGGACGAACCGTCGGGGTGCTGGAACGCCCGGCGCCCGCCGCGGCCGATCTGCGCAGCGGGCGCGCCGACAACCGGGTGCTCCGTGATTTCGCGACAGGTCGCTGGGCCGCCGCCTCTGTCGGGCGCCGCCCCGAGACCGGCCGGGTCGACGACTGCCGGGTGCCTGAACGCCGTTTCCCGCCGCGGCGCGGGGCGTCGGCAGCGATCGCACCGGTCGACTCAGCCGTCACCACGGGTCGAGCCGGCTCCGCAACCGGAGCTACTACCGGCCCGGGACCAGACCGCGGCTCGGGTTCGGGCGCGGCCGTCGGCGGCGGGCTCCCGACCTGCGAGGGCGGCTCGGGGGAAGCGACGGCCGGTGGCGGCGGAGGCGCCTCGGCCGGAACGGGAGCGGGCGGCGCCGCGGGCGCCGGAGGAGAGGTGGGGGCGGCCCGCGGCGGAAGCAAAGTGAGCGGGTCGACGTAGGACTCGCCATCGCCGACACGGACTCCGAGGTGAACGTATCCGACCTCGTGCTCGGGGTCACCGCTTGGACCGCCGGCAGCGACCGCGTCGCCCTCCGCAACTCGTGCTCCACGCTTGACGACCAGCTGTCCGAGGTGTGTGAGCGACGCCTTGTGCCCGTCGGCCGTCGCGATCGTGACGGTAAGACCATGAGTCGGAACCGCTCCCGCGAATGTCACTTCGCCCGCAACCGGCGCGCGAACGGCGCCGGCTCCCCCGGCCCCGGCATCGTCGCCGAAGGCGATGTCGATGCCTCGGTGCTGCCCGGCTGTGTAGTTGTCGTCGCGGACATGGAAACCCTGGAGAACGGCGCCGTCGACGGGCCACGACCACGCCCAGCTCGTCGGCGGGCAGGCGAGCCCGCCGACAATGGCAACGAGCGCTCCGATCGCGAAGCGCGTTGTCCTTGCAGGTAACACGACGCCACGCTAGCGCGTGCGATCGCGACACCGCAATGCGTTTGACTGTCTTGTTACAGAGAGCCGCGGTAGAGAGCGTTCTTGGAAGCACCGGTGAGTCGGGCGACCACCTCCGCCGCCCCTCGGCGAGAGGCGCCGACTCCGACGAGGGCAGCGACCGCGTCCAGTGCCTCGACGTCCACCGACGTCTCGTCGGCGGCCGTGTCGGGCACACCGAGCACGAGGGTGACCTCCCCCTTGGGCGGCTCCGCGAAACGATCCGCGAGCTCGCGCAGGGTCCCCCGCGCGACCTCCTCGAAGTGCTTCGTCAGCTCCCTGCACACGGCCGCAATCCGTTCCGGCATCGCTTCTGCCAGCACGGTCAGCGATCCCGGCAGGCGGCGCGGCGACTCGAACGCGATCACCACGTCGCGCGTTGCGGAGAGCGCTCGCGCGAGCTCGCGCAGCTCTCCCGCACGTCGGGGCAGGTAGCCGACGAAGCGGTACGTGTCGCCGGCGAGCCCGCTGGCGACGAGCGCCGTCTCCACCGCGGACGGCCCTGGAAGCACCGTGACGCCGACGCCGTCGCGGAGGGCATCGCGGATCAGGCGCGCGCCCGGATCGTTGACGCCGGGAAGCCCCGCGTCGGAGACGAGCGCGACGCGCTCGCCGCGTCCGAGCCGCGCCAGGACGTCGGCGCTGCGCGAGGCCTCGTTGTGGCGGTGGTAGCTGAGGAGCTTCGCCTCGATTCCGTGCCGCTCGACGAGCGTGCGCGTGCGGCGCGTGTCCTCGCACAGGACGAGGTCCGCGGCGCGAAGCTCGGCGAGCACGCGGAGCGTGACGTCCTCGAGATTTCCGATCGGCGTCGCACAGACTGCGAGCGGCATCAGCTTGCTCCGTCGCGCGCTTCGAAGGCCACGAGTGCGGCGCCCACGAGGCCCGCCTCCTCGCCGAGCTCGGCGAGCACGAGGCGAAGCGTCTCGTCCGCGGGGGAGATCACATCCTGCCGGGCAGCCGTCTCGGCGGGGCCGAGGATCAGCTCACCCGCCGCTGTCCCGAAGCCGCCTCCGACGACGACCACCTCCGGGTCGAAGATCGCGACAAGGGACGAGATGCCCACACCGAGCGTCTTCCCGATCGTCGCGAGCGCCGTGACAGCATCGGCGTCGCCCGCGTGCGCCTGGTCTACGAGCCGATGCGCGTCGCCGTCCGGCCCGTACAGGTCTCGGGCAGCACGATCGCCGGCACTGCCCGAAGCCAACGCCTCGAGGTGTCCGCGGCCGCCGCAGGGACACTCGGGCCCACCCTCCTGAACGACGATATGACCCATCTCGGTCCAGGTCCGCAGGAGGCGCCCGTCGACGACGGCGCCGCCTCCGATCCCGGTTCCCAGCGTGAGCATGACGAGGTTCGACGTGCCACGGCCGACACCGAGCTTCCACTCGGCGAGGGTGGCCGCGCTGGCGTCGTTCTCCACCCCGACCGGTAGCGAGAAGCGATCCCGTGCGCGCTGCAGGAGATCGACGTCCGTGAGCGGAAGGTTGACCGCGTAGACGATCTTGCGAGTCCCGCGCTCGAGGTTCGCGGGAACCCCGTAGCCGATGGCGACGACACGGTCGTCGATCAGGTTCTCGACAGCCGCATCGAGCGCACGTAGCAACTCGGTCTCCGATGCGTCCGGGGTCTCGATCTCGTGCGTGGTGAGGATCGTGCCGTCCTGCTCGACGAGGCCCGAGAGGATCTTCGTCCCCCCCACGTCGAGCCCGATGGCGAGGGGAGCACCCACGGCGCGGGCTACCTTAGCGTCCCGGGATCGCGCCATCCGGGCCGGGCTACGAGCCTTGTTGCAGCTCCGTAAGGAAGGTGGCCGCCCGACCGCGCCGTACAGGGCCACAGGCACCATGTCTGGCCGCCCCCGGACACGTGCACGCGGCGCCGACGATCCGATGACCGAGACGACAGACAAGCCCTACCGGCTGTATCGCGGCGGCCGCAAGAAGGGCAAGGTGCCGCTCGCACCCGCGCAGCGGCCCTCGGCACCACCGCGGACGCCGAAACCGAAGCGCCGTCGACGCTGGGGGCTGTGGATCGCGCTGACCGTGTTCGGCGTGATCCTCCTCGCCCTGGTGTGGGGCACGTTGGGGTTCCTCTCGTTCTCACGCGGGGTCGACGAGGCGAACGAGCGACTGCCGCGCGGCGCGAAGGCCGCGCTCGCGAAGCGGGATTCGTCATTGCTCTCGGAACCGACCACGATCCTCGTGATCGGCACGGACGGGGGGCGGGCTCCCGGCCGGACCGACGCCAATCGCTCGGACTCGCTCCTGCTCCTTCGCACCGACCCCGAGCGCGGCCGGATCGCCTACCTCTCCATCCCGCGCGACCTGCGGGTCGAGATCCCGGGCTACGGCTCGTCGAAGATCAACGCCGCGAACCAGATGGGCGGGCCGGCCCTCACGATCAAGACCGTGAGGGCGCTCACGGGCCTGCCCGTCCAGCACGTCGTCGTCCTCGACTTCGACGGCTTTCGCGAGCTGATCGACGCGATCGGAGGCATCGACGTGAACGTCCGCAAGCCGATCCTCTCGAACAGGTTCGACTGCCCTTACAAGCCGGCGCGCTGCGACGACTGGGAAGGCTGGCGCTTCGAGAAGGGCGTCCAGCACATGGACGGCCGGCGCGCGCTCGTCTACTCGCGGATCCGCAAGAACGAGCTCGATCCCTCGGACAGCGACATCACGCGCGGCGTTCGGCAGCAGGCGGTCGCCGACGCCGTGGGAAACAAGATCGCGAGCCTCGGGACGTTCGTGCGCCTCCCGTTCACGGGTGACTCCCTCGCTGCGCCGCTCGCCACGGATCTCTCTGCGTGGGAGCTCGCCCAGCTCGGATGGGTGCGCTTCCGTGCCGACTCGACGAGCTCGCTCCGCTGCCGTCTCGGCGGCGAGCCCTCGACGATCGGCGGCGAGTCGGTCATCCTCGGATCGGAGGACAACGTCGCGGTCATCTCGATGTTCCTCGGACGCTCGGCGCCTCTGCCGCCGCCGAACGGAACGCTCTACGGCGCCGGCTGCACGCGGCGCTGACTCAGCTCGAATCGGACGCGGGCTTCGGCTTCGTGTCCGTCGTCGGCTTCTCGGCGGGCTTTTCGGCCGCCGGCTTGTCGCCGTCCTTCGAGGTCGTGGACTCGGCGTCCTTCGACTTTGCCTTCCCGCGCCCGTAGTCCGTCGAGTAGAAGCCGGACCCCTTGAAGTGCACCGCGACCGGAAAGAGGATCTTCTCGACCGGCCCGGCGCCACACGTGTCGCACGTCTCCGAGGGCGGGTCGGACATGCGCTGGAAAACCTCGAAGGTGTGGCCGTTCGGACAGCGGTACTCGTAGATCGGCACGTGGGCGGAAAGGCTAGCTTCCGCTACGGCGAGGATTGCCCTCGGTCACGCTCGTGCTCGAGGAGCTCCTGGTAGCACGGCGCGCTCTCGAAGGCCGCCAGGCCACGGGGTCGGCCGCGGCGGCGCTGCGCGCGCCGACGGCGGTTGATCGCCGCGATCGCGGCCGACGCGCCGACGAGCCCGCCCAGGAGAAAGGCGCGGACCCCGCCGCGTCGCTCGCTTCCGTCCACATCCAGATCTTACGATCGTCCCGATGCTCGTCTGCACTCTCGGGGATCTCACCCTCGACGTGATCGTCCGGCTCTCCGAACCGATCGCCGTTGGTGGCGACACGGCCGCGGAGATCAGCCTCGCTCCTGGCGGGCAGGCTGCGAACGTCGCAGCCTGGGCGGCAACGCTCGGCGCATCCGCCCGGCTCATCGGGAAGACCGGCGAGGACGATGCCGGCGCGATCGCACGGGCGCGGCTGGCAGCACTCGGAGTCGACGTGCAAGGCCCCGTCCACGGTCGCAACGGGATGATCTGCTCGCTCGTGACACCGGAAGGCGAGCGGTCGATGGTCGCCGACCGCGGCTCGGCACGAGAGCTCCGGCCCGACGAGGTGGACCCCGCCTGGCTCGTCGACTGCGACCACCTCTTCGTCTCGGGCTACGCGCTCTTCGGGCGGCCTGCGCAGAGATGCCGCTCGGCGCGCAGTCGACATCGCCCGCTCGACCGGGGCGACGGTGAGCGTGGACCTCGCCTCATGGAGCACGATCCGCGACTTCGGCGCGGACGAGCTCCGGAGCCTCGTTTCCGAGCTCGCGCCCGATGTGGTCCTCGCGAACGAGGACGAGGCGCACTCGTTTGGCGATCCCCTCGAAGGAGTCACGTGGATCCTCAAGCGGGGCGCGCAGGGTGTCGTCGTCGACGGTGAGGAGCATCCCGCTCACGCAGTGGAGGACGCCGTCGACCCGACGGGAGCGGGAGACGCGTTCGCGGCGGGCTGGATCGTCGGCGGCGTGTCGCTGGGCCTCGAGGCGGCCTCGCGCTGCGTGCGGCAGGTGGGTGCGACGCCGGTAGCGTCCGCGCGGTGAACGGCCTGCTCGACGTCTCGGACGAGGTACGCGCCGCCCTCGACGCCGAGCGCCCGGTCGTCGCCCTCGAGACGACGATCGTGGCGCACGGCTTTCCCGGCACCGGACGGACACGACGTCGGTCGAGCGAGCGAGCGAGCGGTGCGCGAGGCAGGCGCGGTTCCGGCGACGACCGGCGTGCTCGACGGCAGGATCCGCGTCGGCCTGACGGACGACGAGGTCGAGCGCTTCACGTCCGCGGCCCGCAAGGCAGGGCCTCGCGACCTCGCCGCTCTCGCGACTCTCGGCGAGGTCGGCGCGACCACGGTCGGTGGCGTACTGACCATCGCCCGCGCGGTCGGCATCCGCTTCCTCGGAACCGGGGGAATCGGCGGCGTCCATCGCGGGTACCCGTCGCCGCCCGACGTGTCCGCCGACATCGTCGCCCTGATCCAGTCGCCGACGCTGGTCGTCTGCTCGGGCGCGAAGTCGCTGCTCGACGTCCCGGCGACGATGGAGTACCTGGAGACGCTCGGGATCCCCGTGCTCGGCTTTCGCACGGACACGCTGCCGCTCTTCTACTCCGCGACGGGCGGGCCGGCGGTCCCGCAACGCGTGGACGACACGCGAGCCGTCGCCGCCATCGCGGCTGCGCACTGGCAGCTCGGCGGCTGCGGGCTCGTGCTCGCGAATCCTCCGCCCGAGAGCCTCGACGTCGAGGAGCTGGTCGAGGAAGCGGTCGCCGAGGCTGCGCGCCAGGGGGTCTCCGGCCAGGCAGTCACGCCGTTCGTGCTCGCGCGCCTCCACGAGCGCTCGGGCGGCAGGACGCGCGACGTGAACCGGAAGCTCGCGGTCGCCAACGCGCGGCTCGCCGCCGAGGTGGCGGTAGCGTTCGCCGCGCAGTGAGCCTGTACGACGCCGTCAAGGACCTGCCGCTCGCGATCGAGAGCTACGACCTTCGGGTCGACGAGCTCGACGTGTCGAGCGGCTTCACGAGGAAGTCGACCACGATCACGATCGCCGGGGCGGGTCGAGGAGGGGCTCGGCGAGGACGTGACCTACGAAGCGGCCGAGCACGACGCGCAGCTCGAGCGCGGGCCGGTCCTCCCGCTCGCAGGCACGTGGACGCTCGACTCCTTCTCGTCCGCGCTCGAGGAGATGGCGCTGTTCGAGCAGGAGCCGGAACGCCACGCCTACGTCGACTACCGTCGCTGGGGCTTCGAGAGCGCCGCCCTCGATCTGGCATTGCGTCAGAGTGGGCGGTCGCTCGCGCGAGGCCGTCGGACGCGAGTTGCGCCCCCTGACGTTCGTCGTCTCGATGCGGCTCGGGGAGCCGCCGTCGCTCGATCGGCTCCGCGGCTGGCTCGAGCTCTACCCGCAACTCCGCTTCAAGCTCGACGCGACGAGCGACTGGAGCGACGAGCTCGTCGCGGAGCTACGCCGCCTCGGCTGCGTCGACTCGATCGACTTCAAGGGCCACTACTCGGGCACGGTCGTCGACCAGGGAGCCGATCCCGCGCTCTACCGGCGTATCGTCGACGGCCTTCCCGGTGTCTGGCTCGAGGACCCGGCGCTCGAGGACGGCACCCGGCCGATCGTCGAGCCCGTCGCCGAGCAGGTCACCTGGGACGCGATCATCCACTCGGTCGAGGACATCGAGGCGCTCCCGTGGCCGCCGCGAACCGTGAACGTGAAGCCCTCGCGCTTCGGCTCGGTGCAGAAGCTCTTCGCCGCATACGACTACTGCGAAGAACGCGGGATCGGAGCGTACGGCGGCGGGCAGTTCGAGCTCGGAGTCGGGCGCGGCCACATCCAGTACCTGGCCGCGCTCTTCCATCCCGACACGCCCAACGACGTCGCTCCGGGCGGCTACAACCTCTCGACGCCGACGGCAGATCTACCCGAGAGCCCGCTCACGATCGTCCCGCGCGAGACCGGCTTCCTCGCCTCGTAGCGGCGCTAACCGGCGCCGACCGCGAGCCCGGTCTCGGGATCGAAGAAGTGCAGGCGTGCCACGTCGACGGTGAGCTCGAGGCTTTCGCGCTCGCGGGCTCCGGTCGTCCGCTCGAGCCGCGTGACGAAGCGAACTCCTGCTCCGCGGGCCTGGTCCGCGGCCATGCGCGTCTCCGCGTCTGCCGGCGCGTCGACGACGTGAGCCTCGAGCACCTCCTTGGTCGCCACCGGCTGGGCGTCGACGTTGAAGTGCACGTACACCTCGGAGCCCATGTCCTCGCGGATGTCGCAGACGACCGACAGCCGCTCCTCCTCCGGGACCTCGGGACGAATCGCCGCGTCCTCCATGTCCTCGGGCCGGATGCCGAGAACGACCTGACGCCCCTCGAAGCGATCGAGCCCGGGATTGCGCTCGAGCGTCGTGTCGGCGAGACGGAGCCGATTGTCGCCGAAGCTCGCCCACAGGTCGCCGTTCGTCCGCGCCAGCTCGGCCTGGACGAGATTCATCGCCGGTGAGCCGATGAACTCGGCGACGAAGAGATTGCGCGGGCGGTCGTAGAGGATCTGCGGGGTCTCCACCTGCTGGAGCAGGCCGCCCCGCATGACGGCGACGCGGTCGCCCATCGTCATCGCCTCGGTCTGGTCGTGGGTGACGTAGACGGTCGTGACTCCGAGGTCCCGCTGGATGCGGGCGATCTCCGCGCGCATCTCGACGCGGAGCTTCGCGTCGAGGTTCGACAGCGGCTCGTCCATGAGGAACGCCTGCGGGTTGCGCACGATCGCGCGGCCCATGGCGACCCGCTGGCGCTGGCCGCCCGAGAGCGTCCGGGGCTTCTTCTGCAGCGAGTCGGTGAGGCCGAGCACACGCGCGGCCTCGCGCACGCGCCGGTCGATCTCGTCCTTGGGAAGCCCTCGCATCTTGAGGGCGAAGCCCATGTTCTTGGCCGCGCTCATGTGCGGATAGAGCGCGTAGTTCTGGAAGACCATGGCGATGTCGCGGTCCTTCGGAGGAAGGTCGTTCACGACCTGGCCGTCGATCTTCACGTTCCCGGACGTGACGGTCTCGAGGCCGGCGACCATGCGCAGGGCCGTCGTCTTGCCGCATCCGGACGGCCCGACGAAGACGACGAACTCGCCCGCCCCCACCTCGAGGTCGAGGTCGGTGACGGCCTCGGTCCCGTCGGGATACACCTTCGTCAGTTGCTCGAGGACGATCTCCGCCATGTGTGCCTCCGCCTGAATCTAATAGCATCGGCCGGGTTCGATGGAGGCCCAGGCTGCTCGGGCGAAGCCCGCTCCCGGTCGCTGGCGGCATGCTCTCGAGAGCCGCCGCGTGCTCGCGCCCCTGCTCATCGCACCGGCCGTCATCTTCATGGTGCTCGTGGTCGGGGTGCCCTTCGTCTGGGCGATCTACCTCGGCTTCACGGACGCAATCGGCGGCTCGCTGAGCGGCAACTGGGTCGGGTTCGACAACTTCACGAACTCGTGGCAGGACGAGAACTTCCGGCGCGCGCTCAGGAACACGCTGATCTTCACGCTCGCGTCGCAGGCGATCGTCCTCGTCGGCGCCGCCGTCCTCTCGAACTTCCTCGTCCGCGACTTCCGCGGCAAGTGGTTCGTGCGCTTCCTGGTGGTCCTGCCGTGGGCGACTCCGGTCGTCCTCTCGACGATCGGCTGGCTGTGGCTCCTCGACTCGCTGTACAGCGTGGTCAACTGGACGCTCGCCAGGCTCAATCTCGACAACGCGCTCGTCTGGCTGCTCGCCGCCGTGAACATCGAGGAGGACGCGCAGGTGCCTCTGCAGTGGCTCGGCCGACCGAACCTCGCACTCATCGCGATCACGCTCGTGCACGCGTGGAGAATCCTCCCGTTCGCCGTCGTGATCTTCATCGCCGGTCGCGCGTCGATTCCGAACGAGGTCGAGGACGCTGCGAAGATCGACGGCGCCACGGGAATCAAGAAGCTCTGGTACGTCGACGTCCCGCTCCAGCTGCCGATCGCGCTCGTAGCCGTGCTGTTCGGGATCGTCTTCACCGCGGTCGACTTCGCCGTCGTCTACATCCTCACGCGCGGCGGCCCGTTCAACTCCACGCAGGTCCTGCCCACATGGGCTTACTTCGTCGGCATCGACGGCGGCTCCCTCGGCGAGGGCGCCGCCATCTCGCTGTTCCTCTTCCCGCTGCTCGTCGTCGTGAGCGTGGCGATGCTGTTCTTCGCCCGCCGGGCCCAGGTGAGCTGAGGTGACGTTCCGCCAGAAGAGCCTCACGTACGCGGTCGTCGTGCCCTTCGCGATCCTGCTCGCCTTCCCCTTCTACTTCGCGCTCGTGACGATGTTCAAGACGAACATCGACCTCGCGAACGTGGAGCACTCGCCGTACCTCTACAACGATCTCGAGGGCGGCTTCCACTGGGACTTCTGGAACTACGCGACGACCGAGCACGTCACGTTCCTGTTCGAGGACACGAACTATGCGAAGTGGCTGCTGAACACGCTGCTCGTCGGTGCAGCGGTCGTCGCCATCACGCTGCTTCTCGCAATGCCTGCGGGCTACGCGCTCGCGCGGCTCGCAGGCGGATGGGGCCAGAGCGCGGCGGTCGCGATCTTCCTCGTCTACCTGGTCCCGCCGACGCTGCTCTTCCTGCCGCTCTCGCGGATCATCACGCAGCTCGACCTCAAGGACTCGCTGTGGTCCGCGATCCTCATCTACCCCTCGTTCACGGTCCCCTTCGCGACGTGGCTGCTCATGGGCTTCTTCAAGACGATCCCTCAGGAGCTCGAGGACGCAGCGCTGATCGACGGTGCGTCGCGGCTGAAGGCGCTGTACCTGATCATCCTCCCGATCTCGCTGCCCGGGATCCTGACGGCGATCATCTTCGCGTTCTCCTTGTGTGTGAACGAGTTCATCTACGCGCTCACGTTCCTCTCGAGCTCCGAGCAGTACACCGTCTCGGTCGGAGTACCCAACTCCCTGATCCGCGGAGACGTCTTCTTCTGGCAGTCGCTGATGGCGGCGGCGCTGATCCCGGCGATCCCACTGGCGCTGCTCTACAACGCGTTCCTCGATCGCTTCATCAAAGGGTTTACAGGTGGCGCGTTCAGGTAGAGAATCGAGTCGAAAGGAGGTACCCGTGGCAGATCCAGCCGACGAGCTCGTCCGTCCGAGCTCGGCACTGACCCGAGGAGACCTGCTCAAGAAGGGCACGGCTGCGGCGTTCGCCGTCAGCATGTTCGGTGGCCTGAGCGACCGCGCTCTCGGGTTCTACGGCCCCCTGAAGTACGCCCACAAGCAACTCGCCGGCGACCTCAGGATCATGACGTGGCTCCACTTCGTCCCCGCCTACGACACGTGGTTCGACAACACGTACATCAAGCAGTGGGGCGAGCAAAACGACGTCGAGGTCAGCGTCGACCACATCAACAACGCGCTGCTCTACTCGCGCGGCGCGTCGGAGGTGGCCGCCCAGGACGGCCACGACCTCTTCTGGTTCATCTCGCCGCCGTCGACGTTCCAGAAGCAGTCCGTCCCGATGAACGACATCGTCCAGGAGGTGACGAGGAAGCTCGGGCCGATGACGAGGGTTGCGCGGAAGAGCACGTACAACCCGAAGACGAAGCAGTTCTACGCCTTCCCGAACGACTATGCGCCGGATCCCGTCCACTACCGGCGTAGCTACCTGCAGGAAGTCGGAGGCTCGCTCCGCACCTGGGAGGACTTGCGAAAAGCGGCCCCCAAGCTCAAGCAGGCAGGCCATCCCGTCGGCCTGGGGATGTCGAACGAGATCGACTCGAACATGCTGCTCGCGTCACTCCTCTACTGCTACGGCGGCTTCATCCAGAACGAGGAGAACCGCATCGTCATCGGGCAGGGCTCCAACCGACGGGGCGCGATCGAGGCCCTCACGGTCATGCGCGACATCTTCCGCAACGGCATGACCGACGAGGTCTTCGCCTGGACTGCCGCGTCGAACAACCAGGCGTTCGTCGGCGGACGGCTGTCCGTCGCACTGAACGCGATCTCGATCTGCCGAACTGCGGAGCTGCAGAACAAAGCGATCGCCGACGACACGTGGCTCGCCTCGATCCCCCGCGGCCCCGTCATGCGGATGGGCAACGAGCACGTCATGGGCTCCTACCTCATCTGGAAGTTCGCGAAGAACAAGGAGAACGCGCAGCGGTTCCTCGTGGACACGATGCTCGGCTACCGCGAGCACTTCGTTCGCAGCGGGTACTACAACTTCCCCGCGTGGACGGGCGCCATCCCGGGCGGCTTCAAGACGATCCGTCAGTTGACGAAGCAGGACACGAACAAGCCGCGGGGGAAGTACACGATCCTGACGACGATCGCCGAGAAGTACACGACGAACCCCGGCCATCCGGGCAACACGACCCCGGTGATCGACGAGATCTTCCAGACATATCTCCTCCCGCAGATGTTCGCGGAGGTCGCGCAGGGGAAGTTGACTCCTGCCGAGGCAGTGTCGGGCTTCGCCCGCAAGGCGCAGGGCATCTACCGCAAGTGGAGGAACCAAGGGGTCGTCTAACCCTGTCCGCAACGCACGTGAAGAGGGCCCCGGCGGAGGGGCCCTCTTCCTTCTAGAGCCGAACGACCGCCTTCGCGCCTGACGCCTGGGCCGTCCAGGCGGCGGCGACGTCGTCCAGCGCGTACTCCTCGAAGTCGATCGTGATCCTCCCCGCTCCGACGTGCTCGGTCACTTCGTGGTACGCCTGACGAAGCTCCTCGGGCGAGAGAACGAAGTTCGAGTGCCCGAGAATCGAGAGGCCCTTGAGCCTCACGGAACCGGATGCGAGCGTCGCCTCCGGCCCGGCCGACTGGCCGAGCTGGACGACTCGCGCCCGACGCGCGGCTGCGTCGACCGCCGCCCGGACTGGCGCGCCCCAGAGAGGATCGACGACGAGTGTCGGTCCGTCGCCTCCGCAGGCCTCGCGGAATCGCTCCATGAGCCCGTCGCCGTCGTCGAGCTGCACGGTCGCGTCCGCCCCCAACTCGAGCGCTCGCTCGAGCTTGGCGGCGTCGCGACCCGCGGCAACGACGCGCTCCGCGCCGAGAAGGCGCGCCGCCTGCACGGCGACCGAGCCGACCGTTCCCGTCGCGCCGAGCACGAGCACGCGGTCGCCGGGCTCGACCGGCGCTCGCGAGGCGACGGGTACCCAGCCCGCGATGCCCGCGATTCCGCACACCACCGCGGCCGCGTCGTCGATGCCGTCGGGCACGGGAACGGCGGCTGCCTGCGGGAAGTCCACCCGTTCTGCCAGAAACCCGTCCCGCGCGACGCCGAAGCCCTGACCGAAGAGATACATGCGCTGCCCGGCGATTCGCCCGACCGCCTCGCAGCCGGGCGTATACGGCAGCGGCGGATGCCCACCCGGGAAGCGGCCGGACCCGACGGCGAGGTCGATCGGGTTGAGCGCGACCGCGAGGACCTCGACGGGGCCGTCCGTTTCGAGGTCGACCGGTTCGGGCGACCGGCCCAGTTCCGAGACGCGCGCAGCGCGCACTTCTACTCGAAGCTCTTGAGGAAGTCCGCGACCGGGATCAGCGGGAGCGACTCGAGCTTCGCGCTTCCGCGGGCGCCGAGCGCCAGCGACACCTTCGCGATCGTGAGGTCGTCGGGCGCCTCGACGACGTTGACGAAGTCGTACTCGCCGAGCGCGGCCCACTGGTGCAGCACCTTCGCCCCCATCTCCTCGACGTCGCGGTTCACCTCGCCGAGCCTGTCGGGGTTCGCGTGCAGCGTCTGCACGCCCTTCTCGGTCAGCGTCGTGAGCATCAGGTAGATCGGCATCTCACTCCTTCGTTCGCTTCTCTCGCGAGCCTAGACGCAAGCGGGCTTCCTGGTCGACGTAGAGCAGCGCGGCGCCGAGGAAGAGCAGCGGCGCGAGCACCGTGTCGGAGAGGAAGATCGCAGTTCGCACCGTGTTGTCGGCCTGCGACTCGAGCAGGAGCGCAAGACCGAAGCGGGCGAGGAAGAACAGGATGACTAGCGTCGCGAGCGATCCCACCGCGTGCACGTAGTCGGCGCGACTCAGCGCCAGGCCGCGCCGGAGCGACCCGACGAACGAGGTGCCCTCGACGATCGCCGCGGGGACGGCGAGGCCGATCAGCGCGAGCCACGCGACTCCGGCGAGAGCGAACCAGGGGAAGAAGAGCGCGGCCGGGAGGAACACCAGGGTGCCGACACCGACGGCGACGACCCAGGCCCGCGCCGGCGCACGCTTGCCGGTGACGAGTTGCATCGCGTACGCGTACGCCGCTGAGAGGATCGGCGCCGAGGCGACGAGGGCTGTTCCGACGACCGCACGATCGGCGCCGACGGTGAGCTGGTTGATCGCCGCGACGACGAGCCCCAGTGGAAGTGCGCGCAGGAAGTGCCGGCCGTAGTGACGGATCGCCTCCGCGACGAGCTGGCCGATCGTTCGCGACTCGGGCGGAAGCGGCGCCGGCAGCGGACGGTCGACTCTCCTCGCTCGCGGCATGGCGCGGAACGCTACTGAGCGAAGGCGGCGAGCATGCGCGGGAGCGCCTCGTCGAGCGCTTCGAGCGCGCGACCGATACGCCAGCGCGAGCGGTCGCCCTCGGAGATCTCGTTGGACACGGCGCGGACCTCGATAGCGGGGACCCCAGCCAGGGCACACGCGCGCAGCACTGCGAATCCCTCCATGGCCTCGACTCTCAGCTCGCTCGTCGTGCCGCCTACCGAGCCGCTCGTTCCGATCGGCAGCACGAGTGCCTCGGGAATCGCCTCGCGCATGGCCTCCAGCAGTCCCGGCGCGGGCACGAGGCGATCGACGACCGGGATCTCGGCCGAGATGTCGCAGTACACGGCCTCGCTCCCGATGACGAGCCCGCCGGGCGTGATCCCGCGCGCTCCGGCGACCCCGACGTGCAAGACCGCCGAGGGCGGTCTCGCCGCCAGCGCACGTGCCGACCGCGCAGCAGCCTCCACGGGGCCGATGCCGCACGCGAGGCCCTCTCGCCCGCAGAGCTCGATGTCGGTCGCAGCGACGAGAAGGACGTCCGCCATGGTCTCGGGCGATCCTACGGCGCGGCCGTCAGCTCGAACACGGGATGGCCGGGCGCCTCCGCGAGCCAGGCCGCGTCGGACGAGTCGGGCGACACGTCGAAGAACGACCGCGTAAGCCGGTGACGCGAGTAGTACTCGCGCAGGACGCGCACGGACTCCGAGCCGTGCAGCTCGCGAAGCCCGACCTTCTCGCGCCGTCGACCACGCTGAAGCTGCACCCAGCCCGCGGCGCGCGCATTTCTCACCCAGTTGCGCTCGCCGTACGGCGCGACCAGCCAGCGCTCGCCTCCCTCCTCGACGAGCGTGACGGGCGTCGACCACAGCCGCCCGCTCGACCGGCCCGGAACGGTGAGGAGGTAGGTGCGCGGCCCCGCCAGCCCCAGCCGCGCCAGGGGGCGAACGATCGCGTTGAGACCACGACGCAGCGGGCTCCGGCGATATGGCTTGGCGCTTCTCGCCACGCACGAAGTAAACCGCCGCACAGGCCGCGACCGCCCGTGGCTCCTTTGAGGCGTCTCAAGGAGCCAGGGCGGCCGCGGCGGCTCGGGTCTGCGATGACCCTGATCAGTGGGCGAGTGGGCGCACCTTCGTCATGCGCATCGCCAGGAAGAGCCCGACGGCAAGGAGGATTCCAAAGCCGAAGCCGATACCGAGCTCAGGCCATTCGAGCCGAGAGCCGGTGTCCGCCGAGACCGTGACCTCGGGAGGCGACACGATCGGGCCGGAGCGCTCACCCGCGTCGCTGTAGCCGGCGAGGGTGGTGGGCTGCTGGACGACGAGAACGCGCTCGCCACCGTCGCGGTAGCCGGCGACGCCGCTCGCGTCCCGGATCGCCGCGGCCGCCGCTCGCTCGAACCAGTCGGGAGACGCGTTCTGCGTGGTAGCTACGGCGCCGGAGCGCTCGTGCGAGTCCGATGTAGCGACCATCGGCGAACGCTGTGGGGACACCGACCGCGAGTGCCGCGGCGGCGATTCCGATGATGAGTGAGATCCTGGGGGTCATCGCTCCTCCTCTTTCTCTGCTCTCGGTGGCCTTCTGACCACCTGGCACGAGGCTAGGGCGCGACGGTCTCGGCCGAAACGGGCGAGTCCCCCGTGTTTGGCACGTCGATCCCCCGTGTTTGACGCGCGGCGAGCGCCGCGCCGAGCTCGGTGCGGTGCCTGATGCCGAGCTTGCCGAAGACGTGCGAGAGATGGCCCTCGACGGTCCTGTCCGACAGGAAGAGAGCGGCGGCGACCTCGCGGTTGGTCTTGCCCTCGGCGACGAGCGCGGCGACGCGTTCCTCCGCTGGCGTCAACTCGCCCGGGCTTGCCGCGCGCCCGCTGATTCGCTTCAGCTCGGCGCGAGCGCGCTCCGCCCAGAGCGCGGCACCGACGCGTTCGAAGACGGCGAGCGCCTCATCGAGGGTCTCGCGCGCCTCGCGCCGCCGCTTCAGCCTGCGCTGTGTCGCTCCGAGCGCGAGCAGCGTGCGGCCACGATCGAGCGGCAGCTCGACCTTCGCATGCCACCCGAGCGCTTCCTCGTACGCTTCGAGCGCCCGGTCGACCTCGCCCGTCTGAGCAGCGAGCAGGCCCCGACACCGTGCGCAGTTGGCGAGCGCGGAGACTCGCTCGAGGCGCCTGGCATTCGCCTCGTACCAATCCAGGAGGTCGACGGCTTCGTCGCCCCGGCCGAGCTCGACGAGCGCCTCGACCTGGTCGACGACGAAGCGCATCGCGCCCGGCTCGCCGAAGCGCTCGCGCCGCACGAACGCCGCCGCCTCGTCGAGCCACGACACTGCGACATCCGGACGCCCGAGCGTGAGCTCCAGATGGCCCAGCGCCCACCGCGCGAGGAGCTCGGCGGGCCGGCCGGCCGTCTGCGCGACCTGCGCGAGGGCGAGCTCGGCGACCGCCCGCGCGCGATCGGCTTGTCCGAGCTGCGACGCGGCGAGCGCCTCCAGCGCAAGGTTGTAGACGACTGTCGTGTCCTGGCCTGACTGCTCGCCGGCATCGCGGCCCTCTTCGGCGCGCGCAGCAGCGCTCTCGAGCAGACCGAGCTGGCATTCGACCTGCCCGAGCAGAACGAGCACGTACGGCAGCGAGCTCTCGTCGCCGAGCTCGCCCGCTCGCTCGAGCATGTCGCAGAACACTTCCCGTGACCGCTCGAGCTGATCGGTCCACCACCAGTGAACCGCGGCCATGGCGAGGGGCTGTCCGAGCACTCGCCGTCCCTTGGCCGCGTCCTGAAGCGAGAGCGCACGCTCGACCGCCGCGCCCGCGTCCGGCCGTCCAAGGACCGTCGCCGAGAGCAGCTTCGTGCTCCACGCCTCTGCCTCGAGCGCCTCGTCCCCGAGCTCGAGCGCGATGGCCGCCGCGCGCTCGGCGTGCTCCACGCTCTCCTCGAGCCGTTCGCGGAGCCGGAAAAGACACGTCGCCACGCCCTCGTGCGCGAACGCGAGCAGCTCGCGATCGTCGCCGGCCTCCGCGAGCGCCTGCGTGTAGAGGTCGGCCGCTTCGTCCTGTGCCTCGAACGAGCGCACGCGCGCCAGGCGCACGAGCGCCGAAGCCCGGTGCTGGCCGTCCGGCAGCTCCGCGATGAGGTCGCGCAGCTGTGCCTCCGCCCGCGGAGAGTCCCCGGACTCGAAGTGCAGGTAGGCAGCGTCGACTGCCCGGCGGAGCTCCTCGTCTACCCGATCGCTGGGCGTGGTCTTGGCGGCACGCTCGAGCAGCAGGGCCGCGGGCCGCGGTGCTCCACGCGCCCGTGCGCGCCGTGCAGCGTCCTCGAGAACGGCTGCGACCGACTCGTCGGGCTGGTCGACGCACGCTGCCAGCTGCCAGGCTCGCGCCTCGGGATCCTCGAGTAGCTCGGCCAGCCGAGCATGGATCTCCGAACGGCGAAACGTGTCCGCGATGTCGTACGCACCCGCGCCCAGCAGTGGATGCGTGAAGCGGATGCGATCGCCGTCGAGCTCCACGATCCCCGCCTCGAGAGCCGGGGCGAGGCCCACCTGCCGGTCGACGCCGGTGGCAGCTTCGACGACGGACGTCCTCGGGTGCGCGTGCGCGGCGGCGGCGAGCAGGAAGTCTCGACTCTCCACCGGGAGTGCCTGCAGTCGCCCGTGCACGAGGTCGTGGAGCGACTCGGGCACTGGGAGCGGCTGTCCGGCCTCGACCGACGCGCCACTTCTTCTCAGCGTGCGAACGATCTCGAGCGCGAAGAAGGGGTTCCCACCCGACGCCAGATGCACCTCGGCCAGGAGCGGTCGCGGGAGCGTGACGTCGAGCTGCTCGCGCACGATGGTGTGCAGCGCACCGAGGTCGAGCGGCCCGACCACGACCTCGCGAAAACACCCGCCGGGGAGCGAACGACGGATCTCGGCGAGCACCGAGCTCTCGAGAGGCACTCGTCGCGCTAGCAGCACGCCGACGCACTCCCCGCGAAAGCGCCTCGCCGCGAACCCGAGAGCCCCAGACGACGCCTCGTCGAGCCACTGGACGTCGTCGACGGCGACGACGACCGGTCGCTCGGCTGCCAGTCCGCGAAGCGCGTTCTGCAGAGCGACCCCGACCGCGTGCGGATCCGGAGACGGTCCCTCGTCGTCGTCGAGCACCAGCGCACGGGCGAGCGCTCGCACTTGCGCGGTGGGCAGAGACTCCAGCACCTCGTCCAGCACCGGATCGAGCAGGTCGCCGAGCCCGGCGAACGAGAGCTCCGTCTCGCTCGCTGCGGGCTGCGCCTGCAGCACGCGAATGCCCTGCTCGGTCGCAAACTCGACTCCGGCCCTCCACAACGTCGTCTTCCCCATGCCCGCGTCGCCCTCGAGAGCGAGCGCGCACGCGCCACTCGAGGTACCGGACACGAAATCCCGGAGGGACGCCAGCTCGGCATCCCGGCCGACGACGCTCGACATGACCCGCCGATCGTACGCCTGCTAGGAATACTCCCGCGATGGCATTCACGATCTTCCGCCAGTCGGACCTCGAATGGGTGCCTCGCGGCGAGGACGATCCGCGGACCGTCGCGCGGCTCTCGGACGCTCTCACGCAGTCCCGCGCGAACCTGTGGCGCTACCCGTCCGGCACGAAGGGCAAGCGCCATGCCGACCACGCGCAGGAGGAGGTCTTCGTCGTGCTCGACGGCACGCTGACCGTTGACCTCGGCGAGCCGCCGGAGCGCCATGAGCTCGAGCGCGGCAGCGTCCTCGTCGTCGAGACAGGCACCGCCCTCCAACTCCGCAACGCGCACGACGAGGAGCTCGTGCTCCTCATCTACGGTGCGCCGCCGGTGACCGGCCAGGCGGAGTTCTTCGACGACGTGCCGTAGCCGCTACACCGGCGCGGGCTCGCCGACGGCGGCGCGCTCGAACACGAGCTCGTCGTCGTGCGCATCGACGCGCACGGTGTCGCCCTCGGCGAAACGTCCCTCCAGCAACGCGCTGGCGAGCGGGTTCTCGAGCCGACGCTGGATCGCGCGCTTCAGCGGGCGGGCGCCGTAGGCCGGGTCCCAGCCCTCCTCCGCCAACAGCTCCTTTGCAGCGTCGGTGACGTCGAGCTCGATCCGGCGCTCCGCGAGCCGATCGCGCAACCGCGCGAGCTGCAGCTCGACGATGTCGGCCAGCTGCTCTCTCGTCAGCGCCTCGAACGAGACGACCTCGTCCACGCGGTTCAGGAACTCGGGCCGGAAGTGGTCGCGCAGCGCGTTCGACGAGCGGATGTTGGAGGTCATGATCACCACGGTGTTGCGGAAGTCGACGGTGCGACCCTGGCCGTCGGTGAGCCGCCCGTCGTCGAGCAGCTGCAGGAGCACGTCGAAGACCTCGGTGTGCGCCTTCTCGATCTCGTCGAGGAGGACGACGGTGTACGGCCTCCGGCGCACGGCCTCCGTGAGCTGACCACCCTCCTCGTAGCCGACGTAGCCGGGCGGCGCGCCGACGAGGCGCGCGACCGTATGCCGCTCCTGGTACTCGGACATGTCGAGCCGCACCATCGCCCGGTCGTCGTCGAACATGAACTCGGCGAGCGCGCGGGCGAGCTCGGTCTTCCCGACGCCGGTCGGCCCGAGGAAGATGAACGAGCCGATCGGCCGGTTCGGATCCTGGAGGCCGGAGCGTGCGCGGCGGAGGGCGTTGGCAACCGCCTCGACCGCCTGATCCTGGCCCACGACGCGCTGATGCAGCCGCTCCTCCATGTGGATGAGCTTCTCGACCTCGCCCTCGAGCAGCCGCGAGACGGGGATCCCGGTCCACGTGGAGACGACGGCCGCGATGTCGTCCTCGTCGACCTCCTCCTTGACCATCGGCGTCTCGGTGCGCTCCTCTCGTTCGGCGAGCTCCTTCTCGAGCTCGGGGAGCACGCCGTACCGGATCTCGGCGACGCGGGCGAGGTTGCCCTGCCGCTCCTCGCGCTCGGCCTCCATCCGCAGCTCGTCGATCTGCCGCTTGATCTCGGCGACGCGCTGCAGCGCCTCCTTCTCGCGGGACCAGCGCGCGGCGAGCTCGTCGCGCACGGCCTTCGCGTCGGCGAGCTCGCGCTCGACGGGCTCGCGCACGCTCTCGGTCTCGTTGGCCATCGCCGCGAGCTCGATCTCGAGCTGACGGACGCGGCGGTCGGCCTCGTCGAGCTCCACCGGAGAGGAGTCGATCTCCATCCGCAGGCGCGAGGCCGACTCGTCCACGAGGTCGATCGCCTTGTCGGGGAGGAAACGGTCGGTGATGTAGCGGTCCGAGAGGACCGCCGCGGCGACGAGCGCCGAGTCGCGGATCTCGACGCCGTGGTGCGCCTCGTAGCGCTCCTTCAGCCCGCGCAGGATCGCGATCGTGTCCGCGACGGACGGCTGGCCGACGAAGACCGGCTGGAACCGCCGTTCGAGCGCTGCGTCCTTCTCGATGTGCTTGCGGTACTCGTCGAGCGTCGTCGCACCCACCGCGCGCAGCTCACCACGCGCGAGCATCGGCTTCAGCAGGTTCGCCGCGTCGACGGCGCCCTCGGCTGCACCGGCCCCGACGATGGTGTGCAGCTCGTCGATGAAGAGGACGATCTCGCCCGCGGCGTTCTCGATCTCGGCCAGCACGGCCTTCAGCCGCTCCTCGAACTCGCCGCGGTACTTCGCTCCCGCGAGGAGCGCGCCGAGGTCGAGCGCCCAGACGCGCTTCCCCTTGAGTCCCTCGGGCACGTCTCCCGCGACGATCCGCTGCGCGAGCCCCTCCACGATCGCGGTCTTGCCCACGCCGGGATCGCCGATCAGGACAGGGTTGTTCTTCGTGCGGCGCGAGAGCACCTGGATCACGCGCCGGATCTCCTCGTCGCGCCCGATTACGGGGTCGAGCTTCCCGGACTCGGCGAGCGCGGTGAGGTCGCGGCCGTACTTCTCCAGCGCCTGGTACGAGCCCTCGGGATCCTGCGACGTCACCTTCTGGCCGCCGCGGACGCCCTGCAGCGCCTCGAGCAGCGCCTCGCGCGGGACGAGGTCGAGCGCGAGCAGCAGGTGCTCCACCGAGACGAACTCGTCGCCGAGCTCCCGCATCTCGTCGAACGCCCGGTCGAGGATGCGACTGACGGCCGCCGACGCCTGCGGCTGTCCGCCGCCCGAGACGGTCGGCAGCTGACGCACGCGCGCCTCCGCCTCCGCGCGCAGCGTCGAGGCGCCGTACCCGGCACGGTCGACGAGCGTCCGCGGCAGCTCCTGCTCGAGGAGCGAGACCGTCAGGTGGTCGGGCGTGAGCTCCGGGTTGCCCGTGCGCCGCGCGAGCTCCTGGGCGCCCGCGACCGCTTCCTGCGACTTGAGCGTCAGCTTGTTGAAGTCCATGTCACGCCCTCCTCGCGGGGTGGGATTCGCGGCTGTACAGGACGAGCTCGCGCTTGTAGGAGCGGTGCACCGAGGCGATCTCCTCGCGCAGCTCCCGCTCGAGCCGCTCCATGCGCGCCTGCATCCGCCGCAGCTCGTCCTCGAGGCGGAGCACCTGCTCGACACCGGCGAGATTGAGACCGAGCTCCGTCGTGAGCCGTTGGATCAGGCGCAGGCGCTCGAGGTCGACCTCGGAGTAGAGGCGCGTGCCTCCCGGAGTCCGGCCCGGGCGGACGAGCCCCTTCGCCTCGTACAGCCGAAGGGTCTGTGGATGCATGCCGACGAGGTCGGCCGCGACCGAGATCATGTAGCGGGGCCGATCGGGCATGTCAGACCGACCTCCGCGAAGCGCTCGCGCGGGTTCTCCCGCGACACCTTGCCGTAGCCCTCGAGCGCTTCCTTCTCCGCCTTCGTCAGCTTCTTCGGAACCGTCACCTTCACGCGCGCGAGCAGGTCGCCGCGGCCCTTTCCCTTCAGGTGCGGCGCACCGCGGCCCTTCACGCGCAGGAGCTTGCCGCTCTCCGTGCCGGCGGGGATCTTGAGCGACACCGGCCCTTCCGGGGTCGGGATCTCGACGCTCGCTCCGAGCGCCGCCTCGGTGTAGGTGACCGGTACCTCGAGCACGAGGTCCGACCCACGCCGCTCGTAGAGCGGAGACGGGTCGACCTCGACGACGACGAAGAGATCGCCGGTCGGCCCGCCGTTGAGGCCGGCCGTGCCCTTGCCCTTGAGTCGCACGCGCGTCCCGTTCTTCGCGCCTGCGGGAATCTTCACGGCGTAACGCTTCTGAACACGCTCCCTCCCCGACCCGCGACACGTGCGGCACGGGTGCTCGACGATGCTGCCGTTCCCCTGGCAGCGCGGGCAGGGCTGCGAGAACGCGAAGAGGCCCTGGGAGTCGGACACGACGCCTCGGCCGGCGCACTGTGGGCACACGATCGGTGACGTACCGGGCTCCGCACCGGTGCCGTGGCAGGTCGAGCACACGGTCTCGACGTCCACCGGAACGCGTACCTGGACTCCCCGGAGTGAGTCCTCGAACGAGATGCGGACGTGCGCCTCGAGGTCGTCCCCGCGTGTCGGCCGGCGCTGGGTCTGGCGGCGACCGCCGAACATCCCGCCGAGGAGATCGCCGAGGTTGCCGAGATCGAACTCCTCGAACCGCATCCCGCCCGCGTTCCCGTCGCCGGGAAAGCCGCGTGGCCCCGCGGCGCCGAAGGTGTCGTACGCCTGCCGCTTCTCGGCGTCGGAGAGCAGGTCGTACGCGCCCTGGACCTCCTTGAAGCGCTCCTCGGCCGCGGCGTCGCCCGGATTGCGATCCGGATGGTTCTCGCGCGCGAGCTTCCGGTACGCCTTCTTGATGTCGTCGTCCGACGCGTTCTTCGGGACGCCGAGCACCTCGTACGGGCTGGTGTTCATAGGTCAGCCCTTGGCCTATGAGCGGGGAGGGGTGTGGGGAACCGGGAGGTTCCCCACGCTCTCAGGAAGAAGCGGTCTCGGGGGAAACATGGTTTCCCCGCGACGGCGAGCCGAAGGCGAGTCGTGCTCATTCGGCGACGATCACCCGCGCGGGCCGGACGACCTTGTCGCCGAGGCGGTAGCCGCGCTGCACGACCTCGAGGACGGACCCGGGCTCCGCGTCCTCGGCGGGTTTCGTGAGCAACGCCTCGTGGACGTGCGGGTCGAACGGGCCGTCGGTCGAGATCTCGGCGAGCCCCTCCTTGGCGAGCGCGCCGCGGAGCGCCTGCTCGACGAGCTTCACACCCTCGACGACCTTCGCCTCCTCGTGCTCGTCCGCTGCCTCGAGCGCCCGCTCGAGGTCGTCGAGCACGGGCAGGAGCTCCCGCACGAGCCGCTCGTGCGCGTGCGCGACCAGTCGCTCCTGGTCGCGCAGCGCGCGCTTGCGGTAGTTGTCGAACTCGGCCTGCACGCGCTGAGCGAGGTCCAGGTACTCGTCCCGCTCCGCGGTGAGCCGGGCGACCTCGTCGACGTCAGGCGCCTCCGGGGCCGGAACCTCGGGCTCCGACCCCTCCTCGACCTGCGTGCTGGAGACCTCGTCGCTCACGACTTCGCTGCCTCTTCCTCGTCGATGACCTCGAAGTCGGCGTCCTCCACGACCTCGTCCTCGGTGGCGCCGCCGTTCGACGACGGCTGCGAGGCGGTCTGGGCGGACGCCTGTGCGTAGACGGCGTCGGAGAGGGCCCGCGTCGCCTCGTTCAGCGCCTGGGTCTTGGCCTGGATGTCCGCGAGGTCGGAGCCCTCGACGGCCTGCCGCAGCTCCATCACACGCCCGTCGATGGTCGCGGCGTCGGACTCCTCCAGCTTGTCGCGGTGCTCGGCGAGCGTGCGCTCGGTCTGGTACGCGAGCTGCTCGGCGATGTTGCGTGCGTCCGCGAGCTCGCGCAGCTTGTGCGCCTCACCTGCGTGCGACTCGGCGTCCGCGATCATGCGCTCGACCTCGTCGCCCGAGAGGCCCGAGCCGCCCTCGATGCGGATCTGCTGCTCGTTGCCGGTGCCGAGGTCCTTCGCCGACACGTTGATGATCCCGTTCGCGTCGATGTCGAACGAGACCTCGACCTGCGGCATGCCGCGCGGCGCGGGCGGGATCCCCACCAGCTGGAACTTCCCGAGCGTCTTGTTGAAGTTGATCATCTCCGACTCGCCCTGACCGACGTGGATCTCGACGGACGGCTGGTTGTCCTCGGCGGTCGTGAAGACCTCGGACTTCCGCGTCGGGATGGTCGTGTTCCGGTCGATGAGCTTCGTGAAGACGCCGCCCTTCGTCTCGATGCCGAGCGAGAGCGGGGTGACGTCGAGGAGCAGCACGTCCTTGACCTCGCCCTTGAGAACGCCGGCCTGGATGGCTGCACCGATTGCGACCACCTCGTCCGGGTTGACGCCCTTGTGCGGATCCTTGCCGATGAGCTCCTTGACCCGCTCCTGCACGGCGGGCATGCGCGTCATGCCGCCGACGAGGATGACGTGGTCGATGTCGCTCGCGGTCAGCCCGGCATCCGCGAGCGCCTGCTTCGTGGGCTCGACCGTGCGCTCGAGCAGCGCGTGCGTGAGCTCGGTGAGCTTCGCGCGGGTGAGCTGGAGGTCGAGGTGCTTCGGTCCCTCCGGAGTCGCCGTGATGAACGGCAGGTTGATCTGCGTCGTCATCGTCGAGGACAGCTCGATCTTGGCCTTCTCGCCTGCCTCGTACAGGCGCTGCAGCGCCATCGGGTCCTGGCCGAGGTCGATGCCCTGATCCCGCTTGAACTCGGCGATCATCCAGTCGACGACCGCCTTGTCGAAGTTGTCGCCGCCGAGGTGGTTGTCGCCGTTGGTCGCCTTCACCTCGAAGACGCCGTCGCCGAGCTCGAGGACGGACACGTCGAACGTGCCGCCGCCGAGGTCGAAGACGAGGATCGTCTGCTCCGCGCCCTCCTTGTCGAGGCCGTACGCGAGCGCCGCGGCGGTCGGCTCGTTGATGATGCGGAGGACGTTGAGGCCGGCGATCTTGCCGGCGTCCTTCGTCGCCTCGCGCTGCGCGTTGTTGAAGTAGGCGGGGACGGTGACGACGGCGTCCGTGACCGGTTCGCCGAGATACGCCTCCGCGTCCTGCTTGAGCTTCTGCAGGATCATCGCGGAGAGCTCCGGCGGCGCGAGCTGCTTGCCCTCTGCGGTCACGCGCACGTCGTCGTTGGGGCCGTGGGCGACCTCGTAGGGGACGATCTTCATCTCCTCGGAGACCTCGTCGAACTTGCGGCCCATGAAGCGCTTGATCGAGAAGATGGTGTTCTGCGGGTTGGTCACCTGCTGTCGGCGCGCCGGAGCGCCGACGAGCCGCTGGCCGTCACGCCCGAAGGCGACGACGGACGGTGTCGTGCGCCCGCCCTCGGCGTTCGGGATGACAGTGGGCTCCGATCCCTCGAGCACGGCCATGCAGGAGTTGGTCGTGCCGAGGTCGATGCCGATGGTCTTCGCCATGGTCTCTCCTTCTTGAGTGTCTGGATTTGCGGAAATCTGAGTGCAACCGTAGCAGATCGAGGAGCAGGAACCTCGAGCGACCGTGAGAACACAGGATCCCGTGCAGCTGCTCTCGGAACGTCGGCTGGAGAGGATCAATCGAGCCGTCGTCTCGGGCCGGATCCTCCCCTACCTCGCTTCCGTCACGCTGGTCATCACGCTCCTCGCGGCGACGGCTGTGTGGGTCCTGGCCCACGGAGAGTTCGAGACGTTCGGCGAGTCGGCGTGGTGGGCGGCCCAGACCGTGACGACCGTCGGGTACGGCGACGTGATCCCGCAGACGGCATTCAGCAAGGTCGTCGCCGTCTTCGTCATGTTCTTCGGCGTCGCCGCCGTCTCGCTCACCACGGCGCTCGTCACCTCCGCGGTCATGGCCGCGTCGCAGCGACGACTCGCGGCGGCCGAGTCGCAGCAGGAGGACGCACACCACGAGGTGCTCGAGCGGATCGAGCGTCGCCTCGCCGCACTCGAGAAGCGCCTCTAGCGGAAGGCGCCGATCAGAACGCCGCCGGCGACGACGAGCGCCGCGCCCGCGAACAGCCTCGCCCCCACGTGCTCCGTCTTGCGCAGGACGAGCCAGGACAGCGTCACGCCCCAGAGCGCCTCGGTCGCCACGATCGGCGAGACGACGGACACGCGGCCCCGGTAGAACGCCTCGAACAGGAGGACGTACGACAGGCCGTAGCAGAGCGCCGCCGGGAGAAACGCGATCGCGCCCTGACGCGTGAGGCGCGGGCGGCTCCAGGCGACGAAGCACGCGGTCACGAGCGTCCCGGTGACCATGGTCGCGAAGGCGGCCAGACTCGGCGCGACGTCCGTTGCCTCCGTCCCGAGCCAGCGTATGAGACTGTCCCGCGTCGCGAACGCGAGGGTGGCCCCGAGAGCGAGGACGAGCCCCGCCCGCTTGAAGTGCTCCGGCTGAGCACGGTCGCTCGCGAGCAGGATCCCACCGACGACGATGAGCACCGCCCCGAGCACGAGGCCGGCGACGAGCGGCTCGTCGAGGAAGAGGAGGGCGATCGCGACCGAGAAGAGAGGCGCCGTGCCGACCATCACCGACGCTCGCGACGCACCCGCGTCGCGTACAGCGAAGGTGAAGAGCACTTGCGAGATCCCCGGTGCGAGCAGGCCGGCGAGCAGGAAGGGCCACGCACTCGCGAGGTCCCACTCGCCCCGAACGGCCGTCGCGACCGCCGTGACGAGGAGCGCAGGGAGGATCGTGAAGAGCGTTCCGGCCGCGGGAGCGACGTCTTGCCGAAGCGCGATCCGGATGAAGACCGTCATCGCGCCGAAGAGGAACGCCGAGAACCCGGCGAGGACGATCGCCGTCACGACGCGGAGACCGGTCGCCGGGCAAGCCGACGGAGCACGCCCGCCGCGGCCGGCTCCGCGAGGACGATGCCGGCCATCATCACAGCGCATCCGAGCCAGCCCGCCCACCCGAGCACCTCGTCGGCCAGCAGGACGCCGAAGAGCGCGGCGAACGGTGCCTCCAGCGTGAAGACGAGCGCGGCACGCGCAGCCGTCGTCCGCGCCTGGACCCAGGTCGCGATGAGGTATCCGAGGGCACCCGAGAACACGCCCGTGACGATCAGCGCGCCCCACACCGTCCAGCCGCGCGGAACCTCGAGCTCGCCGAGTGCCAGCGCGATCGCGACGAACACGACGAAGCACGTCGTCATCTGCAGGAACGTGAGCGCGCGCGGGTCGTAGCGCGGCGCGAAGCGCTCGAGCGCCGCGATCTGGAACGCAGCCGCGAGCGCGCTCGCGAGAACGAGCGCGTTGCCGAGCGTCGAGCCGCCCGGCACGCCGTTCAGGAGAAGCAGCCCGACGAGCGCCAACGCGATTCCGGCCCAGGCCGCCGGCGGGACGTGCGTGCGGAAGAGCCAGAGCGCGATCAGGGGCGTGAACACGACGTACAGGCCCGTGATGAAGCCCGTGCTCGCGACCGTCGTCAGCTCGAGCCCGGCGGTCTGGAGCCCGAACGCCGCCGCGAGCAGGATGCCGAGCCCGAGGCCGATGGCGACCTCGCGACGCGACAGCCCCCGCGTCGACGACCAGGCGAACGGCGCGAGGACGACCACCGAGATGGCGAACCGCACCGCGAGGAACGCGAACAGGGGGTACAGCTCGAGTGCGTCCTGCACCTGGACGAACGTCACTCCCCAGATCGCGGTGACGCCGACGAGCGCGAGGAGCGGGCCGGGGCGGGTCACCGCGCGGATTCTCTACGCTCTTTCGTGATGGGCGTGACGGATCTCCTCGGCCGGCCGGTACGCGATCTCCGGATCTCCGTCACCGACCGCTGCAACTTCCGCTGCGTCTACTGCATGCCGAAGGAGGTCTTCGGCCACGACTACCGCTTCCTGCCCCGCCGCGAGCTTCTCACCTTCGAGGAGATCGAGCGCGTGGCGCGCGTGTTCGTCGACCTCGGCGTCCACAAGCTCCGCATCACCGGCGGCGAGCCGCTCTTACGACGCGACCTCGAGGTGCTGATCGGCCGCCTGGCGGCGCTCGACGACGACCTCGATGTGACGCTGACGACGAACGCGGCACTCCTTGCCCGAAAGGCTCGCGCGCTCGCGGACGCAGGGCTGTCACGGATCACCGTCAGCCTCGACTCGCTCGACGACGAGGTCTTCCGGGCGATGAACGACGTCGACTTCCCGGTCGCGCGCGTGCTGGCCGGAATCGACGCCGCGGCGGACGCCGGGCTCCCCGTGAAGGTCAACGTCGTCGTGAAGCGCGGGCTGAACGAGGGCTCCGTCCTCGACATCGCGCGACGCTTCCGGGGAACCGGGCATACGGTCCGCTTCATCGAGTTCATGGACGTCGGCGCCACGAACGGCTGGCGCATGGACGACGTCGTCCCGGCCGCCGAGATCGTGGCTGCGATCGACGCGGAGTTCCCGCTCGAGCCGGTCGACGCCGCGTATCGAGGAGAGGTCGCGCAGCGCTACCGCTACCGCGACGGCGCGGGCGAGATCGGCGTCATCGCATCGGTCACGCAGCCCTTCTGCGGAAACTGCACGCGCGCCCGCATCTCCGCGGACGGCAAGCTCTACACCTGCCTGTTCGCGATCCGCGGCCACGACCTTCGCGCCATCCTCCGCGCCGAGACCGCGGACGACGAGCTGGAGCAGGCGATCCGCGCGGTCTGGGAGCGCCGGACCGACCGCTACTCCGAGGCGCGAACCGAGGACACCTCGACGCTGCGCAAGGTCGAGATGTCGTACATCGGCGGCTAGGCGCTCGGCTCGGACGCCGCGACGGCCGCGATCCTGCCTCGCTTGAACAGTCCCCTTCCGGGCTCGAGGCTGGACGCACCGGCCTTCAGGATCACCGCGACCGACACGAGCACGGCCGCACCGGCGACGACCATCTGCGTCGTGATCGCCTCGCCGAGGAGCAGCCACCCGAGCGCGACGGCGACGATCGGGTTCACGTACGCGTACGTCGACACCAGCGAGGTCGGCGCGACTCGCAGAAGCCAGACGTACGCGGTGAAGCCGACGAAGCTCCCCGCGACGATCAGGTAGAGGAGGCCGAGGCTGGCGTCGAGCGTCCAGGTCGCGGTGCCGATCTCACCGCTGATCGTCGAGTAGCCCGCGAGCAGGATGCCGCCGCAGAGCGAGGCGAGCCCGGCGGACACCAGCGGGCGACTCGGCAGCGGCGCAACGCGCGAGTAGAGCGAGCCCGCTGCCCAGCACATCGCCGAGAGCACGATCACGAGCGCGCCGAGCCGATCGACCGAGCCGTCGCCGAAGGGATCGAAGAGGAACGCGAGCCCGGCGAATCCGAGCGCGATGCCGAGATAGGTCGAGACCTGTAGGCGCCGACCGAACGCGATCCGGTCGAAGAGGATCATCCAGATCGGGATCGTGCCGACCAGCAGCGCGGCAACGCCAGCGGGCACCGTCTGCTGCGCCCAGGCGAGGGCGCCGTGTCCCGTGACGAACAGCAGTCCGCCGAAGACGAACGCCGCCACGATCTGCGGCCGACCGATCGCGTCTCCGGCGCGGTCGCCGCGAGGAAGGGCGAAGGCGAGCAGGATCGCGCCCGCGACGAGGTGCCGGACGGCCATCGCGAGGAACGGCGGCAGGTCGCGAACCACGATCGCGAGCGCGACGAAGGTCGATCCCCAGACGAGGTAGACCGTTCCCAGGGCAAGCCAAACCCGCACGCCGTGTCGCGCAGCCATCTCTCGATGGTGCCCGCGGAGGGACGATCAGCTCAAGTCGAGTATCGGGACGTCTTCATGATTCGCGCTGATCGCGCACGCGCCGTACGTTTCGCGAACGCAGCAGCGGGCATTCCCCCGGGGACTCTCGTTAGAATCGAGTAATCGTGTCGAGCGTCGCCGCCGAAAGATCCCGGCGCCTGCCACGCGGCTGGGCGCATCTCGCCTTCCAGTTCGCGATCTGGATGGGCTTCTACGCTGCCTATCAGGTGGCTCGAGGAGCCGCGGACCGCAGCGTCGCGGACGCGTTCCAGAACGGCGAGTGGGTGCTTCGGACGGAGCGCCAGCTCGGGACGCTGTTCGAGCCCGCCGTCCAGCGCGTCGTCGACACCTCGTCGATCATGGTCACGCTCACGTCGTACACGTACTGGCTCTCCCAGTTCGCAGTCGTGGGCGTCACCCTCCTCTGGGTGTACTTCAGGCACCACGAGAAGTTCGCGGGCTTCCGGAACTGGATCATCGTCGCGAACCTCGTCGGGCTCGTCGGGTACGTGCTGATGCCGACGGCACCACCGCGGATGTTCCCCGAGTGGGGCTTCGTCGACACTCTCGCCCACTACTCCTCGATCAACCACGACAGCGGTCTGATCTCGTTCGCGTCGAACCCGTACGCCGCCATGCCGAGCCTCCACTCGATGGACGCGCTCATCGTCGGGATCGTCATGTTCGGGGTCGTGCGCTCGAAGCTGGCCAAGGCCCTCTGGCTCGCGTGGCCCGTGTGGGTCGGCTTCGCGGTCATCTCGACCGGAAACCACTACTGGCTCGACGTCATCGCCGGCTTCGCCCTCGCGCTCGCGACCGGCTACGCGCTCCGACGAGTCCGCACGCTGCGACTGCAGCGCGCATGACCGACGAGCAACCAGGCTCCGAGCCGGCTCGCGTCAATCAGCTAGACAAGGTCAAGCAGGAGTACACAGCCGCGGCGCGGGAGATCCTCGCGCGCTCGATGCGCGGCGTCGCGAAGACCAAGCTGACGCCCGACATGCTGACGCTGGTCGGCGTCTCGCTCTGTCTGGCAGGCGCCGTCCTCGTCGGCTTCGAGGACCGGAACGAGAAGCTCTTCTTCTGGCTCGGGGGCCTCCTCTTCGTCATCGGGTCGATCGCGGACATCCTCGACGGCGCCCTGGCGCGGGCGGCGAGCAAGGGGACAGTCTTCGGCGCCTTCCTCGACTCGACCTTCGACCGGCTCGGGGAAGCCGCGATGCTCGCGGCGATCGGGCTCGTCTTCATGCGGGAGGGGAACGAGGTCGCGCTCGTCGCGACGTTCGCCGCTGTCATCGGCTCGTTCCTCGTCTCGTACACGCGCGCGAAGGCGGAGGCACTCGGACTCCGCGCCGACGTCGGCTTCGGGTCTCGGGTCGAGCGCGTCGTCCTCATCTCGGTCGGCCTCGGCCTGGCGCCGTGGGGACTGCTCCAGTGGCCGATCTACGTCCTGGCGGCCATGGCCTGGGTCACGGTCGTGCAGCGGATGTTGTTCGTGCGCAAGCAGCTTCGCGAGCTCGCCGAAGCCTGACGACGGAGGAGCGAGCGGGGAGCCGGCGAGAAGCGAACGACCGGAAGCAGCCAGCGCATTGCGGGAATTTGGATGTAACACGCCACTGATCGGGTCACACTCGATCGTCGCGTTCACGGCGCTCGCCCTGAAGGCTCGCTTCTGATCGCAGCTTACGGTCGCTGCCTCCACGTCGCATCATTCCGTGTGGTGCATACGGACATCGTCGGACGCAACGAGGAACTCGCGCAGATCGACGCGTTCCTAGCGGAGGACGGCCCGCGTGCGCTCCTGCTCGAAGGCGAGGCGGGAATCGGCAAGACGACGCTGTGGAGAACGGGGATCGAGTCGGCGCGCGCGCGAGGCTATCGGGTGCTCGCCTGCAGCCCCAGCGGAGCCGAGACGAAACTCTCGTTCGCTGCGCTTCGCGATCTGCTCGACCCCGTCTTCGATGATGCTGCTGAAGACCTACCGATACCCCAGAAACGCGCGCTCGCCGTTGCCCTTCTGCGTGAAGAAGCGACTGACAGGCCGACTCCACGGGGGGCGATCGCCGCAGCGGTGGTCGGCGTGCTGCACCGGCTCGCGCGCGACAGTCCTCTGCTCGTCGCCGTCGACGACGTCCAATGGCTCGATGCCCCGTCCCAACGGCTTCTCGAGTTCGCCGGACGACGTTTCGGTGAGATGTCCGTCGCCCTTTTCATCGCGCGGCGCGTCAACGAACGGACAGGTGCGCCACTGGGGCTCGATCGTGACTTCGAGGAGCGTCTGACAGTCGTCCACGTCGGCCCGCTCAGCCTGGGCGCGCTGCATCGCATGTTGAGCGAGCGCCTCGGGGCCGAGTTCCCGCGCCCGCTGCTCCGCCGGATCCACGAGGCGTCCGGCGGCAACCCCTACTTCGCGCTCGAGATCGGCCGACTGACGAGCGAACTGCACGAGGTCGACCCGTCGGGGCGGCTCCCGGTCCCGCAGGACCTCGCAGAGCTGCTTGGGATCCGCCTTGCGCTGTTGTCAGCCAACGTGCGGGAGGTCGCCGTCGCAGCAGCCACGCTCCACAACCCGAGCGTTCCGTTGCTCGAACGCGCACTCGGCCGAGATCTAACGGCGGCGATCCAAGAGTTGGTAGCGGCACGGGTACTCGAGCTCGACCGGGATCGGATCCGCTTCACGCATCCACTGCTCGCGGCGACTGCATATGGGTCGGCGGGCACCGACGAACTGAAAAGCCTGCACCGACACATCGCCGAAGCGGTCGACGGCGTCGAGGAGCGGGCTCGTCACCTCGCTCTCGGAGCGGACGCTCCCGATCCGGATATCGCGGGTGTGCTCGACGAGGCCGCTCTCGTGGCCCGCGCACGAGGCGCGCCCGCGACCGCCGCCGAGCTCGCGGAGGAGGCGGTCCGCCTCACCCCGTCAAACCAGCCCAGCGAAGCGCTGCAGAGGACGGTCGACTCGGCAGGCCATCACTTCGAGGCGGGCGACCCGCGTCGCGCCCGGCTCCTCCTCGACGCTGCCGTGGGAGTTGCCGCTGCAGGGCCCGAACGCGCTGGCGCGCTCTGGCGACTCGCCCGCGTCCACGTTTTCGAGGCCGACCACCGGACCGCCCTCGATCTCTACCGCCAAGCGCTCGCCGAGGCAGCGGGCGACGTGGAGGTGAACATGCAGGCCGAGGCCGGCGTCGCCGTGGCGATGATGCGGATGCTCGAGGATCTTCCCGCAGCCGTTCGGCATGCACGTACGGCGGTGAAGCTTGCAGAAGCCAATGGGCTCCCGCAGTTGCTCCCCGACTTCCTCGCCAGGCAAGCGCTGATCGAAGGGCTTCTCGGCCGTCCCCAGGCAGTCGCCATTGCGCGTCGCGCTGCCGCGCTCGACGAAGGCCTCTCCGCGCTCGGTACCTCCGGCGACGGGTCCTTCTTGCGGGGGCTCAACGACGCCCGCTTCACGCTCGGGGTGATCCTCCACTTGGCGGACGACCTCGGAGGTGCACGGGACCAGATCGACGCGGCACTGGAGACCTCCGCCGCGATCGGCGACGAGGCCTCGGTTCCCCTCCTCCTGCGGTATCGCGCAACCACCGGTTGGCTCACAGGCGACTGGAACCAGGCGTTGTTGGACGCGGAAGAGGGGTACGAGGTCGCGCTCCAGACAGGACAGCCGTCCCAGCAAGCTGTTCTCGCCGGCACGCGGAGTCTTCTGCTCGCCCATCTCGGACACGTCGACGAAGCACGAGCTGCCGCCGAGCACGCGCTCGACATGTCCACCCGGACAGGAGCCATGTTCGGCACGATGCTCGCGACCCACGCGCTCGGCTTCCTCGAGCTCTCGCTCGAGAACCCCTCGGACGCCGATCGCCTTCTCGGACCGCTCGTCGAGCGCATGGAGAGCGCTGGGATCCGGGAGCCGGGTGCGGTGCGCTTCGTGCCCGACGAGATCGAGGCCCTCGTCGCGCTCGGTCGTGTCGAAGAAGCAGAGGCGCTCCTCTTCAGACTCGAGGAGCGAGCGCGCCGGCTCGACCGCCCATCCGCGCTCGCCGCCGCCGGTCGGGCCAGAGGGATGCTGGAAACGACCCGCGGCCGACACGAGGAAGGACTCGCCGCATTGGAGTCAGCGTTCGCGGAGCATGACCGCGCCCGGATGCCGTTCGAGCGGGCGCGGACGCTGCTCGCCCTCGGTGCACACGAGCGTCGGACAAAACAGAAGCGACTTGCCCGGGCTTCTCTGCAGGAGGCGGTCGGGACATTCGAGAACCTGGGGGCACGCCTCTGGATCAAGCGCGGCCGGACCGAGCTCGCGAGCATCGGCGGCCGCGCACCCTCGTTCGGCGAGCTGACGCCAACCGAGAAGCGGGTCGCCGAGCTCGTCGCTGAAGGCCGCGCGACAAAGGAAGTCGCCTCGCTGCTCTTCGTCTCGCCGAAGACCGTCGAGGGCCACCTCTCCCACATCTACGCGAAGCTCGGCGTCCACTCACGCACGGAGCTCGCCGCGCGTATCCGTTCTAGGTCCGTCGGCTCGTAAGGCAGGCGCAAAGACAGGGGACATTCCCCGTTTCCGCGGGCGGGCTTCAGTCATACGGTGGCCGTACTCGACCACCGGAGGTGAACCGATGCGAAAGCGCATCCCGCTCGCACTGACACTCCTACTCGCGGCCATTGCGAGCGCGACCATTCCACTCGCGGCATCTGCCGAGGGAATGCGCTCGCTCGTCATCGGGGCGGAGTTCAGCCTCGAGACGGGAACGGGAACGTTCTCGGCGTGCTGCGCGATCAGCGACAGCGGCAGCGCGTCCCTCGAGATCACTTTGTTCGAGGAGCGAGGTAACGAGGCCGTGTTCGAGGCGACGAACACCTTTGCGGGCGCGAACGGGAGCTTCACGATCTCGATCCGTGGAACCACCGGGCCGCTGACGATCGACGGGCTGGAGAACCCGCGGCATATCGCCCGCGGGAAGTGGCGGATCACATCGGCGACGGGCGACTACATCGGGCTTCAGGGTCACGGCGCCCTCACGGCGATGTCAGACTTCGACGCGGGAACGCTGACGGCGATCGACGACGGCGGGGCGAAGCTGCCGTGAGTGTTACGTCCGATCTCGACTGCGCGGGTTAGCGGTGCCGACGTTCCTCATCGAGGCGTACGAGCCGAACAGGCATGGTGAGTCGCTTGCTGACATCGAGCGGCGCTCGCGCAGGGTGGCAGCAGAGCTCTCGCGCGAGGGAACCGCGGTGCGCTACCTGCGCTCGATCTACGTCCCAGCGGACGAGACCTGTTTCCACCTCTTCGAGAGCCCGTCGATCGAAGGCGTCGAAGAGGTCGGGCGACGCGCCGGCCTCGTCTTCGACCGCATAACGGAAGCGGTCGAGCCTGTCACTGCCGACGGAGCGCAGACATGAACACGACGACAAAGCGACCCCAACATGGACTGGCCGCCGTCGTAGCCGTTTCAAGAAACTCGGCGCCCGCAACTGGACCGACCTCGCCTCGCGATTGCTGGAGCGTGCGGCGGAAGATGGGGGATCCCCCCGATGATCCGGAGGGAACCCCAGGCGGACGCCTGGCGGCCGGACGCCAACCGCATCCGAGCGGTGCTCGGCTGCTGAAGCCTCGTGAGAGGCGGGCCGACAGTCGTCGGCCCGCCTCTTCCAATCGCAGGGAAGGAGAGGACGATGAGACGGAGAGACGTGATTGCCGCTCTCGGCGGGGGCGCAGTCTCGATGGCGCTCGCGAGCAGCATCGCTTGGGCGGCCATCCCCGGTCCGAGCGGCGTGATCCAGGGCTGCTACGACAGCGGCGGCAACGTCAAGGTCGTAGAGGCGCTTCCGTGCCCCAGGAACTACGCGCCGTTCCAGTGGAGTCAACAGGGCATCCAGGGCATTCAAGGGCTTCAGGGCGTTCCAGGGCCGAAGGGAGACAAGGGAGACAGCGGTGAGCGGGGACCCGCAGGCCTGCAGGGTGAGCGGGGCGCTCAGGGAGAGTCGGGCCCGCAGGGCATCCAGGGGATCCAGGGACCGCCCGGCCCGAAGGGAGACAAGGGGGACACGGGTCTGCAAGGTCCGGCCGGCCTCAGCGGCTACGAGATCGTGACCGGGACGGCCCCAGTCGGGGGCTTCGGCAGTACGGCGGCCGACGCACTTTGTCCAACCGGCAAGAAGGTTCTCGGCGGCGGCGTCTGGACGGCTCACTCGCTCGTCTCGCGCTCGGCGCCGTTCGGCACGTTTGGATGGACCGGCGCGGTGAACAACCCGTTCATCGACGGTGAGACGATCACCGTCTACGCGATCTGCGCGACGACGAGCTGAGGAGGTGAGAGACATGCGAAAGAGAGAGCTGATCGCGACCGCCGTGGGCGCGATCGTGGCGACCGTGCTCGCCGGAAGCGTCGCGTGGGCGGCGATTCCGGGAGACGGCGGCGTGATCCAGGGCTGCTACGACACCGGCGGCAACCTGAAAGTCGTGTCGGCGCTGCCGTGTCCCAAGAACTACACCGCGCTGCAGTGGAACCAGCAGGGAGTGCCTGGGCCAAGAGGGGAGACCGGCGACAAGGGCGAGCAAGGCATTCAGGGCATCCCGGGAGAGCGCGGCCCCCAGGGCGAGCAGGGCGTGCGGGGCATCACAGGTGATAGGGGCGAGCCCGGGCCGCAGGGCATTCAGGGCATAGAGGGTGTCCAGGGACCTCCCGGCCCAGAGGGTTCACAGGGCCCAGCCGTCACGCCGGTCCTCCAAAGCCACAGCGTCACCATCGGCGATCCTCCTGCGGGCAGCGCCACGGCCGTCGACGTGGCCTGTCCCGCCGGACAATCGGCTACAGGAGGCGGCTTTCAAGGGGGGTCCGGTGACGACGTGGTGGTGTCAAGGCCGACGATCAATCCTGTGACACCGTTCAATCTCAATGGCTGGAGAGTGGTCTTCTTGACCCCCGCCGGATCAGCTGGCCGCGTCCTGTCCGCCTTCGCGGTGTGCGCCTGACAGGACTTTGATGGTACTGTGCTAGCACTTTGGCTGCTAGCAAAACTCACAGAGCGGGCATCCTGGTCAGGATGCCCGCTCCATTGAAGGGGGCGCTCGTCCGCGAGACCGCCCGCCGCGAGTCCAACGTCAACGACGTCGCCGCCGGGATCCTGGCCGACGAGTTCGGCGTCACCTACACGCCGAGCGGCCGCCGCCGCAAAGTGCTAGCAGGCTCCAGCCCCGTCCTCCTCCTCCGCGTTCCGCAGGAGCTGAAGGACGAGATCCATGCGGAGGCGTCGCGCCGCGACTCCAACGCGAACGACGTCATCCTCGCCGCGCTCGCCGACGGGCTCGGCGTCCCGGCACAGAGCAATCGCAAAGGAAGGAAACTCATGGCCAGCACCAACGGCTCGAAGAACGGCTCGCGCTCGAAGGACAAGGTGCGCGTCGCGATCATCGGCGTGGGCAACTGCGCCAACTCGCTCCTCCAGGGAGTCGAGTACTACAAGGACGCGAAGCCCGAGGACTCGGTCCCCGGCCTCATGCACGTCGACCTCGGCGGGTACCACATCTCGGACATCGAGTTCACGGCCGCGTTCGACGTCGTCAAGGGCAAGGTCGGAGTCGACCTCGCCGACGCGATCTGGGCGCACCCGAACGACACGATCAAGTTCTCGGACGTCCCGAAGACCGGCGTGAAGGTCTCGCGCGGCATGACACACGACGGCATCGGCAAGTACATGGCGCAGGTCGTCGAGAAGTCGCCCGGGCAGACCGACGACGTGGTGAAGATCCTCAAGGAGACCGGAACCGACGTCGTCGTCAACTACCTCCCGGTCGGCTCCGAGGCCGCGACCAAGTGGTACGCGGAGCAGATCCTCGAGGCCGGCGTCGCGATGGTGAACTGCATGCCCGTCTTCATCGCGCGCGAGCCGTACTGGCAGAAGCGCTTCGAGGAGGCCGGCTGCCCGATCATCGGCGACGACATCAAGTCGCAGGTCGGCGCGACGATCACGCATCGCGTGCTGACGACGCTGTTCGGGGACCGTGGAGTCCACCTCGACCGAACGATGCAGCTGAACGTCGGCGGCAACTCCGACTTCCGCAACATGCTCGAGCGCGAGCGCCTGGAGTCGAAGAAGATCTCGAAGACGAACGCGGTCACGTCGATGCTCGACTACGACATCGGCGCCGACAACGTCCACGTCGGCCCATCGGACTTCGTGCCGTGGCTCACCGACCGCAAGTGGGCGTACATCCGCATGGAGGGCTCGTCCTTCGGCGACGTCCCGCTCAACGTCGAGCTCAAGCTCGAGGTCTGGGACTCGCCGAACTCGGCCGGCATCGTGATCGACGCCGTCCGGCTCGCGAAGCTCGCCCTGAACAATGGCATCTCCGGCTCGCTCGAGGCGCCGAGTGCGTATCTCATGAAGTCGCCGCCGAAGCAGATCCGCGACGACGAGGCGCGCGAGGACATCGAGCGCTTCATCGTGAAGAACGCGGTGAAGAAGACGCGGGCGACCTCCGCAGCGAAGGCGTAAGCATCGGTCCGCAGGGGGTCAGGTCTCGGCCTGATCCCCGGCCGGGGCTTCCAGGCGCGGCGCCGAGTCATCGGCGACGAAGCCGACGCGCTTGTGGCTCGAGTCGCAGAACGGCTTCGTCCGCGAGTGCCCACAGCGGCAGAGCACGATTCCGGTCCCCTCGGGCAGGACGAACTCGTTGCCGTCCGAGTCGATCACGCGCACCGGGCCCTCGACCTTGTACGGGCCGTTCGCCCGGGCTTTGATCGTGACCTCGGCCATCGAACCAAGTTACAAGTTGTAACTTGCGGAGGGTGAGTCTCCGCATCTGCTTCGTCACGCCGTTCGCGTGGTCGCAGCCGCACGAGGTGAACAGCCACGTCGAGGGTGCTGCGGCGGCTCTGCGGAGGCGAGACCACGAAGTCGTGGTGCTCGCGCCGTCGTCCCGCGCCCGAGACCTGCTGGAGGGCCGACGCGCATTGCAGCGTGGAATCGAGCAGGACGTCGTCGCCGTCGGTCCCTCGCTGCCCGTGTCGCGCCGCACGAACCTCGGTCTCCCCGTCGCCGTGCGCGCGAACCTCGCACTCGCGCTTCGCGGCGGGAGGTACGACGTCGTCCATGGAGTCGAGCCCGGCCTTCCGAGCCTCTCGTATCTCGCGCTGACGACCGCTCACACGCTGACCGCCGCGACGTTCTTCTCGCCCGAACGACTCGCCTACCCCGCACGACGATCGCGCCGCGATCGTCTTCGCATTCGGGTCGACGCGCTCCTCGCGACCTCCGAGGAAACGCTGCTGGCGGCCTCGGAGCGGTTCGAAGGCGATTATCGAGTCATTCCGCTGGGCGTGGATACGAGCGCGTTCCGGCCGCGCCGAAAGCGCAATGTGATCGCGCTCGAGCTCGAGATCGCCGGACGGAGCGTTACCCGGTCGTTGATCCACTCGCTTCGTGACCTCGAAGGCTGGGAGCTGCACGTGCTGCATACGAAGCCACTGGCGTACCGGCCCTCGATCCCGCGCGCGCTCCGCCCGCGGGTGCACGTGCGCTCGATTCGCCGCGCGCCGCAGCGGGTATCCGTGCTCGGCGAGGCGGCGATCTTCGTTCCCGCGCCCGGTGGCGAGGAACGACTCGCGCTCGAAGCAGCGGCGTGCGGGGCTGCAATCGCCGCCCCGGACGACGTGCTCGAGCTCGTGGCGGACGAGGCGCGCCGCGCGAGGGCCGGAGCGGAAGGCCGCGAACGCGCGGAGGCCCAGAGCTTCGACGCCGTCGCAGCCCAGCTCGAGGAGACGTACGGGGATCTCACGCGCAAGCCAAGGCAGCGGGGCAGCCGCGAGGGCGACGATCCGCTCGCCGCGCGCGACTGGATCACCGTCGACCTGCACATGCACACGAGCTGGTCGCACGACTGCTCCATCGAGGCCGAAGACCTTCTCGATCACGCCGAAGCGATCGGCCTCGGCGGCATCGCCGTGACGGATCACAACGTCTTCGGCGGTGCTCTCGAGGCGGTCGAGCTCGCCCGCGGCCGTGAGCTGGTCGTCATCCCCGGCGAGGAGATGAAGACCGACGGGCAGGGCGAGGTGATCGGCCTGTTCCTGAGCGAGGAGATACCGAAGGGGCTGTCGTTCGCCGACACGATCGCGGCGATCCGCGACCAGGGTGGGCTCGTGTATCTCCCCCACCCCTTCGATCGGATGCACGCGATCGCCGACCCGGCGACGCTCCATCGCCACCTCGCGGAGATCGACGTGTTCGAGGTCTTCAACGCCCGCCTCCTGCGCGACTCCTTCAACGACGAGGCTCTGCGCTTCGCCCGTAAGTACCGCCTGCTCCAGGGAGCCGGGTCGGACGCGCACGTGCTGCAGGGCGTTGGCACGGGCGCCGTGCGCATGCGCCGCTTCGAGGGCCCGGAAGAGTTCCTGCTCTCGCTCCGCTCGGCCGAGATCCTTCGCCGGCCCAAGTCACTCGCGTATCTCCAGTCCTTGAAGTGGGTGGCCCAGGTCAAGGAGAAGGTCCGCTAACCGAGAAAGGTCCCAGCGACTCCGTGTCCGCCGCCGTGCCCACCGACGAGATCTACGAGAGGTACCTGAAGAAAGCGATCGCCGAGATCAACGAGCTCGGCGACGAGCTCGCGCGTGCCGGTGACGAGCTGCGGATCCCGGTGCTCGGCTCCGGTCATCCGCTGGCCGACGTCATGCTCCTGAAGTTCTCGCCCCAGCCCGCGGAGATCCAGGAGGGCGTCGCGTTCTTCGGCCGGGCGGGCCAGGCGGTGTTGAAGTCGCTCCAGCGATTGCACGTCGATCCGCTCGCCGTTTACGGGACGAACTGCCTGAAGTTCGGCACCGAGGACCCGGAGGATGCCGCCGCGTGGCTCACCCGCGAGCTCCACATCGTGCAGCCGAAGCTCGTCGTCGTCATGGGAGCGCGCACGGTGGACTTCGTGAACGGAATCGGCTTCGCGCTCGCAGATCGGATCGAAGGCACGCCGGGCGAGATCCGACGCTTCACGCCGACGATTGCAACGCTCGTCACACCGGACATCGACGAGTCTCTCGACGAGGCGCCGGCGAAGACCGCATTTTGGAACGCATTCAAGGCACTCGGACCGTGGTGGGAGGAACAGCCCCCGTACTGACGCGTCGGCGCGCAGGAGCGCTCGCCGCGCTCCTGACGGCACTCGCCGCGTACGGCGCCACCGCCGAGTACCTACCGGACGTGCCGTCGGGGCTGGACGTCGCACTTCAGAGCGCGGTCATCCTGCCCGTCTTCGCCGCCGCGCTCTGGCTGGCGCTCCCTGTGGCGGAGGCGGGCAACAGACTGTTGCTCGTGGCAGCCGCGGGCACGGGCGCGCTCGCCGTCGCCCTCATCGTGCTCGATGCCGACTCGCTCGCGAGCGTCGCGAAGCTCTGCTGCTACACGCTCGTGGGCTTCTGGTTCCTCTCGCTGTTCGAGGCGCTCTGGTGGGTGACCCTCGTCGCGGTGCTCGTGCCCTGGGTCGACATCTGGTCGGTGTTCGCCGGGCCCACCGAGTACGTCGTCGAGGAGCGCCCAGGGATCTTCGAGAAGGTCTCGGTCGGGTTCCCCAATCCCGGCGAAACCGGAGGTGTGAGCATCGGCCCACCGGACATCGTCTTCTTCGCGCTCTTCCTCGGCGCGGCGAGCCGTTACAGCCTGCGAGTCGCAGCGACCTGGGTCGCGATCACTGCGGCCCTCGGATCGACGCTCGTCCTTGTCTGGTACTGGGACGACGTCGCCGGCCTGCCGGCGCTACCAGCGATCTGTCTCGGCTTCCTGGCACCGAACGCGGATCTCCTCTGGCGCGACCTGAAGGCGGCGCGGGCGGGAGCTATCGAGCCAGAGTGAGCAGCGAGACCGACTCGACGTGCGGCGTGTGAGGGAACATGTCGACGGGCCGGCAGCGGACGAGGTCGTAGCCGAACTCGTCCCGCAGCACTTGCAGGTCCGACGCGAGCGTCGTCGGATTGCACGACACGTAGACGATTCGCGCCGCCCCGAGTGCCCCCGTCCGGCGTAGCGCCTTCCCGGCGAGCCCGGCACGAGGTGGATCGACGACGACGACGTCGGGAGCGCCCGCCTCCTCGCGCAGCTCCTCGATCGTCTGACCCACGTTGCCGGCGAAGAAGTGGGCGTTCTCGATCCCGTTCAGCTCGGCGTTCTCGATCGCGCACGCGACCGCCTCCTCGGAGATCTCCAGCCCCCAGACGCTCCGCGCGCTCCCCGCGAGCGCGAGGCCGATCGTGCCCGTACCGCAGTAGAGATCGAACACGTTCTCGCTGCCGGTCAGGCCGGCGTACTCGCGGGCGAGCTCGTACAGCCGACTGGCCATCTCCGTATTCGTCTGCAGGAACGCGGACGGGCGTACACGAAACCGCAGGCCGAGGATCTCCTCGTCGATCGCCTCGTCGCCCCAGAGGAGCTTCGTCGGGAGGTTCGTTTGCTCGGCCGGGGTGTCGTTGATCGCCCAGTGGATCGAGCGAACCTCGGGAAAGCGGCGGAGCACGTCGACGAAGTAGCCCGCCTCGAAGCGCTCACCGGGCGCCGTGACGAGCACGACGAGCAGCTGGCCGGTGTTCCGCCCTTCGCGGACGACGAGATGCCGGAGGTAACCCGCGCCGGTGGCCTGGTCGAACGCCTCGAGCTGCTCCTCCCGCGCCCAGTCGCGCACGGCGAGCCTCACGGCGTTGCCGACGTCGGTCGTCAGCAGGCACTCCTCGATCCCGATGACCTCGTCCCAACGGCCGGCACGGTGGAAGCCGAGATCGACGCCGTCCTCGTTCGCCGTGAACGAGTACTCGAGCTTGTTCCGGTAGCCGTAAACGGACGCGGCCGGCACGATCGGCTCGAGCGGAGGGTCCTGGATACGACCGATCCGGGTCAGAGCATCGCGCACCTGGCGCTCTTTCTCGGCGACCTGCACGTCGTACGCGAGATCCTGGAACCGACAGCCACCGCAGGTCCCGAAGTGCCGGCACGGTGCCTCGACACGCGACGGGCTCGGGCTCAGGACGTCGTCGGCGAAGCCCTCCGCGAATCCTCGCTTGACCTTCGTGACGCGAGCTCGCACCCGGTCGCCGGGCAGCCCACCCCGGACGAAGATGACGAAGCCGTCGTGGCGCCCGACGCCGTTCCCGCCGTAGGCGAGCGAGTCGATCTGGAGCTCGAGCTCCTCTCCCTTTCGAACCGGCGCTGCCACGGCCGACCCAGCGTACCGGCGGCTAGGTGATGTCTCGGCGACCCGTGCGAAGCAGTGCGAGCACGGTGGCAAGCACGATCCAGGCCAGCGTCATCCCGACCGCGCCGGCGAACGGCAACCCCCCGTCCTCGGAGTCCACGATGCCGCCGAGCGCCGCCGCAGGCAGATACTCGGCGACTCCGTCGAGGTCGAGAAGGCCCAGTAGCACCCAGCAGATCGGCTCGGCGATGAAGATCCACACGAGCGCGCCGACCAGCGCGCCAACCTGGGAGTGGACGGCGCCGCCGACCGCGGCACCGAGGATTCCAGCGAGAGCGACGCCGACGAACGCCCGCCAGGCGCCGTCACCCGCCTGGCCGAGCTCGAGCGGCACGTCGAGGATCCCGAGCCAGATGACCGCGGTCACAGCGACGGCGACCAGCGCGAGGAGCATGAGCGCGGCCCCTGTTGCCGCACCGGTGACGAGCTTGACGCCGACGAGCCGCGCGCGTCTCGGCACCGCCAGGAGCGTCCGCGCGATCGTTCCGTGGCGAAACTCGTTCGTCACGAGGATCATTCCCATGAGCAAGGCGAGGATCGCGGACGGAAATGCCGCGTCCAGGACCATCCGAAACTGGAACTCGGGGTCGAGCCGCTCTCGCTCCCGCGTGCCCCCGATGTTCCCCGCGGTCACGAGTGCCGCGAGAGCCATCGCGACGAGCGCGAACCCCCACGTGCTTCGTAGGGTCCTGAGCTTCAGGAGCTCCGCCGAGAAGAGACGCGTCATGCGCCGCGCTCCCCCGGGTCGCCGGTGAGCTCGAGGAAGACCTCCTCGAGGGTCGCACGCTCGGCCGTGAGCTCGTGCAGCACGACGCCGTTGGCGGCTGCCAGCTCGCCGACCTGCTCCGGCGGTGCCGCGACCGAGAGCCGCCCGTCGCCGGTTGCACGGACATCGAGGCTCGCGTTGGTCAGGAGCGAGGCGAGGCGCTCGGCATCGGGAGAACGAACGATCGTCGCACCCGCTGCCATCGCCTCGACGTCGCCCATCGCGACATGCCGGACGAGCTTTCCGCGGTGGATGATCACGACGTCGTCCACGGTCTGCGCCACCTCGGAAAGAACGTGGCTGGAGATGAGGATCGCCCGCCCCTCGCTCGCCAACGACCGGAGGAAGTCACGAAGCCACCTGATTCCCTGCGGATCGAGTCCGTTGGCGGGCTCGTCGAGGACGAGCACCTCGGGATCGCCGAGCAGCGCCGCCGCGAGACCGAGGCGTTGGCGCATCCCGAGCGAGTAGCCCTTGACGCGCCGCCCGCCCGCGCCGGTCATGTCGACCAGGGCGAGCACTTCGTCGGCCCGCGACGTCGCGATACCCCCGGCGGTCGCGAGCACCCTCAGGTGGTTACGACCGGACCGGCCGGGGTGCGCGTCGAACGTCTCGAGCAGGGCCCCGACGCGCTGGAGGGGCTTGTCCAGCTCGCGGTACGGCATGCCGAGCACGGCAGTTCTCCCGGCGGTCGGGTGGACGAGGCCGAGAACGGCCCGCATCGTCGTCGACTTCCCCGCACCGTTCGGGCCGAGGAACCCGGTCACCATCCCCGGTGCGACCTCGAACGAGAGATCGTCGACTGCCAGCGTCGCGCCGTACCGCTTCGTGAGGCTCTCGACTTCGATCATGCGCTACCGGAGGAGCGTCACGTAGACGGAGCGGTCACGCGGACCGTCGAACTCGCACAGGAAGATCCCCTGCCACGTGCCGAGCGCGAGGTCACCGTCCTCGCGAAGCGGAATGACGACGCTCGGTCCCATGAGCGACGCGCGAACATGGGTGGGTGCATTCTCCTCGCCCTCCTCGACGTGCTCCCAGGACCAGCTCTCGTCGACGATCCGCTGGAGCGCGCTCTCGAAGTCCCGAGCGACGGCCGGATCGGCGTGCTCGTTGACCGTGAGTCCCGCGGTCGTGTGCGGCACGTAGACGAGGACGGCGGAGCCGTTCTCGCCCGCGATCGCCTTCCGTACCCGATCGGTGATGTCGAGGACGTGGCTTCGCCGCTCCGTCCGAACCTGGATCTCGCGCACCAAGCCGTGCCTAGAGCGCGCCGCCGGCTGCGGGTGGCGCGCCCGACTCGAGCGGATTGTCACCTCTCTTGGCCCGGCTCAGGAGCTCCTCGACACTCAGGAGGTTGTCCTTGCCGCGCTCGACGACGGCGAGGAGCTCGGTCATCGATGCCACTTCCTCGCGCTGCTCCTGGAGGAACCAGTGGAGGAACTGCTCGCCGACGAGCTCGCCCTCCTCGCGCGCGAGCTTCACGAGCTCGACGATCTGCTCCGTGACGCGCTTCTCCTGCGCGAGCGCGAGCGAGATCGGCGCGACGACGTCGCCGAACCCGGTCTGCGGTGCCTCGACGCCGGGGATCGTGACCTCGGCATCGGCGTCGAGGAGGTACTGCACCATCATCATCGCGTGGTTTCGCTCCTCTACCGCCTGCCGGTAGAAGTGCGCCGCGAGCTCGGGCAAGGACTGCGCGTCGTAGTACGCGGCCACCGCGATGTACTGCTGCGAGGCCCCGAACTCGTGCCCCACCTGCAGATTCAAGGCGTCTGCGAACGTCGACATGGGCCGCGACTCTAGCGAGTGACACAGCCCCGGCGCGCCGGGTCCCGCCTGGAAGGAAGCCAGCTCTCGACATAGCATCCGCCGGATGGCCGGGGTCCCGACATCGCTGAAGGGACGCAGCTTCACGCGCGTCGCGGCGTGGTCCCGCGAGGAGCTGCAGACGTTGCTCGACCTCGCCGACGAGCTCAAGACGGAGCGGGCACGCCGACGCGAGCTGCGGGTGCTGCCCGGGCGGACGATCGGGCTCATCTTCCACAAGCCCTCGACACGAACTCGAGTCGCCTTCGAGGTCGGGGTAGCCGAGCTCGGCGGCATGGCGCTGTTCCTGCCGGCTGCGGAGCTCCAGCTCGCGCGCGGCGAGTCCTATCGGGACACGGCGCTCGTCCTCTCGCGCTTCCTCTCTGCGCTCATGATCCGGACGTTCGATCAGAGCGAGGTCGAGGAGTTCGCCGAGCACGCGGCGATCCCGGTCATCAACGGTCTCACCGACGAGGCGCACCCCCTCCAGGCGCTCGCTGACGCGATGACGCTCCGCGAACGGTTCGGAGCGCTTGCCGGTCTCCGCCTCGCGTACGTCGGTGACGGCAACAACGTGTGTCACTCGCTCATGCGCATCGCGGGCAGATTCGGCGTCGAGTTCGTCGCCGCGACGCCTCCCGGGCACGAGCCCGACCCGACGTTCGTCGCCGCCGCGCAGGACGACGCGCGCGCGAACGGGGGAAGCGTCGAGGTTCTCGTCGACCCGAGGGAGGCAGTTCGCGGCGCGCAGGCCGTGTACACGGACGTCTGGACGAGCATGGGCCAGGAGGAAGACCCGGGAAGGCGCATGCAGGAGCTCGAGCCGTACCGCATCGACGACGCGTTGCTCGACCTCGCGGACTCGGAGGCAGTCGCCATGCACTGTCTGCCCGCGCACGTCGGAGAGGAGATCAGCGGGGACGTGCTCTACGGCCCGCGCTGCCTCGCGTGGGAGCAGGCCGAGAATCGGCTGCACACGCAGAAGGCGCTCATGGCCCTCGTCATCCGATGAGCTTCGAGGATCAGGTTCGCGCAGCGCTCGACGAGCTCCCGCCACACATCGCCTCGGCGCTCGAGAACGTCGCCGTCGTCGTCGAGGACGAGAACCTCGAGGAACCCGATCTGTTCGGGCTGTATCACGGAGTCCCGCTGCCCGAGCGGGGCGACATGGCCGGCCTCCCTCCGGACACGATCTCGATCTACCGGCTCCCGCTGGAGGAGTCCTTTTCCGACCCCCACGAGCTGCGGGAGGAGATCCGGATCACCGTGCTGCACGAGCTTGCGCACTACTTCGGGCTGGACGAGGACCGGATCGCCGAGCTCGGCTACGAGTGAGGTTTGAGACCTACACGAGCCCGGGAACAACGGGAATGAAGCGCCGCATGTGCGCGTTTCCGAAACCGTGACTCCGAATCAGCTGCATACACAGATCGAAAGGCTCTCGGAAGAGCGTCAGGAGCTCTGGCACCTGCTCTCGGAAGGACTCGATCCGACCGTCAAGGACCAGATCAAGGACCTCGACGCTCGTCTGCACGAGCTCTGGCAGGCACTCCGCATCGAGAAGGCGCGGCTTCGCTTCGGCGAGCGCGAGGAGATCGTGCGTCGCGCGCGCGCCGAAGAGCGCCTCGAGCGCGCCGCGTAGCGACTCGAAGCAGGAGAACGCACCGCCCGCGCATATCATCGACGGGTGGCGCTCTTTCGCCGTCGTCGACACGAACCGGCCTCGATCGGGACGGAGCAGGAGCGGCTGCACGCGATTCGCATCGCCGCGGAGCAGGAGCTGGGACGGCTCCGGAGCGAGCTCACGGAACGCGTCGGGGTCGTCGAGCAACGCGAGCGCGAGCTCGCCGATGCGCTCGTCCGTATCAACCGTCGTGGCGCGAGCGACCTGTCTCCTGGCGACACCGAGGCGCTCGAGCACGCTCAGAGCGGGCTGGCTGCGTACGCGCAGCACCTCAACCGCCGCGAGCGGGAGCTCGACTCCCGCGACAGCGTGCTCTTCAAGATGGAGACAGAGCTGACTCGGCGCGCCGCCGCAGCTGCCGAGACGCCCGAGGAACGACTCCAGCACATCGAGCAGCGGCTCGCCACGCTGCACGAGGCCGAGAAGGCGTTCGCACGGACACAGGCCGAGCTGGCCGCGCGCAGCGAGGAGCTCTCCAATCGGGCGGCCACGCTCGTCGAGATCGAGCGCACCGGGATCGTCGACGGCGGTGGACCTTCGATTCCGAGCAGAGCCGAGCTGGCCGAGCTCGACGAGCGGATTCGCCGGCTCGAGCGCGAGACGCGAGATGCCGCGGCGAGCACGAGCTTCGGGGACACACTGCGCACGCTGGAGCAGCAGGGCCTCCGCGGGCGCCCGTCGAATCCCTGAGCTAGCTCTACACTTGGCTCCTCTGGGGCGTTAGCTCAGTTGGGAGAGCACCAGCTTTGCAAGCTGGGGGTCGCCGGTTCGAGCCCGGCACGCTCCACTTCTAGAAACGGCTTGAACAAGCCGTCTGTCGGGGAGAGTGGGGGCTTGGGATGGCTCCGAACCCTCCTCGATGGCTCTCTTGGTCAGATTTGGTCAGATTCGATTCGGCCCGAAGGCCGCATCGATGGAGTCGCGCACGTCATCGAGGCCGCGTGCCTGATCGAACTCGTGGGCATAGATGTCGAGTGTGATGCTGGGGCGCGCATGGCCGAGCTGACGCGATGCCCGGACGGGATCGACGCCGGCTCGGATCAAGTGGCTCGCGAACGTGTGTCGCAGATCGTGGAAGCCAAGCTTCGGCACCCCCTCCCGGTTGAGGCCAGCAACATCGGCGGCCTTGTCGAGGCCGCGCTTTGCCACGTTATTCCGGCTGAGGGGCGTGCCCGTTGCCGTGGCGAACACATACGCGTCGGCGCTAGGGAGGCCGAACTGCTGCGCAGTGCGTCGCAGGTGCTCGCGAAGGCATGTCTCGAGTTCGCGTGCGAGTGCAATGTCTCGCCGCCCCGCGTTCGTCTTGAGCTCGACGCGCCGTGGAGGGTTCGCCTGGGTACCGCGGCTCAGTTGGGCTCTCACCCTGACGACCCGCTCACGGGAAGTCGACGTCACCCCAGACGAGCCCGAGAATCTCCTGGATCCTCATCCCGGTGTACACAGCGACGGCGAGCAGCGGCCGGTATCTCACGGGGCACGAGTCGAGAAGCGTTCGCACCTCTTCGGTTGTGAGGGCGCGCGGTTCGCTCTCCGCTCGTCCCCGCGGCAGTTCGTCAGCATGGAGTCCTGGATGCTCCGTCGGGTGCGTCCGCTAGCGTGCTGTCCTTCTCGCCCCCGAGGACGTGGGCGGGCGAAGGCGTCGATGCCTCAGGGGTTGCCCCTGGGGCTTTTTTGTTGGTCCGAGCGGAGGTGATGCCGAGTGATCAAGGTCGAGGCAGTCGTGATCCGCGAGCGTGTCGAGACGGTCATCGACGCCGTGGAGGAGCAGACCGGCCACGTCGGCGTCACCGTGGTCGAGGCGATCGGGCACGGGCTTCAGCGTGGAATCACGCACGAGTACCGCGGGCGGGTCTTCGAGTCGCGCTTCCTTCCGAAGGCGCTGCTCACGTTCGTCGTGCGGGACGAGCAGGCCGACGACGTGCTCGCGGCGATCGCCGACGCGGCGAGGAGCGGGAACGACTCGGGCGACGGGATCGCTTGGAGAAGTCGGGTCGAGGGCGTCACGCACAACCGAACCGGACAACCGCTGGAGGAGGTGGAGATCGGATGACGACCAAGGACCTCGCCATCGCGACGAGCACGGTGTGGGTGATCCTCGCGGCGATTCTCGTGATGTTCATGCAGGCCGGTTTCGCGTTTCTCGAGGCCGGCCTGACGCGCATGAAGAACGTCGGCCACATCGCCGCGAAGAACGTGCTGATCCTCGCCCTCGCGTCGATCGTCTACTTTGTCGTCGGGTTCGGGATCGCCTTCGGGGACGGCGGCAACGGGCTGGTGGGCGGCTCCGGCTTCATGCCTTCGATCGACGAGCTGACGACGGTGGGCGAGGCGCCGTTCTCCTGGTTCGGCGCCATTCCGGCGGCGGCCGGCTATCTCTTCGAGGTCGTCTTCTGCGCCGTCTCGCTCGCGATCGTATGGGGCGCGATGGCCGAGCGGACGAAGCTCTGGGTGTACTTCGTCTTCGGCGCGGTCTTCACGCTCGTCTACTCGCTCGTCTCACACTGGATCTGGTCGCCCGACGGCTGGCTGTTCGCGCACGGAATGCAGGACTTCGCGGGCTCGACGGTCGTCCACTATCAGGGCGCGCTGGCAGGACTGGCCGGTGCTCTCCTGCTCGGCCCTCGGATGGGGAAGTTCCGTGCCGATGGCCGCGCGAACGCGATCCCCGGCCACAACATGGCCTTCACGACGCTCGGCGTGATCATCCTCTGGTTCGGCTGGTTCGGTTTCAATGCGGGGTCGACGCTCAGCGTCGACTTCGGCGGCGTAGGCTTCTTCGCCTACGTTGCCTTGAACACGAATCTCGCGGCCGCGGCGGGCGTGCTCGGCGCGGTGCTCACGTCGTGGATCGTGATCAAGAAGCCCGACCTCTCCATGATGCTGAACGGCGCCGTCGCGGCGCTCGTGGCGATCACGGCGGCCTGCGCCTTCGTGGCGCCGTGGGCGGCGATCGTCATCGGGCTCGTGGCAGGCGCGATCGTCGTGCTCGGCGTCCTCGTCGTCGAGCGGATCGGCATTGACGACCCGATCGGCGCGATCTCGGCACATGGAATGGCGGGAGTATGGGGAACGCTCGCGCTCGGCTTCCTCACCCTGCCCTCGCAGGCCGAGAGTCTCGCGACCGGAAGCGCCGGCCTATTCTACGGTGGCGGGCTTCACCAGTTGGGGATCCAGGCTCTCGGCCTCCTGACCGTCGGGGCGTTCACGTTCACCGCCTCCTTCGCGTGCCTCTGGCTCATGAAGGTGACTGTCGGCATCCGGACGGATCCAGAGGCGGAAACGGCCGGTCTCGACGTCTCCGAGCACGGAATGTGGGGTTACCCCGAGTTCTACATCCCGGTTCCGGGCGGCTACGGGACGGAAGCGCACGGACATCTCGCACCCGCGCACGCCGTGCGCAGCGAAGCGCCAGCCACCGCGCACGCGGCGGTCGTCCTTCCCGAGCCCGCTCAGTAAGCGACCGAGCCTTCAGGGTCCCGCCGCCGAGGAGCCCTCCCCCGGCGGCGGGACTGAGCGGAGGAAGTTCTCGCCTTCGCGGTCCGCGCTCGGGCGTGAGCGTCATGGATTCCGAGCCATCTCCGACCATGCATGTCGGAGGTCAGCACCCCCCAACCATTTCGACCCGGCGCGGGGCCTGCTTTGCACCGCCGCGCTCAGGCGCGAGCCTTGATCCGTCGCGCCCACGCGCGCGCACGCGTAATACAGAGACGTGCAGGGCTCCCACCCCCACCCCGTGACCGTTAGTCGCGTCGGGGCCTCTTACCGGGGAGCGACGGCGTGCCGCGCCGACCGTCGTGATTCCGCGGGGCGGGCGACTAGCACCGCCGCTCCACGGGTATCGCGTCGACATGGCGCCGCCGGCAAATTCGCGGGAGTCGCTCGTCCACCGAGCGCTGCCGGTCTATTTCGGGCTGCTGCTGGCCATCCTGACCGTCGTCTCGGTCCTCCTGCTGTTCATGGTTCGCCACGTCCTGCTCGTCCTGTTCGTGAGCGTGCTCTTCGCCGCAGCTCTGACCGGCCCTAGCGAGTGGCTTCACCGGCGCTCTCGTCTGCCGCTCGGGCTGGCGGCGGTGGTGATCTACATCGCGTGCTTCGCTCTCATCGTCGGCATCGGCTGGGTCGTCGTGCCCCCTCTGCTCGGCCAGGTTGTCGAGTTCGCCGACCGCGCACCGGAGTACGCCGAGCGCTACGAGGGAATCGGTGAGGCGTACGCCGAGCTTCGGGCCGACTTTCCGGCGCTGCCACCCTTCGAGGAACAGCTGTCGCGGCTCGGAGACGCGATCCTCGACCGCGCGGGCGAGCGTGCCGCTGCGCTTCCGGGCGACGTCTTCTCGATCTTCCTCGACCTGCTTGCGGTGTTTTTTGTCTCGCTGCTCCTCCTGACGAACCGGCTGCGGATCCGCGACTTCGTCCTGTCGTTGACGCACCCCGATCATCGGCGTCGCGCGGGCTTCGTCCTCGACCGGACCTGGCTGCGGATCGGCGGGTACCTCCGGGCGAAGGTCATCGTGATGGCGATCGTCGGGGCGCTCACGTACGTCTCGCTGATCGTGATCGGAGTGCCTTTCGCGGTCCCGCTCTCGGTGATCGTGGCCTTCGGAGAGCTGATTCCCCTCGTCGGCAGCTGGCTGGCGCGCATCCCACTCTTCGCGATCGCCGCGCTCGACAGCCCGCGGACGTTCGTGCTGACGTTCGTGGCGTCGATCGTGATCCAGAACCTGCAGGGGTACGTGATCTCCCCGCTCGTCGAGGGCGATCAGCTCGACATCCACCCCTTGCTCGTGTTCGTCGCGGTCCTCGTGGGCGCCTCCCTTGGCGGAGCCATCGGGGCGTTCGTCGCCGTCCCCGCCGCGGCGATCGTCGACCTTGTCGTGCAGGAGGTCGTCGTCCCGTGGCGCCGTGCGCAGCTCAGGGGCTCCGCTGCGGCTGCGCCGCGCCGACCTACAGCCCACGGACCGTGAGTGCGCCGTTAGCCGGCTGCGACGAGCGGAGGTTCGGTCAGCGGGTCGCCAGAGTCAGCGTCGGATGAAGCGGCGGCGAGGCTGACCTTCGTGCCGAGAGCGGCCGCAGCGAGAAAGGCGCGTGCGCGGCCTGCTGGGCCCGGATTGCGGGGCCCACTCGGACGCGACTCTGGATCCTTGCGCGCACGCGTAATAGACCGTACCCCACCTATCCCATGACACTGTTCGTCGCGTCGAGCTGGGAGGGGAGCGGGGCCCTGGGCCTCCGAGGGCTACGAACTCAGTCCGTTGGGCCGTCGTGCACCTCGAAGCCCTCATTGAGGAGGGTCATCTCGAGGACGCGGCGCGCGAATGTTCCGGGCGGTGCGATCAGTTGAAGCGTCGTGCCTTCGTCCGAGAATCGGTTCGACAGCTGCTTGAGGAGCCTCAGGCCCTGGCTGTCGATGTACTCGATCTCGGAGAGATCGATCACGACTTGTGCGCTCCCCGTGGCGGCGAGATCGATCTGCTGCCTGAGGAGCTCCACGTTCGAGAGTCGACCTCACCTTGCAGATGCAGGATCAGGCGTCCGTCCCGGCGCTCCTGCTCCATCCGCACGAGTTCATCGTTCACGCGGAGTTGGCAGCGTCGTCCAAGGGCAGGCGGAATCGTACCGTGGTACCCGCCGTCCCCGGGCTCTGACCTGGATGCGCCGAAGATCGTGCGCCCGTGCCGCTCGAGTGACGACGGCGAGCTCGGACGTAAACGCGTCACACAAGGCGCTTTCGGAGCGTTTCCGAAGAGGCTTATGAAATCTCGACCGGGGTACCGAATTGAGTCGTGCCCGTGGACGATGAGAAGTTCCAGTCGCTGCTCGACCAGGTGCGCGACCTGCATCGACTGGCTGACGAAGCCACACGCGAGCGAGCGCGATTTGACGCCCACGTGCAAGCGCGTCTGCGCTGGGACGACCGTAACGCGCCTCTTCTTCCGGCAGGTCAGCGTGACCTTGCGGATGAAGCCGTAGAGGTGCTCTCGAAGCCCCGCCTCTCCTCCTCGCAGTCGCGGCAGCTTTACCGAGCCTTCTTCCGAAAGTCAGATCGGTGACGCGCTCGCATGCTGCGCCGTCATGCCTGCGCTGGTGACGGCGTGACCTACTCGCCCCTAGACACGTACACGAAGCCAGCGGCGATGACCACCGCCCACAGTCCGAGCAGCGCCCAACTTTCGACCGCTAGTGCAAGCATCTCGTCCCCCTTTCGAAGCGGAGTGAGGCCGCTGACGATCGCCAGAACCACCAGCGACCTCACACCGCTTCGGCGTCCGCATTTAGTTCCGCGAGAGATGCCCTCGGTAGCTCCCTCGCAAACGCGGACGACTGGTGACGGCGTGAGCGCAGGGCGAAGGCGAGGGTGTGGGCTTTGTGATGGGCCTTGAGCCGCGACACCCTCGCGGTAACGCCGGCTCGCGCCGGCGGGTGATCCGGCGCTACTTCGAGACGCCGATCAGGGTGCGGTGATGCCCATCGGTCGCCCGGTCGCGGTGTGCCTCGCCGTCGAGCCGCGACGTCATGGTCGGAAGCCGCAAGACGACCAGCAGCGCGAAGTAGAACAGCAGAATGAGCAATGCACTTGTGACGAGAAGTTGCCCGCTCACGGATGTGACAAGCAGGTAGACGGCACCGCCGGCCACCGCGTAGGCCACGACAACGCCCGCGATGAGCGTCACCCCCAGCAGCCGGGTGCCGCCTTCGGTCTTCACCCGCCCTCGTTCGGCACGCGCTCGTTGCGTCGCGGCACGTTGCTTCCAGGCCGCGTCGCCTTCCTTGCGCGCGCGAACCGTGGAGTCGACGATGTCGGTAAACAGGATGGTGGCCATCACGCGTGCGCCCGCACCCGGCTGCGTGTCGAATCCGGCGCCCCCGGCCCAGTCGACCATCACCAGCTCCTCGTCGCCCTCCACCCAGGTGTGACATGGCCGGGTGGCAGATCGAACACCTGGTCTGGCCCGATGACCACCTCCTCGCCCTCGTCGGTCCGGATGCCCATCCGCCCGCTGAGGACCACACCGCGGTGACACAGCTCGCATGAGGCGGTGCCGATCAGCGGCTGGGCGTGTGCCTGCCAGCTCCAGCCCGGTTGCAGAACATGCCGGCTGACCACCGTTCCGGCCAGGCGCACCTGGTAGGTCGCACCCAGCGGATAGGTCACCACTGCCTCGGGCTCGCCGAGGTCGCGGGCCTCGACTGGGCTCACGGCGAACCTTCCCGCCGGGACTCCGTGCCCCCGCGCATCACATCGAGACGGTAGCGCCTCAGGCGCTCAGGAGTCGATTGGCATGGAGCGAATTGCCGAACATCCCCTTCGACTCGGCGGCCGCCCAGAGAGATGCTCAAAGGTGTACAAGATCCGCAAGCGTTAGCTGCGTCCACGGTCAGGTCCTGCCACCCGCCCGGAGCTCGCGCTTATCCGCCCGGCGGCTCGCGACTTGTTTCGAGGCTGCCCCGAAGCGGCATTAACTCCGCACCGTGGGAAACGTCCTCGTCGTCAGTACCGTCGATCATCCAGAAGACGTGCTGCGCTCATACGTCGATGAAGCCGACACGCTCAAGATTGTGGTACCCGTCGTACGCCAAGGCTTCCTTGACTGGCTCGCCAACGACGAGAAGGCCTTCACTCACGCGGAGAACGTCGCGGAAGACATGGCCGCGCAGTTACCCGGTGAGACTGTCGAGGCGATGGCGGGCGAAGCAGACGTTGACTTGGCGATTCGCGACGCTCTCGCAACCTTTCCAGCCGATGAGATCGTTGTCGCGGTGCGGCCAGGAGATCAGGAAGGGAAGGTTGAGTCGCTCGCGACTGCCAACGCGCCGACCAAGAGTCTCCAAGGAATTCCCGTCCGTTACGTCGTGATTCGCGAGTAGCCGTTGCGCCGTCGCGTGACTGGCTTGCGGGCGACGACGATGCGGAAGGACTTGGTATTCGTGACCTTCAACCCGTCCCTCACCTCGAAGATGACGACGTGCGTGCCCGTCTCGGTCGGTGCGCCCGTCAAACGGCCGAGTTTGGATGCGAGGCGAATCCCGCGTGGGAGGCGACCACTCGCCAGCTTCCACAACGTCGGGGCGACGCCGCCGACGGCGGCGAGGTCGGCGCGGTAGGTTCGACCAATCTGTGCCGTCGGGAGCCGCTGGGTCTGAACCCGGAGTCTCGGCGCCACACTGAGTTCAGTCTTCCAGTCGAGCTTGCGACCTTCAGTGTCCTTCGCTCTTGCTGTGAAGGGGTACGTCCCCGGAGTCCGGGGTGTTCCCGCGATCGCACCGTCCGCGAACATCCTGAGCCCTTCGGGGAGCCGTCCCGTGGCGAGCGACCAGGCGAACATGCCCGATCCTCCGCGCGCCCGCAGGGTCATTCGGAAAGGCATTCCGACCTCCCACCGTGGGGTGACGACAGGAGTGGAGACGATCCACGGCTGTCGCCGGATCTTGAGCGTGAACTGCTTCTGTGTTCTTTTCCCCGCGCAGGTCGCCGGCTCGTCTCCCGGCTCGCGCATCTCCACGTAGAACGAGAAGCTTCCAGGCTGAAATGACGTGCCACTCAGAGTCCCGTCTGGCGCAAGATTCAGCCCCGGCGGGAGCATGCCCGAGTCGAAGTGGAACGTCTGTCTGCCGGGTCCACAGCCCGAGCCCTCGGTCTCGCTGAATCTGATCGAGTACGGCACGCCGACCGTTCCCGCTGGGCAAGTGTTCGTGTACTCGCCCGCGACGTTCGGACAGCTCTCGTCGGAGATCCCCCCCGCGGGCGCATCGGATGTGACCGTCAAGACAGCCGCAAGGGCGAGAATGAGTAGTGATCGGGTGATGGTCACCTGTTCCCTCCGGTACCGACCCGTCCTTCTCGAACGCATTCAGAGGACCCCCGGCCCGGTTCACCGCGCCTGCAGGCTCGCCGCATTGACGTCTCAGGTCGAGGTGCCGCGAGTGTTGCTCGCGGTCGTTGCCTGGCGCTCCGCGACGACCATGGTGACGTACTCGCGCACTTCATCGCGCATCAGCGTCTCGACTCGAGCAACGAAACTCGGGAAGCCGTCGTTCAAAGTGGCGTGGCCGGTGTACGGGCCTGCGAGTCCCAGGTACTGCCAGCCCTCGCTCTTCATCAACTCGACCGTCCCGCGGTAGTGCCTCCAGCGGCGGCCGCTGCTCAGGAACTGCTCGACTGCCAACGCAGCAGCAACGATGACACCAAGGACGACGGTGACGATGCGTCCGGTCGTACCTGGGTCGAGGGCGACGAGAGCGGGGATGGTTGCAGCGATGATGATCGCTGGTATCCGAAGCGCGTAGTAGAGGGTCAGGTTGCGAGCCGAGCCGTCCTCGAGCCAGCGCATGTACTCCAGGTAGCGCGACCTCAGGTAGGTGTCGATCGCATCCTCGAGTCTCAGTCCTGTGATCGCCTGTTCCAGCAGCACTTCCTCACGGTGGCGTTTCGCACCCCTGTCCCGGTGAGGTGCCGGCGGTCGCTGCCCTGGCTCGGCTGTCGCCATGAGAGCAACCTAGCCCACCCTAATCGCGCGCATCGGCGAGCAGGGCGGACCAACGGCCCGTCGTTCCTTGTTCATCCGCTGCCAACTCGTCCACATCGCCGCGATCAGGCAAGGGCGAGGCCCTGCACTGACGGCGGGCCTCGGCCCCGCTTTCGATGGGACGGCGCGAGCGAGCGCTTCCCTCACCGCCCCGAGCTCGCCGAGCGCGCCCGTCGAGATCGGGATTCGCTAGATCGGTTCGGCGGCCTCATGCTCAAAGCGTTCTTGCGCTGCAGCCGTCGCGTGCTCCACCGCCGCGGCGTCGAGGCCACCAGGCCCCAACGCCGAGCGCATCGCGATGTGGAGCGGGATGTCACACCCCTACTGTCGAGAAGTGAGCGCGGGCGAGTTAAGCAACGCCGGTAAGCACACCACTGTCGTGGTCCGGAGCGGGGGTCGGTCCACACCCGAAAGTCGCTCCTAGCTCCCTCCGTGTCAGGAATGGGGAGAGGACCCCGACATACCCCGCAGTGGCCGGGGTCCTCTGGGGGGAGGGCGTCGGACCTTGCGGCTGGCCCGACGCCAACGACCTTACGAAGGGTCGCGTGCGGATGCGCCGATAGGCGAACTGCGGTGATACGCAGCCATCGGAACGAGGTTGTCCCTCGCCTTATCCCTCCGTTCGGGCGGGCTGGTGCTTTCAACGGGCGGCGGGCATTCTGGTAGTTAGGCAGCCGTGATAGTTGCCCTCCACGTCGCGACAGGGGCTGCGGTCGGCGCGGTCAGCGGCTCGCGACTCGCAGCCCTCCTTCTGGGGCCGGTTCTCCATATCGCGGGCGACCGCGTTCCGCACCGAGACTTCCACTCGCGTCGGTTCGAGATCGGCAGCGGCATCGCAGGCATCCTCCTTCTCGCCGCGCGGCGAGGTCCGCTTGATCCAGCAACACTCGGCGCTGCGGCGAGCTCCGCGCCCGACCTCGAGCACGTCCTGCCCTTCCTGCGCCCTCGCGGAAGGAACCTGTTCCACAACCGCGGCTGGCACCGCTCGGGTCCGTTCCCGGCAAGCCTGCAGCTCCTGCTCGCCGCCGCGATTCTCGCCGCACTCAGCGCGCGGGCTATCGACTCAGCGGGAGCGCGCTCAGTGGAGAGCCAAACCTAGCCACGGCGCTAGCCACGTCCCGCGACGGCACCCGATGCGGCTCCACATCTGGTGCTCCAGCTCAGTGACCCTCTGCATCAGTCGCAGTGGCGCGCTCTTAGACCGGAGGAACTCTGCTGCTACCGCAGAGGGGGCGGGTGCTTTCTCCGGGCGCGAGGGGAGGGTGGTGCAGCCGAAAAGAGAGACGCTCGTTCGGCTCGCCTCTCACGGCCATGTTGCACGACTGGCAGCACACGTGGCCCATTGACGGCTCACAGCGAGTGGAGGATGCTGCGCCCACAGCGCAGGCACCCACGCCGGTGGGGCTGATGCCGGCTTCAACGGCGGCCAACAGAAACGAAGAAGTGGATGCGGTTGCAGCGCGCAAGCGGCGGGTATCCGGGCGATGTGGTTCCGCAACCGCACGTCCTCGCTTGAATGGCGCCTCCGAACATGTTCGTCCTCGCAGTGTCACTCGCCGCGAGAGCGTTCGAGCACCATCGTCGTGACCAGACGCATGAGCTCTACCTGACTCACGCACTTGATGTTGCGCAAGCCCTTGGCTCAGAGGCGACAGTGTCTGAGTTGAGCACTGCAGTCCTCCATGACGTTCTCGAAGACACGGGCTGGACGATGGACGATCTCGCAGACTCGGGCGTGGAAGCCACGGTCCTCGACGCCGTCGGCACCCTCACTCGCCGGCCAGACGAGGAGGACGAGGACTTCGTTGTTCGGATCTGTGCAACCCCAGGAGACGTCGGAGTAATCGCACAGCGCGTCAAGCTTGCCGATCTCACCGTGAACTTCGGGAGGGCGCACTCCGACGAAGAGCGCGAGCGCTTCGAGCGAAGCCTTCCGCTTGTTCGCGCCGCGGTCGAACGAATTCGTTGAGCGCGTTACCGGATGGCCGCTTCAGGGCACCTTGATGCGCGTGAGCGGACGGACGAGAGCGGCGCTCGCTGGCGCAACGGCCGCGACTCTGTGGGGACTCCAGGAGCCGTTGGACAAGCGGCTCTTCCGCTGCGATTACTCCGATGTCGCTGTACTGGGGAAGGCAGTCACGCGCGGCGGCACATGGCCCCTCGCGGGGTTCGGAATCCACGCGGTGAACGGAGCGGTGTTCGGTCTAGCCTTCTACGAAGTGAGACAACGGGTGTCTCTCGACCCACTCCCACTCGCGGTTGGAATGTCACTCGCAGAGCACGTCGCTCTGTATCCGCTCACATACCTCGTCGACCGGTTCCATCCGGCACGCGGCGAGGTCGGCGTGCCTCGTCTGCTTACGAACCCACGTGCTTTCGGACAAGCCACCTGGCGCCACGCGCTCTTCGGCGCGGCGCTCGGCCGGCTCGCGTAAGCCTGCTCGACAAGCTGGTACGGCTCAATCGATGGCGACGGCACCGATTCTCCGCCGTTCCTGCCCACAAACGGGCCGAACAACGACCATCGGCGGAAACGGCAACGATCACCTGTTCGGCCTCGGCGGTAACGATCTGCTCGAGGGCGGCAACGGCGATGACGTCGACGGCGACGAACTGCACTTCCTCGAGCGAATTCCGGGAACCTGGACGGAGCACGTCCAGAGTCGGGCTGAGCGTGAGCGTCGAAAGGCTGCTCGATGAGCGCCGAGCAGCGCACGCCTTCTTGGTACATCGAGATCGCGAGGGCTTAATCCGCCACGCTGAGGGCGAGTTAGACCGGCTTGATATCGCGATCGCGGGCGAGCGGAGACTTCAGTACGAGGAGACACGGGCGAGGCTCAGCATTGATGTGTCCAGATACAGGCCACCTCCGGACCCGCACTGCCTCGAGCAGTTCGAGCGGAACCACCTGACGGATCGCGACTACGCCGTGCACGAGGCGACGAAGCACACTCGCCGCAATAGGCTCGGTGAGCCCTCGCTGAGTTAGCGCATGAGCCACCGCCTCGCCGCCGGCCTCAGTCTTCGGCTCTACGGAATCCGGGGTGGACGATTCCGAGTAGTACCGGGAGTGACGTCCGCCACCGGTGATGTCCGGCCCCACCCTAGAACCGCCGAGATCAACCGTCCTCGGTTCGAGGGACGACTGAAGGAGGCAACGATGACGGAGTCAAGTCTTTATGAGCGGCTCGGAGGCGCGTTCGCCATCGCAGCCGTGGTCGATCGCTTCAGCGAAGCGATCGTCAAGAACCCCATCGTGGGCCAGAAATCGGAGAATCCTGCCCTAAGGGAATGGCACACCAACAACCTGGAAAGACTTCCGGGCCTGAAGTTCATGCGCACCCTCTGGGTCTGCAATGTCGCCGGTGGCCCTCAGCAGTATGCGGCCACGAAACCGGGGAGCACTCAGCTTGGCCTGGAAGAAGCCCACCGCGAGCTGAAGATTTCTCCTGCCGAGTTCGATGAGGTCGCGGCTGAGCTCGGGCGAACGCTCGACTTCTTCAAGGTGCCGGAGCGCGAGAAGGAGGAGGTTCTCGCTGCCTTCGCCGCACACAAGGGCGAGGTGACTGAGGGATTCTCCGAGTAGTTCGGCGCAGGCGGCCTGGTCGGGGGCCACAAGGACCCATCGATGATCAGAATCAGCGTCTCCGGAATCCGGATGGGCTTAGTCAGCTCGGGCGCTTTCGGTAGGGCCACGTGTCGTCTCGTCGGCGGCGCGGGCGAAACCTCGCGCCTGGTCCGGCGCAGGCCCCCTGACGAGCTCGACGTACGCGGTCGGTACATCTTCGTGCGTGACCCGCCTCACCGACCACAGCGTTTCACCTCTTCGGATCGTCTCGCCGACGGCAGGTGCGGCACTGCGAGTCAGGTCGTACTCGAAGTCACCATTCGGAAAGCGGATCACGAACGCTCGTCTGGGCATGGAACACCTCGTTGCTTGCTTGCTTCGGGCGTGTACCCCTGGTCGTTTTGGCGAAAACCAGGCCGACACCCGACGCCCGCAGAGCACTGCGAGCTACTCAAAGACGATCATCGGCGTTTGCCCACTCGCTGCAACGAGGTTACTCAGCAGTGGCTCGGTCAATTCTCTCGCCCGAGGTCGTTCGGGGTGAGGCCTGACGGGCGGCCTCGGCCCGGCTTGGATTGCCCGGCGTGAGGAGCGAGCGCTTCCTCAGCACCGCCGAGCTTGCCGAGGACGAGCAGCCCGTGCCAGTCGATTGACCGTATGACTTCCGGTCGCCCGCCGCCAACGGGGACACGTCCCAGATGCTCATGTTGTCGATCGAGTGCGAGCGCATCATTTGTCGGCGGGGGCGGTCGCCGCACCCCCCGCCGCCGCCTCCAGTCCCTCGATTTGAGCCGGCGACTGGGGGCCGAGGCCAGCGCTATTTGACTGGGTCGTCCGTCTTTCCGTGCCCAAAGCGCCTTTGACTCTACGCAGGCTTCGGAGATGCGGTCACGAGCACCCGGAAGACACGCACGCGCTCCGCGGCCTCGTTTCCGAGGTGCGCGAAAGGGTACGCCCACTGTTCACCGTGCAGCTCTCCAAGTTCCTCATCCATGTGAAGGCGAGCCTCTGGTTCGTCCCGGTGCTCTGCGTGCTGGCTGGCGTGCTGCTCTCCGTCGGGACGATCGCGCTCGACCGTTACTTCGACTACCAGGCGCTTCCAGGTGCACTCGTCGTCGGGCCGGATGCCGCGGTCGTGATCCTGACAACCATCGCCGGCTCGATGGTCAGCCTGGCCGCGCTCGTACTCACCATCACGATGGTCGTCGTCCAGCTGGCGATGGGTCAGTTCTCGCCCCGGATCGTGCAACGCATCCTGCGTGACAAGCCGAGCCAGCTCGCGATCGGGCTCTTCGTCGCGACGTTCGTGCACTCGATCCTCGCCGTCCGCGAGGTCGTCAACAACGGCGACGGCACGGGGCAGGTGCCCGGAATCTCGTTGCTAACCGCCTTCCTGCTCGTTCTCGTGAGCATCGCAGTGCTGGTCGTGTACGTGCACCACATCGGCCAGGCACTCCGCGTCTCCGCGTTGATCGAGCTCGTCGGGAAGGAGACGCGCAAGCTCCTTGATCGCAAGTACCCCGACACAGGCCCTGCTCTCGAGTCCGTGGGGGGATCGGCGGCGGTGGTTGCGGCTCGCAAGTCAGGCGTCGTCATCAAGATCGGCTCCGAGGAGCTGGTCGAGGAGGCGCAGCGAGCCGGTTGCGTGCTTGAGCTCGTTCCCGCGCTCGGGGAGTTCGTGCCCGCGGGTGCGCCGCTCTTTCGCGTGCGCGGGGAACCGGCCGATCTCGACGAGGATCGGCTTCACAGCGCGCTCGTCCTGGCGCTGGAGCCGACGCTCGACGAGGACGTCGCGTACGGAATGCGACTCCTCGTCGACATCGCGGAGCGCTCGCTTGCAGACTCACCGTTCCAGGATCCGACCACCGCCGTGCAGGCCGTCGACCGCCTCCACGACTTGCTGAGGCAGCTAGCGCGCCGGCCGATTCCGGACGGTCTCCATCGCGACGACGAGGGCGAGGTCCGGCTTGCCGTTTTCGCAATGAACTGGGACGCGTACGTCCATCTCGCCTTCGACGAGATCCGCCTCGCCGGCGCCGGCTCGCCACAGGTCACCCGCCGGCTCAAGGCCGCGCTCGCCGATCTCAAGTCGTTGGCACTCCCGGATCGCGTCGCGGTGCTGGAGGAACAGCTCGACCTTCTCACGGCAGCGACGGAGACGGCCATGAAGGACGAGCGCGACGCAGAGATGGCGCTCCGCGACGACCGCGAGGGAATCGGCGCGGCGGCGGCTCTCGACGGGCGCTAGGCGCTTCGCGAAGCGGAGGGACCAGCAGGAGGACGAGAGGGCGTTCGAGCGAGGGTCACGAGGCTGCCTGACCGGGCGAGATTCCCCCCGAGACCCGGCTGAACGCCTTTGCTACGGCACTTATCCGTAGAGCCTCGAGCTCGGCACCTTGTGCTCGTGCAGATTCGACAAGTGCATCGAGGTCTACGTCCTCGAGGCTTATCCCAGCTCGCCGAAGCGCCGTCCACAGCGCCTCCTTGCCGCGAACACCGACGACGAGTGTTTCGAGTTCGACGACGCTACTCAGAGGTGAGCGCTCGAAGATCCTGCCATTGAACTTCAGGCGGCCTACGAGCTCCGCCACGCGCACGGTTCCCACTTTCAGCGCGCTAGGCGTTATGGCGAGCTGCCGCATTACGCGTTCGAGGGCGTCCCGATCGCGAGCAATCTGCTTTGCGAGAGGGTGGCTCACGCCGAGGGCCCTCCTCGCCAATGCAACGCCGCCAGCTGATGCAGCGTGATGGTCCTGCAGATAGATGCGGAGCAGTCGCGGCTTCATGGCTTGCCGGGATGCCCACTCGCGCCCAGAACCAAACGAAGTACGACGCCTGTCGCCCGGACACAGAGGACCCTCGCCGACAACGACGACGCCGGCGTCAGATACTCCAAGATACTCCGATGGTCACCGCTCGACCACCGCGTGATCGTCTCCGTGCCGAGCGGTGACGGAGCGGCACAGGGGAGCCCATCCGAAGCGGGGCTCCCCGAACGATCCGTTGCCCCAGTGGTTCAGGTTCCGATGGCGCGGCGCCCGTCGTTCCGATCCACAACAAGGCGGTAAATCACGAGCAGGATGATCGAGCCGACGATGGCGGTTAGCCACGTCGAGATGTCGAAGAATTCGTCGAGCGGGTCCGCTCCGAACACCGCGCCAGCGATGAAGCCGCCCAGCACTGCCCCAGCGATCCCGATCAGTGCCGTGACGATGTAGCCGCCGGGGTCATTTCCGGGCATGATCGCCTTCGCGATCAGGCCAGCGAGCAGACCCAGGATGATGAACGCGATGATGCCCATGACCGTCCTTTCAGTCGATAACGACATGACGTGTTCCCTGCCGTAGATCAGGGCAAACTCACTCGAGGCATGCCACCATTCCTCTCTGTGATCTCCGCGAGCGCTTCAGCGTAGGTACCGCTCGAGGCACCGCCTCGCCGCCGGGATCGAACTTGGGAGATCCCCGCTCGGCGTAGTGACGGACGGGCTGCAGAGCGCTTTCGAGCGGGAGATCCGTTGCCCCGGGCTGAAACCCGAGCTCCGTCGGTCGTCATGTGCGCCTCCAGTGAAGATGGAGAGTGTTCTCTCGCGACTAAGCTCGGGCAGCGCACGCGACATGCCTTGCAAGCGTTCACGGAACCCAGTGGCATGGCTGAGCTCTCGAAGCTCGAGGCCAAGATTGCTGAAGTCACGGGTCTCGCGATGGCCGCACAAGCTGCTACGCAGAAGGTGATCGCTCTGACGAACGAAGAGAACGAGCGGGACCTCGTCGCTGTTCTCGAGCGAATGCACCAACAGGCATCCGAGACCGAAGAGCGATGCACGGATCTGGCCGGCAGGTTCGAAGGTAAGAAGACCGCAGTTCTCGAGGAAGCCCGAGCCACGAAGTCAAAGGGTGCGGAGATGATGTCGACCTACCTTGACGCCGACGCGGACGCCCTTGACGGCTTCGAGTTCCTACGATGGCCGAAGCCGGAGAGGTGGGTCACTGGTCGGTGCTCAAAACACTGAACAAGAGCGCGGGCAATGACGGTATCGCCCCGTTGGTCGATTGGGCTCTGCCCATTCAACAACAGCATCTAGAGGGCGTGATGAAAGGATCCCTCCGGCTCGCGAGCCAGGAAGATCCGAGCGATCCGGCCTGACCGATTCGACATCCGAGGTGACGGCGACCGTCATCGCGTCAAGGGTGACCTCGAGTCATTCAAGAAGCTCATCGAGAGCCGTGCCCATGAGACTGAGCTTGGCGAGGGAACATCGAAGAGAACTAGAGGTTCCCCGCATCACGACAAGAGGGGCGTCCGCGTCGGTTCATGGAGATGTGGATGCCGTACTCGCAAGAGAGGCCCCCGCCTACATGATGCGGGGGTCCCTCTTGCTGTTCACGAAGACGTTCCCAGTCTGCCGGTAGCTTCGTATGCACCATGAGCGGGTACGAGCTCAGTCGCTATCGCGAAATCGCTGGGAGTCCTTTTCTCACACAGAGGGCTCCGCCTCGGCAGCCTTGAGAAGCTCGAGTGCCTCCGCTCGGGAACTGACACCAAGCCGGCGGCGCACGTTCCTAACGTGTGTCCGGACTGTGTGCGGAGACAGAACGAGGAGTTCAGCGATTTGATCTGTTCGCAAGCCTTCGTCGTAGAGGCGAAGGATCACGAGCTCGCGTGGTCGGAGGTCGGCGCTGCGGGCTTGCGCCGGCTCGCCTACGTCCGTGTTTGCGCGGGCCACCTCGAGAGAACGGCTTCGTAAGAACTGCGGACTCCGCTCGATGTTCTCCAGAGCGTGGCCGAGCTGCACCGATGCGGCGTTGAGCAGCGTGAGGTCGTCCTCGGGCGGACGTCGCTTGCTGCGCGCACCGATCGTCAGAATCCCGACCCGTTCGCCGCCGGCCTGGAGCCACCGCACCTCGACCCAGTGGAGGCCGAGCGATCCGAACGCAGTCGGTGGCGCGCTTTGGCTCATCGTCTCGAGCCGACGAATGGTGATCGGGTCGAGGGCGAGGCGTCGAATCTCGGAGGGGCGAAGGCCGCTAGCGGCCACGAGGTGAAGCTTGGCGTCTACGCTGAGTATTCGGATGGCGGCCACGTCGGCCTGTAAGGCGGGGACGAGGGCATCGGCAACCCGCTGAAGGGCGGAGACGAGGTCCTGGCCGGGAACGGCCGCGATCTGTTGCCGCAGGGCCACGTACCACCGTTCGCGCTCCTCCAAGAGGTGGCGGGCGCGAACCTGGTTGGTCGTGTCGACCGCGAGCGTGACCACGACTGGGCCCCAGCTCTCCGTGTCGATGCGACGCAAGGTCGCGCTCCACCAGTTCGGCCCCTGCCCTGGGGAGTCGTGACGGAACTCCGGAACGTGATGCGGGCTTCCGGACGCGGCTACTTCGGCGACGAGCGCCGCCAACTCATCTGGTGGGAGAGGCGGCTGTAGGTGGTCATGATCGGCGAAGCCGGGAAGCGGGGGGCTGGCGTGGAGGATCTCGAGCGTGTCGGCGTCGTTGACGAGCAAGCCAACCGGCAACTGAGCGTGGAGTTCCTCCAACAGGAGCAGGTCTACGGACCGCACATGCGCGCTCGTCCGCCCACCTGGCACGGGGTTCGTACTAGTCGAAGGACTGTTCAGGGGCAAACGGGTCACCGAGCACGATCCCTTCGGGAGTGATTCTGAACTCGCGGGTTTCCGGTTCGTGTCGGCTTGCGCGCGTCTTCAAGACGGTGAGTGCGCGGCGGACGGTTGCTTGGTCGCGGGTGTATTGGAGGAGTACGACGTTGTCGGACAGGTGTGAGATGCCGAACTCGGAGAGCCGCCGTACATGGAAGAGGTCCGGTAGCTCCGAGGTCATGAACACGCTGACTCCCTGGCGAGAGAAGCGCTGAACGAGCGAATACATGTATTCGCGGAACCGGATCTCGTCCGGCGAGGCGAGTTTGAGGTCGGTGAGGCTATCGATGAGGACTCGGCGTGCTCCGGTGCGCTCCACCCTCTCGAGGAGGTCATAGACCCATTCGTCGATGTACATGTCGACAGGCGAGCGGTACATCAGCTCGACGCCCTCCTCATCAACCGACCATCCGAACCCCTCGAGGATCCGCCCGAGCTGGGTCGGGTGTTCCTGGAGCGTCGCCAGCACACCGGGTTCGTTCTGACGGACGCCATTGAAGATGAAGTGCAGGCCCATCAGGGTCTTGCCGCAGCCCGACGGGCCAGCGCAGAGCGTGGAGGCGCCGGGCCAGTAACCGTCGGCGAGCATGTCGTCGAGGGCGCCGATCCCGGATGAGTGCCTGGCTTCGTCGAGTGGGTAGCTCGTGATGTCGCTCTGGTCGGCCAGCCGCGGGAAGACGTCGATCCCGTTGGCCGAGAGGCGGTAGGCGTGCTGGCCGGGAGCGAATTCGCTTCCCCGCAGCTTGAGGACGCGGAGGGAACGCGTCTCGCGCTCGGACGCTCGCGTCGTCGAGAGGCTGATGATGGCGTCGGCGACCGCGAATTCGGGTGCCACGGCGATCTCCTCGTCACCGTACTCGCCGATCCAAAACGACGAGGCCGGGAAGGCGGACAGGTGGCCGGCGAAATCGTGGAGGAAGCGGCGAAACTCGGCAGCCTCCGCGTAGGCGGAGAGCGCCTTGAAGCTGTCGATCACGACGATTCCCGGGCGGCGCTCCTTGATCAACGCGGTCACCTGCTCAAGGACGCCGGCGAGGCCGCGGTCGTTGAGGGCCGGGCCGAGGTCCTCATAGAACACTGAGTTGCCGACCGCTCCAGCGTCGAAGAAGCGGAGGCTCTGGCCGTAGCGGAGGATCTTGTCGAATGGTTCCGACACCGTGGCGAGGTACAAGCCGGGCCGCTCGATCGTCGCGTTCGCGAACAGGTATTGCTGAGCGAGGATCGTCTTGCCGGTTCCCGGAAGCCCGATGAGCATGTTGATTGCATCCACCGGGAGGCCGCCCCCGAGTACGCCGTCGAGGCGGGAGTGGCCGCTCAGGAGACGCTCGCTCATAGCGATGTCGCGCCTTGCAGGAACGCGCTCTTCCCGAGCAAGTCCTTGACGGTCGAGACGAACTGCAGTGGATCAAGTGGCTTCTGCAGAAAGGCGTCGGCGCCCGCTGCGAGCGCCTGGTCGCGCGCGTCGAGCGTGGATATCACCAGGCACGCGGGCACTCCGGCTTCCTTCAGACGCTGGCACAGATCGGCGCCCGTACCGCCTGAGATGAGCAGCTCGATCACCGCAAGCTGGGGTAGGCGAAGCGCGAGCTTGAGCGCTGCGTCATCGGCATCGAGGGCGAGTGCCACCTCGTAGCCCTCGGTCTGGAGAAAGAACTCGGCGAATTCGGCCGCGTACGGATCGCGCTCGGCAAGCAGGATCAGAAGGCGAGGTGCCTGCTCGCTCGCATCCGTCGAGCGAACGCCGCTGCGGCGAGCGAGCTGCTCGCCGAGCAGCCGATGGGCCTCGGCGGGCTGCAGCCCTCGATCGATTTCCTCCTTGACGAAGCGGAGCTGCTCGACCTGTTCGCGTGTGTACAGCCGATGGCCGCCGTCGCTGCGCTCGGGCTTCACGAGCCCATAGCGCTCCTCCCAGTTTCGGATCGTCGCAGCGGGGAGGTCGAGCATGCGCTCGACGGCGCCAATGCTGTAGATCGCGATCTCTCCGTGCTGCATGACGACCATCGTACTTCATCAGAACCTCTCTGCTGGGGGGAGATAGCTCCTCATAAATCCCCAGATACCTCATCAAATACCTCATCAAACTGGGCCATACTTCATCAGAACTGAGCTACGGTGGCAGCATGATCGGAATGAACAAGTGAACACTGCGGCGCCCGAAACAGGTGGGCGGACAGCTGCGCGCGCGAGCTGCCGCGGCCCGAACGTGCGCGACTTTTCGTTGGCCCTCGAGCGGGATGGGAGCGAATCAGCGGTCCTGGTCCTTGCCGGCGAGCTCGACCTTTTCCGTGCGCCGGCAATCGCAGACGCGCTGGCAGAAGTGCGCCACCTGATCGTCGATCTTCGCTTGGTCACTTTCATCGACGCGACAACGCTCGCCCTGCTCCTCAGCGCGAGCCGACGCCAGCAGGCACACGCTAGCGAGCTGATCGTCCTTGTTGGGCCGCAGACACCGATGACTGCGTTCGAGGCGACGGGCTTCGATCGTCTTCTCGCAATCAAGCGACTGGACGACGAGCCAAGAAACATCGCTCCATGCACGGCAAGTAGCGAGTGGACTCGTTTGAGTCCTCCGCCTCATACGACCCCCAAGAGGAGGAACAGCAATGGCAACAATGGAAACCACTGAGCGCGCGCGCACGAAGGCCCCGGTTCACGTCGGCGGTCGCACCACCGACGAGACCAAGCACTCGCTGAAGACCACCGAGTTCTGGGCGATGGCCGGGCTCATCGTGGCCATCTTGGCTGCGTCCGCCTATTCCGACTCACTCGACGACGTCCGCGCCTGGACACTCGTCGCCGCGATCGGGATCGGCTACATGATCAGCCGCGGACTCGCCAAGGCGGGCACGAAGTACGCCGGCGGCGAAGACCCGCTCAACAACCGCTGAGCACGCCCATCAAGTCTGTGCTCGGGGCCCTCGCCCCGAGCACAGACCAGCGCCGTTTTGCGCGCGGTCGCCGCGGGAACGCCTCCATGCCAAAACCTCAGAGCAAAGGAGCAGACGCATGACAACTGAAACGAGTGGCAGTCACCCGAGTGGGGCTGCCGCAGAAGTGAAGGACATGGGCGAGGAGCTCGTCTCCGCGGCCCAGCAGCAGATCACGTCCAAGGCCAACGAGCTGGGCGGGGAGGCCACCTTCCAGATCCGTGAGCAGCTCGACCAACGCTCGACGCAGGCGGGCGAACAGCTGCAGTCGATCGGAAAGACCCTCCAGTCCGGGGCCAACCAGCTGCGGAGTGAAGGCAAGGATGTACCGGCAAGAGTCGTTGAGGAGGTCGCTCGGCGCGCCGACGATGTAGGCGGTTACCTCCAGTCCGCGGAGGCTGATCGGATCCTCGGCGACATCGAGGGATTCGCCCGAAGGCGCCCTTGGCTCACGGCGGGCATAGGCGCCCTCGCGGGACTCATGGCCTCACGATTCGTGAAGGCTTCGGGTAACCGCCGCTACGAGGGTGCGCGCAGCAACGGCAGCGGCCACTCGCCTCCGATGCGGAGCCTGACGAGCGGGGGTGGTGCGTAGATGACGATCGTCGACGGCGACGTGCGTCAGCGCTCGACCGTCCAGCTGGTCAAGGATCTCACGCATCAGGCGACCACCCTGGTTCACCAGGAGATCGAGCTTGTGAAGGTCGAGCTGAACGAGAACCTCGAGCTTGCGAAGGCCGAGTTCGCCGAAAAGGGAAAGAAAGCAGGCGCGGGAGTCGCAGTACTCACGGCGGCGGGAGTCGCCGGGCTGCTCGCTCTGGGGACGTTCACGGCGTTCCTCGTCCTCGCACTCGACGGTGTGATGCCCAATTGGGCGGCAGCGCTGTGTATAGCCGGGCTGTGGGCGCTCGTGGCCGTGCCTCTTGCGCTGTACGGCCGCAACAAGATCCAGGAAGTGGGCACGCCCGTGCCCGAAAAGACAATCGAATCGGTGAAGGAGGACGTGGCATGGCTCACACATCAGACCAGCTGAAGAGCGAAATCGGGCAGACCCGCGACCAGCTGAGCGAAACCACCGACGCGCTCGCGTACAAGGCTGACGTTCCGACCAGGACCAAGGACTGGATCGAGGAGAAGAAGGACGCCGTCGTCTCGACGGTGAGCGGGGTGAGCTCGAAGGCAGGCGAGATCGACGCCTGACGGTGCGGAGGTCAGTCACAGCATGAATCGCATGAAGCGGCTGGCAGAAAGGAACCCGGTCGGCTTGGCGATCGGCGGTGCAGCGGTCGGTTTCATCGCGGGCCTGCTCATGCCCTCGACTCGCATGGAAGACGAGCGGATCGGGCCGGTGGCCGACGATGTGAAAGCGACGGCGGCGGACGCGGGACGGGAAGCTCTCGAGCGCGGGAAAGATGTCGTGCAGGAGGCAGGCGCGGCAGCTGTCGAGACCGCGAAGGAACGCGGCCGCGAAGAGGGTGAGGAGATGTCGGAGAGCCTGCAGGAAAAGGCTCGCGAAGTTACGCCGAGCGAGGCGCCGACTTCACGGAGGGACACATGATCCGCCGGATCGATCGAATCGCCGCCGAGCTCCCACCGCCCTCGGAGCCTGACCCCGCCGGAGCAGCTGCAGTGCAGGAGCTGATGGGCGGTCGCTTCGGCGAGATGTCCACGTTCCTGAACTACACGTTCCAGTCCTTCAACTTTCGCAATCGGCAAGGAGCGAGACCGTTCTACGATCTCGTAGCGAGCATCGCCGCAGAGGAGTTCGGCCACGTCGAGCTCGTGGCGGCGGCCATCAACACGATGCTGACGGGTGCCACGCCGACGACCACGAACGGGCGAGGCCCGAAAGCTTCTCTCGCGCCCCTCAAGGGCGTCGGGAATCCCCACCATTTCCTCGCCGGCGGGCAGGGCGCCTTGCCGCAGAACTCGCAGGGACGCCCGTGGAGCGGTGACTACATCTTCTCCTCCGGCGACCTCGTCGAGGACTTGACGCACAACTTCTTCCTCGAGACCGGAGCCCGCAACAACAAGCTCAAGGTCTGGGAGATGGTCGAACATCCGGCAGCGCGCGCGCTGACGGGGTATCTGCTCGTTCGTGGCGGCGTTCACCAGGTCGCCTACGCGCGTGCGATCGAGCGGTTGACCGGCGCGGACTTGATGAAGATGTTCCCCACTCCACGTATCCCGACGGAGAAGATCCCGGACTGCAAGCCCTACATCGAGCGTGGCGAGCACCTGCGTCTGTATCGGTTCTCACCAACCGACTATCTGGAGCTCAGTGCTGTCTTCAACGGCCCGCATCCGGAGACCGGTGAAGATCTCGTCGTCGTCGACGAGGCTCCGGAGGGAGTACCTGCTCACGACCTGCCCTCGCAGCCCGCAGTCTTTGCTCCCGATTACGCCCCGCAGGAGATCGCGGAGATCGCCGAGAAGTTGCGCCTGAAGGCGGGCCTTCCGAAGGAGCCGACGGGCGAAGTGGCCAACGGGGACGGTTCCGCTCGCAAGCGACGGAGCGCACCGAAGAAGACCGCGGCAAAGAAATAGACAGTGCTCAGCGGAGGCGGCGAGCGGCGGGGTGGGATACGTGTCTACGGCTGCTCGCCGGGATGTCTTGTGCTCTCGCTCGCCGCTTCCGTGCTCCTGACACTGCTCATTAACATCCTTATCCGTCTGTTCTAGACCGAACGTAGATGACGGACGCTTGCTCCGCCGACGACATTCATTTGCGCGGCGACGCGGCGCTCCTTGTGCTCCGGATCTAGCGCTGCGGATCAGTTTGCTGCAGATCGTCGTCGGGCAAGGACCGTCGTGGTGAACCGCGGACACCTCGCTTCGTCTCCCTCATCCCGCAACCGGCTCGCGCATGAGCGCGGTGACGCGCTCCGCCTCCGCGACGGGGTCGCCCCCGAGTCTGAGCACGTCGGCGTCTATCCGTGCCGTGCGCGCCGCTGCGCCGCCGAGAGCGACGCGGAAGTCCCCGGCGAGCGCCTCTAGCTCCCGAGCGACCGGTCGAACGCGGTCGCCCGTCACCGCGGCCAGCACGACGAGCTGTGGCTCGAGCAGATCTGCGGCGTGCTTGATCGTCTCGAGCGGCGTGTCCGCGCCGAAGTAGGAGATTCGCCACCCGCGCGACCTGAGCGCGAGCGCGAAGGCCAGTGCACCGAGGTCGTGCTGCTCCCCGGCGAGACAGGCGACCAGTGCGATTGGCCCGACCCCGAGGCCCCAGCCGCGGGCAAGCCCGAGCATGCGCCCACGGATGACACTCGCGGCGAAGTGCTCCTGCGCCACGGACGCCTCCCCGCGCTGCCATCGATCGCCGAGCTCGTGAAGGAAGGGGACGAGGACCCCGGCGAGCACGAGGTCGACCGTTGCGATGGCGAAGAGCCGGTCGAGGATTGCCTGTGCCGCGGGCTCGTCGAACACGTCGAGAGCGGCTCTCAGCTCGGCGATGGCGTTCGCCGGATCGAGCAGCGGGTCGTCAAACAGCGGAGCGGCTCCGCCCACGAGCGTGGCGGCCTCGGCCGCAGCCATACCCTCGGCGAGGAACCGCTGCATCGCCCGAACGCGCTCGAGATCGTCCGACGAGTACAGCCGTAGGCCGCCTTTCGAGCGGGTCGGGCTTAGCAAACCGTAACGGCGTTCCCATGCCCGTAGGAGCTCAGGGCTCACGCCGGAGCGCCGGCTCAGTTCACCGATTCGGAAGCGGCCGCTGCCAGGCATGGGCAGACTATACAACATCTCTACGAAAGCTTGACAAGGACGCTATCGCGGTCTATGGTTGCATGAACAAATTCTCTACAGGAGGTGTACAAAATGAAAGTCCTTAACACGCTCGCGGCGATCCTCTTGATCGTCGGCGGGCTCAACTGGGGTCTCGTCGCGATCGCCGAGTTCGATTTGGTGGCCGAGATCGTCGGGCTCGAGTTCGGCGAGACGAACGCGTTGAGCAGGATCGTCTATGGGCTCGTTGGTCTGTCGGCCGTTTACGCAATCGGCGTGCTCGTGACCAGCCGTGGACGGAGCGTCCAGCCCATCGCGGCAGCGCTAGCAGTTGGCGCGATCGCACTGGCTGCCGTCGGAGGGTCTGCATCGGCGAGCCCGCGTGCGCAGGGCACGATCGTCGAGATCGCGGTGGCATCCGGTCAGTTCAAGACGCTGGCCAAGCTTCTGACAAGCGCGGGTCTCGTCGGCACGTTGCAAAAGCCCGGGCCGTACACGGTCTTCGCACCGACGGATGCTGCTTTCAAGAAGGTGCCGTCGAAGACCCTGACCGCGCTCGCGAAGAACAAGGCCAAGCTGAAGGCCGTGCTCCTCTACCACGTGATCGCCGGCAAGGTCCCCGCCGCGAAGGTCGTGAAGCTCGAGTCGGCGAAGACGGTCGACGGCAGGCGCGTCAACATCCGTGTCGCAGGCTCGAACGTCTTCGTGAACGACGCGAAGGTGACGCGTCCCGACGTGATGGCGTCGAACGGCGTTATCCACGTCGTCAACCGCGTCCTCCTTCCGCCGCAATAGCGAAGTCCTGATCGGGTGGGGAAGAGCTTCTCTTTCCCACCCGACGCAGGCGAGCTGCCGCTGCGATGTGCCGACGCCACGGATCAACCGGCAACAAGCGACGTTTTCGCTCGTGGCCACGTGGGCACGTTGCTCACTCCGATACTTCACCGAACGAAGGAGGATGAGTTGAAAACCATTGAGGAATCGATCGAGGTCGAAGTCCCAGTTACGACGGCCTACAACCAATGGACGCAGTTCGAATCGTTCCCGGCCTTTATGGATGGGATCGAGCGCGTTGAGCAGAAAGACGACACGCACCTTCGGTGGGTCGCAGAGATCGGTGGCGACAAGCGCGAGTGGGATGCAGAGATCACCGAGCAGCATCCCGATCACCGTGTCGCGTGGAGGGCCCTGGATCAGGAAGGACCGAACGGCGTCGTGACGTTTCACAAGCTCGATGACGCTCGGACGAAAGTCATGGTGCAGATGGACTACGACCCCGAGGGCATGAAAGAGACGCTCGGCAGTGCCCTCGGATTCGACAGCCACCGCGTCAAGGGTGATCTCGAATCGTTCAAGTCCTTCATCGAGTCACGCGCTCATGAAACGGGCGCATGGCGAGGTGAAGTCAACGAGGACTGAAGCCAGCCAAGCTCCTTGATCGAGGGCGGCTCAGCCTGAGCCGCCCTCGTTGAAGGGCCACCGCAACGTGGCCAGCAAGTAACGACTGCTCACGGAGGGCGACTGTGAACGGGCGTATGGGGAAGCCGATACGTCCGACCCAACTTTCACTCGGAGGGAGCCAGCAATGGGAGATCGAGAGTCGATGAGCGCCGAGCAGAGCGAGTTGTGGGATCGAATCGAGAGGGTGCGGCCAGCGATGATGACGACGGTTGAGATGGACGGGTCGTTCCGATCACGACCGATGTGGACGCAGGGGGACGAGTTCGAAGGCAGCCTTTGGTTCTTCGTGTCTGACGACGGGCCACTCGCCCGCGAGCTCGACCGGAATCCTCGGGTCGGGCTGAGCTACGCGGCTCCAGACAAGGACCTCTACATCTCCGTCTCGGGCCGCGCGGCTCTCATCCACGATCGGGCGAAGGCCGAAGCGTTGTGGAATATCTATGCCGAGGCCTGGTTTCCGGCAGGGGTCGACGATCCCCACCTCGGTCTTCTGCGCGTGGAGGTCGAGCAGGCGCAGTACTGGGAGGACAAGAAGCCCAAGGTACTGCAGTTCGCCGAGATCCTTGTCGGCGCGGTCAGGGGCCGACCGCCGAAGAGCGGCGAGGAGCGGAAGCTCGACTTCGAGCGCTAATTCGCAAGGGCGGCCGCAGCCGAAGGCTGAGAAGCAGCAGTCCCGTTTCGGCGCGGACGAGTCGTCGAGCAATCCGTGTGTGCCATGGACCGGCGGTCTGACCAGGTGCCGGTTAGTACCTCGCGGATCTGCGCGGGTCGGATCGGCAGAGGAGCTCTTGGCGGCTCCGCATCATGTGACCACCCTTCAAATGCACCTGCGACGTTCGTAAGATGGGGCCTGTACGGGGAGGGGCGATGAGGCGAACTGGGAAGCTCGAGGAGTTCGAAGTCAGGGGTATTGCGGACAGGTTGGTCGCGTACGGGGTGTCCGAGTACCGGAGTGTCGAGCATGACGAAATCGTTGAAGAACGAGCTCGTCGGAAGGGCTGTCACCCTTCTGACGTTGCTGCCCCGCAACCAGCCTCGTGAGAAGGTGGAGAGACTTCTCTCCCCCAACGATCCGCAGCGCGGTGCCCGCGCAATTGATGCGTTGATCGCTGCCGCGCTTGCAACTGAGGACGAGCGTGGCCGCCTCTGCAGAACGGCGTTGAGTCCTCCACATCTTCGACTGACTTAGAGCGTGTTCCTGCGAGGCAGCCTTGCCTGGAGGCCCTTGGCACGTGGCCGGCCGTGTCAGACTTGTGTCAGATCAGAGTGACCCTCGCGGCTCCGTCGCGACGCAGACCACCATGCAGAACCGCATAGCCGTCGTGCATCGACACATGCTGACCACCCCGGATCAACGCCGGACAGAATTTGCAAGCTGGGGGTCGCCGGTTCGAGCCCGGCACGCTCCACCTCTAGAAAGCCCCGCTAACGTGGGGTTTTCGTTTACAGGGGCGGTAACGCTCGGCGGGTACATGGGAACAGAATGGGAACACTGTGCCGCCGAGCACGTACGGGTTGCGGTTCTACGACGCCTGGGGCTGGTTCCCATCCCTCTGCTGGAGCTGGTACTCCTCGCACTCCTCCGTGTCGGCGCAGTACCGCTTGCTCGCACCCCCGACGCTGAAGAGTAGGGCGAGCTGCTCCCTTGTTCGCTGCCGCCCGCACCGGTAGCAGTACGGCCCTTGGTTCGCGTTCGCCATTTCGATCCTTTCGCCGCAGATCACCGCACGTTGTCCGCGCTCTGATCACGTTATCCGTCCCTCGCTTTCACAGGATCGTGGGGTTGTCCCAGGTGTCAATGCAAAGACCTTGACCTGGCGCTCGGAGAGCTACACAGAGCCAGCCAGAGGCTCGGTGTCGTGACAGGCGCGCCGCGCTAGCCTGCAATGACAAGTTTCCGAATCGCAGGAGGCGAACCATGGACGCAAGCGTGGGAGACAGGATCGTCGTCGAATCGGAGCGGGCTGCTCAGTCGGGGCACGCGGGCGTTATCGAGGAGATTCTGGCCCAGGATCCGCAACGCTTCCGTGTCCTGTGGGACGACGGACACACGAGCATCTTCGCTCCCGCGGCTGGTGTCGCGAGGATCGAGCGGGGCAAGAAAGAGCGCGTAAAGGCCTGACCCGCCGGGAGCCAGAGCGCTCCGCAGACGCTCCGTGCGGAGGAGAGAGCGGCCCTGACCCGTGAAGAGAGATGCCGCCCGTCCAGCGGGTTTGTAACCCAACGCCACGGGGCAGCTCCGCTAGTGGGGAGTGCCGCCTCGGCAGTTCTGGCGCTGAACCCGGGGCGAGCGTTCCCCCTGGTCAGCGCAACACAGCTACCGCCGCCAACGTCCGTACCGACACCCGATCCAAGGTCATTGACCTCGCGCTCGGAGAGCTACACAGAGCGTTACAGCGCCACGGTGGTCCCGACCGGCGCCTACGACTTCCGCGGATGCATTGCTCGCGGCACGTGCTCGCATTCCCACCCCTTGGTGTCGGGTACTTGGGGTGGTCGACCCTACGGAGGAGTGTTCCTCATGTTCCAACCCGACCAGGAGGCTGAACTAGGCGCTACTTCAGCGCGGGCGACCAGACAGGCTGGCTTTCGCGACGAGCGCCTCGCGTCAGCTTCCGCTGTCCACTCCCGTCGGCGTTCATGACGTAGATGTCGGTCTGCTTCTGGAACGCGATCTTCTGGCTATCGGGCGACCAGAAGGGTTGCGCACCGTCTTGCGCGAGCATCCGCGCCTCGATGCCATCCGCATTCATGACGTAGACCTGGAAGGTCGACGCTACGCCGCACCCCAGACACGCTTGCGTTTCCCCTCTTCCGACCCGGCGCTCGAACGCGATCCTCTGCCCATCGGGAGACCAAGCAGGAGCGAAGTTGCGCGCCCCGTTGTGCGTAAGCCTCCGCTGCCCGCTCCCGTCGGCGTTCATGGCCCAGACCTGCCACTTGCTCACGAAGGCGATCCTCCGCCCGTCGGGCGACCAGACAGGGTCGCTGTCTCGCACTGCGTTGCGCGTCAGTCGCCGCTGCCCGCTCCCGTCGGCGTTCATGACGTAGATCTCCAAGTTGCCGTCACGCCGACTGACGAACGCGATCCTCCGCCCGTCGGGAGACCATGCGGGAGCGGAGTGGCCCCACCCCTTGCGCGTAAGCCTGCGCAGCCCGCTGCCGTCGGCGTTCACGACTCTGATGCCGCTACTGAGAAATGCGATCCTCCGTCCGTCGGGCGACCAGGCCGGAGAATTTTCCTGGGCATCGTCAGGCGTTAGCTCCCGCTGCCCGCTGCCGTCGGCATTCATGACGTAAATGTCGCTCGACAAGCGATCCGGCAGGAGGACGATGGCCGCGAAGGTGATCTTCTGGCCATCGGGCGACCAGCGCATCCCGGGAAAAGCGGGGGCCAACCTTCGTTGCCCACTCCCGTCGGGGTTCATGACCCAGAGAACGCCGGCATAGCCCGCGCGGGGAGGCTCGCGGATGAAGGCGATCTTCGAACTCGCCGCTGCGGCGGGAAGGCTCGACCGTACGGAGAGCGCCGGAGACGCGGTCTGGGACTGCGCGCTGCGACCCAAGAGAGCGAAGACCGCTACTCCGACGAGCGCGACGAGCGTCACGACGGCGGCGTTTCTGCGCCGTCGCCGTTGCCCACGCTGCCTCGCCTCCTCGATCAGCGCCTCGACGAGAGCGTCGAACTCCCCATGCGTAACGGGATCGCTCGGGCGCGGTGGGCGAGGCGGGGCGGTGACGGTCACGACAACCTCCGTAGTCCGATTGATCTAGTATTACTAGGACCATGATAAGTGTCAAGCTAAACAAAGCTGACCCGACGGATCTCTACGAACAGGTCGCGGCGGAGATACGGCGAGCAATTGCGGACGGTGAGGCCAAGCCCGGTGAACGCCTACCCGCGGCCAAGGATCTTGCCGCCGTCCTCGGCGTGAACAAGAACACCTTGCTGCGTTCCCTGCAACTCCTTCGGAGCGAAGGACTTCTCGACTTCCGTCGCGGTCGAGGCATCACGGTTACGGGAACTCCCGAGCGCGGTGTCGTCGTGACAAAGGCACGCGAGCTTGTCGAGCTCGGTCGCAAGCACGGTTACCGCCTGGACGAGCTGGTCGAGATCATCGAAGGCGTCGGCTGAGGCGCACCGCCGACGCCGCCTGTCCGACGGCACGGGCGCTGCGGCAGCGGCGTTGTCAGAAGGTCCCCTCCCGCCTCTACGGTGGTTGCTCATGGCTTGAACAGGAGTGCGGCAATGAGCAACGACGAGCTTGGCGAGGACGTGCAGGTGTACGCGTACGAGGGTCCGCACTTGGGCGCCGTACCCACCGGACGCAAGGTGGACAGCCCCGGTCGGCGCGAGGTTGTCTTCGAGTGCGGCACCGGGCTGGCGAGGGTGGACGAGCACCGGTTGCGGATCTCACGCCAGCACTTCCTGGAAGCGAACGCCGAGGACTTCGACCACGAAGGCAAGGACTGGGTGGACAGGGCCACGGGCAAGCGGTACCGCCTGGTGATGTCTGACCCCACCCTGTCCGAGCACCCCACGGACACGGGTGCCGAGCTGTTCTTCGTCTCGGGCGAGTGGCTCGTCTACCTACGGCCGCGCGGCGCTACAGGCAGGAGCAGGTCGGTCGCCGTCGGGTCGGTGGGGTTGATGAAGCCATGAGCAACGAGCGGAAGTTCACACGGCTCTCGGATTGGAACGCAGTGAAGGCGTTGGGGCTGGACCCAGATAGGCGACCGGTGAGCGACAAGCTCTACCAGCCCAGCGGGACGCCTGAGCCTCCTATGCCAACCCACCTTCCGATCAGCCTCTCCCTGCACGGGGACGAGCAGGCGCGCGACCGCCAGCGACGCCTTGCCGCGAACCGGGCGTTGGAGAAGTCCGGTGTGCGGGCGCGGTGGTGACCCCTCCCATCCCGCGTTCTTTAGGTGGACCGGCGAACGAACACCCAGCTGGATTTCATCGGAGCGAGAATCGTGCGTAAAGCGACCGATGCATCCAAGCCTTGCCGTGAGAAGGTGACCGGTGCCTAGTAGTAACCCCTTCGCAGCCGAACCCTGGGTACGGCACGGCCCGAATTGCATCTGCCGCCCGTGCAGAGGACGACGCCGCAGATTGGAGCGCGAGGGGCTACGCCAGCCACGGGTGCTCGTGGACTCGGGCGCGACCGCAGAGCACATTGAGGCGTTGCTCGCGGCGGGTTGGAGCCGGGCCGAGATTGCTCGCGCCGCGGAGGTCAGCGCCGCACTGGTGACGAAGGCCAGCAAGCCCGGCAATGGCCTGAACGAAAGTTCGGCTCAGGCGATTCTCGGGGTCGGCCAACCATGAGGGTCAGCACACCCAGGTCACCCAGGGACGAGCCGCCGACCACGCGGCGCTTGGGCGCGGCAACCGGGAGCGTGAGTAGCAACACCGGGGACGGCGAAACCAACGGAACCGTTGGTATGCCGACCTCGGGTGACGTGTGGACACCCCACCAGTGGCCCACGTTGGTACAAGAGTGGTACAGAGGGACCCAGAGCGGTACGAAATGGGTCCAACCAGTGGCGGTTACGAGCTGGCTGCCGAAGCCGTTCGGCACCACCCCCTGGAGACCCTTCCGCACGACATAGACGAGCAGGGTCTGGAAGAGAGGGAGTGCGGGAACAGCGGCGGCGACCCGCCGGTCGATGCGATCGGCGACATCGGTTCTCAGCATGATCCGCCTGGGCTGCTCGCGGGTCAACCGAGTTGATGTCACCGAAGTTCGAGTCGGCTGCGATGCTCTGGCCCGAGCGGTACGTGACGGAAGGCGGGCCGATTGCGGTCATCTGTGTGTCACCGGACTCACACTCGTTCTGTCGCCTGTGCGAACGACAAGAGCGGCTGCGGTCCCCTACTCTGGATTTTCAGGGAAGCCCGAAGGAGGTTCACGATGAAGGCAAGACTCCTAACTTTCGTCGTCGCACTCGCGGCAACGGTGCTCGCCCTCTTCAACGGTGGGATCAGCACCTCGCCCGGCTAGAACAACGGCTACGGGCGGTTAGGCAAACATTTCCCAATTCGCGAGGCCCGTGTGAACGGGTCTCGCTGCGCCTGGCCGCCTATCCCGCACTCGCGAGCTACCAGCGGATCGAGGAGCGGGAGCTCCGAGGCGGGCGGCCATGTCCGGTGCTGAAACGGAGCGTCGGCCTCGCTGGCAAGAGGCGGATTGTTTGGCGCTGCGGTGCGGAGGAAAACATCGTCTCGTGAGACAGTTGCCCGACGACCTTGCGGCGATGACCGAAACGGAGCTTTCAGAGCAGCGGGCAGTACGTGACGACAAGCTTGCACCGCTCTTTAAGCGTTGGCCGGCCTTGAGCCGGTTCGAGCTGGGCCAGCTTCGGCGCATGTACGCAGATCGCCTTAGGATCGCCAGGTATCTGGGGCGCCGTCGTGGCGCGTGACTAGTTACTCGTCTCCGCGCAGCGAATAGCTTCGATGTATCTCGCGGGCTTGCACGTTCCTGACGACGACGTTCGCGAGCTCGTACGGCTCGTCGATGAGCCGACGCGCTCCCTTCTCGAGAAGTCGCTCGCCTTCCAGACGGGAGTCGTCGCGCTCACCATCGAGGACCGTGAGCGACTCCTCCGGGTGCTCGACGACGTCCGGACCGACGCCCTTGCAGAGCTCCGCGGTGTCCTCCTTGCCGAGCACGAGTGGCGCAGCCACGACGGGCCGGTCCAGCCCCGACCTGTCGCAGCTCCGGGCTACGCAGCTTCCGAAGGTGCAGTGACAGCTACGTCGGGTGGCGCGGACCGGCCCACGGCGTCTTCCGGCTCGTCTTCTGGCTCAACCGGCGTCTCGGCCGCCCAGCCGGCGAGATGGGTTATCCAGATCGCGTATGGCGACATGAAGCCCACGAACCAGAGCTCGTTCCTGAGGACGACCCAAAGCCCAAGCCCAAGCGTGAACCAAAGAATCGTGAACCAGTAATGATGCCCCTTGAGGCCCGATCCTCTCTGGCTCCTGCTAGAACGTCACGGGGACGTACATGTCGGACCTGATTCTTTATGTCGACACTTCGGACGTTCGTGAGGGAGCGCTCGAAGAGCTGAAGGCGGGCATGAGAGAGCTGACCGACTTCGTCGAGGCGAACGAGCCACGGATCATCGCCTACAACGTCTACTTCAACGACGAGGGAACCAGGATGACCGTCGTGCACGCGCATGCCGACTCCGCATCTTTCGAGTACCACATGGAGGTGGCGGGACCCCTCTTTCGCCGGCTAGCGGAGCTCGTCACGCTCTCAGCGATCCACATCTACGGCGAGCCAAGCGAGAAAGTGCTGAACCAGTCGCACGAGAAGGCCCAGATGTTGGGGCGCGGCGCCGTCGTCGTGGAGCCCTTGTTCGCAGGCTTCAATCGCTTTGCGGCGTTCGCTGAGCCGGAAGCGCCTTCCGCGGCACTGAATTAGGGCATGGACTGACGCGAGGAGGCAGCCGTGGTGCCGTACAGCGTCTCCTTCCAGCGTAGGGTTTGAGAATGTCCGACGAGGAGCCGCGAGCGGACGAAGTCGAGGCCGGCCAGCGCGTCTACACGCCGTTCACGCTGCGCGTCTACGACCTCTTCGTCCTCGGGTTCTCGAACCGCTTTGTGTGGCGATGTCGGAGCTCCAAGATGCTTGAGCGGTACCAGAGTCACGTCGGCGCGCGCCACCTCGACGTCGGGGTCGGCACTGGGTGGTTCCTCGACCACTGCCGCTGGCCGGTCGAGAATCCCCAGATCACCCTGCTCGACCTGAACGAGAACTCTCTGTCGGCGGCGTCCGACCGGATCCGTCGCTATTCGCCCGCGACGGTTCAGGCGAACGTGTTGGAGCCAGTCGACCTCGGCGATGCGCACTTCGACTCGATCGGGGCGAACTTCCTCTTCCACTGCCTTCCCGGCGAGCTGGAGTGGAAGGCTGCGACTGTGGCGTCGAATCTCCGTCGCTACCTCGCCCCCGGCGGTGTCTTCTTCGGAAGCACGATTTTAGGCCGCGGCGTCGCCCACAACCTGCTCGGACGCCGTCTAATGAGCCTCTACAACCGGAAAGGGATCTTCTCGAACATCAAGGACAATCAGGGGGGACTCGAGCAGGGGCTTGCGTCCGAACTTACCGACGTCGAGACCGAGGTCGTGGGCGCCGTGGCGCTCTTCGCCGGACGAGCGTAGCGTGCTCGTTGAACGACTCCACCGACACCATCCGACGCGAGGACGCCGAGCGCTTCATCGAGGAGGTTCGCGGGGACGATCCTGAGCTCGCGAGCTACCTGCGGATCGAGGAGCGCGCACTCGAGGCGGGCGGGCTGAATTAGCCGGAGGCAGCGGAGGCCGTCACGCTCTCTACGAACTAGGAGGCGGCGCTCAGCGTGTGCCCCGTTGTCCCCGGCGCAGTGCGTCGAGTCGGCGCCGCGCCTGCTTTGTGGGTCGGGTGCCGCGGTCGGCTCCAGGCGGACGGGACAGCCGACCTTCGGCCGCGTGCAGTTCGCGGGCGATAAGTGACTCGGGCGTCTCCGCATACATCGTGAGTGCATCGCTCGCCGGGCCTCGGCGCTCGGCCAGCCCGGCTACGACCAGCGTGCGCCGTACTGTCCTTATGGTCACTTCGATCGTGTCCCCTGTGCGAATGACCTTCGAGGGCCGTACGCGCTCGCCGTTCACATGTACCCGCCCGCCAAGGATGGCCCCGGTCGCCGCGCTGCGCGTCTTGAACATGCGTGCTGCCCAGAGCCATTTGTCGATCCGCACATGATCCACAGCGCCATGATCGCAGTAGCTCGCGAGCTACCACTCGCGCGACTGGTAGCGCTCAGCGGGAAGGCGACTGCGGACTGAGGGGTCGAGCCACCCTCCCGCAAGCGCATCCCGCCGGACTCCTGACTCCCTGGCGGCATCGCTCTGATACCGCCTTCTCACACTCTGTAAACGCGCTGCGAGCTAGCGCCTCATCGCCATGAGAAGGACGAGCAAGGGGACGCCAAAGAGCACCGCCGCAGATACGACGATTCCAGTCATTACCTCAACCTCTCCGCAGTTGGGTTGACCAAGTACTCCGGCGACGCGTCTTGTAACCAGCAAGAAAGGGCCGGGCGAGCCACCTACTCGCATCCCCTCAGGGGGAGAGGGAAGGGACGCGCAGACCAGCCCGGCCGTAGGTCTGCTTCGCTGGTCGCCGAGCCGACCCTTCCCTACCGATACCTACCCCTCCGACGGTTCTTGCCTTCCGCCGTGTGGTCTGAGAGTCGCCCCCGCTCGGGCGTGCCCACTCTTCCTCGCACGCACGCGCGCGCACGCGTAATCGGAAGGTGTGGAGGGCCTACAGCCTGCCACTCGCAGGCCCCCACGGTTGGACTCCGAAAGCGATGTTGCGAAGGTCGTGGGCTGAAGCGGGTCGGCCCTGACACCGCCGCTTACCAGTCACATGATCGCCCAGACCCACGAAGCCTCTTCAAGCAGATCGAGGCGCAGGCGCCGCGCCACAGGTTCGCACGCCGCGGCGTGCTGCCCGGCAGCTCGCCAAGAGCAATCCATCCCACCGGCTCCTGCGTACGACCAGGAAGGGAGTCATCCGCCCGTTCGTCGGGCTCGGGAAAGGAGATCTCTTGAGACCAACCGCACTCGTCGCCGTCGCACTCGGCATCGCGGTCATCGTCGCGGTCAGCGCGTCCGCCAGGCCTCAGGCGACGACGATTCAGCTTCGAACGCTGCTGAACGCGGCGCAGGAGGTGCCGGCGCCAACAGGTGACGTCAGCAACGCACGCGGAGTGTTCACCGCCACGGTGACCCGGTCCGACACTGGCGGCTCGATCTCGTGGGAGCTCTCGTTCAGCGGTCTCACGGGTAACGCCGGCGCGGCGCACATCCACACCGGCGCGACTGGATCACCGGGCCCGGTTGTGCTTGCGCTGTGCGGCCCCTGCCAAAGCCCGCTTACCGGCACCGGCAACGTCACAGACGCCGTGCTCGACGCAATCGAGAGCGGCACCGCCTACGTCAACGTGCACACGGCGGCCAATGGCCCAGGGGAGATCCGCGGCCAGCTCAACATCACGGCAAGCATCGCGACCAACCTCACGGCTCGGCAGGAGGTTCCGAAGCCGAAGGGCAATGTGCGCCGTGCTACCGGGTCGTTCACGGCGGCTATCACGAAATCGGGATCGACCGGATCGATCGCCTGGCGACTTCGGTTCTCGAGGCTCACCGGCCGAGCCGACGCGGCCCACATCCACCTCGGACGCGTCGGACGAGCAGGCCCGGTCGCCGTCGCTCTCTGCGGACCGTGCAGAAACGGCGCGCGCGGCACCGCCACCCTCGCGCCAGCCGTCATGGCCGCGCTGGAGGCTGGCCGTGCCTACGTAAACGTGCACACGCCGCGAAACGCGGCCGGCGAGATCCGCGGACAGATCCGCGCGGTTCCGCTCAGCATCGGCTGATGGTCCAAGGGTGCACGGGCGCCGGTGGTAACGCCGGCGCCCGTGCGGACGTCGCTGAACCGCCCTTGCGCCGAGCGGCGCTATGGCCGTGGATCGGTTGTGACAAGTGGCAGCGCACAACGCGCAGTTCGCAGCGCTTCACTTGCTTCAGTGTCGCGCTGATCCCAGGCGAACGCCGACCTCGGGTGGAAACGAAGGGCAACATCGTCGGACTCGAGGAATGCCCTGACGGCGTTCGGCACATCTCGCGATTCATCGACATAGCGCCGGTGAACCCTACGAATCAGAGGGCGTACGTCAGCCCCACGCAGAATCTCCGCGTCCCCCACCATCGACACGCCGCAGACCTCGTAGCCGGGACGCGAATCGTGGATGACGAGCGTCGAGCGAGAGTCGACCTCGAGGTTCGCCACCTTTGCGCTGCGTGATCCGGTCGCGAGCAGAATCGATCGCTCGTGGGAGGCGAACCACATCGGCACGGCATGGATCGTCCCATCCCTGTTGTGGGTGGCGAATACCCCGACGAGGCGTGCGTCGAGCAACTCAAGGATCAGCGGATCGTCGAGAACCGCATCGCCGCGTACACGCTTGCTCGGAACCGGATCAAGGTTTCGGTCGAGAATGCCGCCTCGGCATCATCTGCCCGTGCGCTTCGCACCACGTGCACTGTGCGCGCTGGCCGTAGCGATAATGACGTCGGGCAGCGCGTCCGCACACGTGGTACCCGTGCCGCAATTTCTCCAGACTGGCGTTGTCACGACGTTGGACTTCGCCGTGCCGAACGAGCGCCCGGAGCCGATGTCGGGCCTGACCATCAGCGTTCCCGCTGGCTTCCGCATCGTTCGGGCGCGTCCGACCGCGGGCTGGGCTGTGACGGTCGACGGTTCGACATCGACGTGGCGGGGAGGTCCGCTTGCGCATCTCGCCATCGAGACGTTCCGTCTCGACGTCGATGTCACATCACGTCCTGGACCGGTAACGCTCGACTCGATCCAGCTCTATCCGAGCGGGGCAAAGGTCAACTGGCCCGCAACCCTGACGGTCGTGCCAGGGCAGGACAACGAGCAGTCGCAGAGTGTCGGGTGGGCCTTGATCACGGCAATCGGCGGGGTCGGCCTGGTCATCATCGCTGGAGTTGCGGTGCTTGCCTGGCGCCGCTAGCCGAGTCCCTGGCGCACGCGCCCCTCGTGCTCCTAGAGCAGCACCCCCGCCCGCTCCCACGGGAGCCTGAGCTGATCCTCGCGCGCCCGCGCGCACGCGAGGCACACCACCCCGGCGGGCATAGCTGATGTGTTGGGGTCTGGTGCCGGGGCCCATCGCACGACCAGCGCGAGGCGTGCGAGCGTCAAGTGTCTATCCCGTAGCCTCCACCATCGCGCTGCCACCGCCGCGCCGTGTCGGCTCGGCCGCAGCCAGAACCCGGCCGTTGCCGAGGAACTCGATGCCGGTGACCGCGCCGATCTCCGGCGTGGTCGAGAACGGCTGGAGGTACTGACTCGCGAGCTGCTGGCCGAGCGGCGAGCTGACGAACGCGGGCTCGGCCGCCGTGGTCGTCGTGTTCCGCTGGCTCGCGCGCGGTGCGGCGATCGCGTCCGGCAGCGTCGCGCCGAGGTCGAGCCGGTCGAGCAGGATCTGGAGCACGGTCGTGATGATCATCGAGCCGCCAGGGGAGCCGAAGGCGAGCAGCGGCTCATCGTCCTGGAGCACGATCGTCGGGCTCATCGAGCTGCGCGGCCGCTTCCCACCCTCGACCTTGTTCGGATGCGACGGCGAGCCGAAGTCGAAGTCGGTCAGCTCGTTGTTGAGGAGAAAGCCCCAGCCGGGGACGACGATGCCGTTGCCGCCGATCGACTCGATCGTGAAGGTGTACGAGACAACGTTGCCGTCGCTGTCGGAGACGGTCAAGTGGGTGGTGCCCCCGCCGGTGAGGGCTGTCGCCGCCGCCTGTCCGGGTGAGTTGTGGGGGTGCGGGTTACCGGGCGCGACGGGGCTCGGCGTCGCCTGCATCGGGTTGATCAGCGCACGTCGCTCGGCGGCGAAGGAGTCTGACAGGAGCCCAGTCAGCGGTACTGGGAAGAAGTCCGGGTCGGCGAGGAACGCGCCGCGGTCGGCGAACGAGAAGCGGGACGCCTCGATGAAGAGGTGGAACGCGCGCGCGCGGTCGGCGGGGGAGAGCGTGAACCCCTCGAGGATGTTCAGCGCCTCGCCGTCGGTCGAGCCGCCGCTCGAGGGAGGCCCCATGCCGAAGACGTCAAGGCCGCGGTAGGAGACCTTCGTCGGCGTGCGCTCGGGCGCGACGTAGGTGTGCAGGTCGCGCATCTTCATGACGCCCGGGCGCCAGACGTGGTTCGCCGTTGGCGTCAGCGGCGGGCTTTGCACGGCGTTCACCATGGCGTCGGCCACGGCGCCGCGATAGAAGCCCTTGGCGCCGAGGTGCATGATCCGTTCGTAGGTCCGCGCCATGTCGGGATTACGGAAGGTCGTGCCGACGTCGCGCGGCGTGCCGTCCGGGTCGAGGTAGAGGGCGCGCGTGGACATGATGTCGTCGAAGAAGTCGACGTTGCCCTGAATCTGGCCGAAGAAGATCTGGTCGACCAGGAAGCCGTCGCGGGCGATCTCGATAGCCGGCTGCAGTGCCTCCCCCAGCGACATGGTTCCGTAGCGCTGCAGCGCCTCGTCCCACCCTTCGACGGTTCCCGGGACGCCGGCGGAGAGGCCGCTCCAGCGCGCGTCGGCGAACGGGAGTGGGGTGCCGGTGGCGGGATCGATGAACGACCCGGGATGCATGGCGGCGGGGGCCGTCTCGCGGTGGTCGATCGTCGTGACCTTGCCGCCTGCGGTGCGGATGACCATGAACCCGCCGCCGCCGAGGCCGCACGAGAACGGCTCGACGACGCCGAGCACGGCCGCAGCGACGACCGCGGCGTCGACGGCGTTCGCCCCGTTACGCAGCGCCTCGACGGCCGCCTGCGTGGCGAGCAGGTCGACCGTGGCGGCCGCGCCTCCGGTCCCCTCGGCGGTCGGTGTCTGCTCCGCCTGCGGCTGCGCGATGCCGGCCGCCGGAAGCGCCAGCAACCCCACGACGACGAGCAGAACGATGGACGGGCGGATCCAGGAACGTGGCACCGTCACTCCCCTCGATTGTCGACCTCTGGGTCGCCCGATCGTAACGCGTGCCGCTTGCGCCGCGCACAGGTGATGCCAGTAAACGTGATCTCGTGGACACGGTGGCCACTCGAAATCGGGGAGATGCACGAGTCCCGCTCTCGTCGCACAGACCGCATGCACTCGCACCCGGCCGCCTTAGAGGGTGTCACACTTCACCAATCCCCACGATTCCGCAGTGCGCGGCAAGGCTTCGTGACGGCAGCCCGTGTCGGTCTGTGCCGGCCCATGGAGACCTCTGCGAACACCACGCACGCGTCGCAGCCGAACTTGGACGGGATACGGTCCTGTACGGCGATCATGCGAAGAGACGAAACGCGCGTGCGCGGATTCCCGTGGACGCGGAGTCCGAGCGGCTCGAGCTCAGATCACCGGCCTCCGATCGCCCATCCGCGGTCCGGCCCGCACTCGCCCTCACCGCCGCCGAGGAAGTGGAAACGATCCGTCGCGTCCTACTCGAGGCTGCGACAAGCACGAGCCGGCAGTCGTGGGCGACGTGCACGTGTCCTGAGTGCGGCAAGGGCTTCCGTCAGGAGATCTCTGTTCCGGATCACGGTGCCAGGATCAAGGCGGTGGAAACCCTGCTTCGCGAAGGACTTGTGCGAGTCGGGGAAGCCGAGGTCGCCGAGCCGCGGATGCCAGCTTCTGTCGCCGCAGTCGAAGCCCTCAGCTGGAGCGAGATGAAGTTCATCTTTGCGATCTCGTACGCGCATGCGATCAGCGCGTTCGTCGATCAAGGCGAAGAGGCATTGCGATCGGAGCTCGCGCGGTGGGAGCCGGAGGTTCGCGCGACAGTCGCCAGTGCACTCGCTGAGGTTGCCTGAGAACTGGGTCAGATCTGACATCGGTCTGACACGCCTCTAGAACTGCTGTCTTCTCGAGGATTCCGAGCGACCTCCGACCATGCATGCCGGTGTTCGCGCAGCCGCCCCATTGCTAATACCCACCCCTTCGCGGGATCGATGATATTGGGGGCCTGTTCGCGCGAGGCTGTGCCTGCGTTCGCCCCCGCCAGTCCGCAGGCTCGAACTCGTCGAGCGCCGGCGCGCCTGGTCACGATGTGGCGCGCTCCCCATGGACGGTCTCACATACGTGCGCGCTAGGTCCGCGCGATTGGGCTCGCAAAACGGCTCAAAGCTGGCTGGATGAGGACGCGTCCCCGAGCAGCGCCTCGACGTCGATCTCCCGCCTGAGTATCTTTCCGGTCGGTCCTGAGGGAAGCTCGTCGACGAGAACCACATGCCGTGGATATTTGTAGGCCGCAACGCGCCCCTTGGCATAGGCGCGGAGTGCATCGGGGTCTGGCGACGAGCCCGCACGGCCGACCACCAGCGCGGCTACCTCCTCGCCGAGAGTTGGATGCGCGACGCCGACGACAGCTACCTCGAGCACATCCGGATGGGTATAGAGCACCTCCTCCACTTCCCGCGGGTACACGTTGTATCCACCGCGGATGATCACGTCCTTCTTGCGGTCGACGAGGAAGAGGTATCCATCGTCGTCGACGTAGCCGATGTCGCCCGTGCGTAGCCACCCGTCGCCCGACATCGCTGCCGCGGTCGACTGCTCGTCCTCCCAGTAGCGTCGAATCACCGACGGGCCGCGGAACTCCACCTCACCGCGCTCGTTCGCGGGTAGCACGGCGCCGTGGTCGTCCACGATCCGCATCTCGGTCCCGTCCAGCGGCATTCCGACTGAGCCGGGTTTCCGACGCTGCCCGCGGACGTAGGTCGTCGCGATCCCGGAAAGCTCGGTCAGACCATAGCCCTCGTACACCTCGCCGCCAAACGTCCGCTCGAAGTCACGCGCGACCTCGAGCGGGACGGGAGCGCCTCCGACGTGCGCGATCCGGACGGGGGGAAGTTCAGCCACCCCGCGAGCCGCCTCGCACAGCGCGATGCACATCGTCGGCACACCCAGCAGGATCGTCGTGCGCGTGTCGGTCATCCAGCGAAGCGTGGCCTCAGGTTCGAAGCGCTCGACGACAGCGACGGACGCGCCAGCCGAGAGGGTCGCGACCAGCCCGGTGGATTGACCCAGGACGTGCGAGAACGGCGCAGCGCCGAGAACGACGTCATCCGGGGTCAGGGAGAGCGCACTCGCAGCCGCGTTCGCCGCAAGTCCGACTCCACCGTGGGTCAGTACGGCACCCTTCGCTCGCCCGGAAGTGCCGGACGTGAACAGGATGACCGCGGGATCTTCGCTGCTTCGATTGGCAACTGCCGCTTCCGTCTCGGATCCGTCGTGAAGCAGGTCGGGGTCGTCGACGAGAAGAGTCGCGCCCGAGATCCGCATCCGCTCCTCGATCTCGGGCTGAGCGAGCAGCACGTTCAGCGGTACGACGATCGCACCCAACCGCAGCCCACCGAACCAGGCGGCCGCGAACGCAGGCCCGTTCGTGAGCCTCAGTGCGACTCGGTCGCCGGCCTCGACCCCGAGTTCGTGCAGTCGGGTCGCGGCGACAATGCTGCGGCGTTCGAGCTCGCCGTAGGTCACCTGCGCGCCGGCGTGATGGAGCGCAGGCCGTCCGGCGTGCTCCCGGCTCGCGCCGATGAGGATCTTTGCGAGATTCATGCGAGCTCCCGCGGATGTTGACTGGAGCCGGGAGAGTCGTGATTCTTTATTATCAGGGAACCTGATTCTAAGGAAAGGACAACCGTCGATGAAGGTTCTCGAGGGGAAGGCCGCGATCGTGACAGGTTCCGCACGAGGTATCGGGCGTGCGACGGCCGAGCTGCTCGCCGCACACGGGGCCCGCGTGCTGATCAACGATCTCGACGGCGATGTCGCGGAAGCGGCTGCTGCCGAGATCGAAGGCGAGACGGCAGTGCTCGCCGGAGACTTGACGGCAGACGGCGCGCCCGAGGCACTCGTCCAGGCCGCGATCGACGCCTTCGGACGGCTCGACATCGTCGTGAACAACGCGGGCTACACGTGGGACGGTATGGCGCACAAGATGACCGACCAGCAGTTCCGTGCGATGCTGGAGATCCACACGGTCGTCCCCTTCAGGGTGCTCCGCGCCGCCTCGCCCTACCTGCGTGATGCGGGCAAGCGAGACCGAGACGAAGGACTCGACGTATTCCGCAAGGTCGTCAACGTGACCTCGATCTCCGGCACGCAGGGGAACCTCGGTCAGGCGAACTACTCGGCAGCCAAGGCAGGCCTCGTCGGGTTGACCAAGACGATGGCCCGAGAGTGGGGCGCTTTCAAGGTGAACGTCAACGCCGTCGCCTTTGGATTCATCGACACGCGGCTCACCGCCTCGTCCGAGGACGGAACGACGATCGAGCGGGAGGGACAGCAGATCACGCTCGGCATCCCCGCGCAGATGCGCGAACGGGCTGGAACCATCATCCCGCTCGGGCGTCCGGGAACGCCGAAAGAGGCGGCAGGAGCGATCTTCTTCCTCTGCTCGCCATGGTCGAACTTCGTTCACGGTCAGGTGCTGACCGTGAACGGTGGCCAGATGACCGGGATGGGATCGTGAGCTTCGACGTCAGCGGCATCGGGCGGAACACGGACGACCAGCAGTACGTGGTCACGGATGCCGCGCTTCGCGCCTATTCGGCCGCAACCGATGACGTCACTGGCGGGCCGGTCTTCGCGATCGTCCCCGCATCGCCTGCGATCGCGCAAGCGTCACGTTTTGTCGCCTCGGAGGAGATCAGACCGCGCGTCGTCCACTACGAGCAGGACTTCGTGCTGCATCGCCCGTTCGAGCCGGAGACGACGGTGGTCTCGCGGGCGGCTCCGGTCTCGATACTGCCGCGCCCGAACGGAACGTCCCTGGTCATCCACGCCACCACGTGGTCGGAGGACGGCGAGCTTCTGAACGAGCAGTACGTGACGGAGTTCTTCCGCGGCGTCGAGGCGCCCGAGAGCCTGGGAGAGCGGGCACCCGACCACGGCTTCGACGTCGACGGCAAGCCGCCTCTCGCGGAGGTCGCGTATCCGATCGCACGGGATCAGACCGTCCGCTACGCCGACGCGTCCGGAGACCACTTCGCGATCCACCTGGACGACGACTTCGCGCGGTCGGTCGGCTTGCCGGGCCGGATCGTGCACGGCCTCTGCACGATGGCCTTCACCGGTCGCGCAGTGCTCGAGGCCGCGGGCGTGGACGATCCTCGAGGAATCCGCAGGCTGGCCGCGCGGTTCTCCGCCCCACTGTTCCCCGGCGACACGCTGACGACGCGCGTGTGGGAGCTCGCCGATGGCGTGTACGGCTTCCTCGCCGAGGGCTCCGACGGCACGCCCGTGATCAAGGACGGGCGCGCAGAACTGCGTTGACGATCGATCTCGCAGCGGTCGAGGCAATCGACGTCCACGTTCACGCCGAGGTCGGCAGAGCCGGTGAGGACGGCCTCAAGCCCGAGTGGCGGCGTGCCGCCGCCGGATACTTCGGCGAGCACGCGCTTCCCACCGTGGACGACGTCGCGACGTACTACCGCGAGCGCAAACTGGCTGCGGTCGTCTTCACCGTCGACGCCGAGACCGTGACGGGGCGCGCCTCAGTGCCGAACGAGGAGATCGCCGAGGCGGCGGCCGCGAACCCCGACGTCCTCATCCCGTTCGCGTCGGTCGATCCCAACAAGGGCTCGCGCGCTGTAGAGGAGGCGCGGCGGCTCATCCGTGATCACGGCGTGCGGGGCTTCAAGTTCCACCCGAACGTCCAGGCCTTCTATCCGAATGACCGCGCGTTCTATCCGCTGTACGAGGTTGTCGCCGAGGCGAGTCTGCCGGCGCTCTTCCACACGGGCCACTCGGGCATCGGCTCGGGTCTTCCAGGGGGAGGCGGAATCCGTCTCAAGTACTCCAACCCGATGTACGTGGACGACGTCGCCGTCGACTTTCCGGAGCTGACGATCGTCCTCGCACACCCGTCGTTTCCCTGGCAGGACGAGGCGATCTCGGTGGCGTTGCACAAGGAGCAGGTCTACATCGACCTCTCCGGTTGGTCACCGAAGTACTTCCCGCCGCAACTCGTGCGGTACGCGAATACGCTCCTTCGAGACCGTGTTCTGTTCGGCTCGGACTATCCACTCATCACTCCCGACCGCTGGCTCGCCGACTTCGCCGAGGCCGACTTCAAGGACGAGGTGCGACCGCTCGTCTTGAAGGAGAACGCAGCCCGCCTGCTCGGCCTCAGGGCGTAGTCCGCCTCGAAAGCCGGCGTCTCAGTCCGGACAGGGCGCCGGCGATCCCCGGCAGCAGCCCGTGCGGGAAGAAGAGCATGATCACGATGAGCATGAGCCCGAAGACACCGAGCGAGAGGATCGACGGCCCTTGTGGCGGGAGGTCCCAGCCGAGGAGGGTCTCGTGCGTGCCGAGTTCGCGCAGCTTGTGCTCGACGTAGACGATCGTGATCGCTCCTACCACGGCGCCGTAGATGCTTCCCAGACCGCCGATCGAGACCATCACGACGAAGAACAGGCTGAGCACGATGACGAAGTCCTCCGGCCCGAGGAACTGGGCGTAGAACGTGAACAGCCCGCCGGCGAGGCCGGCCAGTGCCGCCGCGAAGACGAACAGCTGCAGCTTGTACACGGCGACGTTGACCCCCGACGCGGCAGCGGCCGGCTCGTTCGCGGCAATCGCCTGGAGCGCTCGGCCCACCCGTGACGCCACGAGGTTCGTCGACAGCAGCACCGCGAGCCCGACGAGCCCCCACACCACGGCGGCGTGCGTCTCCCCGACGATGTTCTGTCCGAAGACCTCGAGACGCTTCGTGACCGTGACGCCGTACTGTCCACCCGTGAAGCGGTCCTGCGCATACAGGAGCGACCATGCAATGAGGGCAAAGGCGAGCGTGGCGAAGGCGAGGTAGTGCCCGCGCAGGCGCATCAGCGGCACGCCGATCACGAGCGCGACCGCCGCGCTCACGAACGGCGCGGCGGCCACGGCGAGGAGGGGGTCGATCCCGGCCTCGGGGTCTACTAGCCGCCGGTCCGGGTCGAGCCCGACCGTGAGCAGCCCCGAGGTGTACGCGCCGATCAGGAAGAAGCCGCCCTGACCGAGCGACACCTGGCCGGCGAAGCCCATCAGGAGCGTGAGCCCGATCGCCACGAGCGCGTAGAGGCCCATCCGGTCGTAGAGGCCGACGTCACCGAGGTCGAGCTGGAACGGCAGCCAGCAGGCGAAGGCGGTGGCCGCAGCCACGCCGACAATGCGGAGAGCCGTGGCGCGGCGCCGGCGCTGCTCGCGCTCCTGGATCACGCTCATACCGCGAGCTCACCCCGCGAGCGCCAGCCGATAAGGACGAGCATGACGACGAGCGCGATGATCAGGTTGTACTGCGGGTCGACGTAGCCGACGACGAGCTGCTCGACAATCCCGAGCACGTAGCCGCCGAGCAGAGCGAGCCGGATCGAGACGAGCCCACCGAACACGGCTGCCGCGAACCCGTTGATCGTGATCGTAAGGCCGGAGCTGTACGCGACCGGCACGGTCGGGGCGAGGAGGACGCCGCCGAGCGGCGGTGAGCGCGCCGGCGATCGCGAAGGCGATTACCGCGATCGAGCGAAGGTTGAGGCCGATCAGCTCTGCGGCCCGCGGGGAGTCCGCCGAGGCGACGAGCGCCTGGCCGACGATCGTGCGGCGCAGGAAGAGCGTGAGCCCGAACGCGGCCGCGAGGGCGACGAGGGCGAGCGCCGCGTACTGCGGCTGCACGAGCACGCCGCCGATCTCCCATGCGCCGTCGGAGATCGCCGAGTACGAGCGCGGAACCTCGCCGAATGCCGCGAGCAGAACGGCCTCCGCGAGGATCGCGATCCCGACCGTGATGATGAGGCTCGCGAGATGCGTCGTGCGACCCCGGATGCCGACGGCGACGACCGCCACGACGGTCGCGACGACCGCCGTCGCGAGCACCGCCAGCACGCCGGCGAGCAGGAGCGGCACGTGCTGGCTGATGCGAGTACGTCAGGAGACCGCCGAGCGACCGCGAACACTCCCTGCGCGAAGTTCACGATTCCCGTCGCCCGGTAGACGAGGACGAGCGACATGCCCACGATCGCGAACACCGAGCCCGTCGAGAGGCCGACGACGACGAGCTGGAAGAAGGTCGTCACGACGCCTTCTCCGGCCCACCGCCGAGGTACGCGCTTCGCACCTCGGCGCGTCCCACGAGATCGCTGCTTGCGCCCTCGAGCGCAATCCGGCCCGTCTCGAGAACGTACGCCCGCTCGCAGAGCGAGAAGGCGAGCGAAGCGCTTTGGTCGACGAGGAGGATGGCGACGCCCTCCTCCTCGTTCAGGCGCACGAGGAACTCGGCCAGCGACTGGACGAGGACCGGGGCCAGCCCGAGCGAGAGCTCGTCGATTGCGAGCAGGCGCGGGCGCGCCATGAGCGCGCGTCCGATCGCGACCATCTGCTGCTCGCCGCCCGACGTCCGCCCGGCGGGTCGCTCGCGAAGCTCACGGAGCTTGGGGAGCAGGTCGTAGATGCGCTCGAGCTGCTCACGCACCTCTCGCTTCGAGCGCAGGAAGCGGAGCGTCGAGGAGACGATCTCGAGGCGGAAGACGCGCCCGTACGCGCCGAGCAGGAGGTTCGCCTCGACGGGCAGCGTGGCGAACACGTGTCGTCCCTCGGGCACCTGGCTGATCCCTCGCCGGACGACCGCCGCCGGCGTCGCCCCGGTGACGTCCTCGTCGTCGATGCGGACGCGCCCCGCGGCCGGGCGCACGACTCCGCACGCTGCGTTGAGGATGGAGGTCTTGCCGGCGCCGTTCGGCCCGATCAGCGCAACGCGCTCGCGCGCGGCCACGGACAGGGACACGCCGTCGACGGCGACGGCCTCTCCGTAGCGCACGGTGACGTCGTTGAGCGCGAGCAGCGTCACAGCGTCGCCGATCCCAGATAGGCCTCGACGACCCGCGTGTTCTCCCGCACCTCGGCCGGCGTGCCATCGGCAATCACGCGCCCGCGGTCGAGCACGATCACGCGCTCGGCGAGCGAGCCGACGAACGCCATGTCGTGCTCGACGAGGATCTGCGTGAGCCCCCGCTCCTTGAGCGCGAGCAAGCGTGTCCGCGAGGCGTGATCTTCTCGGCGCCCCGCAGCCCGGCCGCAGGCTCGTCGAGCAGGAGCACCTGCGGCTGCTGGCTGAGGGCCCGGGCGACTGCGAGCAGGCGGAGCTGGCCGAGCGGCAGCGACCCCGCGGGGGCGTCAGCCCGGTCCGCGAGGCCGACGAGCTCGAGAGCGTGGTACGCCTGCTCCTCGATCTGCCGCTCCTCTCGGCGCTGCCAGGGCACGCGAAGCATCGCCTCGACGAACCCTGCTCGCGTCCACCGATGGCAGCCGACCATGGCGTTCCCGAGGACGTCGAGGTGCTCGAGAGGACGGGTCGTCTGGAAGACGGTGCCGAGACCCGCCTCGGCGCGGCGGTGGGCCGTCCAGCGCGTGACGTCCCGCCCTCGACCACGACGGCGCCGGCGTCGACTCGCAGCAGGCCCGAGATGCACCCGAGGAGGGTCGACTTGCCAGCGCCATTCGGGCCGATCAGGCACGTCAGCGAGCCGCGCTCGATGCCGACGTCGACATCGTCGACCGCCGCGACGGCGCCGAACGACTTGCGTGACGCCGCGGACCTCGCATGCGAGGCCCGCGGCGCGGTTGGTGTCGGGAGACTCGACTATCGGCGGAATGCCGCTCCGAACAGAGCCCTCGGCTTGCACTGGACGATTCTCCCGGCCCACATGCTGTCCATCTGGATCCCGCTGTGGTTCCTGGGCCCGAAGTACAGCGCGGCCGCCCGGAGTCGGGAGCCCGCGGAGCTTCGTCTCGAGCGCGCCGTTGATGCCCGCGCGGGTGAATCCTCCTCGCTCCATCGCGGCCTTCAAGGCGAACAGCGACGTCGATGCGTCCACATGGAAGACCGAGAGGGGCTTGCCGATCGCACGCTGCACGATCTGCGCACGAGCGCGGATCGGATTGCCACGTGGGAGCTGCTCCGACACGACTCCGAGGAAACTGTTCACGAGCGCCCCGTTGACGTCGGGACACGTTGCCTCGAGGAACTGCGACGAGAGGTTCCCGCCCGTTAGCACGAGGCGCTGGGAGAGCTGGAGCTGCCGGAACTCCTTGACGATCGTGTTGCCGGCGGGAGTCACCGTCCACATCCAGAGCGCCTGCGCGTTTGAGTTCTTCACACGCGCGAGCTCGGCGGCAAAGCTGGTCGAGGTCGGCGCGAAGATGAACTCGTCGGTGATCGTGAAGCCGTAGGCCCTCGCGAGCGCCTTGACCTGAGCGACACCGTCACGCCCGAAGGCGCCGTTGTCACCCATGAGCGCGATTCGCTGGATGTTCTGGCTCTTGAGGTACTGAGCCATGCTGTACGCGTAAAGCCGTCGCAGTCGGAAGGGCGACGTAGACGTATGGACGAGGCGGCACGACGAGCGGTGTCGGGGGGGACAGCGCCAGGAACGGGATCTGCGCAGCCGTCGCCAGCGGTGCCGTCGCGATCGCAGCGGCCGCGTTACCCGAGCCGAGGATCGCGACGTACTTCGAGTCGGCGACGAAGCGCTGGACGTTCTGGACGGCCTGCGACGGATTGGAGGCGTTGTCGAGGATGTCGACCTGGATCCGCCGGTTCTTGAAGGCGCGAGCCCGATTCCAGAAGTGCACGAGCGCGAGCACAGCCTCGCGGTCCCCCTGGCCGACAATCGCCGTCGGCCCCGTCAGGGGAGCGTCCATGGCGATGTAGACGGTCCGTACCTGCTGTCCAGTCGCGGACGTGGCCAACAACAGCACGACCGAGCAGGTGGCAGCAACTGCCGTCCCGAGTCCGAGCAACCTTCTCATCGATGCCCTCCTTGTAGGACGTGTGGCCCGTGCCTGCGAGGGCACGGTCGCCTGCCACTCCGGAAAGTCTTGCCCGCCGGTGCATCGAGCGCAAGCGAATCGGGATCCGACGGAGTACCGGTGTGCCCGACGCACGCGGCACCGTCACCGGTCGCTCCATCGCATCTCCCTCGACTCGAAGCGGCATCGCAACGGAGCTACTTATATCAGGCTACCTGATTGTTCTCAAGCGACCGCTTTTGCGGCCGGTGCCTGACCGCGGTCGCCCGCGGAAGGCAGCCCCGCGTGCAGCGCACGGACGCACTCCTTGAGCCACTCGGCGAAACGCTCGCGCTGGGCTGGATCGAGCCCAGCGAGCATCTCCTCCTCCATCGTCTCGACCGAGGCGTCGCAGAGCGTGAGGACACGGCGTCCCTCATCCGTGAGGCTCGCCGGGTAGACGCGACGGTGGTTCGGATGCGGATCTCGTCGAATGAGCCCTTTCTCCTCCAGGGCATTCAGCACCTCGATCATCGCCTGCGGAGTCATGTAGGCGCGGCGGGCGAGCTGCGCGTTCGAGAGCGGCTGCCCCCGCGAACCGAGCACGCTGAGCGTCGTGTACTGAAGCGTGGTCAGCCCGTGAGGCCTGAGCCGCTCGTTGATCTGAGCGCGGACGGCGCGTTCGAGCCGCGCGATGACGTAGCTGATCCGCGGCTCGACGTGCTCGGGCGGAGCGGCCGCTGACTCGGGAGGGTCATTCACCGCTACGGATGCTCGCACACGCGCTTGCTGGAGCTCAGTTGCAACCTCCTGCACGGCTTCCCCATCAGTGGACGAGGAGTATCAGGTGACCTTGACAGTATCAGGCAAGCTGATAAATACTCGACGTTCAGCCATTCGCGCCCGTATTTGCGGCCTCGGACGCACTCCAGGGAGGGAGGCATCGTGCAGCTCTTGCGTACGAAGCGTCGATCACTCGTTGGCGGCCTTTTCGTCTGTACGTTGGCGGCGCTCGCGGTGAGCGTAGGCGCCACCTCGGCATTGAGCCAAGCGGGAGGCGTCGACGACATCACCGTCGTCTCCAATCGCGCCGACCTGATCTCGGGCGGCAACGCGCTCGTGTCGGTCGATCTCAGCGCGAACCCGCGTGCGATCAGGGTCGAGCTCAACGGCGCGAACATCACCAGCGCGTTCGCGGTCCGCCCCAACGGCCGCTACGAGGGCCTCGTCACGGGCCTTCAGGGAGGGCACGAACATTCTCCGCGTGCGGCCCGGCAACGGCGTCGGGCGCTGGATCGAGATCACCAACCATCCGATCGGCGGCCCGGTGTTCACCGGGCGAGCAGATCCAGCCGTGGCTATGCCGGACTCAGCTTGCAGACGGGCACCACTCCGTCGCTCGGCCCGGCGATCGACGACGAAGTGCAACGCGCCGACGGTCGTCGAGCTCTTCTATCGCAACCTCGCGACCCCCCCGCAGTGGGTTGCGTACAACCCGAGCAATCCGCCGGCGGCAGACCTGATCGCGCAGACCACGACCGACCAGGGCAAGACCGTCCCGTTCGTCATCCAGCGCGTGACGGGAACGGCGAACCGCGGCATCTACGAGATCGCGGTCCTGGTCGATCCGACCAAGCCGATCACGCCATGGTCGACCGAGCAGCCATGGAACCGCAAGTACGTCAACACCTTCGGCGGCGCGTGCAGCGTCAACTACCAGCAGCCGACGGTCGGCGACGTGCGCAACGTGGCGCGCCTCGGGCTCGGCTTCGCGGTCGGCACGTCCAGCCTCAACACCTACGGGAACCAGTGCAGTGACCTGATCTCGGCCGAGGCGCTGATGATGACGAAGGAGATCATCATCGAGCGCTGGGGGCCGATCGTCTACACCATCGGCGACGGCGGCTCCGCCGGAACGATGCAGCAGCACATGATCTCCGGCGCGTACCCCGGGCTGCTGAACGGCCTCATGACCAGCCTGCTCTACGAAGACCACTGGTTCCAGGTCGTCGACTCGTTCGACTGCCTGCTGCTCTCCCGCTACTTCGGGCTGACCGGCGGACCGCCCCCCTTCGGCCCACCCCCCGGCTGGGGCGACGGGCTCGGCAATCCGCTCTTCGACACGCCCGCCTTGCGACAGCTCGTCTACGGCACGAACCCATCCGATCCCGATGCCAAGTGCTCGCAGAAGATCGGGTTCACCGTCGCCGAACTTATCGCCAACAGCGCCTCGGGCTGTGCCGGGCCGCCTGGCACGCCGCCGTGGCGTTGGGATCCGGTCACGAATCCGAACGGCACGCGCTGCACGATCCAGGACTACATGAAGTACGCCGTTCGGGGTCGGCCCGGACAACAAGGCGCCGCGTCCGATCGACAACGTCGGTCTGCAATACGGGCTCGAGAACCTGCTCAACGGGACGCTCGACAAGGAGCAGGTTCGTCGACGTCAACTGGCGCATCGGCGGCATGGACATCGACGGCGTCTGGCAGCCGCAGCGCACCGCGGCCGACGAGGAGGCGCTCGCGACGCTCTACCGCACCGGCCGCATCGCGGACGGATCGGGATCGGCCTACGTCGCCGAGATCGACGCGCGCACCAACCCCACCGACGTCGGCTTCCACCCGCCGTTCCACTCCTGGAGCTGGCGCGCGCGGATCGACCGCACGCTGGGCAACCACGACAACAACGTGATCTGGGTGTCGAGAGGCGGAGCAGCGCCGAGCCAGTTCGACGCGATGAGGGCCTGGCTCGACGGGGTGTATACCGACACGAGCGACGACCCACTGCCGGTCAAGATCAAGAACAACAAGCCCGCAGACGTGCGAGACACGTGCTGGGCCAGCGACGCCCAGGGCGGTCCCCAGGACGACCTGTTCTGTACGGGCACGGCCGCGCAGTGGCAGTACTACTCGCACATGAGATGGGTGGCGGGCTGGCCGATGGAGCTGGACACGTTCAAGTGCCAGCTGAAGCCACTCGATCGGGCGGACTATCCGGGAATCAGCTTCACCGACGATGAGTGGGCGAAGCTGCAGGAGGCGTTCCCCACCGGCGTGTGCGACTTCACGAAGCCGGGGGTCGCCCACCAGCCGACGATTCCGTGGATCACCTTCGCCGACGGCCCCGGCGGTCGCCCGCTGGGTGACCCACCAACATCGGAAGGACCGCCGTCGTTCCCGCCATCGCCGTAGTGCGCGATTCGTTGGTGGAGCGCGTGAAGCCGATCGCTTCACGCGCTCCACCACAGCCCGCATCATCGAGAGTCGGGCTCCGATCGCAAGTCGCTGTCCAGACGTCCGAAGGTCGCCCTGGGTCGCGGGCGAAGCAACCTGACGCCGCGCGTGAAGACGCCCTCCGCGGGTCCTTCCCACACGCCGGCCCTGGGCTGTAGGCCCGCCCGCTCGGGCGCGAGCTCCGGATCCTCGCGCGCACGCGCACGCACGTAATGGAAAGTGTGAGGGGATCCCCACCCCCTCGAAAGCCGAGCATGCGACGGGGCCTGGTCGCGAGGGAAGGGCCCTACACCGTGTTCGCACCGACGGACGCTGCCTTCGAGAGGGTGCCGAAGTCCACACTGAACGCTCTACTGAAGGACAGAGCAAAGCTGCGGGCAGTGCTCCTGTACCACGTTGTCGACGGGAAGGTGACGGCGGCGAAGGTCGTCAAGCTCTCCTCGGCGAGGACTGCGAACGGCAAGAGCATTCGTATTCGGGTCGCTGGCTCGAACGTCTTTGCGAACAGCTCGAAGGTGACGAAAGCGGATGTAATGGCATCAAATGGCGTGATTCACGTCATCAACCGCGTGCTCATTCCGAGCGCCTGAGCTTGCCGACTAGAGAGAAGCCGCCCCACTGGGCGGCTTTCTCTGCGGACGGCGCGGCCCGGGTTCACATGCGACCTGATCGGATTGCTTCCACGTCTTTGCTCCGTCGGTCGTCTTGAAGACGCCTAGCCCCGTGCCTGCGTAGAGCACGTTGGTGATCGTGGGTCGAGCGCGAGTGCGTCCACGCGCAGATCTTCCGAGTCCGTAGGCGATTCTCGAGCCCCTCCGCTCGGGAGAGGTCGACCTCACTCCGCGCGCACCCCTCGCCCGCCTAGCCTGCCTGCGTGAAGACGAGGTCGATCACGCCAGTCAGCCTCCGTTACGAGATCGAGATCAAGGATCCCCTGCAGGTTGTGAGCGGATACCTCGAGTCATGGCGCTTCGAGGCCGGCGATGCCTCGTCCTCGTTCGATGAGTCTGACATGAGGTTGGCGAACCGGGGAGGCGCTCGCATCTCGGCGGCCGAGATCGCGGCCACGCTCGAGCGCCGTCGGGCGATCGAGCTCGCGCTGCGGGCCATTGCTCCCGGTGTCTCGCTGGCCGGCACAGGAACGCTGGTGCCATGGCAGCCATTGGGGCAACTCTTCGACGCGTTCGCAGACATCCGCGGGATCGGTCTCTCGAAGATGACGAAGGCTCTTCATCCGAAACGCCCCGCGCTCGTCCCCATGCTCGACAGCGTCGTCCAGACGTACCTGGCCCACGATGACCTCGGAGCAGACGCTCAGTTCGGAGAACGCGCGCTTGCGCTCGTCCGCGGCTACAAACGCGACCTCGACCTCAATCGCAGGGCGCTGCGCGCGACCCGGCGGGAGCTCGTAAGACGGGGCCACGACCTCACCGAGGTGCGGATCCTCGATCTGCTGATCTGGTCGGCACGAGTTGCCGGCTGATCGGGGCCTCACGTTGGTCGATCGACGCCCGCTCGCCGCGGTCGACGCCGGAGCCGCACTCCCGCTCCCGGACGACTGCCCAGTGCTCTGGAGACGGACGCGCGGTAAGCGTGACGAGCCAGCTCCTCACACCCGCTCCCACGGGAGCCCGACCTGATCCTGCGCGCGCACGCGCGCGCACGCGTATAGAGAGGTGTCGAAGGTACCCACCCCCGGTGAACGCGTTACTCGGGCTGGGGCCTGGTCGCGGGCCCGCCCCGCGCGACGCAGGCCGCGGCCTCTCCCCGCGCACGCACGCGCACGCGAGGGGTGGTACTCCACCCCTCCACTCGGCGCTCCGAGTGGGCCTGCTGCCGGTTCCCTAGGGGGTCTCAGGTGACGATCCTCAACTCGCGAGCTATCTGCGGATTGAGAAGCACGAGGCTCGGAGGGTTCACCCGGCCCCGGCGCGAGTGTCTGCCCACATGGAACGGATGTCAACGCAGGTCCGCTTGCTACTGGAGGAAGCGACGTGGCGGTCGCGGAGGCGAACAGATTGGTTAGCACGCCTTAGGTCAGGGCATCGGGACGAAGAAATCAGGGTGCGGGATCAGGGTGGCGCACTGATGTCGCCGCGCCGCGACTGCGGCACGCTCAACCCATGTTCGGTAATCGCCTCCAGCACCTCCACGAGCTGCGGACAGCGCTCGGTTTTCTCTCTCTCGTCTTGCTGTTCGTCGGGCTGGACATGACGATCCTGAACATTCCGCTCGCTGATCAACTCGGTGCCGAGGGCTCGGCCCTCCGGTGGGTCGATCGCGCCGAAGCGATCGCGACCTGGACGTGGACAGCGACGGTGGAGATCGGTCTCGTCGCGGGCCACCTGCTCACGCTGATTCCGAGTTGAGCCCGGAAGAGCCGGCAGTCGTCCGCTGCCCCTCCTGTCTCGGGTTGCGAACCGTCTCCTTCCGCTACCGCGACTCCGTCGCGCTCGGCCCAGAGTGCCGCCGATGAGGCACGGGTGTAAGGTGAAATCTCGCCCTGCCCCGTAACCCGGCGGGCGGTCCCTTTCCGGCTCCAGCACCCGGTCGGCGTGCAGCGAACTCCAGGAGTCGCGTATGCCTTCAACCGTGCACTCGCCGCAGTCCGACCAAATAGCTCCCTTGCCGCGTAACCACCGTCGCGCCCGGCTCGCTGCGGTGGGCGCACTGATCGTTGCGGTCTTCCTCGTCTCGGTGGCTCTCTCGATGGCGGCGTACAACCCGGTCGGACTGGTTGTCACGTTCGCTTCAGTGTTCGTGGTCGCGTTTTGTGCGTGGTTTTTCCTTGTCAGACGCGGCCCCGTACGTCTGCTTGTACTGCTGCCGGCACTACTTGGACTCATCGCGCTGATCACGTACGGATACCAGCAGAAGTACGCGCTGATGGTGCTGGTCGCGCTGCTGGTGCTCTTCGGTTTCGGCGCCCGCTACGCCATACGCAACCACCCCGCCTCGGCGCACACGGCCCTCCGATATGCGCGGCCGGCGCAGCCGGCTCGAAGGGGCGTGCTTCTCATCAATCCCCGTTCGGGCAGCGGAAAGGCCGAGCGCTTCAACCTCACCGAGGAAGCGCGAAAGCGCAAGGTAGAGCCTCTCCTGCTCGGTCCGGATGACGACCTCCGCGATCTCGCAAAGCGAGCGGCGATGGGTGGCGCAGACGTCATCGGCATGGCAGGGGGGGATGGGTCGCAGGCATTGGTGGCCGGCTTGGCCATGCAGCACGACATCGCCCACGTCTGCGTCCCGGCCGGGACGCGAAACCATTTCGCCCTCGACCTGGGACTCGACCGGGATGACGTCGTGGGCGCACTCGACGCGTTCGTCGACGGGATCGAAAGGCGCGTCGATCTCGCTCGTCTCAACGGACGGATCTTCGTCAACAACGCCTCGCTGGGCATTTATGCGCAGGTCGTCCAATCCGACGGCTACCGCAGCGCCAAGCTCGGGACCTGGAGGCAGATGCTGCCGGACATGGTGAGGCGGGACGCCGCGTGCTGCGAGCTCGAGTTCGACGTACCGCACACAACGAACTGGGGTAGCGATGCGTCGCTCGTGATCGTCTCGAACAATCCGTATCAGCTGCGACGGTTCCGCGGCGCAGGAACACGACCGCAACTCGATACGGGACTGCTGGGCATCTTCGCGACCCGCGCACGCGGCGCCGGCGCCGTCGCAAAGTTGGTCACGCTCGGGACGATCGCCCAGCACCGGCGTTTCGGTGCGGTGCGCCAGTGGTCGTCGCTCGAATTCGAAGTGAGAGCGAGTGCACCGGTCGCGGTCGGCCTCGACGGCGAGGCGCTCATGTTCGTCCCGCCGTTGCGCTTCGTCTCGTTGCCCGGCGCTCTGCGCGTCCGCGTGCCACGGCATTCGGCCGGCGTTTCGCCGGCTGGGGGATCCGTTCCACTGACGCGACGCAACCTCGGGGCGCTGCTTCGGATCGCAGCCGGGAAACCCGCCGCAGCGACGTCCGGGAAATAACGATGTTCGCGCGGTGCCTGGTTCGACCGCGCTCACAACTCTCGCGACCTCGGTCGCCCGCCCTGAGGCGCTCGCGGTGAGTTCTCGATGCCGATGTACGGGCCGTACGGCATGTGGACACGCGCCCACAGGCCGAGGGGTCGTGGCCGGGGCGTGGGACGGTTCCCCCCCGCGCACGTACCGGAGACCACACTCGCGCCAGAAGCGGAGTGCCCTCGGGTTGTTCTTCGCAGGATCGACCGTGACTCGGCTCCAGCCTCGTTCGGTCAGCAAGTGACCGACGAGCGTGACTGCAGCATCGCGACCGAAGCCTCTGGCGCTATGCGTGTGGGGCGATACACATGTCCAGCCCGCCCTCACCTTCGTAGTGGTACTCCTCGAACCCTTGGTGGCGTCTCCACTTCGCCCGCCATCAGTTCATGCCTCTGCACATCGTGGACAGCGGGTGGGGCCGCACGCACCATCTAGCCCGTTCTTTGTGCTCGAGTCCCAGTACGCCGCGAGATGGCCAATCACATGCCAGATACGTCCCGCGCGCGGGTTGGGTTGGTATTCGACGGTCCTCACCTGCGATATGACCGCGCGGCGTCCCCCGGAAGACGAAGCCGCGCGACGAACACATCTCGCCGTCCATTGGTATCGGCGATGACGAGGTTGTCGGCGAGCGACGTGAATGCGACGAGGCTGCCGTCGGCGCTGATGCCAGAAACGAAGCTCGCTGCATCGGCCTCCTCGCCATCCGCCGAGATGCTCACGCGTGCCGTCGCCCCGGTGAGGAGGTCGTGGACGAACACGTCGGACACTCCGTTGCGGTCGTCCGGAACGAGGTTGGGGGCACGGGACGTAAACGCCGCATAGCGGCCGTCCGCAGAGAGGAAAGGACGCGACATGAAGAGGTTTCTGCGTGTGGATCGATCGAAGCCGCGCGCGTTCGCCTCTTCGCCATCGGACGCGATGCTGATCCGCGTCGTGACGCCTGTCCAACGATCGTGTACGAACGCGTCCAGGGCTTTGTTCGTGTCCCCTCGGACGAGATTGCTCGCGCGCGAGCGGAAGCCGACGAACCGGCCGTCGCCGCTGACTACTCCACGGAACGTGACCGCACGCGCCTCGGCACCGGTCGAGGAGACGTTCACACGTTCCGTCAGGCTGGTCCCGCGGTCGAACACGAACACGTCGGCCTTCCCGTTCCAGTCCCCGTAGACGAGGTTCGTGGCGTACGAGCGGAACGCGACGACGAGTCCGTGGGCATCGATCGACGACGCTTCGCTGCGATTCCGCGACGGCCCGAACGGGCCAGTGCTCACTCGACTTGTTCGTCCCGTGACCCTGTCGGTGACGAAGACATCCATGGTGCCGTTCTCGTCCGCCGGAACGAGGTTCGAGGCATCCGACGAGAACGCGATCGTCCGTCCATCGGCGCTGACGAGTGCGGCAAGGCTCGCTGCGTTGGCCTCGCCCCCGTTTCCCGTGCTCACGCGCTTCGTGAGCCCTGATGCGCGATCGCGCACGAACACATCCGCCACGCCGTTGCGATCGTCGGGCACCAGGTTGGTCGCCGAGGACGGGAACGCGACGACCCGCCCGTCCGCGCTGATCGATGGCTTGCTGCTCGCCCCATCGCCCTCCGCACCGGAGGACGAGACGCTCGCCCGCCAGGTGTGCCGCTTTACGAGGTCGCGCACGAACACGTCGGTCACGCCATTCCGGTCGCCGGGGACGAGCGATGTGCCTCCGGACACGAAGGCAACGAAGCGGCCGCTCGCGCTCAGCACCGCCCCGAACGTTGCGCCGTTCGCTTGTGCGCTGTTCGTGCTCAGGTTCGCGCGGTTCACTCGGAGAACGATGTCTTCGGCGGCAACGTGCGCGCCGATCGGCTGGGCCCGTGCTTGAGCGAGGACCATCATGGCTGTGGCAACACCAAGTGCGTTCACGATCCACGCGGGCCACCGGATTCCCAAGCGCTCCACCGGCGACCATCCTCTCATCTGCGTTTCCCGCGGAGTCTTTGGACCTCGGCTGGATGCGCCGGCTTAGCCTCGCGCGCGCAGTAGACGATGTGTGACTGTACCCCCACCCCACCCCGTGAACGGAGGTCGGGCTGGGCCTGGTGGCGAGAGGGCCGCGTCGCGAGAGCCCGAGCTCCTCCTCGCGCGCACCCGTTATAGCGAGGTACGAGGGTACCCACCTGAACGTGCTCGTCGGCCTGGGGCCCGGATGCGAGGCGGGTTCCCGAGGGATGCCGTTTCGGTCGACCAGGTGCTCGCGTGATTCGCGAGGGTCGCGCGACAGCCGCGTCATGGAAAATCGACGGCGTACGCCGCCAGCCGTTGGGCCAGCTCCCCCGGGCGGCTCAACGTGATGTAGTGGCCGCCGTCCATCTCGTCGGGGTCGAAGCCGAGACGCTCACGTGCGTGCCGGCGCGCCCATGCGGCCGGGAACATGCGGTCGTCACGGCAGAGGAGGTATCTCGCGGACGTGTCCGGCCAAACGTCGAGTGGCCACGGTTCCTGCAGCGCCTTCGAGTGCTCTTCCCGCTCTCTTCGCCTCGCCTCGTCCGCCAACTCGGGAGGAACGTCGTGGTAGAAGACGTCGTCGTAGCCGCTTTCCTTGTAGCTCGTGTTCGTCCACCAGTCTGCGAAGAGCTCGCTTGGCGACGGAATCATCGCCGCAACGAGGACGAGGAGCTCGACGGGAACTCGAGCGCAGACCAGAGGCGCCGTGAAGCCGCCAAGCGAGTGCCCGACGACGACGAGGTCGCTACGGTCGCCGATTGCCTGGACGACCGTGTCGGCGTAGTCGGACCATCCGGCCGACTTGTCCTCGCTGGGAAGATCGACGGCGACTGGGTCATGTCCGTGCTCACGTAGCTCTGGCGCGACCAGGTGCCAATCCCACGAGCTCCCGCCGCCTCCGTGGATGAGCGCGAACGTCGCCACTAGGCGGACCCCCAACGACGACCGCGGGAGAATTCGAATAGCGCAGGCGCGTGGACGTCGTCCGGGATCGCGGGCGGCCGCTTGCCTGACTGGTCGAATGCGATCCGGGTCGACGCCGGCGCGCTAAGTGCGGACGCGCTTAACCACGGACTCACCGCTTCAGCGGCCAACGAGCAAGCCAGTCCTGGCGCGGTTCGATCCCGACCTCCTCGTCGAAGATCAGCGCGCACTTTGCCACGCATACCTGGCAGATGATCAGCCCGGCATCGTTCACGACAACTCGCACTTCACGGTTGTGGCGACCGCAGAAAGAACAGACGACATCGCTGTAGGGAGCGGGATCCACTGCTTTCGCACGATCGTATGGGCTGAAAAGGGGCCGGGACTTGCCTACCCACCCCCGCGAACGTGTTGGTCGGGGCGGGGCCGGGTTGGGGGGCGGGCTGGTGGACGTGATCACCCGCATAGGCCCTAGAACTCCGAACAGAATGGGCTACGCCGCAGTAGGCGGTCCGAACCAGGTAGTCAGCGCGTCGCGAACTCCGACATCTGTGCCGTCCCCCACCCAGGCGACATGACCATCGGGTCTGACGAGCGCGGCAGCGGGAGCAATGACCGCCCCGAGTGCCGGAAGCTCCCACGAACCAGCGTATTCGGCGTCGATCAACTGAACCCGATCTGCCCAGGGAGTGATGTCGAAGACGCCGGGCTCACCGAGGTTGAGAAGCACCGGCCGGGCATCGTGCAGCAGGGTGAAGACCCGCAGCGGGCCGTTGGTGGTGACCAGGTCGAGATCGGGCATGCGGCGCCCGAGCAGTGGGTGTCCCTCGCCAAGGTCGTAGTGGATGTCCAGGCCAGAGGCGAGCCCGGCGATGCGGTCGCGTGCTTCGGCGATGTCGAGCAGGTCACCGACTACTTCAATCAGTGCGCTGGTGCGGTCATCGCCCCGCTGAAGGGCGGTGAGCGCCATGGTGTACTTGAGTACCCGCGCGGCGACCGGGTAACGCTCGGCGTGGTACGTGTCGAGCAGATCGGCGGGCGCGGCTCCGGTGACGACCTGCGCGAGCTTCCAGCCAAGATTCACGGCGTCCTGCACGCCGAGGTTGAGGCCCTGCCCACCGGCCGGGTAGTGAATGTGTGCGGCGTCACCGGCCAGCAGCACGCGCCCGGTTCGGTAGTTCGCTGCCTGGCGAGTGGCGTCGGTGAAGCACGAGATCATGTCGGCAGATACGAGCCCGAAGTCTGAACCCCAAACAGCGAGGATCGCCGCGCGCAAATCCTCCAGCGTCAGATCACTCTCGCGGTCGAGGTTCTCATCGCGCACGACAATGCCCACGCGCCCGCCCTCCAACGGGCGCATGGCGTTGACGCCAAGCGCGTCGTTGCGAAAGCCGAACTCAGGTTCACCCAGCATCTCGACCTCGGCGATGATCGAACTCACCGACGGGCCCCATCCGGGAAAGTCAATGCCAGCGAGCTTTCGCACAAGGCTGCGACCTCCATCACAGCCGACGACGTAACCGGCACGCAGCGTGTTGCCGTCGGCAAGGTGAATGTCGACGCCGTCGTCGTCCTGCGTCAGGCCTGTCATCTCCCGCCCATACTCGGCCACCACGCCGACCTCGCTCCCCCACGCACCGAGGATGCGCTCGGTGTGTTTCTGCCACAGCGCCAGGCCATAGGGATGACGAGTAGGGAAGTCGCCAAGGTCAAGCGTCACGTTCGCGAAGGCGGCCACCTGCATCACCTCCCCCTCTTCGAGAAAGCGCTCAGCGACCCCGCGCTGATCCAACACTTCAATCGTGCGTGCGTGCAGCCCGCCCGCCCGCGCCCGGGAACTCTCGATCTCCGCGCTCGCTCGCCGCTCCAGTACGACTGCCTCGACCCCGGCGAGTGCGAGTTCGGCCGCCAACATCATCCCGGTCGGCCCACCTCCGACGATCACGACGGCATGCTTGGCCTCATGGAGCAGGCGTTCGGAAGTCGATTCCTCTACAGTCGTGGTCACGGCGTGCGTCCAATCCTTAGGGCGTATCGCAACGGGCCCCCGACCAGCCGTCTTACTGAGCGGAGCTGTTTGGGACGCCTGCGGACTTATTGCCTATCGACGTCGAACACGACAAATCACGCTGGTTCAATGAGCCTGCCGCTCTTTGACAGGTTCGGGTCGGTGCATGCGGCAAGGTTGAAGCAGCAGGGCCGTCGCTTCCCGCTCTTCATTTTCGAGATGCTTACTTCGACCCGCCGTTTGCGCGTATCAGGGTTTCCGGTTGCATTGACCCAGCGAACCCATTCCCAGCGCGCCATCGGCGTAATGTCTTCCCATAAGTCTTGGATCCTCTGAGGGGCCGCTGCCAGAGCAGTCTCGAGATCCTGTGGCACGTTCGGCTCCGGCCAGTCATTGAGTAACTCGATTTCGAGCGTGGCGCTGTCACCCGCGCCTACAGCAGCGGCTCGTCGTAGCTCTCCATCAATCCTCATCCAGTGGCCCAAATAGCCGTCTGGCTCCAGCACCGTCTGGAACCCATGGCCATTGATCGTTCCTTGTACTGCCACCTGCCCGCGCGACGGCAGTTTTCCGCTCGCGGTCTCAGGCAAGCGCAAGATAGTCCACTTGTCGATCGTGTACAGCGTGGCGTCAAAACGAACCGTTGGCACAGCTGTGCGCTGACTCATGGTGGTCATATTCTTGCAGTCCTCCGACCGCAATCTCAGCCGCCAGAGGTGGGCGAACCTCCACCGATCCGCGGGCTCGCAAGGGAGCTCCTCAGGCGACACATCGGCTCCGGGGGCCCGACCGACCCCTACAGGACCCGACGGTACCGTTTGGGCCGTGTCCCGAACTGACGAGCTTGAGCGTTACCGAGCCGCCCTCCGGCGACGGCTCAACGCTGAGTTCGTCGAGCGATGGGGAGCCTGCGAGCGAGGCCACATTCTGACGGACCTGAACCGCGACAGACAGGGACGCTGCTGGTGCTGCACACGCGCATACGAGCGAGCGTTCGAGACTCCGGAACCCGGAGGTGTAGTGACAGAGGCGGTCACCTAGGGCGTGGTGTCCCGGACTGGCGGCTCCGACGCGCCGTTCTGGCCGACGCTCGAGCAGGCTGCGCACACGCTCGTCTACGACACCATGATCACGAGCTCGCTGCCGCTTGATCGGGTGTCGGCGATCACCACCCCTGTCCTCGTCCTCACCAGCCGGGGGAGTGATGAGCGACTGCCGACCTGGGTGCGCGGCATGGAGAGTGATGACCTTGCTTGGTTGCGCGCCGGCGGGGGCGAGGGGCACTCTCACAGTTGCGCCCACACAACAGCCTCATCGCTGCACGGAAGGCTCAGCGCGAGTTCGCGCACATCGTCGAGCGTCACGGGCACGGTCGCCCTCCTAGAACTCGATTCCCGAGACGGGGTGCGGGACGTACACGGCCTCGAGCCGCTCGATCTCGTCCTCACTCAGCGAGAGCGCCTCGGCCGCGAGCGCGTCCTCGACGTGCTCGACCTTCGTCGCTCCTACGATCGGCGCTGTGACGCCAGGCTGATGCAGAAGCCAGGCGAGCGCGACCTGTGCAGCGGGGACGCCTCGCTCGGCCGCGATTTCTCCGACGCGATCGATGACCGGGACGTCGAGGTCTGGCCGGTAGAGCGAGTCGAGGAATGGATCGGTCCTGGAGCGAGTGGTCAGCTGCTCGCCGGAGGAGGTTCGGCTCCCCGCCAACAGGCCACGAGCGAGCGGACTCCAGGGGAGGACGCCGACGCCCATGTCGAGGCACTGCGGGATCATCTCCCGTTCCTCCTCGCGGTAGATCAGGTTGTAGTGGTTCTGCATCGAGACGAATTGCGTCGGGGCAACACGCTGTGCCTTCGCGAACTGCCAGGCGTACATGCTGCTGGCGCCGATGTAGCGCGCCTTCCCGGCCCGGACGACGTGGTGGAGTGCCTCCATCGTCTCCTCGATCGGCGTCTCGTCGTCCCAGCGGTGGATCTGGTAGAGGTCGACGTAGTCGAGCTCGAGGCGCTGCAGCGAGGCGTCGATGGAGGCGAGCACGTGCTTGCGGGAGAGGCCGCGGCCGTTCTCCCCGGGCATCGTTCTCCCACGCACCTTGGTCGCGACCACGTACTCCTCGCGCATCCCGAAGAGCTTGCGCAAGAGACGGCCGGTGACGACCTCGCTCTGACCTCCGTTGTAGACGTCTGCGGTGTCGAAGAAGATGATTCCGCCTTCGACTGCCCGGCGCACGATCGGCTCGGCGGTCGCTTCGTCGAGCGCCCACTCGCGGCTCTCATGCCTGCCGAAGCTCATCATCCCCAGGCACACACGCGAGACGCGCAGGCCGGTGCCGCCGAGGTTGACGTACTGCATCCCGGCTTCCACGGATCGTCACGTTAGTCATCGGGCGGCCCGTGGGTGCGCCTGATCTCGCCGACGCCGGCGTCGTTCAGCCGCACGCCGGTCGCGGGGCGACGGCGGTGGGGCCTGGCGGCGGACCGTAACGCTCTGCTCGCCTTCGGCACGATGAGCCTCGTGCATCTCGATGCTCAGCCGCCACGCATCGTCTTGCGCGCCTGGCCGTCATGGCCTGACGGGTAAAGGCGATTCTTCCGGGCACGGTCTATCGTCCTTGGTCCTGGTGGAAAGAGGCAGCGAGCACTCGGCCGGGCACGCGCCACACCGTTCGACGGCTTCCCGCTAGCTCCCCTCCGGACTGTGGCAAACGGCTTCGAGCTTGATTCCATGCGGATCAAGCCAGTACGTCGCAAAGCAGTGCGGACCGTACTGGGGGAACTCGCTCGGTTCGTCCAGGATGACGGCGTCGCGTGCACGCGCCCACTGGTGTGCTTCCCGGACGACCGCTCGACTCGCGACCAGAAATGCGAGGTGATGAAGGCCGGTCTGCAGGCGTGAGTAGGCGCCCGCTTCCTCTGCTTGGTAGAAGAACAGTTGTGAGCCTTGCGCACCGTCGGGGCCGTAGTTGAGTGGCCCTGTGGGGCCTGTGTCGAACCACGCTCGGAGCCCGAGGACGGACATGAGGTCGTCGTAGTACTCCTTGGCGGCAACGAGATCCGGAACGCCAATGCCGATGTGGTCGATGAATCCGGTCTGAGGCAAGGTCACCTCCCTGAGTCCTCTTGAACTCGCACGTCGAGTTCTGGCCGCCCCCATCGCACAGGGCGGGGAGAGAAAAGTACCGGCGGGTGGCTGCTCGGGCACGCCATCATTGGAGCGTGCGCTGGCTGATCGAACTACCGTCGCGGTTCTGGCGCTGGCTCACCAACGACACTCCTGCGCCCGTACCTGGCACGTACCGCGTCGGCGACGAGAAAGAACATCCGCCGTGGCAGCCGGGCGACAACTTCCGAGCGACGGCGGAGGAGGCGTCCCACCGCTCTGAAGCCAGAGTGTGCGGGGCGCCCTTCCCTGAAAGGATCGCTGGGACGGCCCTGCGAACTCCCCTTGATCCGCACCAGACCGTCCCGTAACCCGTGACAGGCACCGCCGGAGGAAGCGGGACGGTGCCAGCCGACCCTACGTCGAAGGTTCGATGTGATGCGGTGAACGGAGTGTGTCGGTTGCGCTAGCCGGCGTTTCGGCCAAAAATCTTCTCGGCCGGCTTGTCGTAGATGACGAGATCGCCCCTTGCGTCGGCGATGAACGTCGCTATTGCACGTTGTGAGGCGAGCTCGCGCGCGAGGATGAGAGCGAGGTGCTTGTCCGGACTGCTCTCCATCGGGCCGAGCCAGAGTACCGCGTCGGGGCCAGGAGCCAGCGCCGCCCGAGGCCGACGTACCCGGATGCTCAAACGGGCTCGACCGCCCTGCTCACGATCCAGGCGTGCTTGCCGACGCGGCGTCCCCGGGTGAACCCGTACTGCTCGAAGAGCTCGACCGTCGCGCTGAAGAGGAAGCGGCCCTGTGCCTCGCGACCGGCCGTCACCTCGGGGATGGCCTCTACGAGGCCGCCGCCGAGACGGGCGATCTGGTCGAGCGCCCCCTCCAGGCCTGCCCGGGCGATGCCTTGGCCGCGATGCCTCTTGTCGACGAAGATGCAGGTGATCCGCCAATCCGGCCGTGGTGGAGCGTCCTTGTCGTACTCGCGCTTGTGCTTGATGTTCGAAAGCTCCTCGGGGCTGCCGTACTGACACCAGCCCTGTGCGGCACCGTCCTCGTCCAGGACGAGCGCGGCATGGGCACGCCCCGTGCGCACGCGATCCTCCTTGACCGCACGATGGCTTATGCCCTTCTGTCCGCACTCGGGGTGGTAGCCGATGCACCAGCAGCCCCCGTAAATCCCGTTGTTGCGCTCGACGAGCTCGGCGAAGACGTCCCACGTGGATGCGTCGAGTTGTCGGATCGCATACTCGCTCATGCGCCCTCCGTTCACCGACTTGGCCAGCTGACGACAGGAGTCTAGGTGCGTCCGAGAACAGCGCAGCGCGGGGACTGCGGCACCCGCCGGCGGCTCCACCCGCAGAACCCGCAGCCTGCACACATCGGTTTTTCGGGATTCCGAGCGACAAGTTCGCCGTGGTCCGAGCGGCCATCCAGAACGATCTCGGCGCCGGCCGTGGACTTGAGGATTACGGCTGTGATCATCGAGGGTCCTAGACCGATGTCCATAGCCACTTTGTGTGCGCCGAGCCAACCGTCGATGCGGTCCGACGCGTTGTGCGTTCGGCAAGCGGACACTCGAGAGGCAGTGCGGGGTCGCGTCCCGTTAGCCCCACTTCATGTCTAACTGATGCTCCAGCGTGGCGTAACCGAGCCGCGCTAACGCCCGCGCCATCGGCACGTTGCCGACGTCAGTGGCGGCACGGATACGCGGGACACCATGTGCGGCAAGGATCCGCGTGCCCTCGGCGAGGATCTCGCCGACGTAGCCCTGGCCGCGATGCTCCGGCACGACCCCGATGTACGCGATAATCGGGTTGTACGCGTTGCGCGATGGGATCACGAATCCGACCGGCTCGCCATCCGGCGTCGTCGCGATCCGCCACCACTCGCGCGGGCCTTTGTAGCCCGGGAACTCCTCGTCATACTGCGCCGCTGCGACCTGCTCGGGCGTCTTGTCCGCCAGATCGCTGCGACTGTGCGCGTCGAGCGTCCCGTCAAGCGCGCGGGTCAGCAGATCGATGAGCTCCGCCCGCCCGCCCACCGGCCGGAACCGCAATCGCCCGCTGGGCTCAGGGATCGGCGTGCCGGGTGTCCACTGTAGACGCAGCCGCTCCACGAACAGCCGGGCTCCGGTCTGCTCCAGTGCTTCCAGCCATGGCGCCGGCGACTCGCGCCAGCCAGGCGGCACGAAGCGGATGTACTGCGTCTTGGGCATGCCCGCCATCGCCGCCTTGAGCAGCTGCACACCGGTATCGACGTCTTCGCTGTCGAAAATGTCCATCGTGTACGGGTCCCGGCCCGCCTCGGTCGCCCACCATGCGACCCTGCCCACCAGGCGGTCACCGTGCATGGCCACCCACAGCCACTCCGGCCTTCTGCGGCTAGCTTGCAGGTCACCCACCAGCTCCGCATTGAGCACGTACGGGATGCGACAGAACAGGTCAAGCTCGTCGGGCCCGGTGATCGGGCGGATGGTCAGTCCGTCACTTGCTTGAGTCATGAGACTCCTTGTGCGTTAGGCGAGCCAGACACTTCGCGAGGGAACCGGCACGAATGTCTTGGCATGCATGCCATTCCCTCCTTCCTCACCTTGTCTCTATGGAAATGACGGCGAGCACCCCAACGATAGAGGCGCTCCCTTTGTGTGCGGCACGATCCCCGTTCGCGTCCGGGCGGACTCCAACATGCCTGCAAATAGGCACTTTCTATCGCGCGGGTGTGCACCTGGGTGTGGACGTCCTCCCTCGCCAGCGTCACTTCGCTTTCAATGGCTGGCAGTTGAAACTCCGCTGCTATCGCAGAGGGGGCGGGTGCTTCTCGGGGCGCAACCCCAAGCCTGCATACATCAACTTTCAGGATTCGTGGTGCCCGGTTCCACCCCCTTCTCCTTGCGCTGCTCAGAGCAGCTGAGGCTGCTCTTGGCTCGTTGCGAGTGACGCGCGCCAACGCTCGCGGCTAGCGTCACTTCGCGTCAGAGTGTGATGGATGCGGAAGGACGTCCGTGAATTCATCCGACGGCTCGAAGCAGTCGGGCTCACGGTCGAGTCGACGCCAGGCCACTATCGCGTGCTGCGCGACGGAAAGCCGCTTCGAAAAGCCAACGGCATGCCGTTCATGCTGCCGTTCTCACCCGACACGACCCGGTGGCGGCGCGCCGCGATCGTCGAGCTCCGCAAGCTGAGCATCGACATCTAGCTCGAGCGCGCAGCAGTCGGGTCCCAGTGACAACTGCGTTCGGCGAGCCCTCGCGGCAGTGAAGCGCGACACAATCGACCAGCGCTTGACGCCATCGTCCCCGGCTCGTAGCGTCGAGCGCGTGGCTTGCAGAGTCGTGTGCATCTCGCATGCAACGGGCGCGGGAGGTGAAGAGGTCGGACGACTCGTTGCCGGGCGCCTTGGTTTCTCCTACCTGGACGACGAGATTGTCGCTCGTGTGGCAGCAGAAGGAGGCATCCGCCCCGACGATGTCGCGGATGAAGAGCGACGGAAGTCGCTTGTCGCCCGCGTGCTCGATGCGATATCTCTTGGCAGCAGCGAGCTCGGGCCCAGCCTTCCGGTTCGGACCGGTGAGGTGCTGAGCAGCGACGATGTCCGCGCATTGATCCGGGAGACGATCGAGCAGGCGGCGGGCCGAGGCGACGCCGTGATCGTTGCGCACGCTGCCTCGTACGCCGTCACACCAGGGCCGGAGGCACTCCGCGTCCTCGTAACTGCCTCGCCCCAGACTCGCGTAGCCCGCATCCGCAGAGCCGAGGGGGTCGATGAGGCTCGGGCTGTACGTGCCCTGAAGGATTCGGACGCCGGCCGGAGCGACTATCTGAGACGCTTCTACCGCGTCGACGAGGAGTTGCCGACGCACTACGACCTCGTCCTCAACACGGACGTTCTCTCGATCGAGCGAGCCGCCGAGGTCGTTTCACAAGCCGCGACGTAGGAGCCTCGCGCTGATCGGGTCAAGACCTCGCCGTGCTTCCTGAACGCGACATCCCAATCTCGACCGCGGATGGCCGACGGACCGCGAACAGGTCTGTCAGCGAACGCGAGCTACGTGCTGATCGACGAGCGTGAGCTCGAGGCGGACGCGAGTGAGCTCGGACAACAGGAGGTAGCAGCGATGCAGAGATGGGAATACGAGGTCAAGCGGGTTGACACGCACCCCGAGCCGCAGGACATCGCCGACACGCTCACTACGTTGGGCACGGAGGGATGGGAACTGGTCACCGTCGTGCAGGTCATCGGAACCCATGCTCTAGCGTCTCTAAAGCGTCCGGCGAGCTGACACCGCGCTCTGTTGGGCTCGCGAGCTACCTGCGGATCGAGGAGCGCGAGCCCGAGGCGGCGCGGGTCTAACTAGGCGTTACCCACGGAGTGACGAGCACGTCGCGATGTACGAGCGCTGGGCCATCGGGCGACCGTCAGACCACGCCTCCTGCACACGCACCGTGAACCTGCACGGGGCCTGTAGCGACACGCGGAGGTAGTAGTTGTGTCCGTCCGATCCGAAGTAGCTACAGCGGTGCGGACGGGTAAGCGGCCTCGCTGTCAGGATCACGCTCCTCACGGCGCGATAACCGGTCGCTTGCGCTTTGGCGAGCTCTTGGCCGCACACGATGTCGGCTGCTTCGCGAACAGACATCGGCGGCTCCGCGGCGACGATCGTGATGCTGGTTTTCAGCGTGCCTGATTCGCCACACCTCACGATCACGGGCAAACGACCGGGCTCCACGTTCGGGCCAATGCGCCAGCGCCACGTGACCCGTCCACCGGTCTTCGGCCCTAGTTCTTGGGCCCGAGGAACGCTGTTTCTGTACTTCGCCGTGACCCTGAGGGTGCAGCGTGCCTTGGGCGAGACGCTAACCGTTAGTTTCGCGCTCCTACCGGCCGTGACGGTGGACGTAAGCGCGATGCGTTCGACCGCAGCGGAGGCGACAGTGGCGCCGACCAGGCCGGCACCTAGCAGCACGACGACCGGCATCAAACGCCGGCGCATGAGGCTGAGGCGTGGTGCCATGGAGCACCAACCCATCAGCACATACGTCTGCGACGGCGAACGCGCACACTCACGTCCCCTCCGCAGTTCACCTCTGTGCGCGTCATGTCTCCCCTTGCCTCTATACGTACATACCCAGGTCGGCGTCGGGTCAGTCGCTTCATTGGCGGTGACTATGCGGTCGCTCACCGTCCCGTCCGCACAATCCGAAGCCGAGCCGACCGCGTGACTCCTCCTCAGGGGAGAGGGGACGGCGGAGGACGCAAGTCGGCCCGGCAGCGTCGGCTTCGTTCCCTTGTGCGCTGATCCTCTTGCGCCGCATCGACCATGTGTACGCTCGCGTTAGGCGACCTCCAGGCGCTCGACGAGGTCGGCAGCGAGGCACTCGCTGGAGATCCTGGCTGTGCGCCGTGTCAGCTCGAACTGCATCGCGACCGACGCGTCACTCAGACGTGCCCGCCTTGGCCTCCTCGAGTGCCTGCCAGCCGTCCTCGTCCGATCCCTTGATCAAGAACGAGCCTGCGGCCGCCGTTGGCTCGGGCGTTGGCTCGTTGTCTGCGATCACCGCGCCAATGTCATCGGTCGCTTGGAAGCGGCCGGCGAAGTCATAGGGAGCTTCGCCCATGCTCCATTGAGCAATCAGCTTCGTCGTATTCATCCCGTCAGCCTGCCGTCTCGTCGCCTCGCCCGATAGGACACGAATGGGTCTATTGCTCGGCCGTCGGGAGTTGACCCGATCGTGTCCTGTACGACCTGGCTGCTCGCGCCTAGCGTTATGGCCAGCCGGTGAGCGACGGCAGCGGAGTCCTCGCACCCAGGACGCCGATCCCGACTGCGCACGAGCGTCTGGCAACTGACGCGAGGGTCCGTCCGGGGGGACTGATGCGGAGATTCCCCTGCTGTTCGGGGGTGATCACGAAGCGGGCGATCCCGCTCGCATCCGTCTTCGCACGACGCGCGATACCGGAGCCCCTCGCCTCCAGCGCCAGCCCCCTGACTGGTTGACCTCGCCGGGTGAGGGCTCGAGCGAGGACGATGGACGTGCGCCTCGTGATGATGCTGCTCGGGCGCACCGTGACGTAGCTGCACACGACGTCGAGGGCCGGCCGCACCGGACCGATGATCCTGGCGAGGGCGGAGGCGGTGTTGTTCGAGAGCCTCGTCTCCGGGACGTGGTGCTGACGCGGACGGTGTTCACCGCGACGCCGGTTTCGACCGCCTTGGTCACCACCGTGATCGTCGCCGACCCGCGCGCCGGGAGCGTCCCGAGCGGCAGCCGGTCGGGTCGCACGTGCCGGAGTCGTCCTGACCGAGATCAGCTCGAGGTGCCGCGACAGCAGGCTCTCGAGCTTGAATGCGGCGACATCCTCAGCCGGTGTCGACGAGAGGTTCCGCACCCGGATGACCCAAGTGATCCTGCCGTCGATGGACACCGTCGTCGGGTCCGCCGCCTTGGTCACCGCGATGTCTACGACCGGTCGGGGAGGCCTGGGCGGGGTCGGCGGCGGGGTCGGAGGCGTCGGCGGCGGTGGCGGAGGCGTCGGCGGGGTCGGAGGCGTGGGCGCTGGCGGTGTCGGCCCAGCTGCGGTGTTGGTGATGGTGCAGACCGGGACGGGGTCCTGCGGCGTCGCGAGCACGACTCCGGTGCAGCCGTCGGTCGTGGTCGTGAACCCGCCGACGGGCGGCTCGGTGACGTCGTAGCTCCCGGGAGGAAGCGAAACCGAGTTCTCGCCGCCGCTCGAACGGGTCGTTTGCGCGTTGACGGTGAAGCTAAAGTCGCTGGCCGGCTTGTCCGAGCCGACCACGACCTTCTTCACGATCAGGGTCGGGAGCGGCTCGCAGAGCTTGTCGTCCGGCGTCGCCCTCGCCGTGTCCCCGTCGAGCTGTCCACGTGATCCCGCGCCGGTGAACGTCGACGTCGAAGACCCTGCGGTGGCGCCCCTCCGCGAAGTCGGTCGGCTGCTTGTTGTCGTCGGGCATCCCCGGAACGAAGCGGTTCTGCGGCCCATCCTCGATGTCGACTGGGTACGCGTTCCGGTTGTTCCAGCCGAAGCGAGGCCCTGTACCGGTCGTTCGCAGGATCGATGGGCTGGACGCACTCGGCGATCGGGATCACCGGTCGGGACCTTCCACTCATTGACGATCGTGCACACGACCGCGTCGCCGTCGCTGGACCTGATCGAGAGCGAGTGGCCGTGGTTCTTGCCCTTCTCGTTCGGCCGGTTCTCCCAGACGCAGTGGATCGACTTCTCGTACCTCGCGAACTGCGTCCGCCCACGGCGTCTCGTCGACCGATGGGACGTACCGCCGGGCGCCGCGGTACGGCACACCGGTGCCCTGGTCCCTTCGTCGCCGACGTTCGCGCGTCGCGGCGATCTCGCCGTCGATCCGGAGATCGAAGCGCCCGCTCGGGGCGTTCAGCTTCTTGACGACGGTGATCGACGCCTTGCAACGGCGCGTCACGCTCGCGTTCGCGACGCGGCGACGGTCGTCGTCCCGAGGGTCCACCGGATCGAGCTCACGCCCTGGATGAACTCGACCTGGACGGTGTCGGGGTGCGTCGCCCGGCGCGAAGACGCGCGCCTTGGCCGCGGTCGGCGGGCTCGGGCGAGAAGGAGTTCCACGGTGCGCCGGGGGCGAGGGTCGGGGGCAGGAGGCCGCTGTTCACGTAGCCGAAGTGCGCCCTGAGCTTGTCGTCGCCGAACCGTTCCACGCAGCGGACGGTCGGCGTGACCTCGCGGGAACTCCTCCGGCACCATGCAGCCGGCCTGGAGCACGATCTGCGCTGCCTCGCTCCCCCAGTTCCGTCCCTGGAACGTGAACTGCCCGAGACGTGAACGAGGGAATGATGTCGCCCGTGTGATCCCGGTGGTCGGACGGGCTTGAGCTGCCCGTCCTCGAGGTACATGTACACCGGTTCGTAGGGGTTGTCCGGGTTGTCCGTCGCATGGCAGAGATTGACCCCCGGCTGGCGCACGTTCTTCACGGTGCACTCGGCCGAGCCGTTCGCTCCGACCTCGATCGTCGCGGGGAGACGGTCGAACGTCCGCTCCCCGAGCAGGTGGCACTCTCGAACCGGTAACCGGGCTTGATGTTCTCCTCGCGGAAGGTGAAGGTCGACGTCGCCTGTGCGTTCGACGGGAGCCAGTCGAAGACGACGCTCGGGTTCCCGAGGCGCAGTCGTCGCGGTGCGCTCGCCCGACCCACCCTCCGTCGGGCTGCGCCACGCATAGCTCCCGGCGCTCACCGTCACGTTCCCGGCAAACGTCCAGCTGGTCGCCGGGCTCGAACCCGTCCCCGTCAGCGTCGACCTGCTTGGTGATCTTCACTGACGGACGCGCAGAAGTCCGTCGCCAGCTTCCGGAGTGCCGCAGCGAGCACATCGAAGCCGATGAACGAGTGGTCGGCCGTCCCGCTCGCGAACCCCGCGGGTCCGAGCGCGTCGGGTCCCGAGATCTGTTCGATACGCGTCTTTGAGCACGGCTGGGCGAATCCCTGGCCGACGGCGACCACGAAGATGTGCTTGCCCGCGCTCCGGATGACATTCGCGTGGTCGATCGCGTTCGACACGCCTTGCGGCTGACTGTTGGCGTCGGTTACGAGTCCTGTGCCCTCAGTGTCTGCCATCCGCCTCGAGCGCCCCGCTGCCATGGGTGTGATTCTTGTTCCAGATCGTCGGATCGCCGTCCGTCACGAAGAGCACGAGGTTCGTCGCGCGGCGACAGCATTCCCGTCGATGACGCCGCATCGTCTTGACGAACGCGTCGTCCCAGTTCGTGGCGGGGCCCGCTCGGAGTGTGCGGCAGCCAGCTGTCGGCGTACGGGAGGAGCGCGTCGTCGGTGGCGTCGGTGACCTCGCGGTAGCCGACATGGTCTTTGCCTTGTGCCGAATTGGCGACCGAGTTCGAGCCCGCCGTTCAGGCGACGATGAACGCCCGGGCGCCCTTGCGGACGTCCGGTATCGGCGCCGGCGCGTTCCACCGAGCCCGAGGCATCGAGGACCAGGATCGTGTTCAGCCCGCACCTCACCTGCAGGTCGGGATTGCTAACGGGCGGTCGAGATGACGTGAGCCCGGCCGGTGCGGCACCGACCTGGGCGAGCGCGACGGACGTCAGCACCGCGGCGATCCCGAACCGCGCCGAGCGCCGATCAAGAAGCGAGGCGACTTGGGTGACCGAGCTGGCTCTCGCCACTGATGCGTCACCTTTCCCCGGACTGCCGCATCGACCGGTACGTATCCTCGAAACTGCCGCTGGTCGTGTCGCTGCCAGCTTGACGCATCGTCCGCAGACGGGTCAAGGCGGCGACCGTGGGGTTGTTTGCCGGGACTATCCTGTTGCTCGAGCCATGGTCGGACGCATCGCCCGCCTCGCCTCACTCGTAGCACTCGTCTCGGCAGTCGGGCTGGTCACGGCGTCAGCGTCGTCCACGGCCGAGATTCCGAAGCGCTTCCCCGCATCCGGCGAGCTGGTCGTGCCCGCCGCCCGGGTGTACGCGCGGCCGAGCCTGTCGTCGAGGGTCGTGCGGACGCTCCGCCAGCTCCGTCCCGATCTCCAGCTCCAGACGCTGCTCGCGATCGAGGGTCGGTTCGGCCGCGACGGGCGCCTCTGGTACAGGCTCAGTCTCCCGGGCAGGCCGAACGGGCAGCGCGGCTGGATCCGCGCCGACCGCATGAACGCGCGTCCCGCGCAGAACCGCATCACCGTCAGGCGCGGCAAGCGCGCACGATCGAGGTGCGGCGAATCGCCGACCGCAAGGTGCTCCTCCGCGGCGTCGTCGCTGTGGGGACGCCGAACGCGCCGACGCCGCTCGGACGCAGCTTCTACGTGACCCAGAGCTTCGTCCCCGACGACCCTTTCTATGGACCCTTCGCGCTCGCGACGAGCGCGTACTCGAGCCTACCGACTGGCACGGCGGCGGATCAAGGATCCACCGAGCCGGCTGGACCTGCTCGGCCAGGCGGCCTCGCACGGCTGCGTCCGTGTGAGCAACCAAGTCGCGCAGCGGCTCCGATCGCTGGCTCCGCCCGGGACGCCGATCGACATACTCCGGTAGCACTCGAGACGAAGCCGACGCCCGGACTCGAACCGGGGCGGGTCGTCACCGAGGACAACGAAGGACTTGGTTTCAGCCGGACATGGCTCCGAGCTCATTCTCCCGAGTAGACTCCCGGGACTGACCACGCTCCACGGAGCGTGCGACGGACACGGCTTGACGGTCGCCTACCGGCGGCCGTCGCCGTCTTCTGGATCCGGGTGGCCGCTCACTTCTGTGTACCGCCGTCGGGCAGAGCTTCGACCTAGTCGCGCTCCGTGCTCGGCGCGTGGAGGAAGCTACGGCCCGAGCTGAGCGGGTCGAGCCCCCGCGAACTAAGGACCGCAATGTGCCCGAGTGTGCGGGAATGTCCCTTGAGCATGTCCTAGTTGCGGGTCTCCACGGCCACCACGCTCTCGAGGTTCTCTAGAGCGGCCTGAATGTGTTCCTTCGTGAATGCCAGCGACTCGGCGACGTCCGGGTCGTCGATGTGCTCGAGCGCAGCTTGGGCGGGGTTCAGCCTCGACGCGGCACTCCACGGTCCGACTACCTCGTCGCCGGCCCGCGCGACCTGGCCCTGCATCGCGCTGTAGGCGAACCGCACCAGATCAGCCGCGTCGCCCGAGAAGACGACGGGCGGGCAAAGCCGGTTCTTTTCCTCGTCGTCGCGGCCGGTCGACTCGACCACCGCGATCGTGGCGGCGCACCACGGGATGAGGCCGGTGCTCACGTACTGGATCGTGATGCGGCCCGGCTCGAACACCGGTCGCGCAACCGTGGGACGAAGGCCCGCGGCCGTGCAGTCGACGTAGACCTCGCGCGGGCGGCCGGGGAGATCGCCCGCATCGGTCGTGACCGTTGTCCGGCCGATGCTCCGCACCCGCCGCGCCCGCACGACGTGCTCGATCGTGCGCAGAGCGTCGATCTCGCGTGGGCTGACGGTGGCGCTGCGAAAGGCCAGCGGCTCGACCGAGGGGTCGATCCGCACGAACACCCCAGCGTCCTCGAGGCGTCGCGCGAAGTCGCGTCCGTCTTCGGCCGCGGCAGCCGTCTCGACCCAGCGCGCCCGGAGCCGCATGACCGAACCGACCAAGTCGAGCGGCTGCATGAAGTTCCGGTCGTACTGCCACGGATCGCGAGCCCGGATCCAGCGGATGCGGTCGGGGTCGACTCCCGCCTCGAGCAGCCATACGCAAGTGTCCATCCCCGTCTTTCCCGCCCCGATCACCGTGAAGTGGTCCGCAGGCTCGGCGAGGTCGACGAGGTCGGTGGGCGGGACGAGCGTGACGCCCGGTTCGACCGTGAATCCGGGAACGTGACGCGACGGGATCTCGGACTGGACATAGGTCGCGTCGACGACCTTGCGCCGCGGCTTCACAAGGATCTCGGAGCCGTCGAGCAGCGAGACGACGAGGTGGCCAGCCCCGTTCCCGCGGTACTCGCTCGTGCCGACGAACCGCACCCTGCCCGTCGGCAGCAGGTGCTCGTCGAGCACACGTGAGTAGTAGTCGCAGATCTCGGGCGCACTCGCACGCTCGTAGAAGCCAGCGTTCGGCCCGTGCTCGTCGATGCGGTCGTTCCCGAGCGGCCGCGACTCGACGCCGTAGTAGGCGGAGGGCTGATGGAGGCGCACGAACGGATAGGCGTCCAGCCAGTGACCCCCCGGCCGATGCCGCCGGTCGACCAGCACGACCTCGGCGTCGGTGTGCGCGACCAGCGTGTCGGTGAAGGCCATCCCCGACGCACCGGCTCCGACGACGAGGTAGTCAGTCTCGACTTCCCGCATCCCTGCAGGCTACGGCTTCCCGGGCGCTCTCACAGCGGTCGCGGAGGCCCGGGAGCGTGGAGCAGGCGGGCGCGGGAGTCGACGTCACGGCTCCACGGCGAGCTCGCCGGCGCCTTGAACGAGGGTGACGCCGCACGCCCGATCCAGAACAGGGAGGAGTCTCCGAGGATCGCGCCGACCGCGCCGGAGGGCCGCGGAGCCACCAATCTCGTCGAGCACCGCCGGCCCGGACTAGGGCAGCTTCTTGAGGGCACGTCCGAGTGCCTGGCCGCCCGCGAGCACGGCCTCGAAGAGGTCGCCGTGCCGTTCGACCCGCTCGAGCGCCTCGCGCATCCCGAACCGGCGCGGCGTCACGTCCTCCGTCAGCTCGTCCCAGCGAAGCGGCGTCGACACCGGCGCGCCCGGCTTCGGCCGCACCGAGTACACCGACGCGATCGTCTTCCCCCGCGCGTTCTGACGATGGTCGACGAGCACGCCCTCGCGCTTGCGCTTCAGCCATTCGGTCGTGGCCAGCCCTGGATGCCGCTCCTCGAGTCCGCGCGCCACGCGCTCCGCGAAGGCGTAGGTCTGCTCGAAGGTCGCTCGGCGCGCGATCGGGACGAGCACGTGAATCCCGTCGGCGCCGCTCGTCTTGACGTAGGACTCGAGATCGAGCCGCTCGAGCTCCTCGCGGATCAAATGAGCGACGCGGATCGCGAGCGCGAAGCCATTGTCGGGCGGGTCGAGATCGAAGAGCACGAAGTCCGGGCGCTCCGGCTTGTCGACGCGCGAGTACCAGGCGTTCATGTCGATGCAGTTCATCTGCACCATCCACAGCACCGCCTCCGGCGAGTTGACGAGTGGGAAGTCGACGAGCCGCGACCCGCCCTCGCGCGGGTGGGTGCGGAAGGTGCGCGTCGGGATCCAGGCGGGCATCCCTTTAGGCGCCTGCTTCTGGAAGTACGCCTCCCCGCCCACTCCGTAAGGCGAGCGCTTCATGGTGAACGGCCGGTTGCGCAGGTGCGGGACGAGCACCGGCGCGATCGCGCGGTAGTACTCGAACACGTCCTCCTTCGTGATCCCTTCGTCCGGGAACAGGACGCGTTCCGGACTGGACAGGCGGACCGACCGGGGCGCCACGGAGCGTCAGCCGACGTCGCTTGGGGTTGCACGCCGCCGGCGAGCGCCGGCTGTGATCGCGAGCGCCGCGAGGGCGGCGAGCAGAGCACCCACCACGAGCAATACGATGCCGACCCAGAGCGCCGCATCGAGCTCGGCTCCGATACTCAGCTCGGACGCGACTCCTCGGGATCCGTCGGAGTTCATGACGACTGCGCTCCAGCTCCCGTCCTCCGGCTCCCATTCGAGCGTCTGCTCGCCGGACGCGCTGGTGGACGCTACCCAGAAGTCCTGGCCTTCGGGAGGGGCGGTCGGCGCGTCGCCCGGACGGTGCGAGTAATCCGGGTTCTTCCCGATGTCCGTCACGACGGAGCGCTCGACGCCGCTCAGGTACTCGTCGACGTCCGTGTCCCGGGCGATGCCGACGAAGACGTCGCGAGAGCTCTCGCTGCGGATGCGAACATCGCCGAGGATGGCCTGCGCGGCACTCTCCGAGCCGCCGAAGTCCACGTCGACACTGTCGGAGACGATTGCGTACGTCGCGGTCGAGAAGTCCTCGCTCGGGGACATGAGGAACCCGTCCTCGTCGCGCTGCGTTTGATCGACCACGACGAGAGTCGTACCGCCGGCGAGCAACGCCAGCGAGAGCAGCGCCGTGATGACTCCGACCAGAATGAGGACGACGCGTCCTGCTCCGCCTCGCTGACGCATCGCGGCCGTCGCCTCCGCAACGGCCGGGACCGGTTCTCCCGGAGTCGCGACCGCCGCGGACGCATCCGGTTCTACGGACGCGGCTCCTGCTGGATCACTCCCACCCTGGTCAAGCCGGAACGGCGGGTAGGCGTCCGTCATCAGACCTGCATACGCCACAACCCGCACCACCCAGCGATCGAGGCCGAGGACGAAGTCGAAGAGCCCGCGCGGATACCGCGCCATGAAGAGGAGCGCCACTCCTGCGAAGAGCACGAGGGTCAAGATGAGCCCGCCTTCGTACCACCAGTGCCATCCGCCCCAGTCCTGGGCTCTGCCTGCAGCAGAGCCGGAGCCGCCGACGAAGATCCCGACCAGGATGTACTGCGGGATCGCGAGCAGCCACCACTTCACGAGCACGAGGCCCCGCGAGAGTCGTTCCGGGTAGGCGACGTCGAGTGTCGCCGGATAGTCGGGTACCTCGTCGAGCGTGAACGGCGGATAGCGGTCAGTGCCCAGCGCGCCGTACGAGTAGTAGGAGACGCGCCAGGTCCAGCGCAGCACCCCGAGGTTGAAGTCGAAGATGCCCCGCGGGTAGCGACCGGTGAACAGGATCGCGAAGAAGGCGACGATCGTCAGCACGACGAAGGCGATCCAGAGGAAGAAGAGCACGATGTAGTGCGGTATCGCCAGTAGCCACTTCACGACCCAGAGCCAGCGGCTCAGTTGCGGATCCAGAAGACCTTCGATCCGAACCGGGTAGGCGGGGCGAGCTTCCATCCTCAACCTCCTCGATCCTCCAACCGAGACACTGTTGCACGATGTCGTGAGTCGGTGCCGCAGGCCGTGACTCCCAAAAGGTAGGCCCGGGTAGCATTCGAACCCAGGCGCAGATCGGGTTTCGTCTCCGGGCTACCGCTTACGGGCCGCCGACTCGGCGCACGCAGGAGTAGGCGACGTCGTCGTACCAGGCTGGGCCGACGGTGCGTGCTGCGCGCAGATAGATGCCGACGTAGGCGGCGTCGGCCGGCGCAGTCCCGCTCGCCTGCAGGCGCTTCCAGCCAGGGATGCCGCAGCGGAGCGACGCCGACTGCGCCCGACCGACGACGCGTCCGTCGCCCGCGAACCAGCGCAACGCGATGCTCACGTGGCCGCAGCGTGAGCCTGCGCGCGCGAACGCGGTCACGGTAGAGCGGTCACCCGGCCGCACCCCCGGATCGGACGGGGCGATCGCGAAGGCGGCGTCAGGCCCCGTTCCGGCGGCCGCACCGTCGATCCGGGCGGAAGCGCGGCCCGTCCGCGCCATTCCTACATCGCGCGTGAAGGTTGCGCCGGGCGCCGGCCGGATCCGCCAGAGGGCCGGAAGGGCACGCCCACGTTCGTCTCGGACGGCCTGCTCGAAACCGTTGTTGAACCCATCCGACCGGCCGCCGGAGAAGATCGTCCGCACCGCTGCGGCTGCGGGCTTCGCCTCGCCCGAGACGCGGAAGAGGCCGAAGCGGTACTCGCGCCCGTTGCCGTCGAGGCCCGGGTCGTCCGGCGGAATGGCGTCCGGGGCGAAGTCGGACAGAACCCACGGCGCGATCGGGGGCAAGCCGAGCCGGCGCGTCACGTTTGCTAGCGATCGCAGGTAGTAAGCCTGCTCCGCCTCACGCGCAGAGGCTGACGCGGGCACGCCGGGGACCACGTCGTACGGAATCGCCGTCGAGTAGCCGGTCTCGCCCACGCGGAGAGGAAACGGAGCGACAGCCGCCATCGCCGCGCGCAAGTGCTCCGCGGCGAGCTCGGGCCGCCAGTAGAAGTGCGCAGAGTAGAAGTCGGGCTGGGCAGCGCCGAGCGCGGAGTGGAGCAGCCGCAGGTCGCGGGCAGCGTCGAGTGCAGGCACGGAGATCGTGACGGGCCTCCTCGTCAGCTCCCGCACGTACGGGATCAGCGCCGCGGCCCAGTCGCCCGCGCCCTCGTCCTGCGGCCGAAGCTCGTTCTTCAGCTCCACGAACGCAATCCGCTCGTCGTCGGCGTACTGGGCGAGCAGCGCCGTTGCCCAGCGGCGGGAGCCGCTGATGTCGCCGTAGTCGTGCCACCAGTCGAACAGCGTCAGCTGCACCCGCAATCCGTGGCGCGCGGCAACGTCGACGACGCGTTCGAGCCGTGCGCCCATCCCGGGGTCCGGCTGTGGGTAGCCGAACACGCGAGCGGGGACGATCACGCGGACCGTGTTCGCGCGGAGCCACGCGACGCGGGCCAGGTCGCGGTCGATCGCCTCGGCGTCGAATCGGGTCCACATCAAGGTCCAGCCGCCCCGCGCGGGGTAGTAGCTGATCGAGCGCACGTCCTCCGGCGCGCGCTGTCCGTCGGCCGGAGTCGCGGGCGCGGCGCCGCCCGCGAGTGCGAGAAGTGCGGCGCCAGAAAGGAGGAGAGATAGGCGCACTGGCGCCGATCCTATGCGCGGGCCAGGACCGGATACGTCCCTCCACAGCGCAAGTTGTGCGAACAGGCACTTGAAGACACGACGGAGCATCGCCTATCCTGCGAGCGCATTGCCCGTAATGCGGCGCGGGCCAGATGGGAGGTCGTCATGACTTCAGGACCTGCGCCGGGGATCGATCGGCCGACCGAACCGCAGGAAGCGGCGAGAGTAGAGAAGGACGTCCGGTCGCTGCAGAACGGGGGACGCGGACGGTGGCGCGTGCTCGGCCGCGTCAGCCGAGACTCGAGCACGGACGAGTCCGTCCAGCCCGAGCCCGAGCCCGGGTCCGGGCCCGTGACGTTCTCCGATCTCGTCCGCGCGCACCGAGTCTGGGAGCTGGAGCTCGACAAGGTGGAACGTCGAAAGCTGGAGTCATGTCAGGAGAGCGAGCAACTGTTTCGGCTGAGATTGCGGCAATTCGAGGCCCGATACGGCAGCATCGACAGTGCGTACTGGTCGGTGCGTGACGCCTCGGCAGTCGCGTTGACGCTGGGGCGGAGACCCCTGCGTTGGCGCTCTGATGAGACGATCCCTCGGTTCCATCGGGCGACCGACTGGGCTACGCGGGACGAGCCAGAAATCGCCGCCGCCCTCGACGAGTGCGAGACGCTCGCAATACGGGTCGAAGAGATCCTGCGTGGTCCCAGCGAGCTGATTGCGCTTCGCAGAATCACCGCCGCCGCGAGCCACCTGTTGGGCCACGTCGACCGGGAGTGGTTTCGACGGGCGGCTCCACACGCGCGGCTAGCCAGCTCGCAGCGGCCCGTCACGGCTGAAGAAAGAGGTGCGCAGGCAGCTCGGCGGCAGGAGTGCAAGGCATTCGTCAAGTCTCAGCGGGCCGAGCTCGCCCGGATCGAGCGCTTCTACGAGCTGATGGGTGACGGACAGGCGCGGATCCTGAGCTTTTGGGGAATGGTGCTGGGCCTGGCTGCACTCGTCGCGCTCACCGGACTGACCGTCGCGCTGATGTGGGGCGTGACCGTGATCGAGAGCGCGAGCACCGATGGGGAGCACCTAAAGCTGTTTGCCACCTGCGTGATGGCTGGCGCCATCGGAGCCGTCCTCAGCGTATTGACCCGCATGGCCTCGCTCGGGAGGAAGTTCACGCGGAAGCACGAGCTCGGTCGGAAGAACGTGCGCTGGATCGGCGTCTACCGACCGTTCGTCGGCGCACTATTCGGGGTCGCTGCGTTTCTGCTGCTCGCGAGCGGGATTCTCCAGACTGATGAGCCGACCAGTGACGAGAAGCTTGCCTACTACGGGATTCTCGCCTTGTTCTCCGGCTTCTTCGAGCGCTTCACGACGCTGGGGGCGGGCGGGCAACCGACGCCGTTGGAACAGGGCGACGACCGGAGCCCGACCGGTGGCTCCTAGCCAACTTCACGTCGCCCGCTGGGCCGCGATGAAGTCCCTGTACCACGCGTAGCTCCCTTTCGGGACGCGCTCCAGGGTCTCGAAGTCCACGTAGACGATCCCGAAGCGCTTCGAGAAACCCAGCGCCCACTCGAAATTGTCGAGCAGCGACCAGAGGAAGTAGCCGCCGACCGGGACACCGTCCTCGACGGCACGGGCGATCGCGTCGACGTGTCGAGCGACGTAGGACGTGCGCTCGGGATCGTCCACCGTCCCGTTGCGCCGGACGTCGTCGAACGCCGCGCCATTCTCCGTGATGAGGACGGGCGGCAGCTCGTAGCTTGCGTGGAGTGACACGAGCAGCTCGTGGAGACCGTCGGGGTACACCTCCCACCCCATCGACGTCCGCTCGGCTCCGGGCGGCTCGACGACGATCGGGGAGCCGTTCTGCCCGGCCCGAACGATGTGACGCCGGTAGTAGTTCACGCCGAGGAAGTCGAGCGGGCGTGCGATGGCGGAGAGATCGCCATCGGCGATTGCGGGAAGATCGTCTTCCCACAACTCGACGACGTCCTCCGGGTACGCGCCCCGGAGCACCGGATCGAGAAACCATCGGTTCCTGGTTCCGTCCTCACGCTGCGCAGCGGCGACGTCCGCCTCGGAGGACGTCAACGCCTGCATCGGAATCAGGTCGAGCGTGATGCCGACCGACGCGGCGCCGTTCGCGCGGAGCACGTCGGCGGCGAGGCCATGCGAGAGGAGGAGGTGGTGCGCGGCGGCGAGCGCGTCCGCCTGGCTCCGACGTCCGGGCGCGTGCTCTCCCTTTCCGTACCCGAGCCAGGCGGCGACCCAGGGCTCGTTGTGCGTGATCCACCAGGTGACGCGATCCGCCAGGCGCGCCGAGACGGCGTCGGCGTACTCCACGAACGCTTCGACGACCTCACGCTGCGGCCAGCCTCCGCGATCCTCGAGCGCTTGCGGCAGGTCCCAGTGGTAGAGAGTGACGTAGGGGTCGATCCCGTTCGCGAGGAGCTCGTCGACCAGCCGGTCGTAGTAGTCGAGACCGGCGGGGTTCACGCGACCCCGACCCTCCGGGACGACTCGCGGCCACGCGATCGAGAAGCGGTAGGCGTCGAGGCCGAGCTCGCGCAGCAACCGGACGTCCTCGCGGTAGCGGTGGTACGAGTCGCATGCGACGCCACCGTCGTGTCCGTCCACGATCGTGCCCGACTGGGCCGCGAAGCGGTCCCAGATGCTCTCGCCGCGCCCGTCCTCCGCCGTCGCACCTTCGATCTGGTACGCAGCGGTCGCAGCCCCCCAGGTGAAGCCCGGCGGGAAGGCGCGCGTCGGTGTGTGGGTGAGGGGAGCCATATTTACTTAACCGGTCAAGGCATCATACGCGGTGTATCGTCCCGCGCAAAGGAGGGAGCGCGCGAGTGTCCGAACAGCGAACGAGCAGGGCGACGATCAAGGACATCGCCGAACGCGCAGGCGTCTCGAAGGGCGCGGTCTCGTATGCGCTGAACGGGCGGCCCGGCGTGTCGGACGGGACCCGCGAGCGCATCCTCGCCATCGCCGACGAGCTCGGCTGGTACCCGAACCGCGCCGCCCGTGCGCTCTCCGCTGCCCGCGCCGACGCGTGCGGGCTCGTCCTCGCCCGCCCGGCGCGGACTCTCGCGCTCGAGCCGTTCTTCATGGAGTTCCTGTCCGGTGTCGAGTCCGAGCTCGCCGTACGTTCCGTGGCGCTGACGATCCAGCTCGTGAAGGACATACGCGATGAGATCGCCGTCTACCGTCGCTGGTGGGGCGAGCACCGCGTCGACGGCGTGCTCATGGTCGACCTACGAGTCGACGATCCGCGAATCGACGAGCTCGTGCGGCTCGGCCTGCCGGCCGTCGTGGTGGGGGGGCCGCTGGAAACCCGCTCCCTGCCTTCGGTTTGGCACGACGAGCGCGCTGTCGTGGTCGAAGCCGTCCAGTACCTCGCCGCGCTCGGCCATCGCCGGATCGCACACGTCACAGGCGTTCCGGACTTCGTACATACGACGCAGCGCAGCGAGGGCTTCTGGAGCGCGTCGCGCGAGCTGGGACTCCAGGCGGAGGTCGTCGAGACCGACTACAGCGCGGAAATGGGAGCACGAGCGACACGCAAGCTCCTCTCCTCGCGCACCCCACCGACCGCGATCGTGTTCGACAGCGACCTCCTCGCCGTCACGGGCCTCGGAGTCGCCCAGCAGATGGGTTTCACGGTCCCCGACGACCTGTCCATCGTCGGGTGGGACGACTCGTTGATCAGCCAGGTCGTCCACCCGCCGCTCACCGCCATCACCCGGGACATCGCCGCGTACGGCGTCGCCGCGACGAGACATCTCTTCGACGCGATCGAGGGTCGAGCGGATGGCGACATCGAGACGACGCGCGGCGAGCTCACCACCCGAGGCAGCACCGCACCACTGCCCCTCACCGCGGCGAGCTGAGCACATTCGGCGCGTTACGCGTCGATCGAACCACTTGACACTTAACCGGATAAGTGATGGACTACGCGCGTTCGATGCTGAGGTGGAACGGATCCGATGACGGATCGCGGGCTCTCGCCGGCGCTCTCGGCGTCCCGCATCGCTTCTGCGGCTTCGTCTCAGCAGGACCAGCCGTGCCGGGAGCGATCGGTGCGTGCGAAGGGAGGGATGCTCGGGCCTGAGTGCGGGCATTCCAACAACGCGACTCCGTCGACGTCGAACGGACGGGCGAGAGAGATCTCGAGCCGGGGGAGTCGCGGTCGTGAGACACGGACTCAAGGAGGAAGCAGGATGGCAACACGAAGGAAGAGGAGGGCATCGAGCATCGTCGCGCTCGTCGTTGCTCTCGCCGCCGCCACGTCGCTGCTGGCAGCGGGCGGTGTAGGTGCAGGCTCCAGGTCCGCGTTCGCGCTCCCACGCGCGCAGACCTTCTACATGAGCGGAAGTCAGTGGGCCCCGTACGGTGATGTGAACCCCGCCAAGACGTGGGACTACTCGACCGGGACGGTCGGGCTCGCGTACGAGACGGCGTTCCGGTTCAACCCGCTGACGGGCAACTTCATCCCGTGGCTCGCCACGAACGGGAGTTGGCGCACGAAGAACCAGTACGTCATGACGATCCGCTCGGGCGTCAAGTTCAGCGACGGAAAGACACTGACGCCGAAGGACGTGAAGTACAGCTTCGACCTTCTGAAGGTCGCAACCCATCCGCAGAATGCGCTCTGGGCGTCCACCGGGCTACGGAGCGTTCGGGTCGCCGGGAAGACAGTCGTCTTCACGTTCGCCGGAAAGCCCGGATACCAGCAGTTCGACTTCTATCGCTACAACGTCGCGATCGTTCCGCAGCACATCTTCAGCAAATACAGCACGACGGAACTCACGACCGGCAACCTGGATGCGAAGAAGGTCGTAGGGACCGGCCCGTACACGTACCAGTCCGGTGCGAGCTCGACGTCGCAGACGTTCGTCTGGCAGCGCCGCAACGACTGGTGGGCGACGAAACAGCTCGGTCTCAAGCCCGCACCGCGGTACGTCGTCGACATTCACAACTCGTCGAACGCAGCCGCGCTCGCGAACTTCAACGCGGGGAACATCGACCTCTTCAACAACTTCGCCCCGAAGTCGGCGATCAAGGGCAACGTCAAGACCTTCTATCCGAAGGGCCCGTACCACCTCGGAGCGAACACGACGTGGCTCTTCCCGAACACCACGAAGAAGCCGCTGAACGATCCGCAGTTCCGCCGTGCGCTGGCGTTCTCGATCAACATGAACCAGATCCTCGACAAGGCCTACCAGGGCCTCGTGGACAAGGCGAGCCCGACCGGGCTCCTCCCCATCTGGAGCAAGTGGGTCGACAAGAAGGCCGTCGCGAAGCTCGGCTTCTCGTACAACCTCACGCGGGCGAAGGCGATCCTCGCTGCCGCCGGCTACAAGGACACGGACGGGGACGGGTACGTCGAGAACAAGGACGGATCGGACATCGCGCTCACGATCCAGTGCCCGAACGGATGGTCGGACTGGATGATCGCGATCCAGGTCATCTCGGAGAGCGCGAAGGCGGCCGGCATCAAGGTCACCCCGGGCTACCCGGACTACGCAACACTGGTCGACGACCGCGGTCATGCCCGGTACGACCTCGTCCTGGCCAACGACAGGCAGTACTCGAACACGCCGTGGACGTACTACCAGTACCTCTTCCAGCTGCCGATCCTGGAAAACCAGACGACGGTGAACTACGAGCGGTTCCAGAGCCAGAAGGCGTGGAGCCTCACGCAGCAACTGGACAAGACACCGTCGAGCAACCCGAAGGCCTACCAGGCCGTGATGTCGCAGCTGCAGACGGAGTTCATGCAGAACCTGCCGGCGATACCGCTCTGGTACAACGGCATGTGGGCGATGTTCAACACGAAGTACTGGACGAACTGGCCGTCGGCATCCGGTCAGAAGTACACGCCTACGGCCTGGAACAACTACTGGCAGATGACGAGCATCGACATGCTCACGCATCTGAAGCCGGCCAAGTAGAGACCGCACCGATGGACACCCGACACCCCTCCCGGCGACCCGCCGGGAGGGGTGTCGCGTTCACAGCTGACGTCGTCGAGGTGGAGGCACGGTGGGGCGATACCTGGCACGGAAGATCCTGATCTACGCCCTCACGTTCTTCGTGGCGGTGACGATCGACTGGGCCATCCCCCGCTTCATGCCCGGGGACCCGATCCAGGGGCTGCTCTCACGCATGCAGGCCCAGCCGAGCGCGTCCGAGGAGCTGACGGGCTACTACACCGAGGCGTTCGGGTTCGACGTCCCGCTCTGGGAGCAGTACCTGAACTTCTGGGCCGCGCTCTTCCACGGTGATCTCGGGCTCAGCATCGCGAACTTCCCGACACCGGTCTCCGAGCTCATCCTGGGCGCGCTCCCGTACACGCTCGCACTGCTCGTGCCGGCGGTCCTGCTCAGCTTCTGGGCAGGGAACAAGGTCGGCGCCCTCGCCGCTCGCCGAAAGGTGCTCGACAACACCGTCCTTCCCGTCGGCTACGTCCTGACCGCGACGCCTCAGATGTGGCTCGGAATCATCCTCGCCTGGCTGTTCGCATCGAGCCTCGCCTTCTTCCCGGTCTCGGGGGCGTACGGATTCGCGCTGCAGCCGGAGTGGTCACTCGAGTTCGCGCGGAGCTTCCTGCACCACTGGATCCTGCCGTTCTCCGCCCTCTTCCTCGTTGCCTTCGGCGGTTGGGCGATCGGGATGAGGAACCTGATCATCTACGAGCTCGAGGCGGACCACTCGAACTACCTGGCTGCACTCGGCGCGCCGACGAAGCTCGTGCGCAAGTACGCGTATCGAAACGCGCTGCTGCCCCAGATCACCGGACTCGCTCTCGCACTCGGCGCGGTCGTCGCGGGCGCGATCGTCGTCGAGATCGTCTTCTCCTATCCCGGGCTCGGCACCCTCACCCTCGACGCGATCGAGAATCGCGACTACTTCCTGATCCAGGGGATCTTCCTCTTCCTCATCACCGGCGTGCTCATCGCGAATCTCGTCATCGACATCGCGTACGTCTTCATCGATCCACGAACCCGGATCGGGATGCAGGGCGGCGCCTGATGGCGGTCCCGGACAGGGGCGACGCCCTCGTCGTCACGACGGGCGCGCCGGCGCCTGCACTCGAGAGCACGGCGACCACCGCGCCCGGGGGAGGCGCGCCGATCCAGGCAACGGGGTGGCGCGGGCGGTCCGAGCTTCTCTACTTCGCGCTGCGGAACTGGAAGTTCGTCGCGGGTGTCCTCGTCGTCCTCTTCATGCTCGCGCTCGCGCTCGTAGGCCCACTGCTCACCGACGACGCCCCGCTCGCGTTCAGCGGGCCGACCGACCAGCCACCGTCGTCGGAGTACTGGTTCGGCACGACCTCGTTCGGACAGAACGTCTACTCCCAGTTCGTGTTCGGGCTGCGCTCAGCGTTCCTGGTCGGAGCCCTCGGCGGAGGGATCGCCTGGCTCCTCGGAGCGGCGGTCGGCTTCACGGCCGGCTATCGCGGTGGCTGGGTCGACGACGTCCTGAACATGCTGACGAACGTCGTCCTGGTCATCCCGACATTGGCGATCCTCATCATCGTCGCCGCCTACATCAACGTGCACAGCTACGTGACCGAGGCGATCCTGATCGGGCTCACGTCCTGGCCCTGGGCGGCCCGCGCGGTGCGCGCGCAGACCTTCTCGCTGAAGACGCGCGACTTCGTGGATGTCGCCCGCCTGAGCGGACGGTCGACACGGAAGATCATCGCGACCGAGATCGCTCCGAACATGAGCTCCTACCTGCTGATGATGTTCATCCTCCTGTTCGGCGGAGCAATCCTCATCGGCGCGTCTCTCGACTTCCTCGGCCTCGGCCCGTCCAACTCGATCTCGCTCGGGCTGATGATGAACAACGCGTTCCTCTCGAGCGCCTTGCTGCTCGGGAGCTGGTGGTGGTTCGTCCCGCCCGGAATCGGGATCATCGCCATCGTCGGCGGGCTGTACGTGATGAACGTCGGGCTCGACGAGATCTTCAATCCGAGACTGCGGGCGACGTGAGATGAGCCTTCGCGTCGAGGGCCTGCGGGTCTACTACCGATCGCTGCACGGCGATGTGAAGGCCGTGGACGGAGCGACGTTCGCAATCGCGGACGGCGAGATCATGGGGCTCGCCGGCGAGTCGGGATGCGGCAAGACGACGCTCGGCAAGAGCCTCATCCGCATGGACGCACGCATGCGATTCGTCGAGGGGCGAGTCGAGCTCGACGGACGCGAGCTTCCGATCTGGGACGACCGGAAGATGAACGCATACCGGTTCACGGACGTCTCGATCATCCCCCAGTACGCGCTCAGCGCACTCAACCCGACGCGGAAGATCGGCACGCTCGCGACCGAGCTCCTCGCGGCACGGAACATCGCGCTCGACGAGGTCTGGCCGGAGTTCAAGCGACGCCTGAAGCTCGTCGGGCTGCCCGAGGACGTCCTCGACCGGTTCCCGATCGAGCTGTCGGGCGGGATGCGGCAGCGCGTCGTCATGGTGCTGTCGTCGCTCCTGGACCCCTCGCTCCTCATCGCCGACGAGGTGACGTCGGCGCTCGACGTCTCGACGCAACGAGCCGTCTCGGAGCTCCTCGTCGAGTTCCGCGACCGCGGCTTCGTCCGGAGCATGATCGTCATCACGCACGACCTGTCCGTCCTGTACCAGATCGCGGACACGATCCTCGTCATGTACGCGGGCAAGCTGGCGGAGAAGGCGCCGGCGGAGACGATGATCGATGCACCGGCGCATCCGTACACCCAGCTCCTGCTCTCCTCGCTCCCGGAGGTCGGCATCCGCTACGCGGAGAAGCGACTGAGCGGCATTCCGGGCCGTCCACCGTCCCTCCTCGAGCCCCCGAGTGGCTGCCGTTTCCGGACGCGGTGCCCGTTCGCGTACGAGCAATGCGCGGAAGAGCCGCCGTTCGCGGCCGTCGCACCCGATCACGCCGCGGCGTGCTGGAAGGCAGCCTGATGCTCGCGCTCGACATGTGCTGCAAGACGTACCGCATGGGCTCGTTCGGCCGCGGGGAGCTCCAGGCGGTTCGGAACGTGAGCTTCGAGGTGGGGCAGGGCGAGGTCGTCTCGCTCATCGGAGAGAGCGGCAGCGGAAAGTCGACGATCGGGAAGATGATCCTGCGCCTGCTCCGCACGACGCGCGGGACGATCCGCTTCGACGGCACGGATATCTCGTCGCTGAACGGCAAGAGCCTCCTGGCGTACTACGGCGAGGTGCAGGGTGTCTTCCAGGATCCGTTCAGCTCGTACAACCCCATCTTCAAGGCGGACCGGGTCTTCACCCTGCTGCGCGGCGAGCACTTCTCGGGCCTGAGCGGCTCCGAGTGGAGCGCGAGGGTGCAGAAGGCGCTCGAGGACGTGAACCTGAACCCGGGCGACGTCCTCGGCAAGTACCCGCATCAGCTCAGTGGAGGGCAGCTGCAGCGCATGCTCATCGCGCGGGCGCTCCTGCTCGACATCCGCTTCCTCGTCGCCGACGAGATCATCAGCATGCTCGACGCCTCGACGCGCATCGACGTGCTCAACCTGCTCGGGGACCTGAAGTCGCGTGGCCTCGGCGTCCTCTTCATCACCCACGACCTCTCGCTCGGCAACTACATCAGCGACAGGACCGTCATCCTCAGACGCGGCAGCGTCGTCGAGGTCGGCCGCACCGAGCAGGTCTTCGGCAACCCGCTCCATCCCTACACGCGGTCGCTCCTTGCGTCCGTGCCTCAGCTGCACAAGAAGTGGAAGGACGTCGAGGCCGAGCTCGGCGCGGCTCCGCACGTCGATGCCGCGGACTCGTCGCCCGCTTACGACGGAGCGCTGATCGAGGTCGAGCCGGGTCACCTCGTCAGGTCGATCGAGGGCAGCCCGTCGTGACAGATCTCGGCGCGGCCACGCTCACCGCCGCGGCGAAGGAGTCCCGCGCCCCGATCCCCTGGGAGGACCCGCCGGCCGGGGAGCGCGGCGTCGTCTGGCGCTCGAGCCGGAATCCCATCATCGCCCGCAACCAGGTCCCGCGCGCGAACAGCATCTTCAACTCGGCCGTCGTCCCCTTCGGCGACGGGTTCGCGGGAGTCTTCCGCGTCGACGACACGGAGCGCGTGATGAACCTCCACGCAGGGCGCAGCGGCGACGGCGTGGAGTGGGAGATCGACGAGCAGCCCCTCACTTTCCTTGCTGCGGACGAGCGCGTTCCCGAGATCCAGGAGCAACTTCCTCTTCGCCTACGACCCGCGCGTCACCTGGCTCGAGGATCGCTACTACGTGACCTGGTGCAGCGGGTACCACGGCCCGACGATCGGAGTGGCGTACACCCACGACTTCGAGACCTTCCACCAGCTCGAGAACGCGTTCCTCCCGTTCAACCGAAACGGCGTTCTCTTTCCTCGCAGAGTCGGCGAGAGCTACGCGATGCTCAGCCGCCCGAGCGACAACGGTCACACGCCGTTCGGCGAGATCTACTACTCCGAGAGCCCCGACCTCGTGCACTGGGGCCGGCATCGACACGTCATGGCCCCGGTGCCGCTCACCTGGCAGTCGACGAAGATCGGAGCCGGCCCGACACCGATCGAGACGGACGAGGGCTGGCTCGTCCTCTACCACGGCGTCCTTACGTCGTGCAACGGCTTCGTGTACTCGATGGGAGCAGCTCTCCTCGACCTGGAGGAGCCGTGGAACGTCGTCGCCCGCGGTCGCGACTACCTGCTCTCTCCGCAGGTGCTCTACGAACAGGTCGGTGACGTCCCGAACGTCGTGTTCCCGTGCGCGGCGCTCGTCGATCACGGATCCGACCGCCTGTCGATCTACTACGGCGCCGCCGACACCGTCGTGTGCCTCGCCCACGGGTACGTGTCCGAGATCCTCGAGTTCGTGAAGGGGTGACGCATCGGTGACCGCGACCTCTCCATTTGCGATCTCGTTCATGAGCGCGAACTACGTCGCCACGGAGCTCGGCTACGGCGCAGCGGACGAGTGGGGGCCGTTCGACGACGCGACGAATGCGGCGTTCGAGCCGCTCGAGACCTTCCCGGAGCGCTTCGACGCCCTCCTCGCCTCGATCACCGGCATCGGCTACGACTCGATCGACCTCTGGTTCGCACACCTCAACTGGCGCTGGGCGACGCCAGAGCATGTCGCAATCGCGCGTGAGGCCCTCACGCGCCACGGGGTTCGGGTCGTCAGCTTCGCGGGAGGCATCGGGAGCACGGCCGCCGACGTGGAGGCGGCGTGCCGCCTCGCGAACGACCTCGACGTCGACCTGATCGCCGGCCTCGGAGGCATCGTCCACACGGACCGTGACCGGGCGGTCGAAGTGCTCGACGCGCACGGCGTGCGGTTCGGGCTCGAGAACCATCCGGAGCGCACCCCGGCCGAGGTGCTCGCGGCGATCGGCGACGCCGGCTCCCTCGGTGCGGCGGTCGACACCGGCTGGTGGGCGACCCAGGGGTACGACCCGGTCGACGCCATCCGCGAGCTGTCGGATCGCCTCTTCCACGTCCACCTGAAGGACGTCGAGGAGCCCGGCACGCACATCTCGTGCATGCACGGCGAGGGGTGCGCGCGGATCGCGGACTGCGTCGACGCGCTCCTCGAGCTCGGCTACGCAGGCGCCGTGAGCATCGAGCACGAGCCGTACGACCGCGACCCGACCGCAGAGTGCGCTCGCATGCTGACCCTGATCCGGGAGCAGCTCTCGGGCGCGGAGGCAGGGCGCCGTGTCTGAGCACGCGCTGCGCGTCGCCGTGGTGGGGTGCGGCAACATCTCCGGCGCGTACGGCGAGACGATGAGCGCGTATTCGTCGGTTCGGATCGCCGGTGCCACGGACGTCGACCGCTCGCAGAGCGCCGCCTTCGTCAACCGGTTCGGTGGGCTCGACTATCCGTCACTCGACGACGTGCTCGCCGATCCGGAGGTCGACGCGATCGTCAACCTGACGTTTCCGTCCGTCCATGCGGAGGTGACGACCGCGGCCCTCCAGGCCGGAAAGCACGTCCACAGCGAGAAGCCGCTGGCCGAGAGCTACGCAGCCGCGCGGACGCTCGTCGACCTCGCCGCCGACCGGGGACTGCGCCTGTCGTGCTCGCCGATCACGTTCCTGGGCGATGCCCAGGAGACCGTGTGGCGACTGGTGGACTCCGGCGCCATCGGCCCGGTCCGCGTCGCGTATGCCGAGGTGAACTGGAGTCGGATCGAGAGCTGGCACCCTCGCCCGCAACCCTTCTACCGGATCGGGCCGTTCGCGGACGTCGGCGTGTACCCACTCACGATCCTCACGGCCATGTTCGGTCCGGCGCGGCGCGTCACCGCCTTCGGGACGATTCTCTACCCCGATCGCACGACGACCGCGGGCGAGCCCTTCTCACCCGAGGCCCCGGACTTCGGCGTTGCGGTCGTCGAGCTCGAGAGCGGGACCGTCGTGCGACTGACCGCGAACTTCTACGTCGGGCGCCACAGCAAGCAGAGTGGAATCGAGCTCCACGGCGATACGGGATCGATCTTCCTGTCGAGCTGGCAGGAGTTCGATGCCGTGGTGGAGCTCGCTCGCTTCGGCGAGGACTACGAGGCGATTCCGGTGGCGAACGCGTTCCCGGGAACCGACTGGGGGCGCGCGCTCGGCGAGCTGAGCGATGCGATCGCTTCCGGGCGGCCGCATCGCGCCACGGGCGCACAGGGCGCGCACATCGTCGAGATCCTCGATGCGATCGAGAGGTCGGCCGCCGAAGGTCGCGCCGTCGAGATCACGTCATCGTTCTCTCCACCCAGCCTTCGCGACGAGGACCATCGTTGTAGGCTCACACCATGTTTGGCTTCGTCGCACGGACGAACTCGGTGAAGCAGCGAACGCAGTCGCTCGTGCGCCTGAATCTGGAGCTGGCGAAGCTCGAGGCGAAGAAGAAGGCGACGGCGCTCGGTGTCGCAGCGGGGCTTGGGCTCCTCGCTGCGGTTCTCGTGGTCTATGCAATCGGCTTCCTCTTCGCATCGGCGGCGGCGGGCATCAACGAAGCGCTCCCCCTGTGGCTGTCGCTCCTCATCGTGGCTGGGCTGCTCCTGCTGCTCGCTGCAATCGCCGGATTCCTGGCCGTTCGCTCCGCCAAGAAGGCCTCTCCTCCCCAGCCGACGCAGGCGATCGAGGAGGCAGAGCGCACCGTGGAGGCACTTCGGAGCCATGTCTGAGCGCACCCTCGAGGAGATCCGTACCGAGATCGACGCCGAGCGGCAGCGCCTGAACGACGATCTCACGGCGCTGCGATCCGAGATCCGATCGCTCGGACTGATCGTGGTTGCCGGCCTCGTCGTCGTCGCGCTCGTGGCGTGGCGCAAGGGGTCGCGAAAAGGCGCCGGGACGGTTTGGAAGCTGGTCAAGTGACCGACGCGGCCCCTGGCGGTCTCGTCGGGATGCTCTGGGCCATGAACAGCGCCACGGTCGCGAGCAGGGCGAGGATCGCGAGGGCCGACTTGAGCCCGTCGATTCGCGCATCCGCGTAAGCGTCGAGCGTCGCCTCCGTCGTCGCGGGGTCGACCTCCATCTCGTCGAGGGCCGCGTTCAGGTCGACATCGGAGATGAACGGCACGCCGCCTGCAAGCTCGACTTCGGCCTGGCGCGTTACTTCGGGCGGGATGGCAGGGCTCTGCGCGACGTTCGTCAGAAACGACGTGGTCATGGCCGCAATCAGCAGCGAGCCCGCCAGCGCGGTGCCGAGCGAGGCGCCGAGATTCGTCATCGTGTTCTGGAGACCGCCGACCTCGGGGCTCTCGTCGTCCGGTACCGCCGAAACGGTCACGGCTCCGAGCTGCGACGCGAGAGCGCCGATGCCGAGCCCGATCAGCAGCATCGGCACGAAGACGACCTCAGGCCCGGCGTCAGGATCGAGCGCTCCGAGCAGCACGACCGTGCCGGCGAGCAGCGCGAGCAGGCCGACGCGGACGACGAGCCGCGGCGAGATCCTGGGAAGGAGCCGCGGGATCCCGATCGCAGCGGCGAGCAGGGTGACCGAGAGAGGCAGCAGCCGAACACCGGTGTCGATCGCCGACAGTCCGAGCGCGACCGAGAGATAGAGCGGCACCACGAAGAAGAACCCCGCCTGAACGAGGTACTGGAAGAAGAACATGGTCAGGCCGCCGGTCAGCTGGCTGTTGCGCAGCATCGCCGGACGCACGAGCGGCTCCGCGCCGACCGACTCGCGGCGGGCCTGCCACCGGAAGAAGACCCAGATGACGAACAGCCCTCCGAGGACGAGCCAGACCGTCGGCGACAGACCTGCCCAGGAAGGACCACCGGCCTTCGGCTGGATCCAGCCCCACTCGCCGGAGCGGAGCACGCCGAACACGAGCATCGCCAGGCCAAGCGCCGAGAGCACCGCGCCGACCACGTCCAGCTGCGGGCGCTTCTCGACCGGTGCGTCCGCCATCCGTCGTGTCAGGAGCAGAATCGCGAGCACGAGCACGACCTCGCCGGCGAAGACCCACCGCCACGAGAAGTACGTCGTGCAGAAGCCGCCGATCAGCGGTCCGACCGCCACCGCGACCGCACCCGCTGCCGCCACCAGCCCGTAGGCGGCGGGCCGACGCTCGGCCGGGAAGTTCCCGGCGACGAGGGCGACGATCGCGGGGAGGATGAGAGCGGCGCCGACTCCTTCCAGGAACGACCACCCGAACAGCAGCACGGGCAGGCTCTGCGCGATCGAGGTCGTGAACGACCCGCACCCGTAGATCACGCAACCGATCGCGAACGCCCGTTTGCGCCCGATGATCGCGCCGATCTTCGCGCCCGTGATCATCAGTGACGCCATGACGAGCGTGTACGCCGTGATCGCTCCCTGGATGCCGGTCACCGTCGTGCCGACGTCCTTCGCGACCGTCGCGATGGAGACGTTCATCACGGAGCTGTCGAGCGTCATGAGGAACTGACCCGACGCGAGCGTCAGCAGGACGAGCATCGGCGCCGGCGCGGACCGGTGTGGCCGCGGCGCTCGTCACAGGAAGGAGCTCAGCTTGTCCCAGAGCCAGCTCTGAAAGCGCTCGCGCGTGCCGGACGGCGGCCGGCCCGGCTCGGAGCGCGCGATGTCCGGCTCGAAGAGGCGCTCCTCGAAGAGCGCCGCCGCGTCGGGGCTCCGAGCGATCATCATGATCTCGGAGTTGCGGTAGAGCGCCCAGGCATCGAGGTTCACGGTCCCGAAGCTGACGACGTCGTCGGCGACAACGACCTTGGCATGGACGACGGTGCCGGGGAGCTCCCAGATCTCCACGCCTGCGTCGAGCAAGTCCCGGTAGCGATGCTTCAGCGCTGCCGTCGCCTGCGCGTTGTTGGACGTCTCGGACACGACGACGCGAGTCCTGACACCGCGACGCGCGGCCGCGAGGATCCGCTCGATCATGTCGCGGTCCGTGAGGTACGGGTTCATGACGTCCAGCCGCCGGCGCGCGCCGTCGATCTGCTCCCGGATCGACTGCGACGCGGCGACGTGCCCACCCGGGATCACCTGTGCGAGGGCGAGCGGGATCTCACCGACCTCCTCCTGCTCCGGGAAGTACCGGCTCAGGTCGTCGGGCAGCGGGGCTCCGTGGCCGTGGAAGCTCGTCAGGAACGCCGCCTGCGCCTGGCGGACGACGTCGCCGGTCACCCGCACCATGACGTCGTGGAAGCCGCCGTTCTCGAAGTGGTCCTCGATGCCCGCGCCGCCGGTCCACACGACCGCACCGTCGATCACGTACAGCTTCCTGTGGTCCGCGCGACCCACCTCGTCCTGGCGCCAGTCGATCCGCTGATCGTTCGGGTAGAGACCGTCCCGGTCGAGAGGAAAGACGTCGTTGACGACGATCTTCGCCCCGGCGGCGGCCAGTCCGGTGAACATCTCGCGCGCCTGCTCGTACGGTCTCGAGCCGAACCCGTCGACGATCACGCGCACCTCGACGCCGTCGGCCAGCTTCCGATGGAGGAGCTCGGCCATCTTGGTCCCGACCTCGCCCTCCCGCCAGCCGAACATGAGGATGTGGACGCTCGACCGCGCGGCTTCGACATCGGCGAAGATCCGCGGGAAGAAGCTCTTCCCCTCGACCAGCGGCTCGATCGTCGCCGCCGTCGACCAGGCGAACGACAGCGCAGCGTCGTGCGGACGGCCCGAGAAGCTCTCCGTCGCGGCCTGTGCGGTCGCGGGCGTCACGGCATCCGGAGGCGGCGGCCAGCTCGGGCGCTGCGTGACCCCGAGCACCTGCCGGTAGACGACGACGAATACCGCCGCCAGCACCAGGGCGGCGAGCGCCAGGCCTCGCCGGCCCCGACCGGTGCTAGCCTCGCTCGTCGTTGCGAGCTCGCTCAGGACCTCGTGCCTTCCGCATCGTCGTCTGGACGGCGCTCGCGCTCGTCGTCGTCGGCGTCTTCTCGACGTGGACGACTTCCGGCTCGCTGACTCTGAACGGCATCGAGGGCCCGAACAACGGCTGGCTCGTCGTGATTCTCGCGGGACCCGCGTTCGCCTGGTCGCGGATGATGGAGCGGGAGTCGTGGAGCGGCGCGATCGGCGTCGTCGGGCTGCTGGGCGCGTCGCTCGTGATCCTCTGGACAGCGCTCGAGAACTGGGCCGACAGCAGAGAGATTCTCGATGCTGGCGCCGGGCACGGCCTCCTGCTCGTGGTGGCGGCCAGCGCGACCCTTGCGCTCGCCGCCGGCTACAGGGCCGTCGAGCTTCTCCGCTCCCGCACGCACGCCTAGAGGAGTCACGGCGCGGGAGCTTCCGCCCACGTTGCGGGGACGTCCGCCCCTCCCTCCGCGGCGATCCTCGGCCCGAAGCGGACGAGCGCCGGATGCGACGCGAACTTGCCCGCGACGAGGGCCTCACCGATGCGGAAGGAGGTCGCACGCTCGACCAGCGGCGCGGGCGCCACCGAGAGCTCGTCCGCGATGTAGGCGAGGTCGCCGGTCGAGTTCATCCTCATCAGGACGAGGTTGTCGCACTGGGAGAGGACGAGCTCGTTGACCCGCTGCGGCCGCTGCGTCGAGACGAGCAGGTAGAGGCCGAACTTCCGGCCTTCGGTGGCGATCCGGGCGGCGTACTCGGCCGCGAGAGCGGTCACGGGCTCGGTCGGCTCGCGCGGGCAGACGTTGTGGGCCTCGTCGACGACGACGAGGACCGGCGAGCGCTGCGCCCGTCGGCGCCAGAGGGCCGCGAGGACGCTCTCCGCTGCGACCGCCTTCTCGCCCGGCGTCTCGAGCGAGCCGAGGTCGACCACGAGTGCACGAGGCCCGTCGCCTGCCACGAGATCCTGGAGCGCACCGGTGTCTCCGTTCGACCAGACCTGCCAGCGATCCACGCCCAGGTTGCGGAGGCGGCTGCCGAGAGCCTGGACTCGAGGGCTCGACGCGGCCAGCAGGCGACGCGCCAGGTCTTCGGCGTCGGAGGCGGTGTTCTCGATCCCGCTCTCCAGCTGGTCGAGCAGCGCGCCGTACTCGTCGCGGTCGCGAATGGGATCGAGCCGGAGCACGGCAGCCTGCTCCTCCCCGTCGAGCTCCGTGAAGCGCACGTGCAGGCGGTCCGATCCCGCGGCGCCGCCCCGACGGATCACCAGACCCGCAACTGCATCCCGGTAACGCTCGGCGACTGCCGCATCGGCGTCGTCACGGATCTCGCCGAGTCGAACGTAGTCCGAGTTCGGGTCGAGAACGACGATCCGAAGCGTCGTCTCGAGGAGCAGCCGCTCGAGCACGGTGCCGAGCGCGTACGTCTTTCCGGAGCCCGACTGCCCGCAGAAGAACGTGTGCCGGTCGAAGCCACCGGCGTCGAGGGAGAACCGAACACCGGGCTCAAGGAGCAGCGCCCCGACGTCGAGCGCCGCCCGCGCCGGGCGGGTCGTCTCCAGCCAGCTGGAGACCACGGCCTCGTCCGCCGGCTCGAGCGCGACCTCGTGAAACGGGCTCGCCCTGTCCGTCGAGCAGCGTGCCGTCGCCGCGGACGACCGCGATCCGCACACCGTCGTCCCCCCGCCCCTCGCCCGAGGCGAGCTCGAGCGCGTGGATCTGACCGAGGCGTTCTCCGATCGAGACGTAGCCTCCCACCCGTAGCTGGAGATCCTGGACCGAGCAGCGGAAGCGTGAAGCGGCGGCCATCGAGCGACGAAGCGGTCGCACCGACTTCAGCGCTCGCGCTCGCGCCCGTCGCTCATGGCGTCGTCTCCGCTGGACCGTGGCGCGCGCCGGTGACACGCCGCGGCAGGATGACGGCCGACACGAGCAGACCGTACGCGATGGACATCGCGGTGACGAAGGTGTCGAACGCGGCGGCGATCCCGGTGACCGTCTGATCGGAGAGGAGCTGCAGCGCACTCGCGAAGCCGGCGCTGCCGGGCACGAGCATGAGCACGCCGGGAACGACGAAGACGAGCGGCGAGCGGTTGAGCAGCCGGCCGACGAGCCCTCCGGCCATCCCGACCGCAAGAGCGGCGACGAAGACGGCAGCCTGGTCCCCGAAGACGATCGTGCCCAGCTCCTGCGCCGAGAGCGCGAGGACGGTGGCCGAGCACATGACGATCGCGTCGCGGTACCGCGCCTGGAGGGTGAGGGTGAACGCGAGCCCGGCCGCGACGGCGGCGACGATGTGCGTCCCGGAGAACGACGAATCGAGGGCGAGGTCTCCGGTCGGCCCGAACCAGCTCTCGGCGATCGAGCGGCCGATGCCGACGCCGAACACGAGGCCGAGGAGCTGACGAGCGCGCTCGCGGTGTTGGCCACGCCGGACTGAAGATGCTCGGTGGCGAGCTCCCGCATCCCGATCGTCAGTCGCATCCCGGGGAGGAAGGTGACGAGGGCGGCGAGCGTGACGAGCTCCGGCGAGGCGGACATGCCGAGCTCGACGAGCGCGGCCGCGCAGAAGCTCGCAGCGAGGGCGGCGACCGGGGCCACCATGGGCTCCGCCCGAGCCCGGTGGCGCGCCGGAAGGGCGACCGCGCCGACGACCAGGCCGACGAGCGCGCCCGCAATCGCTTCGCGCCAACCGCCGCCGAGAACGGGGGTCAGCGCGGCGCCGGCGAGCGCATACGCGCCGAGCAAGAGCGGCCAGGGCCGCTCGAGCGGCGCTGCCTGCAGCTCATCGAGCGCTGGCGAGCGCCGCATCGCTGCCGAGCTTGCCCGCGAGCACGTCCTGCACGAGGTCGTCCAGGCGCGCGATGGCGTCGAGGTCGACGGCGCTCGGTCTCACGCGGAGCACGAAGCTCCGCTGCCGCTGGACGGCGCCGAACGGAGATGTCGACGGCGGTCGGCGTCGCCGAGATCTGCGCCTCCTCGAGCCCGAGTGTCTCCGCCATCGAGATCACGCGCTCCTCGAGATCCGCCGTTGGATAGCCGGCCTCGTGGCCTGCGCGTGCGAAGCGGAGCAGGAACTCGACCGCCCGCTCGTCGCCGGAGTGCGAGACGGACGTCTCGGTACCGGCAGGCTGCGAGCCCGTCTCGGGATCGCCCGTGCCCGGCACGCTAGACGGACTGCGGAGCCGAGAGGTCGGCCGGGCTATCGGGCTCGCCGCGGACGCGCTTCCACACGAGATCGAGGACGACGGCGAGGCCGGCGATCGCGACGATCGCGATGAAGGTCTCCGGCGCGTTCTGGAGCGTGTCCACGGCGAAGAAGACGAGCACGATCGCCGTCGCCGCCAGCGCGAGGAGGACGATCGCCAGCGTGCGCGCCGATCTCCGCCCGCAGCCGGTACGCGGAGATCCCGACGAGGAGGAAGATCATGAGCGAGCATGCGCTCCCGACCGACGCGATCGCCGAGAGGTCGACGAGATTCGAGACGACCAGGACGATCGCGGCGGTGATCAGCATCCCGGCATGCGACCCGAGCGGCGAGCGTGCGCCCGAAGAACGGCGGGAACTGGCCGGCCCCGGCGAGCATCGTGGTGAGGCCGCCCGAGGCGTAGAGCGTGGCGAGGACCGAGGAGGCGGTCGCGAGCATGGCGGCGATCGCCATGATCGTGAACCCCGCGTCGCCGAGCGCCGGGCGTGCAGCCTCGGCGATCGCGGTCTCTCCGTAGCCGATCACCTCGGAGACGGTCAGCGTCCCGAAGACGCCGAGCGAGATCAGCACGTACAGCACGGTGGTCACACCGAGCGCGCCGTACATGGCCTTCGGCAGCTCGCGGGTCGGGTCGCGGAGATCGCCGGCGGCGAAGGTGATGACGCTGAAGCCCAGGTAGGCGAAGAACGTGAGGGCGACGCTCGCGACGATCGCGGAGAAGGACGGGTATCCGCTGAACGCGAGCAGGTCGAGGTCGATGTCGACGATCGTGACGGCGATGAACACCGCGAAGACGCCGAGGAGGACGATGACGATCAGCGACTGAGCGCGATCGACGACCCGGGAGCCGACGAGGTTGACGAGCACCATCGCGAGCACGACCGCCGTCGTGAAGACGTTGTCCCAGATCGCGGACGCGTCGTCTCCGACGAAGAGCGACGTCGCATAGCTCCCGAACGAGACCGCGACCATCGAGCAGACGATCACGATCGCCGCGAAGTAGCCGAGCCAGGACGCGATGCCGACGAGCCGCCCGTTCCCGAACCCCGCCATGAGGTAGGCGATCAGCCCCCCGGAGGACGGATAGCGAACGCCGAGCTTGACGACCGTGTAGCCGAGCAGCGCCGCGACGATCCCGGCGAGCAGGAACGAGAGCCAGACGGCGGACCCGGCGACGGCTCCGGCCTCGCCCAGCAGCGCGAAGATGCCGGCGCCCACCATGGCGCCGATGCCGAGGAAGGCGGCGCCGCGGACGCTCACGCTACGGCACGGGGGTCGTGGCACCGGCGGCGCCGGCGTCTGGTCGCCGAAGAAGAGCCAGGCGATGACGATTCCCGCGAGCGCGGTCGCCACCCAGCAGACCTGGAGCGGAAGCTGGAAGGAGTGGTCGACGACGCGCTTGCCCAGCGTCGTCGTGCCGGTCGTGTCGGCCTCGGCGGCCGCGATCTGCGTGCCGTTGGCGGGCAGGAACAGGACGCCGACCACGGCGGTCCACATCGCGATCATGTAGCCGGCGCCGATTCCGAGTGCCAGACCAAGAGGCACCATCGTTCGCGTTGCCGCCGATTGGCTCGTCGTGAGCGCCGCGACCGCGAAGATCGCGATCGCGATCATGAACGGGAAGTTCTCGGCCATGCTGCCGAGGAGCTCGACGATCGCGTCCTCGTTGTTGGCGATGAAGGTGTCCGCCATCCAGGCGATGCCGAAGAGGGCGATCATCGCCACCATCCCGGAGCGGAAGATCGGCGAGCCGGCGACGTCGTTCGCCTTCACCTTGCAGAGCAGCAGGATGAGCGCCGCCGCGCTGAGCATGAACATCTGGATGAGCGGCGTGATCGACATCGGCTCGACGCCGCCTTCCTCCACGGCGACGGTCGGCCGGAGGCCCTCGAAGAGCCCGAAGATGCAGATGGCGGCGACGCCGGCGAGGAAGATCGCGACGCTTCGCTTCGCGAACGGCTGCAGGACGATCTCGGCCGGCGGCGCGGGCGGGGCGATCTCGCCCGACGCGAGGCGACGCTGGTACTCGGCGTCGTCGTCGAGGTCCTTCCCGTGGCGGCTCATCACGAACGCCATCGGGAGGATCCCGATGATGCTCGCCGGAATCGTGATGAGGAGTACGTCGATCAGCTCGTAGCCGTACACCTCGACGAGCGGCAAGATCGTGGCCGTCGCTGCGGCGACGGGGCTCGACGTGATCCCGAGGGCGGATGCGACCGACGACCCGGCGAGCGCGCGCTCCGGTCGGATCTTGTTCGCATACGCGACCTCGTTGATCACCGGGATGATCGAGAAGAACGTGTTGCCCGTGCCGGTGAGGATCGTGAGGACGTACGAGACGTAGGGGGCGACGAAGTTGAGGGCCTTCGGGCGGGCGCGGAGCGCCGTGCTCGCGATCTGGACCATGTAGTCGATGCCGCCTGCTGCCTGCATCGCTGCCGCCGCCGAGATGACGGCGATGATGATGAGCATCGCGCTGACCGGCGGCTCCCCCGGCTCGAGCCCGAACAGGAAGACGAGGATGAGCGTGCCGACGCCGCCCCAGAGGCCGAGGCCGATGCCGCCCGAGCGCACCCCGAGGAAGATGAAGGCGATGACGACGAGGCCTTGGACGGCCAGCAGGATCCAGTCGGTCGTCGACATCTAGCCGGTCTCCGCCCGCAGTTGCTGGCACGTGCTCGAATCGCGGAACGCAGCCTCGAGCTCGGGGTCGGAGGTGGCGACCGTCGCGAGGGTCTGACGGCCGCTTTCCAGCACGCCGGCGATCAGCCGAGCGATCTCCGTGACCCGCTCGACGTCGTCCTCGAGCGAGTCCGGCTCGTCGTCGAGGAGGTCTTCCGCCTCCTCCAGGTCGTTCCGGGCGCCGTTCGCCCAGCTCGAGACCTGGTCCGCGGCCTCCTCACCCCCTGGCGTGTCGGGAACGCCCGCCCGGTCGATCGCCTCGACGAGGATGTCGGCGGCCCCGATGCTCCGCTCCAGGGCGACCTGCGCATTACCGAGTCGTCCTTCGGGACTCGGCGCGTTCTCGGTTTGCTCGTCGCTCTCGGAGGAGAGCCGGAACGACTCGCTGATGGCCTCGATCTCACCGCGCCAGACGCCGACGGCGGCGCAGACGTCCTGCGCCCACTCGCCGGCGGGGACGCTGTCGCCGCTCGAGTCGTCATCGCCGATGAGGCCGGTCGCAACGAGCACGAGCACGACGCCTACGACGGCGATGATCCATCCCAGGCCGCGCATCAGTGGCGTCCTTCCGCCGAGAGCTCGTCGACGACGGCGACCAGCAGCTTCCAGAATCGTTCCACGGTCGGGATGCTCACGCGCTCGTCGGGGGAGTGCGGAAACTCGATCTGAGGCCCGAAGGACAGCATGTCGAGGCCGGGGACTTTACTTCCGATAACGGCTGTTTCGAGCCCGGCGTGCACCGCCGTGACGATCGGAGGCTCACCGAAGAGACGCTCGTAGACGGACTTCGCGGCGGCCAGGGCAGGCGAGTCCAGGTTCGGGCGCCAGCCTCCGTAGTTGTGCTTGACCTCGAGCGTGCCACCGGCGAGCCGCGCGGCGGCGTCGAGCGCGGCGATCACCTCCGGAAGCGCAGAGTCGTTCGACGAGCGCGACAGGCTGTGCAGCGTGAGTTGGTCACCCTCCGTGATCGCCTCTCCCAGCGAGGTGCTCGTCTCGACGAGGTCGTCGAAGTCGGGGCTCAGCGCGAGCGGCCCCGTGGGCACGAGGGCGACCGCGTCGAGGAGACTCGTGGTCGCGTCGTCCGTCCACGGCTGCTCGCCTGCCTCGGCTGCGGCGACCGAGACCGTGACACCGGCGTCGGTCTTGGCAAACGCGTCCCGAATCGTCGCGTTGGCCGCCTCGAGCGCCTCGCGAAGCGCCGCCTCGGCTCCGGGCTCGACCGAGATCACCGCGGACGCGTCCCGCGGGATCGCGTTGCGGCTCTTGCCTCCGTTCAGCGAGACGAGGCGGAACGGTGCCTTCGCGTGCGCCTCGCGCAGCGCACGTCCGAGGACCTTGACCGCATTCGACCTGCCGAGGGCGATGCCCGATCCGGAGTGTCCGCCCTGGCCGCCTGCGACCGTGACGGACAGCGCCACGGCGTCGGGAGCGGCAGCGGCGCGCGGAGCCTCGATCCGAATCCACGTGTCGGTGCTGCCGGCGCATCCGACCGTCAGGCGTCCGTCCTCCTCGCTGTCGAGGTTGACGAGGATCGAGCCCGTGACGAGCTTCGGGTCGAGAGCGTTCGCGCCCTCGAGCCCGACCTCCTCTGCCACCGTCATCAAGAGCTCGAGAGGTCCGTGGGACAGCGACTCGTCCTCGACCAGCGCCATCATCGCCGCGATCGCGACGCCGTCGTCCGCGCCGAGCGTCGTCCCGTCCGCCTTCAGCCACTCGCCGTCGCGGACGAGCGCGATCCGTCCCTCGGCCGGGTCGTTCTCGCTCGACGGGTCCCGCTCGCAGACCATGTCCAGGTGACCCTGGAGCGTCACGGTGGGCGACGACTCACGCCCCGCGCTCGCCGGGACGCGAATCACGACGTTCCGCCCAGCGTCCTGCTGAAGCTCGAAGCCGTGCTGTTCGGCCCACGCGCGAACGTGCTCGATCACCGGCTCCTCGGCGCGGGACGGGCGCGCGATCTTCGTCAGCGCATCGAAATGCCCCCAGAAGGAGGGGGGATCGAGCCCTGTCAGCACTGTCGTCTCGGTCGCCATTTCGGCAAACCGGCAGCGTATTCCGCCTCTGCCGGCTGTGCAACAGCGCCGGTCGCGTGTCCGGCAGCGGGCTCCTCTGGAAAGAAATTCACCGAGCCGGTGGCGCTTTCGTCCACTCGACCCACTGACCGTCCGCTTCCGCGTAGAGCCTTCAGGCTGAGCTTCGACCTACTCGCGCTCCGTGCTCGGTGCGAGGAGGAACCTATGGGTGACGGACCGGCGGGTCAAGGCCGCTCCGTGACTGTTTCGTGCAATTTGCGTTCTTCTTCTGCGAACTCAGTCGAGCCAGGCAGTCAGCAGCAGCCCGACGGCGACGAGGGCGACGAGGGCGACGAGGGCGAAGTTCGCGGCGAGCATCACGCGCGTGACGTGCCTCGACCGTCCCGTCTCCTCCGACTCGCTCTCCGTCCCGTCGGCGCGCCGACCGCGCGCGGAGGCGACTCCGGCCCCACGCCACTCGACCGCGCTCGCGAGAACGCCCGTGATGAGCTGATTCAAGCTCACTCCCTCGCTCTCCGCGGCGCGAGCGAGCTCGTCGTGCAGCGTGGCAGGCATCCGAACGAGGAGCTTGCCGCTGTGCCTGGGGGTCGTGGCGGCAGGCGACGCAGCAGCACCATCGCCGACAACTTGGCCGAGCGACTCCTCGACAGCCGCCCAGGCACGCCGAACGGCCTCCTCGGGAGTGTCTGCGCGTGCGGAGCAGTGCGGAAGGTCCTCGACCTCCGCCGCCCACATGCCTCCCGCCCCGTCCGTCACTCGGACGAGAGAGATCCGATGGGTCGGAGCCGCGTGCAGGGCGACGGACGGCGCACTCGCCATCCTCCGAGTGTACAAGCGGTCTGCGACCTGCACTAGACCCCGACTCGAGGACGTTGGCCCGGCGTCGTGCCCGACGCGTTCACGGCGAGGGCGCCGCGCATGCGCTCGAGCGAGCTTCGGATGAGCCGCGACACCTGAACCTGGGAGATACCCACCTCGCGGGCGATCTCGTCCTGGCTGAGCCCGGCAAAGAACCGCAGATGCATGATCCGGCGCTCGCGCGAGGCGAGCGCACGGAATCCGGCGGCCAGCATGAGCCTGTCGTCACTCGAGTCGTAGATCCCGTCCGTCGCGAGCGCTCCGTCGACCGTGGCGCTCGCGTCGTCGGTCGACGTCACCGAGAGCGAGGTCGGAGCCGTCGTCGTACCGGCGAGACGCCGCGGTATGCGGATCACAGCGGCGCGGTCACGCAGGTGGTGCCTGATCTCGCCTGCAATCGTCGGCGCGGCGAAGCTCACGAAGTCACGGCCGCGTTCCGGGTCGAAACGCTCGATCGCCGCCAGTAGCCCGATCGACCCGATCTGGACGAGATCCTCGAAGCGCTCACCGCGGTTGGCGTAGCGCTTCGCCAGCGATCGCACGAGCGGCATGAGGAGCTCGATCAGCCGATCGCGGGCGCCAGCGTCACCGTAGCGACGAAACGCGTGGAGCAGCGTGAGCGGCTCGTCGCTGTACGCAGACGGGGTTCGAGTCGAAGTGGCTAGGACGGTGCTCATGAGTCTCTCGAAGCGTGAACCGCACGCTCGATAATAACGGGTTGCATTTCTCCGTGCATGGCAAGTTGAAAACTGCGCGTCTGACGTCGCATACGGTTGGGTATTTCTTCATACGTGGACGCGTATGCGCACTCGTCGACCATGCTTGACGATCTCGAATCGCACCGCACGGGACGCGCAAGGCGCTGGATCGCAGCATTCGCAATCGCCACTGCGTCTGGGCTCGTCTTCGCGGCGCCGACTCTGGCTGCCGACGACCTCGTCCCCGTTCCCGAGGTGCCCGCGATCCCGGAGGTCGAAGCCGGCGAGCCGGTCGTGCCGGGCGCTGACTCTGCCGTGCCGGCAGTCACGCCGCCCCCGGAGATCACCACGGCACGGCGGACCCACCGATCACCATCTCGGTAGAGACCGAAGGCGGCAACATCGACGTAGTCGGTACGTGTCCTCAGCCCGGTCGGGGATGAGACAGAGACGGAGAAAGTCCCGGAAACAGCGGTAGTATCAGGTTCAGACGAGCCTGATATCACGCCTCACGCGCCTTCGCATGAGCCGAGCCCGGACGCCGACACCAATACGGCGCCTGCAGGCTCGAACGTCAACGTCTCGGTGAGGGTTCTGAGTCCCGGAGTCGACGAACCCGTCCAACAGGGCTCGCCTGCGGACGACCTGCTGGCCGTGCTCGAGGCCGGCGACCCTGCTGCCGAGGAAGTTCAGGCGATTCCTTCCGACTCGGGCGCGGTGCCGCCGAAGGCGGCGACCGGCGTCGAGGACGAGGCCGTCCAGCCTACTGAAACGGATCAGCAGTATCACGACGATGATTCGCGATATCAATCCGATTCTCAATTCGAAGATGCGACGTGGCAACTGGCTCTGGTTTCTCTCGATGGATTGCGATGGAAACACCGCCTCTTCCTCCACCGAAACCGGCCATCCATCGGCTCTCGACTGGGTCTGGGCGTGGGACTGGGAGTGGGCATGTAACAGCCCTCCACGTCCACCGCCACTCGAGCCACTTGCAGCCGGGAACGACACCGAATCCACGAGCCCGTCGACCGATACGGCGGGGGGCCCGCCGACACAGCCCGCGTCCGTCGACGGCGACGGAGCCGCCGGCGAGCCCTGGCTCTGGACGTGGACGTTCACGTTCTGCGGCCAGACGACATCGGCCACGATCCCGCTCTACGTGCAGACCCAGCTTCAGTGGGACTGGGATTGGACCTGGGACTGGACGTGCGAGGAGACGGCGCCCGATGCATCACCGTCCCCGTCGACGGGTACGCCCGCCCCGCCGGACGCTCCCTCGTCGGAGACGATCCCCGGCTTCGACCAGAGCGCGAGCGTGCCGATTCCACTGGCCATGGCCCACGTCCAGGTGCCGGTCTGGGTGATATCGCTTTCTCCCCTCTCGGCGAGCTGGCGGCACTCCCGCCGCTGTCCGTCGTCCTCGAGCTCGAGGTGCCCTCACTCCTGCTCCCTGACTTGGTTTCGGGGCCGAGCTGAAGGCCTGGCCGGAGGGTTCGCGACGACGGACGCGATCGTGATATCGCCGTACGCGCGCACTCGCGAGCGAGCAGCGACGGCCGGCACCAGCGCCATGCGGGACGCGACTCGGCGCGGTCGAGCCCTGGCAGGCCGAACGTGGCACGTCCACTCGTGCGGACGCGGAAGAAGCGCATACGAAGAAGGCGCACTCCGTCGCCCCACGCTCGAAGCGAGCTCCGCTCTCGCCACTGAGAGCCCCGCGCCCCTTCCAGAGCGCCGGAGGAGCCGCGAGCTCCTCGAGCAGCTTCGTGCCCGGCGGCTCGAGCTCGGGCACGGCAGCGCTCGTCTCTTTCCTCGCTTTCTTCGCCCCCGGACTCGGGCGGCGAATACGTGCAACGCGGGAGCTGAGCCCGCGCGGCACGTACGGATCATCCATCGATCGCCCTGGCTGAGCGAGCTGTCGTCTCGAACCCGCCCGTGCTGTTGAGGGCGCGGGCTTCCAACGACAGCTCGAAGGGAGACATGAATGAAACGTGTTTCGCTCGTGCTGGCCGTGACCGCCCTCCTCCTGCTCGTCGTAGGAGTCGGGACGGCCGCAGCGGAACCACCGGCAGCCCAGGACTCCGGCCAACTGGCCGGGAGTGACCAGGATGCGGTGGGCGCTGCGGGGACGGCCCAGTACGGCCCATCCAACGACAACGCGTCGATCCGGGTGCTGAGCCCGGGTGAGTCCGGCGCGGTGTCCCAGTCGAACGACGCGTCGTCCAACGCGTCGGCAGGCAACGCCAACTTCACCGAGCAGAACGCCGATCAGACACAGGCGGGAGGCTCGGGCGAACAGGTGATCGGCCAGTCGGCGGACAACAAGCAGGACGCGTGGGCAATCGCGCTCACGGCCCAGAAGGGCGCGTCGAACCACAACGAGCCCATCCGGGTGCACAGCCCCGGCAACGACGGCGCTGTGACGCAGTCGAACGACGCGTCCTCGGACGCGGCGGCCGGCAACCTCAACGCCACGCAGCAGACCGCCGACCAGGATCAGTCCGGCGGCGAGGCCTGCTGCAAGAGCGACGGCGAGCAGGTCATCGGCCAGGCGGCCGACAATGACCAGGAGGCCGGAGCGCTGGCAGCGACGGTGCAGGAGAAGCCGTCGAACACCAACGTCGCGATTCGGGTCTTGAGCCCGGGCAACGACGGTCCGGTGTCGCAGTCGAACGACGCTTCGTCAGAGGCGTCGGCTGGAAACGTCAACGTCACCGAGCAGACGGCCAACCAGGCCCAGGCTGGTGGCGGCGGCGAGCAGGTCATCGGCCAGGCGGCCGAGTCCGACCAGACGGCCGGAGCGCTGGCAGCGACGGTGCAGGAGAAGCCGTCGAACACCAACGTCTCGATCCGGGTCCTCAGCCCCGGTAACGGCGGCCCCGTCACGCAGTCGAACGATGCGTCGTCCGACGCCACGGCTGTGAACCTGAACGGGACGAAGCAGACAGCTGACCAGGCCCAGACCGGCGGCGCCTGCTGCAAGAGCGGCGGCACGCAGGTCATCGGCCAGGCAGCCGACAACGACCAGAAGGCCGGAGCCCTGGCGGCGACGGTCCAGGAGAAGCCCTCGAACACCAACGTCGGGATCCGGGTCCTCAGCCCCGGCAACGACGGTCCGGTGTCGCAGTCGAACACGGCCTCGTCGAGCGCCACGGCTGCGAACCTCAATGCGACTCACCAATCCGCCACGCAGGAGCAGACCGGAGACGGCTGCAAGTGCGGGGGCGGTGGCGAGCAGGTCATCGGCCAGTTCGCCGGCAACCATCAGGGTGCGGCGGCTATCGCAGCGACGATCCAAGAGAAGCCGTCGAACGACAACGTCGGGATCCGGGTCCTCAGCCCCGGCAACGACGGTGCCGTGTCGCAGTCGAACGATGCGTCGTCCGACGCCACGGCTGCGAACCTCAACGCGACTCACCAGTCCGCCACGCAGGAGCAGACCGGAGACGGCTGCAAGTGCGGGGGCGGTGGCGAGCAGGTCATCGGCCAGTTCGCCGGCAACCATCAAGGTGCGGCGGCCATCGCAGCGACGATCCAAGAGAAGCCGTCGAACGACAACGTCGGGATTCGGGTCTTGAGCCCGGGCAACGACGGTGCCGTGTCGCAGTCGAACGACGCGTCCTCGAACGCGACGGCTGCGAACCTCAATGCGACCAAGCAGGATGCAACTCAGACCCAGGGCGGGTCTGGGGTGCAGGTGATCGGCCAGGCTGCGACGAACGCTCAGGGCGCGCTCGCTCTCGGTCTGACGCTGCAACAGGGAGCGTCGAACGAGAATGCGCCCGTCCGCGTGCTGAGCCCCGGAAACGGCGGTTCGGTGTCGCAGTCGAACACCGCGTCCTCGGACGCGGAGGCCGGAAATGCGAACTGGACGGACCAGACCGCCACCCAAACCCAGGGCGGCGGCGGCACTCCTTACGACAGCAAGAAGAGCTGCTGCAAGGACGCGGGCATCCAGGTGATCGGCCAGCTCGCGGAGAACAAGCAGGGCGCCGTCGCGGTCGCGGCGACGTTCCAGCTTGGAGCCAAGCAGCCGTGCCGCTGCAAGGACGACTCGTCGGTCGGCAACAGCAACGAGCCGCTGAGAGTCCTGAGCCCGGGCAACGACGGTCGTGTCCGCCAGTCGAACGAAGCGACGTCGAATGCGGCGGCTGGGAACTGGAACGCGACGAAGCAGAACGCGCTCCAGGATCAGACGGCTGACTGCGGATGCAAGTCCGACGGCATCCAGGTCATCGGCCAGCTGAGCAAGAGCCACCAGTTCGCGTTCGGCCTCGCAGCTGCGCTTCAGCTGCATCAGCTGAACCGATCGGCACCCGAGCGGAAGGAGAGCCCGGGAAACAACGCCGGCAAGAGCAGATGGACATGAACGGCTGGGACGCGGGGGCGGGAAGCGACACCTCGACCGACCAGTCGAAGAAGCAGGTCGAGTAGGTGATGCCGACGACCAACTGAAGCTACGAAGAGTGAGCCGCCGGTCCGCCGAGGACCGGCGGCTCACCAATTGGTCGAAAGGGTTTGACGAGTCGGGCAACGGGGAGTAGCGTCCATGGCCGTAAGAGCACGTCAGGGGAGCTCGTGATAAGCGAGATCGGGCAGGCACTGCGGCAGTGCTGTGGTCGGTCGTCGGGACCGACAGGCGCTCGTGCGGCCTCGCGCGTGCCGATTCCCAACCTCGCCGGAGCGACTTTCGTCGCCGTCGCTGCTCTCGTCGCCGTCCAGTCGCCTATCGGCACGGCCGCGCCAGGGCCGGATCCAGCGCCAGATCCAGCGCCCGCAGCGACACCGATCGCGAAGGCGCCGACTGCGAAGGCGCCGACGACGAAGACGCCGAGCCCCGATCCGTCTCCCGACAGCGAGAACGACGCCTGCGATCGAGAAACCCGTGCCGAGCACGCCCGCGTATACAGCGCCGAGCTACACGCCTCCGAGCTCCGCACCACAGCCGATCGTGTCGTCGCCGGTCTCCGTGACCCCGTCAACACGCGACGCGAAGCCGGCGCAGACGCAAGCCGAGGCCGAGACCTCGAGCCGAGCCGAAGCCGAAGCCGAAGCCCACGGTCTCGGGCACGAAGATGGCCGCGTCGACCCCGCAAAAGGCGAAGCAGGCGATTCGCGTGGCCGCGACCTCGACCGCTGCGGCCGTAGCGGCATCAGGGACTCCGACGGACTCGATGGTCCTCGGTGCGCTGGCACTGCTCACGCTCGGTCTCTCGAGCGTCGCCTTGCTGGTCGTCCTCGATCGGTCGGAGCGGCAAGGAGCGGGCGCATGAAGGGCAAGCTCGCGCTCCTGCTCGTGCCGGCGGCGCTGTTCGTGCTCGCGCTTCCCGGCTCCGCGTCGTCGGCGCTCCCGCCGGCGCCGCAGCCGAGCTGCTCGCCGGGCTCGGGCACCTGCTCCGACTGGCACCAGGGGGCCGTCACGGTCTTCTGGAACCACGCGTGCGGGCCGACGACGATCTCCAGCGACACGGGCGGGACGCCGGTCTCGTGCACCGCGGCGAACGCCGAGGGATCCGTCACCTCGACGACCCTCGTCCGCAAGGACGGCTCGCCGCCGGGCGTTCGGATCTTCGCTCGACCGCGGGCCGGACAGCAACGGTTGGTACAACCACCCCGTCCGGGTCGGAGTTCACAGGTGACGACGGCTTGTCGGGAATCGCCTCGTGCTCGCCGAGCCGCGACGTACAGCGGCCCCGACGGCGGAAGAATTTCCATATCGGGAAGCTGCACCGACGGCGCGGGCAACACGGGGTCGGGGTCGAGCAGATCAAGTACGACGCGACTCCGCCCAGCGTCGAAGTGAAGCCTGACCGCCAGCCCGACAGAAAAGGCTGGTACCGCCGCTCCGTCACGGTCAACTTCCTGGGCACGGATCACGCCTCGGGAGTCCATGTGTGCTCCGCCCCCGTCCTCTACAGCGGTCCGGATGCGCCCAAGACCTCGGTGTCGGGCGTATGCCAGGACAAGGCATCGAACACGAGCCAGCCCGCGGCCATCGAGCTCAGGTACGACGCGACTCCTCCGGTTCTCAATCGCGTGAAAGCCGAGATCTCACGCAGTGGCATCGCGCTCGAGTGGATCGCGTCGAAGGACGCCGAGTCGTTCACGATTCTTCGTCGGCCCGGGCTGAAGGGCAACAAGCCCTCGACGGTCTACAACGGCAAGAAGCGAGCCTTTGTCGACGGTCGACTCCGCCAGGGCGTGAAGTACCGCTATTCCGTGACGGCCTACGACCAGGCCGGAAACGGTGCCGTCAAGGGCCTCGTGGCCCAGGCGCTGGCAACGGTCTCCCGATCGACGGGGCCGTCGCGACCTACGAGGCCGGCGTCGACCTTGCTCGGCCCCGCGGCCGGAGCGCGGCTCAAGGCACCTCCCGTGCTCGCGTGGTCGGCGGTGAGGAAGGCGACCTACTACAACGTGCAGCTGTTCCGCAACGGACGAAAGATTTTCACGGCGTGGCCGAGCGATCCGACGTTCCGCGTCCCGTCGACCTGGAAGTTCGGGGGCTCCGACTTCCGACTGACACCGGGCGTCTACCGCTGGTACGTCTGGGCGGGATTCGGGCCGCGTTCGGCCAACCGCTACGGGAAGCTCCTCGGAACGCGCAGCTTCGAGGTGGTTCGCGGCTAGCCCTGGGTGGTCCCCGCGAGGCCGGCCTCCGCGAGCGGCCTGCGCCCCCACGCGAAGCGCGTCTCGTACCAGTCCTTCATCGGCGTGAGCGTCGTGCCGAACCGGGAGGAGTGGACCATCCACTCGTTCCCGACGTAGATGCCCATGTGGCCGACCTCGGCCGGCGCCGAGCGGGCGCCGCGGTCGCCGAAGAAGACGACGTCACCGGGCTCCAGCGCGCTCCGGGCGATTCGCGCCGAGCGCGCCACCTCGCCACTCATCTCATAGGTCGTCCGCCCACGAAGGACTTTCGTGAGCGACGGAGCGCCGGCGTACGGCTCGAGCTTGTAGACGCGCCAGACGAAGCCGGAGCAGTCGAAGCCGCCCGGGAGCAGCTTGCCGCCGAGGTTCTGCTTGCGCTCGGAGGTGCCCGCCCAGACGTACGGAGATCCGACGAAGCGCAGAGCACGAGCCAGGACCGCGCGCTGCCAATCCGTCAGGTACGGCACCCCGAAGGTGGCCACTGCTTCGCGAACGGTCTCCCGGTCGTCTTCTGTCAGCGCGAGCACGCGCGCGATCGAGTACGCCGCCTCGGCCCGCGTCGCCGACTGCTCGAGCTGACGTTCGAGCGTCTCGCTCACGCGCTCGTGGTTGATCCGCAAGCCGAGCATCCGCGCGACGGTCTCGGTTCCGAGCCACGACCGCGGAGCAAGCCCCGCGTTGAGCGCGGCGAGCCGGATCTGCATTGCGGCCGGGCGGAGCCCGACGAGTGAGACCAGTCGGGCATCGAGCTCACGAACAGTCACGAGTGAATCGGGCGATGCCACGCCGACGGAGGCGCCGAGGCTCGCAAGAACCGCCGCGAGCTCGCCCTGCGTGAGCGGGTCGTCGGGGCGGAAGTCGCCCACGGACGCAGCCATCAGACCTGCGTCGACGACTGCGGCGATCTGCGGCGCCGCCCAGCTCTCGGTTGCCTGCGGGCGCGCATCGGCAGCACCGGCTCCGAGCGAGAGCGCGGCTGCTGCAACAAGGGCGGCGATTCGATGCACACAACCGATATCGGCGGCGTGGGCCGATCACGAAAGTCTTTCGGAAAGCTGAAACCGGCCAGGGCCTCCCACGGGCGGGGCTACAGTGCGATCGGTGCGACGATTCGCGGCTCTCATAGCGCTCGCGCTGGCGGCATTGCTGCTCGCCGCCGGGTGCGGAGGAAGCTCCGGGGAGGAGGACGCTGCACGCGCCCGAGTCGGTGCCGACACAGCCGTCGACGACGACCAGCTCGCCGTCGACTCCCGACCGTCCTCCCGCACCCCCGATCGAAGGGCTGACGGTCGACGGCGAGCCGATCTCCCTGTCCGACTTCCGCGGACGGCCGGTGCTCGTCAACGTCTGGTCGTCGTGGTGAAGCACGTGCCAGAGCGAGGCGGTCGCCTACGCAGACTTCAAGGAGGCGAATCCCGAGGTCGCGTACGTCGGGATCAACGTTGCCGACACTCCCGACGAGGCCAGGGCGTTCGTCGATCGCTACGGCTGGTCCTGGGACTCGATCCAGGACCCGGAGCGAGAGCGCGCCCGGAGCCTGGGCGCCACGTACCAGCCGCACTTCATCCTCGTCGATGCGAACGGTGGCATCGTCGACACGTGGGAAGGCGGCGGCGACTCGGAGATCTGGTCGGCCATGCTCGCGCAGCTCCCGTGAGTCGGGGCTAGGCTCCGCTTGATGTCCACCGCGACCGGGAAGCACTATCCCGATGCGCTGCCCGCGACCTGGCTCGCGGCTCGCCTCGCGGTCGACCCGGCGCTAATCGACGTCCAGCGCCGCGCAGGGGAGCTCCTCGCCGTGCGAGAGCCCGGTTCGACCGAGTGGCTGTACCCGGCCTGGCAGTTCGAGGCTGCCGGGAAGCCCCGCAAGGGCGTCGCCCGCGTCGTCACGGCCGCACGCGAGGCCGGGATAGCGGACGCTCGACTCTACGAGCTGATGACCGCGCGGCTCGGGTTGCGCGACGGAGGAGGCAGTCTGGTCGACCTGCTCGTCGAGGGCCGGGACGACGACGTCGTCGCGGCGGTGCGCGCCTCGAGCCTCTAGGCCGAGAACGCCCCGGCGGCGCGCACGATTGCGACGTCGCCGCTGACGGTCTTCACGTGGAGCGGAACGACGGGTGCACTCGTGTCCGAGGCAGGCCCCTCGTCCTCGAGCCCCAGCTCGGAGCCGAGGTCGCCCGACACCGACGTTGCGTCGATCCACACTCGAGTTCCCACGCCCACGCCCACGCGCACGTCGCCCGACACGGTCTGAACGCGAACCTCGCGTGCTTCGGCGGCGATCGAATCCAGGTCGACGTCACCGGAGACGGAGCGGGCCGCGAGCGAACCGTTCACGCGCCCGACCTCGAGATCGCCCGAGACGGTGACGAGCGAGGCTTCGGCCGCAATCGTCTCGACGGCGATGTCGCCGCTGGCCGTCTTCGCCTCGATCGTCCCTCGGACGGATTCGAGCTTGACGTCACCTGACGCGGTTCCTACCGCGACCTCGCCGAGCTCTCCGTGCGTGCGGATATCGGTGGAGCCTCCGGAGAAGTCGAGGTCTGCCCCATGGGGGCACGTGACCCGGACCTCGAAGTCGCCACCCCAGGTGATCTGGATCGGGCCCCAACGGAACTTGTTCTTCTGCTCGATCCGAACGACGTGACGCCCTCGATGCTCGTCCATCGTGACCTCGATCTCGTCGATGGCGTCGGGGCCCCGACGACCGACTGGAACGAGCTCGACGCTCGTCTGCGGCTCGTCGGTCGTCGTGACCACGACGCGGCCACTCGGGAGGTTGATCCGGAGGGAGACGCTCCCGGGCGTTTCGAACACCTGCATCGTCTAGCCCTCGTCCCGCGCGGCCTTGCGCCGGACGCGGGTCCCCGCGGCGAGCTTGCGCGGCGTGCGCACGCGGTCGCCGGGATCGAGAAGCTTCGCGTAGTCGAATGGGAGTGAGGTCAGCAACATCGTCCTCTCCTTTCAGCCTTGGGCGTAGCCCTGCATGCGGTTGCGACTCTTCCTCGCCGAGCGCGGCTCAGTGGTTCGCGCGATCGTGCGGACGAGCCATGCGTTCGTGGAGACGCCTTCACGGGCGGCGGCCGCTTCGACGCTCGCCTTGAGCGACTCGGGTAGGCGAAGCGTGATGCGGCCCGAGAACTCCTCCCCCGGAGCGACGTCGAGGTCGCCGGAGGCCTCGTCCATGTGGACGACGAGCTCGGGCTCGCGTCCTGCGAGCCGCACTTCCACGCGGCCGGCGTCCAGCTGCGCCCCGATCTCGAGGGCAGCCTCGCCGAGGAGGTCGAGCAGATGAAGGTGCAGCGTCGACGCGAGCGCGTCGCTCATGCGGCGCGCAGCGTCAGCGGTGGCCTCATCGCCCATGGCCGCGGTCGCCGCGAGCTCCTGCTGGATCGCCTGGATGTGACCGTCGAGCTGCATCGCGACATCACTATGACATCACTACGATGCGATGTCAAGTCAATGCGACGTCAAACAGACGTCGCCGTGACGCCGCGGCATGGTTGAGCGGTTTTTTGGCCTCTACGCGAGCTGCCAAACGTCGTTGCGAACGATCGGCGTCGCCGAGCCGTCCGCATCGAGGCCGTCGACCTCGACGTCGGGCCCACCCACCATGAAGTCGGTATGCACGCCCGAGACGTTCACGCCGCGTTCGAGCCAGGCGTCGGGTGCAGCCCCATCTCCGAGCACCTCCGGAATACCCGACCCGAACGCGATGTGGCAGGTCGCGTTTTCGTCGAAGAGCGTGTCGCAGAAAACGAGGCCGGTCGCGTTGACGGGAGAGGACCCGTCGACGAGAGCGACTTCGCCGAGATAGCCGGCCTGGCCGTCGGCAGCGAGCTGCTCGCGGATGATGTCCGCTCCGCGCGCGGCGTCCACCTCGACGATGCGCCCGGCCTCGAACCGCACCTCGAGCTCGGAGACAGTCGTGCCAGAGGTGACGAGCGGCTTCGTCGAGCGAATGCGCCCCTCCGCGCGCCGCCAGTCCGGGCTCGTGAAGACCTCCTCGGTCGGGATGTTCGGGACGTGCTCGATCCCCGCGGCGGTCTCGCCGCGCGCCGAGAGCCAGCGCGCACCCGGAATGAGGCCGATGGTGAGGTCGGTGCCCGGACCGCGGAACCGAACCGCGTCGAAGCCGTGGGCGTTCAGGCCGTCCGCACGGGCCTGGAGTCGCGACGTATGTGCACGCCACGCTCCGACGAGATCCGACTCGTCGAGCCGAGTCGCGCGCGCGACCGCTTCCCAGAGCGATTCGACATCCGGCTCCCCGAACACCTGAGTGGCCCAGCCCGCGTTTGGCGCGGCCAGAATCGTCCAGTTCACGGAGCGGGCCGTAACGCACTCGAGCATGGCCGCGCGAAGCTCTTTCGGCTCGGATCGGCCCACGAGCGCGGGATCGAGGTCACCCAGGAGGCCGGGATCGGGGTTCCCGGTCAGAGCGATCAGCGCGGGCTGCTCGTCGTGCCACCGCCTCACCCAGTCGAGCATGTACGGAGGCGACCAGCCGAGCTCCTCCTCCGGCCCGAGCTCGATCGCCGCGCGCCGCTCGTGCAGATCCGAGTAGAGGACGACCACGTGCCGCGCGCCCGCGCGATAGGCCTCGCGCACGATCTCACGCCCGATCTCGGCGTGCTCGACCAAGCACCGAACGACCACGTCCTGGCCCGGCTGCACATTCGCCCCTACGCGCACCGCGAGCTCCGCGTAGCGTCGGAGGCGCTCGTCAGGCGTCACAGCTCGAGCTCGACGTGAGGGGCCTAGTCGCCCCAGTCGAAGTCACGCGGGCGCCCGGTCCAGAGCGCCTCGTCGAGCGCGGCCCCTTCGACGCTCTCCACGGTCTCCTCACCTGGCCACGGGAGCCGCTCGGAGCTGAGCTCCGCGGCGGGCTCACCGTCCATCGTCTCCTCGATCCGAGCCTGCTCCTCGCTCTTGAACAGCGGGTGGTTGTCGAGCGAATCGCCGTCGAGATACCGACCGATCGGCATGTCGGAATCGAGCCCCGCATTGCGGCTCTTCAGCGCGAGATGCTGCCTGATGGCCTCCGCGAAGGCGGATCCGGATTCCGTATCGGTCTCGAGATGATCGTCGTTGTCCACTGATGCTCCCCTGAAGCGCGGGCAGTCTACCGGATGGATGGAAAGGCCCTGCTCTCAGCCGATTCTGCGTCTAGGAAGGCTTCGGGCTCGGGTCGACACCGAGCGCCGCTCGTACGATCCGATCCTGCTCGTACTGATGCAGCGTCGGATAGCCCTCGCTGGTCGACGCGCGCCACGGTCGGCCCACGTACTGCACTCCGCTCACCAGCTGCGCGTGCGCCGACGTCTCCTCGAGCCGGTGTCGGATCGAACGCCAGGCGCCCATGTTCTGGGGCTCCTCCTGTGCCCACACGATCTCGCGCAAGGCCGGGTACGAGCCGACGACCGACGAGACGGCGTCGAGCGGGAACGGGTACAGCTGCTCGATGCGAGCGACGGCGACCCCAGCGGCCGCGCTCCGCTCCTCGTGCCCGATGATGTCGTAGTACAGCTTCCCGCTGCAGAGGACGAGCCTGCGGGTCGCGGTGCGGTCGGCGTCGGGGTCGTCGAGGACAGGGCGGAAAGCCCCGGTCGCGAGCTCCTCGAGCGTGGACGTCGCCTGCCTGAGCCGGAGCAGCCCTTTCGGGGTCATCACGACCAGCGGGCGCGCGGTCGCATCGAGCGCCTGGCGGCGAAGCAGGTGGAAGAACTGGCCGGCCGTCGTGCAGTTGACCACTCGAATGTTGTCCTGCGCGGCGAGCTGCAGAAAGCGCTCGAGACGGGCGCTCGAGTGCTCCGGGCCGTTGCCCTCGTAGCCATGCGGGAGGAGGAGCGCGAGCCGTGACGTCTGCCCCCACTTCGACCTCCCGGAGACGATGAACTGGTCGACGACGATCTGCGCGCCGTTGATGAAGTCGCCGAACTGCGCTTCCCACACCACAAGGGCGTCCGGTGCGGCGATCGAGTACCCGTGCTCGAAAGCGAGAGCCGCGTACTCAGACAGCGGCGAGTTGTAGATCTCGAAGGAGGCAGCTGCGGTCGGAAGATGCTGCAGCGGCGTGTACGTCTCGTTCGTCTCCGGGTCGTGAAAGACCGCGTGGCGGTGGGAGAACGTGCCGCGCTCGGTGTCCTGGCCGGAGAGGCGGATCGGGATCCCTTCCTCCAAGAGCGAGGCGAACGACAGCGCCTCGGCGTGCCCCCAGTCGATCCCCCCCTCGGCGAGCGCCTCGCGGCGCCGTTCGAGCTGGCGCGCGAGCTTCGGGTTCACGGTGAAGTCGTCGGGCACCGTGAGCAGGAGGGCGTCGAGCTCAGCGAGACGATCCGCCGCGACCCCCGTGACGACCGCCGCGCCGGTGTCGGTCCTCGTGATCGGCTCGGGCGTGGGCAACGGCTCGGCGAAACTCGTCCGCAGCTCGTCGTGTGCCGCCCGGAGCACCTCGAGCGTCGACTCGAACATGGACTCGGGCTCGCCCTCGGCGATCACCCCCTGCTCGAGGAGCCGCTGCGAGTAGACCACGCGGACGGGGGGATGCTGCTCGATCCGCGCCGTCTGGAGCGGCTGCGTGTACGCGGCCTCGTCCTGCTCGTTGTGTCCGAACCGGCGATATCCGACGAGATCGACGACGACGTCGTGGCCGAACTCGTCCCGGTAGGCGAGCGCGAGGCGGATCGCAGTCAACGCCGCCTCGGGGTCGTCGGCGTTCACGTGAATGATCGGAACGTCGAACCCCTTGGCGAGATCGCTCGAGTACCGCGTCGAGCGACCCTCCGCGGGATCCGTGGTGAAGCCGACCTGGTTGTTGGCGATGATGTGGAGCGTCCCGCCGGTGGAGTAGCCGTCCAGCGAGTGGAGGTTGAACGTCTCGGCGACGACGCCTTGCCCCGCGAACGAAGCGTCGCCGTGGATGAGGACCGGCAAGGCGACGGTCGGGTCGTGGATGCCCGCCCCGCTCGAGCGGTCGGTCTGCTCCGCACGCGCGAGGCCCTCCACGACCGGGTCGACCGCCTCGAGATGGCTCGGGTTCGCTGCGACGGTCACCTGCACGTCGCCGGCACTCGCCTTGCGGGTCATGGACGCGGCGAGGTGGTACTTCACGTCGCCCGTTCCGCCCTCCGGGTCGGACACGAGCGCGTCGATCGAGCGTTCGCCCTCGAACTCGCGCAGCAGAGCCGAGTAGGGCCGACCGACGGTGTGTGCGAGGACGTTGAGCCTGCCGCGGTGCGCGATCCCGATCAGGATCTCGTGCGCGCCCGACTGCGCAGCGAGCTCGACCGTCTCGTCGAGCATGGGCACGAGCACGTCCAGGCCCTCGATCGAGAACTGCTTCTGGCCGATGAACGCGCGCCGTAGGTACGTCTCGAACGCTTCGACCTGTGCCAGCCGCTGGAGAAGCGCCCGCTGCTCGGCCGGCGCGAGCGGCCGGCGGAAGCGACCCGTCTCGATCGCCTGCCGCAACCAGACCCGTTCCGCGTGGTCGGAGATGTGCTCGATCTCGTACGCGATCGAGCCCGTGTAGACCTCCTTGAGCCTCGGCAGCGCCTCTTTCAGCGTCTCGCCGGGGACCGAGAGGCGCAGCAGGCGGGCAGGGATGCGCGCCTGCAGCTCGGGCGTGAGAGGCGGGTGGAGCTGAGTCTCGTCGAGCGCCGGGTCGCCCATCGGCTCCGAGCCGAGGGGATCGAGGTGCGCATTGAGATGACCGTGCATGCGGTACGCCTTGACGAGCGACATGGCCGCGGCGACACCGGCCAGGAGGTCCGCATCGGGCGCCGTTGCGGTGGAAGGCTGCGCCCGGTCGGTCGGCGACTCGACAGAGGAAGGCGTGGCCGCAACGGCAGGCTCGGGAGCGCCGTTGGCTCCGTCGCCGGCGACCGACTCCGCGGGGGCGGGCGCAACACTCTCGCCGTCCGCGTCGAACAGAGCCCGCCACGCCGGATCGACAGCCTCGGGGTTGTCACGGTACTGCTCGAGAAGCTGGCCGACGTAGCCGGCGTTCAGACCGGTCGGCTCGGAAGCGGAGCCCGTTTCCTCGCTCATGTCCTCTTAGTACAGATCGCTGTCGGTGAGAACGGCGATGACCATGCCGAAGAAGAATGCGAGCGTGGCGATGAGCACAGCTGCCGCCGCAAGCGTCCGATGCGACTTCGTCATGCGGACGGCGACGAGCGCGACGACGATCGCCGTCGTCGCGAGCAAGGCGGGGTGACGCGCCAGCGCGATGCCCGAGAGCGCGAACGAGCAGGCACAGAGGAAGCCCGAGACGCGATCGGCGTGCTGTGGCGACTCCATCGCGCTCATGCGACTCGCGTCCGCGCCCGACCGCGCGTCCGCGCGAACGGCCGTACCGGGGGTCGTGGCCGTCGCGACCGACCGCCGGCGCTTCCAGTCGTCCCAGCCACACGGCGTGAGCGGCCGAATCCATCCGTCGGAGTCCGCCCCGCCGCTCGACTCGGGCGTCGCCCGCAGCGCCCACCAGAGGACCACGGCGAGATAGACCATCGGGACCTTGAGGACGACGAGCATGAAGATCGCTTCCCAGACGGACACGTCCACGGCGCCGTCAAGTCTAACGTCAGGTGCCCCTGAGAACCTATGCGGGTTGCTTACACGGAACTCACAATCGAGCCGCTAGGGTGCCGGGAGTTCTCGACGACCTCTCGCCGCCTCTAGGAGGACCCTTTTGAGACGTCTCGCCCGCCTCGTGCTTGCTTTGTCCATCCTCGCAGGGCTGACTGCACCGGCCGCGATGGCCGCGGAACGGATGTGGGTCGGCTTTCACGACGACCCGAGCTTCCGCTGGGTCGGGAACCGCGACGATCGCGTTCGGTTGTCCGCACAGACCAACGCCACGATCATGCGGCTCCTGGTGCAGTGGAACCTCGCCGCGAAGACGAGGCCGTCGAATCCGTCGAATCCCGTTCGACCCCGCATACACCTTCGACGACATCGACGAGGCCGTCCGATCGGCCCAGGTCTACGACCAAGAGGTGATCCTCACCATCTCGGGGACTCCGCGCTGGGCGAACGGCGGCAAGAACCCGAACGTGATGCCGAGGCGCCTGACCGATCTGACCGCGTTCTCGCGAGCGATCGCCTCGCGATACTCCGGCCGCTTCGACGGTTACCCGTTCGTTCGCTTCTACTCGGTGTGGAACGAGCCGAACCTGCAGCTCTTCCTCAGCCCGCAGTTCGACGCGAGAGGTCGCTCCGTCGCGCCTGCGAACTATGCGCGCATGTACGCCGCGGCATACTCGGGGCTCAAGACAGGGAACCCGCGCGCGCAGGTCTCGATCGGCGAAACGTCCGCGCGCGGGAGCGACAAGCCGACGGGGCTGCGCCCGACCCACACGCCCGGCAAGTTCGCCGAGCTCGTGGCGAAGGCGAACCCCCGCCTCAAGTTCGACGCGTGGTCGCACCACCCCTACCCCTTCAACCCGAACTCCCCGCCGACGCAACGCGTCAAGTGGCCGAACGTGTCGCTCGCATCGCTCCCAGAGTTCAACGCGAACCTCAAGAAGTGGTTCAAGCGCAAGTCGGTTCCGATCTGGATCACCGAGTACGGCCATCAGACGAAGCCGCCGGATTCGCTCGGCGTCTCGTACTCGAAGCAGGCGAGCTACATCCAGCAGTCGATGTCGATGACGGCGCGATACCCGTTCGTGAACATGTTCATCTGGTTCGTGTTCCAGGACGACCCGGGTCAGCCGTGGGAGTCGGGTGTGTACACCGCTGGCGGAGCGAAGAAAGGGAACTCCGCAGCACGCTTCAGCGCGAGCGCACGACCACTAGACGCCAGAAACGGCGTCGTCTCGGTTCGACGCGGCACGCTGACCCCGCTCGTGAATCTCAACGTTCGCCGCTACTGCGTGAACGACGCGCCCGGAACCCCCATCGGCATGACGTGGCGAGTCTTCCGGGGCAGCCGCCTGATCGCAGTCGATCAGCAGACCTCGCCGTTGAGGCAGGACTGCACGATCGGCGCCCGGCTTCGATTCCCCGTCGTCAGGGGCCAGACGTACACCGCAACGTTCGAGTTGAACGACGCGAGCGGGATCGAGCTGGACCGCCGACTGACCATCCGCGGCATCTAGCGCGTTCGTCAGCCGTCCCAGACGAGCACCTGCATTCCCTCCCACCACTGGGGAGCCCCTCGATCCTTTCCGTCGACCGTGAGGATCCGTCGAGCTCGCGGCTGCGCGGCGAGGTAGTCGTCCATGGCGCGGGCGACATCGGTCCAGTCGGTGTCGTCGACGATCACGAGCGCGCCGGGGACGAGCACCGCCTCGGCGATACGTAGCCCGCGAACCTGCGACTCGTAGTCGTGGGCGGCGTCGTAGTACCAGACGCCCACTCTTGTCCCCTCGAGCGCGCCGGGAACGAGCTCGAACGCGTCGCCCACCAGCAGGGTCGGAACCTCGAGCCCGAAGCGTTCGACGTTCTGCTGAACCTTCTCGAGCGCCGTACCGCGGAACGCGAAGCTGTCGACGCCGACGAACGTCCTGTCTGCGTTCCCGAGCATGGCGGCGATCAGGCTCGCGCCGTGGAAGACACCCACCTCGACGTAGGCCTCGTCAGCTGCGAGGCACGATGCGGCGACGTTGAGCAGTGCGAGGTTGTTCTCGCGGGCGAGGTTCTCGACGTCCTCGGCGACCGGCTGGAAGCGCCGATCGATCGGATGCTCGGATGCAGGGAAGTCTTCGAAGAGTCCCCGCAGCTCCTCGAGGAAGCGGGCCGAGTCCACCGTTAGAGGTGGCTGGTGACGCCGGCGAGGCTCGGATCCTCGGACGGCGGCTCGTACCAGGAGTACGCGTACCGGCCGTCGTCCAGATCGCGGGCGAGTGTCGACAGCCGCAGCGGCCTGAAGGTGTCGCACATCACGGCGAGCTCCGTCGTCTCGGCGACACCGAGCGCCTTCTCGGCGAGGCCCGGGTGCGGCCCGTGCGGCAGGCCCGAAGGGTGCAGCGTGATCGAGCCGACCGAGATGCCCTTGCGCGATCCGAAGTTGCCGGATACGTAATAGATCATCTCCTCGGACTGCAGATTCGAGTGGTGGTACGGAATCGGGACCGCCTCGGGGTCGAAGTCGAGCTTGCGCGGGCAGAACGAGCAGATCACGAAATTCGGCCCCTGGAACGTCTGGTGCGACGGCGGCGGCTGGTGGATGCGACCCGTGATCGGCTCGAAGTCGTGGATCGAGAACGTCCACGGATAGAGGTAGCCGTCCCAGCCGACGACGTCGAAGGGGTGGTAGTCGAGGACGTACTCCTGGTAGCCGCCGCGCACCCGCACCTTGACCAGGAAGTCCCCGCGGTCCCGGTGCGTGTTCAGCTCGGTCGGAGGGTGGATGTCGCGGTGGTAGTAGGGAGCGCCCTCGAGGATCTGCCCGTACTGGTTGCGGTACCGCCGCGGGATCTCGATCAGCCCGGGCGTCTCGAAGACGAGGTAGCGCTGCGGGCCAGTCGGCCGGAAGCGATACGTCGTCCCTCGCGGGACCACGAGGTAGTCGCCGTCGGAGTAGGGCACGTCTCCGAAGGTCGTCTCCAGCGTGCCTGTGCCCTCGTGGACGAAGATGACCTCGTCGCCCTCGCCGTTCCGGAAGAAGTAGTCCATGGACGACTCGGGGCGGCAGAGCGAGATCTCGACGTCCGCGTTCCACATGAGCGTCCGCCGGCCGGAGATCTCGTCGCCGTCCGGAGGAACATCTGCGGTGTTCATCAGGCGATGTGCGTGCGTATCGGGAACCCACTCGTCGCGCTCGATCTCCGTGAATGCACCGAGCTCCTTCACGCGACAGGGAGACTCGAGGTGGTACAGGATCGACTCGTTCCCCGTGAAGCCCTCGAGCCCCATGACCTCCTCGGTCAGGAGCCGGCCGTTCTCGCGGAAGACGATGTGGCGCTTGCGCGGGACGTCCCCGCGACGCTGGTAGAAAGGCATGGCCGTCCCCTTTCGATCGGGTTCAACCAGTTTCTACCAGCGCGGGCCAGGGCGCCCGGCAGCCGTGTGGGCGGCGCCCACGATCGGCGCCGCCCCTCGTGATCGTGACGGCTACGCGCCTGGCGCGTTCGTGTCGTTCTGCCAGAGACCGAACTCGTTGCCCTCGACGTCCTTGCAGATGGCGAACCACCCCATGCTGGGGACCGGCATGGCGTCTCCGGCCTCGCCGCCGAGCTCGCCGACCCGCGCGGCGCCGGCGTTGATGTCGTCCACGTCGAAGTACACCCGCGCGCCTCGCTTGTCACCCTCGGCACCGTAGATCGCACCGCCGGTCGTATCCGAGAAGCGCGTCATGTGGTACTCGGTCGGCGATCCCGGATATTCCTGGAACTCCCAGCCGAACAACGACCCCCAGAACTCGCGCGCCTTGGCGGTGTCGCCGGCTGGAATCTCGAGATGAACCATCTGACCTGCCATGTGTCTCCTCCCGTTGTCGGTTCGCGGAGCCCACCGCTCCGCCTCGGTCATTCTCTACGACGACGAACGACCCGCGACGGTTTCGACACTCGTCTTCCGCGCGCGGCTCGTGAGAGTGGAGCCAGCCGGGCTCGAACCGGCGACCTTCTGGCTGCCAGCCAGACGCTCTCCCAACTGAGCTATGGCCCCACGGAGAGAGTCAGTCTAGCGCCGACAACGCGCTAGCCTGACGTTGTGCAGCGATGGCCGAGAGGACGGCGCACCGCGCGGCCCAGCCTGTGGAAGCGCATCGTCGATTCGTCAGCGCGCTGTTCGGGAGCAGTTCCGGTCGGGGATGGATCGACGAACCAGAGGGCGGCGTTGGCGTGCGTGAGCCGCGCAGGCCGCTGACACCCAGTCTGAGCGGCACTGCTGCCCTCGAGCTACCGACAGACGGAACCGACGAGCCCGGCGAAGCGCGCTAGACCGCGGCGAGCTCGACCGACGGCACATCGCTCCAGAGCTCCTCGAGCCGATAGAAGCCGCGTACGTCGGGCGTGAAGAGATGGAGGACGACGTCGAGGTAGTCGGCCACGATCCAGGTCGCCTCCGTCGCACCGGCAGTCGAACGTGGAAGGAGTCGGTGCTCCTTCTTGAGAACACCGGCCACCTCGTCGTGGATGGCCTTCGTCTGCCGCGCGTTGCGGCCGGTTGCGATGACGAAGAAGTCGGTGAAGTCGCAGACGCCCCGCATGTCGAGAATGGTGACGTCCGTCGCCAGCTTCTCCTGGCAGAGAGCGGCGATGCGGCGTGCTTGCTCGAGCGGTGTCAGATTCGGTCTCTCTCGTTCCTGTCGGGGTCCGTCGGAGTCTACTCGGGTGTCGTGTACAGACCGAGGCGCGCGATCGCCTCGGCGACCGTCGGCGGCACGAGCTCGTCGATCGCAGCGCCGCGCGCAACGCGCGCGCGGATGTCCGATGACGAGATCGAGACCGGCTCGAGCTCGAACTCGAGCACGCGATCGGGCTGCGACAGGTGCTCGCGAGCGGCACGAACCTCCTCCGCCGGAACTCCCGGCCGCACGGCGACAGCGAGCCGTACGAGCTCGAGGACGCGCTCGGGCGACTTCCAACGCTCGAACCCGACGAGCTCGTCGGCACCGAGGACGAAGACGGCGTCGGCGGGCCTGCGCGCCTCGAGAGAGTCGACCGTGCGCGAGTGCGGATCGAGCTCGACCGTAGCCTGGGGGATGTCCGCGAATGCGAGCTGCGCAAGCTCGAGCCTCGTTTCCGGCGGCGTCACGGTCTCCTTGTGGCCGGGTGTAGCGACGACGAGAACGAGAAGCTCCGAGAGACCGAGCTCGGCGATCGCCGAGCCGGCGAGCGCGACATGGCCGTTGTGCGGCGGATCGAAGACGCCGCCGAGGATGCCGCGCTTTCCTACTGCCATTCGAGCGTCTCTTCGCCGATCTCGACCTGCGCGCCACGCTTCACTCCGATGCGGCGCAAGGCGTCCTCCAGCTCCTCGGCTGACGGCGGCGTGCCCACGACTCGATAGCCGCCGTGTATCCGCATGATCTTGAACTGCGGCCTCACGGGTGCGGCGGGCCGATACTCGAGGAAGTCCGGGAGCTCGTCTTCCGTCAAGAGCGGGTCGTCGACGACCTGTGGGCAGAGCTCGAAGAGCTTGTACCTGAGGACATCGATTCCCTCGCCCGTGGCGCACGACGTCGCCACGACCCCCGCGATTCGTTCGTCGACCACGTCGAACGCGGGCGGCGCACCGGCAAGGAGATCGATCTTGTTCAGGACGACGAGCTGCGGCCGCGCGTCGAGACCAGCTCCGTACGCCGCGAGCTCGCCGTCGATCGTGCCGAAGCGATCCTCGAGGTCCGGTTGCGAGGCGTCGAGCACGTGGACGAGGAGGCGCGCCCGCTCGAGGTGGGCGAGAAACTGGTGGCCGAGGCCGGCACCGTCGGCCGCGCCCTCGATGAGGCCGGGAACATCGGCGACCGTGAGCTGCCGCGCATCCGGCCCGTCGACCACCCCGAGCACGGGCTCGATTGTCGTGAATGGGTAGTCGGCCACCTTGGGCTTCGCGTTCGAGAGCCGTCGCAGAAGAGACGACTTCCCCGCGTTCGGGAGTCCCGCGAGCGCGGCATCGACGATCAGCTTGAGCCGAAGCTCGAGGTCCACCTCCTCCCCGGGCTGTCCCGGTCTCCGCGAATCGCGGTGTCTGCCGCGTCGGCGTGGCGAAGCGCGCGTTTCCGCGACCGCCCTGGCCGCCGCGCGCAACGACGTGGGGACGATCTGCGCGGGTCAGGTCCGCGATCAGCCTGCCGTCCGCGTCGAGCAACTGCGTGCCCAGCGGGACCCGGACCTCGACGGTCTCGCCGTCCGCACCGTGCTTCTTCGAGCCGCGCCCGTTGCCGCCGCGTCCCGCGCGAACGACGTGGACGCGCCGGTACGCGGAGAGGTCGCGCAGCATGCCGTCGGGGACGACCACGACGTCGCCCCCGCGCCCGCCGTCCCCTCCGTCTGGCCCACCCTTGGGTACGTGCTTCTCGCGGCGAAAGCTGAGCCCGCCGTCACCGCCGCGACCCGCTTCGGCGTGGATGTGTGCGCGATCGTGGAACATGGCTCCCGCCGGAGCCGCGAGCCCGCTACTCCGCCGCGGCTGCGACCGAGACGAAGCGCTTCTCGCCCGACCGCCGGAACTCGACGGTGCCGTCGCGCAGCGCGAAGATGGTGTGGTCGCGCCCGAGGCCGGCCCCGGAGCCGGGACGGAACTTCGTTCCCCGCTGGCGCACGATGATCATGCCCGTCGTGACCGGCTCCCCGGCGAAGACTTTCACGCCGAGTCGCTTCGACTGGGAGTCGCGCCCGTTGCGCGAGGAGCCGAGACCTTTCTTGTGCGCCACTACGAATCACCGTCCTTCTCGGCGAGTGCCGACTCGATAGCCGCGATCGCGCCCTTGCGCTTCGCGTGCGCCTGCTCGTACTCGAGCGCAGCCTCCAGCATCGGCCGGTTCCACTCCGAGGAGGCCGCCTTGATCTGGGCGACTGTCATCTCCTCGTAGCCTGAGGGCATGCCCTTGACCCGCTCGTCTTCGACAACGGCTGGCTCGGTCTTCTCGGCCTTCTCGGTCTTCGGCTTCGCCGCGGTTGCGGCACGCTTGCCGCCGATCGACTCGATCTGAATCTGGGTCAGCGAGGCGCGGAAACCGGTGTGGCGCCGATAGCCGGTCCGCTTCTTGTACTTCCCGATGCGGATCTTCGGGCCCTTCTGGGCGCCGAGCACGGTCGCAGTCACCTTGACGCCGTCCGGAGCCAGGACGGCCTCGCCGTCGCCGCCGACCAACAGCACCGTCGGGGTGAACGTGGCGCCGTCGTCGTGCGCGAGTCGGTCGACGAGCAGCCGCTCGCCCTCACGGACGCGGTACTGCTTCCCGGCAACCTTGATGATCGCGTAGGTCATGGAGTTCCTCGGAGGTCGAAGCGGACACGTGGCCCGCAGAGCCGGAGCATGATACCGGCTACGACTGCTTTCCGGCGTCGAAGTCCTCGATCCACTCCGACATCGGGACGTACTCGGGGGTCTCCCCGTCGACTTCCGTGGAAGAGGTGTCCGCCTCGCCGCCCGCCGCATCGCCGTCCTCGGCCTGGTCGCCGTTGGCAGCCGGCTTGCGGCGCTTGCGTCCCCCACGCGAGCCGCGACGCGAGCGCTTCCGCTTGGGCTGACCACCGGCTTCGGCAGCCTCCTCGTCTACGGTCGCAACCTCGCCGTTCTCGCCGAGCGCCTCGGCTACCACCTCCTCCGCAACCGGCGGGTCGTCCTTGCCACCCGACGCGAGCTCGACAGGCGGCACGTGAATCCTCGGGGCGGCCGCCGGGCGTCCGTCGGTCTCGTCGGACGTCGCTGCCTCCGTCTCTTCCGTCGCTTCCGTCACTTCGTCGCTGCCGTAGCGGCGGGCTTCTTGCGGTTTCGACCGCCTCGCGTGCCTCGGCGCGTTCGCTTCTTCTTGGGCGGTGCCACTTCGGCTTCGTCCTCCTCGGCGCCGTCTGTGACGGGCTCGGCCTCCACCGCCACGACCTCGTCGGCCGGCGGCTCGTCGAAGTGGTCCAGCGCCGCCTCCGGATCGGCGACCGCCTTCTTCCGGGGCGCCGCGCGCGTCGGCTTCTCGGCCTCCGCCTCGAACGTGATCGGGGTCGGCGCGGTCGCGCCGTCCGCGATCGCTGCATAGCCGACTCCCTGCAGCGCGCGACCGACGGTCACGTTCACTTTCTTGCCGACGAGCTTGGCCGCATTCGCGACGACGACCTCGTAGTCGCCGACCTTGCCGACACCTGTCGTCGGGTCGTACAGGCCCACCTCGACGAGCTTGAGCTCGAGCGAGGCGTCCTCCTCGATCGGCGCCGTCGGCCGCAGGAGCTCGAGCTTTCCCTGCTGGAGCACCTCGAAATGATCGAGATGAACGTGTCCGTTCTCGGGTGCGGGCTCGAGGAAGAACCGGCGACGCGCGGCGGCCTCGAGCTCGACCAACCGGTGACCGCCGGAACCGGCAAGGAGCCCGAGCACACGTGGATGTACGGCCACACGGAACGCCTGCACGCGTGAGCCCTTGGCAATGGTCCGAAGCCTTCGCTCGATCTCGAGAGCGTGAGTCGCGTCCGATACGACCACACCGTCACCGGAGCAGATCGGACAGCGGTTCGTGAGGATCTCGCGCGGGCCGTCGGTGACGTTCTGGCGTGTCATCTCCACGAGCCCGAGCGGGGAGATCTCGACGACGTACGTCTTCGTCCGGTCCCGTTCGAGCTCCGTCCTGAGCGCCTCCTCGACGGTCGCGCGGTTCTTCGGATTCGACATGTCGATGAAGTCGATGACGATGATCCCGCCGATGTCGCGGAGCCGGAGCTGGCGAACGACCTCCTTCACCGCCTCGAGGTTGTTCTTGACGATCGTGTCCTCGAGCCGGCCCTGGGCGCTCTTGCCGCGCGAGCCGACGAACCGACCGGTGTTGACGTCGATGACGGTGAACGCCTCGGCGTAGTCGAAGACGAGGTAGCCGCCCGAGGGCAGGTCGACCCGGCGGTCGAGCGTCGACAGGATCTCGGCGTCGACGCCGAGCGCTTCGAACACCGGGAGCTTCTCCCGATACCGGTGCACGCGCTCGACCATGTGCGGCGAGGTCTTCTTGAGGTAGCTGACGATCCTGCGGTGGGTGCGGTCGTCGTCGATCTGTGCGCCGACGAAGTCGCCCGCGAAGAGGTCTCGCACGATGCGGAGCGGGAGCTCGGCCTCCTCGTACACGAGAGCCGGAGCCTCGGCCGTCTTCGTTTTGGCCTGGATCGTCTTCCACAGCCTCTGGAGGAACACGAGGTCGCGCTCGATGTCCTCGGCGGAAGCGCCTTCTGCCGCAGTCCGGACGATGATGCCGCCGCCCTTCGGGTCGAGGTTCTTGACGATCTCCTTGAGCCTCGCGCGCTCGGCGTCCTCGAGCCGCCGCGAGACACCCGAGCCGTCCCCGTTGGGGACGTAGACGAGGAAGCGGCCCGGAAGCGAGATCTCCGTCGTGAGACGGGCGCCCTTCGACTTCATCGGATCCTTGACCGCCTGCACCAGGATCGTCTGCCCGCGCTTGATCAGATCCTGGATCTTGCGCGCGCCCTTGCGGCCCTCGAGCTCTGGGCCGACGATCTCGTCCACGTACAGGAAGCCGTTCTTCTCGAGCCCGATCTCGACGAAGGCTGCCTCCATGCCCGGCAGGACGTTGTCGACCTCGCCGAGGTAGATGTTGCCCGCGATCGATCGCCGCTCGGGGCGCTCGAGGTAGACCTCGGCAACGCGGTCGTCCTCGAGGATCGCCACGCGCTGCTCGCCGACGTCGACGGAGATCAGGAGCTCGCGCTTGGCTGCCGGCAGCGGCGAGCGCTTGGTCGGTGTCCGGCGGCGCGTGCCGCGCGGCTGCCGCTTGTCGGGCTTCCGCTCCGACTTCGTGCTTCGCGCTCCGGGAGCGGCTACGGCGGGCTCGGCCTCGGCGACGGCGGCGCCCGACTCCTCGGGAGCGTCACGGGCGGTAGCTGCGCCGGGCTTCTTTCGCCCGCGCCCGCCGCGACTCCCTCGACGGCGTCGCTTTCTAGCTGCCTCGGTCGTCTCGGTTGTCTCGGTTGTCTGGCCGGGCTCTGTCGAATCGAGCTCGGCTATCGCCGGCGCAGATGGCTCAGGCGGCGTCTCTAGCTCTACCGTCGCGGCTTCCGAAGCCGCGTCTTCCTCTTGCTTCTTGCCGAAGCGAAACCAGCGTAGTGCCAAGGTTCAGTTCTCCTCGTTCGTCCGCGCGCGGGCACTGGGGAGCCACCAGCTCCTCCGGCCTCGCGCTGCGTGGATTCAAGACTGCGGTCCTCATGACCTGCGGACAGGCTATCAGCAGCCTTCCGCACGACCCGGGCAGCGCGCTCGGGTCACGCAGCCGCCGGCCGGAGCCGCGCGCGCCGCGCGCGGACCCCGCGGAGGCGTTGGGCGAGGCGCGCCCAGGCCCACGGCTCCACCTCCGAGTACCGGGTCTCACTCTGACCGCGCGTCGACTCCAGGTACTCGAACCAGGCGTCTGCCTCTTCCAGCTGAAGCAACTCCTCGGCGAGCTCCGTATTGGCCATCGTGCCTCCCATGCGGTCCGGCCGCATCCTAGGACCAGGTCCGGACGGCATGGCGAGAGTGCGTCAGGCGGCGGGCAGGCGCTGCTCGGCGACCTCGAGCCCCTTCGCGAGCGCCCAGGTTCCGGCAGCAGCGACGCCTGCGTCGGCGATGGGCCGCGGCAGCACCTCGCGTGCGACGCGCGCGATGCTCCGGAACACGAAGCCCGTGCCCACGACCACGGCAGCCGTGCCCGCGAGCACCTGGACGGGCGTCAACGCCGCAGAGCCGCCCGAGGCGGTATGCAGGCGCGCGAGCATGCCGGCCTGGATCAGCGAGATGAGCGGCCTGGCCTCCTCTCTGCGAGGAGGGACCAGCCCGAGGGCAGTCGTCCGGATGAGAGCGCCCTTCACGATGTTTCGCTTCTCGAGCTCCTCGAACAGCGGAACTCTCGCCGCGACGACCGTCTCGTTCTCGGCCGCCTCGAGGATGCGGGCGCCGATGTCCGAGACGGGGAAGCCCTCGCCCGCTTCGCACTCGACCACGAACGGCGAGAGGACGAACGGGCGGCCCCATTCGGCCTGCGGCCAGAGCTGCACGAGCACGATCGGGGTGCCGTGCGCATCGGCAGCGCGAACGAGTGCCTCGTCCTCGGCGGTGGGGTCTCCGGCGATGACGTGGACGATCACCTCGGCGTGCAGCGGCGGCAGGCCCTCGGTCACGAAGGCGATCGCGCCCGGCTCCGCGTCGACGGCCAGCTGCTTGGCCAGCTGCTCGGCGAGCATTCCGCTGACCACGACGGGTCCGACGCGCGGCTGCTCGAGCTCGCCATGCAGCGTCGACCCGACGCTCGCCGCCTCGCTGGCGAGCGTCCGGATCGCCCCGAGGCTCACGGCTGCCCGCCCCGCGCGAGGTCGCCGCGCGCATGGATGCTCTGGAGCACGCCGATCAGGACGAGATTCGCGACCATCGAGGAGCCGCCGACGGTCACGAACGGCAGCGGGATCCCGGTGACCGGAGCGACGCCCATGGTCATGCCCACGTTGACGAAGATCTGGAAGAGGAACGCGACCACGAGCCCGCCCGCGACGGCAACGCTGTACAGGTCTCGCGCTCCGGTGATGACCCGCAGACCGCGCCAGACCACGAGCAGGTAGAGCAGGAGCAGGATCGCGCAGCCGACGAACCCGCGCTGCTCGGCAAGTGACGCGAACGCGAAGTCGGTCGCGTGCTCGGGCAGGTAGTCGAGCCGGGTCTGGCTCGCCTCGACGACACCGCGGCCGGTGAGACCGCCGGAGCCGACCGCCGTGATCGACTGGCTCAGGTTGTAGGTGATGCCGCTCGGGTCGGCCTCGGGATCGAGGGTGAGTCGGGCCGCCTGGTACGGCTTCAGCACCTGGATCCCGGCCTCGGGGAGCAGCCATAGGACCGCGACGACGCAGAACGCCCCGAGTGCCAGCAACGCGAGCAGCTGTCGCCAGCGCACGCCGACGAAGAACATGACGGCGAACAGCGCGGACGCGTAGACGAGAGCCGTACCGAGATCGGGCTGCAGGAAGACGAGCAGGATCGGCACGGCTCCGAGACCGATGGCCGAGAGGATCGTGTGCCAGCGGGTGACCGGTCCGACCCGGCCGACGAGGAATCCCGCGATCGCCAGCACGAACAGGACCTTTCCGAGCTCGGAGGGCTGGAACTGGATGAAGCCGAGATCGATCCAGCGCTTCGAGCCTCGAATCGCCTCGGCGACGACGAAGACCACGATCATCAACGCGAGTGTCGAGCCGTAGACGAACTTCCAGTGACGTCGTGCAAGATCGATCGGCAGCGCAGCTGCGACGAAGAGCCCGATCACACCCACCCCGGCAGCGAAGGCCTGCCGAACGACGAAGTAGTTCTGGTCGCCGGGCACGTCGAAGCGCGTGATTCCGGATACGACCCAAAGCCCGTAGCCGACGAGCCCGAAGGCAGCCGTCAGCAGGATCCAGTCGAGCCGGCGGACGAACGCGATCAGCGCGGGTTCGGTGCGCCGCGTCGCTCGGCGGAGGCTCGGACGCTCGGTGGCTTCGATCATCGACTCGGGCCCGTCAGTCCGTTTCCACGACGACCGGCGGTGCCGCGGCCTCGACTCCGAAGTAGCGCTCGAACACCTTGAGCGCCGCCGGAGCCGCAGCGCTCGAGCCGTGCCCGCCGTTCTCGATGAGCGCGCAGACGACGATCCGCGCCGCGTCGGAGGGCCCCCAACCGCACCACCACGACTGATCCTCGAGGTGGTCGCTCGGATAACCCGGCAGCTGCACGACCTTCTCCGCGGTTCCCGTCTTGCCGGAGATCGGCACGGGATAGCTGCCGAAGACGCCCGAGGACGTGCCGGTGCCGGAGTGGGTCGCGAGATAGAGGCCGTCGCGGATCGCGGCGAGTGCCGCAGGGTCGACGCCCGCCGAGCGTGGAGGCGTCGGCGCGAACCGCCTCAGGACGACGCGCGGCGACCCCTTACCGCCGGGCTGCTCGACACCGGACACGACGTACGGCCTGACGATCTTCCCGCCGTTCGCCACCATCGCGTAGAACGCGGCCATCTGCAGCGGCGTCACGAGCAGATCCTTCTGGCCGATCGAGAGCTGGATCGAGTCGCCCGGGTTCCAGGCACGATCCCAGTCGCTCTCGAAGGTCTTCTTCCGCCACTCGGGGGTCGGCACGAGACCCTCGGCCTCCCCGCCGATGTCGAGGCCGGTCGGCGGCGCCGAAGCCGAGCCGCTTGGCCCACTGCTGCATCCGCGTGCGACTCTCGCCGCCCCCGTTGTAGAAGCGGTCGCCGATCTCGTAGAAGTACGTATCGCACGACTCCGCGAGCGCCTCGGGGAGGGTCATCGGGCGGTTGACGAACGGGTTCCAGTTGCGGAATCGCTGTCGATCGAGCCCGTACTCCGCGTACGGCGCGCACTGGATCGACTCGTACGCCGACGAGATGTGCTCCTGCATGCCGGCGATCGCGGTGACCGGCTTCCATGTCGATCCGGGTGGGTAGAGGCCGGCGGTCGCCCGGTTGAAGAGCGGGTTGTTCGCACCCTCGTCGTAGAGGGCGTCGAGCTTCTTCGGATCGACGCGACCGACGAACACCGAGGGCTTGTACGTCGGCGCGGAGGCCATGGCCAGAACAGCGCCGTCCCGTGGGTCGAGTGCGACGATCGCTCCGCCGTCCGCAGCCCACTGGTCGTTCTCGTGCGCGAGGTCGATGCCGTAGCGCAGAGCCTCCTCCGCGGCTCGCTGGAGGCGTATGTCCAGCGTGAGCCGAAGGGCGTAGCCCGGCCGCGCCTCGCGCCTGGCCACGTTCGGGCTCACCTGCCGACCCATCGAGTCGACGCGGAGCTGGTCGAGACCGCCTTCGCCGCGCAGGTACGAGTCGAACGCAGCCTCGATCCCCGCCTTGCCGATGCGGTCGCCGGCGCGGTATCCCTCACGCCGAAGCTGCTTGAGCTCCTCGGGCGAGATCTCGCCCGTGTACCCGAGCAGCTGCGCGCCGAGCGACCGGTACGGGTATCCGCGCAGGTAGACCTGGACGATCTTGACCCCGGGGAACTCGGCCTGGTGCTCGTACAGGTAGTTGACCTGCTCCTCCCCGACCGCGGACTTCACCGTGATCGGCGTGATGGGGTCGAACCGCCGCTCCGTCACCTCGCGCGCGAGCGCCCTTGGGGAGACGTCCAGCACGCTCGCGAGCCGCTTGACGAGGTCGTACCGCCCCTCCTTCGGCATGTCGCCGACCCAGAGCTGCACGGCGGTGCCTGCGACGTTCGACACGACGACGCGCCCGTGGCGGTCGAGGATCGGCCCGCGGGGTGCCTCGACGCGGATCAGCCGGAGCTCGTTGTTCTGCGCGGCGTTCAGGTACGCGTTGCCGGAGAGGACCTGGAGCGACCAGAGCCGGAAGAAGAGGATCGTGAACGCGAGGAGCGCGACCCCGCCGAGGATCGCGACGCGCAGAGCGAGCTGAGGTGTGAGCCGGTGTGGCTCCTGCACGCGCGGGTCGGGCGGCAGGAAGCGCTCGGACGGCGCGCGCCGCTGCTGGTAGGGGCCTGAGCTCATCTAGGCGAGAACCTCGACTTCGGGCACGACCTCGTAGCGATCGCCCTCGCCGACGATCCTCCGAACCAGCACGTAGACGGGAAGCGCGAGGACGAGGTTGAGGACGAACGCGGGCACGAGCGCGGTCACGAGCGCCTGCTCGACGACGACCTCCTCGCCGAGCAGGTAGTGGAGGACGAAGCCGAAGACGCCCGCGAGCAGCGTGATCGCTCCCGCGGCGATCAGCGGTGCGAGCCGGCGATCGCGCCCGGTGGTCTCGGCATAGCGCCCGGCCCAGAAGCCGGCCAGCGTGAGGATCAGCGACGTCAGCCCGAGCGTGTCGAGCGTGACCAGGTCGACGACGATGCCGCCCGTGAATCCGAGCAACGCTCCGGGTATGGCACCGCGAACGAGCCCGAGCGCGACGACGACCAGCAGGAGCACGTCGGGCGAGCCGCCGCCGATCACCATCGACGACACGATCACCACCTGCAGCAGCGCGGCGAAGAAGACCACCGCGAACGCGCGCCCCCAGGCTCCCGCGCTCACGGCCGGCCTCGCTCCGTGGGCACGAGCACGAGGACGGCGTCGAGCGCGCCGAAGTCGACGAACGGGTCGATCTGAACCTGCTGGAAGAGATCGGTGTCCGTCTGACCGACGCTCGTCACCTTGCCGATCGGGATCCCCTTCGGATAGAGGGAGCTGAGTGCTCCGGCGCGCCAGCCCGCCGTGACGATCTCGTCCCCGACCCGGAGGACGTCCTCCTTGCGCACGCGATCGAGGACGAGGGTCTCTCGCGTCCCGCGCGCGTGTCGGACGATCCCTGGAGTTCCGGTGCGAAGGTCGATCGCCGACGCCGCAGCCTCGCCGTCCGTGAGCAGCTGGACGCGCGCGGTGTCGGGCGTCACGCGGGTGACGAGGCCGACGAGACCGTCGGCGGTGACGACGGGGTCGTTCACGCGGACGCCGTGATCCGAGCCGCCGGCGATCACGATCGCCTGGGCGAACGCCCCTGCCGGCCGGCCGATCACCTCGGCCGCGATCGGATCGACGTCGGACGGAAAGCGGGGCGCATCGAGGTAGCCGAGGAGACCCCGAAGGTACTCGTTCTCCTGCAGCGCGAACTCGGACTGGATCGCGCGTTGCCGGAGCTCGCGGACCTCCTCGCGCAGCTGCTCCGCCTCGGAGCGGGCGCTGAAGAGGCTGTCGGCCCAGCTGTACGCGTCCCGGAACGGCTGGGCGACGCGCTCGAAGCCGACCGCGAACGGCCGCAGGACCGTCGCGCCAGCGGACTGCACGCTGCCGACGGCACCGTCGTCTCCCGATCTGAACGAGACCGAGATGAGGACGAGAGACAGGAGCACGAGGACGCCGACCGTCAGCCGGCGGCGAAGCGAGCCACCTCCCCGGGAGGAAATCGTGGTCGCCGGAAGGCGCCGGACGGTCACGCCCAGCGCCGCCGATCGCGCGCTGCGTTGCCGGGGCATGACAGGCGAGTGTAGCTCGGGTGCGGGTGGTTTCCCGGTTGCGTGCTAGTAACGCAGCAGCCCGTTGCGGCGTGCGGCGCGGCTGCTGCGGCTCGCGCGATGGATCACGTCGAACTCCTCGAGGCTCCGGCCAGATCCCACGGCCACGCACGTCAGCGGGCTCTCGGCGAGGTGGACCGGCATCTGCGTCTCGTGGCGGACGCGCTCGTCGAGGCCCTGCAGGAGCGCCCCGCCGCCGGCGAGCACGATGCCGCGATCCATGATGTCGGCGGCGAGCTCGGGCGGAGTCTTGTCGAGCGTCGACTTCATCGCATCGATGATCTGGGAGACGGGCTCGTCGAGCGCTCTCCGGATCTCCTCCGAGGAGATGATCACCGTCTTCGGGAGCCCGGTGAGCATGTCGCGTCCGCGAACCTCGGCCTGCAGCTCCTCCCGCAGCCGGTACGCGGAGCCGATCTCGAGCTTGATCTCCTCTGCCGTCTGCTGCCCGACGAGCAGCTTGTACTCCTTCTTGATGTGGTTGACGATCGCCTCGTCCATCTCGTCGCCGCCGACGCGCATCGACTGCGAGACGACGATGCCGCCGAGCGAGATGACCGCGACCTCGGTCGTGCCACCGCCGATGTCCACGATCATGTTCCCGGTCGGCTCGGCGACCGGAAGGCCTGCGCCGATCGCGGCCGCCATCGGCTCCTCGATGAGATATGCCTGGCGCGCGCCGGCCGACAGCGTCGCCTCCTCGACCGCGCGCTTCTCGACACCGGTCACGCCCGACGGCACGCAGACGACGACGCGCGGGTGCGCGAAGCGGTGCTGGTGCACCTTCTGGATGAAGTGGCGCAGCATCTGCTCGGTGACGTCGAAGTCGGCGATCACGCCGTCTTTGAGAGGCCGTATGGCCGAGATCGTCCCCGGCGTGCGTCCGAGCATGCGCTTCGCCTCGACTCCGACCGCGTGCACCTCGCCCGTGCGCTGGTCGATGGCGACGACGGACGGCTCCGAGAGCACGATCCCGCGCCCACGCACGTAGACGAGGGTGTTCGCGGTGCCGAGATCTACGGCCATGTCTCGTCCGCCGAAGCCTGTCATCGATTTGAACCACGCCATGAGGGGAAGCGAGTCTACCTGCGGGTTTGCAGCAGATTTGGCGCGTGGCGCTCGAGCAGCGAGACGAGGAGCGCGCCCGGGAGGCCGACGACGTTCAGGTAGTCGCCCTCGATACGCTCGACCAGTCGACCCCCGAGACCCTGGATCGCGTAGGCGCCCGCGCGGCCTCCCCACTCGCCGCTCTCGACGTACGCGGCGAGCGCCTCGCCGGAGAGTGCTCGAAAGGTGACGCTCGTCGACTCGTGCTCGACGACGTCCTCCCCAGCGCCCAGGAGGCAGACGCCGGAGACGACGGTGTGTGTACGCCCAGCCAGCGCGCCGAGCATCCGCTCGGCGCCGGCGCGGTCCGTCGGCTTGCCGTAGACCCGGCCGTCGAGGACAACCGCGGTGTCGACGCCGAGCGTGATGCGACCCTCCGCAGGCACCGAGCGAGCCTTTCCCTCCGCATGCGCGCGGACGAGCTCGACCGGTGTGAGCGCGGGATCGTCGTCCTCGACGTACGCAGGCGCGACGGTCTCGAACGGAATCGCAAGCTGCTCCAGGATCGCGCGACGCTGCGGCGACGTGGACGCGAGCGTCAGGCGCGCTTGCGCGCTGCCCACAGGTCTTCCGCGGGCCACTTGCTCGCCCACTCGGCCGTTGCGCCGTCGTAGTACTCGTGCGTCTTTGAACCCTCCGGCGCGTAGAGCTCCACGAGGCGCTCCACCTCGAAGCCGGACGAGTGAAGGAGGTCGATCCACTCACCGTGGCTGCGGAAGAACTCGACGCCGTCCTCGAAGGGCCAGGTGATCCGGTGCAGGTCCTTCTGCGGACGCAGAAGCTGCTCGGTCGCGTACCCGGGCTCGGCGGGGACGCAAAGAATGGCCAGCATGCTGTTCGTTAGGAACACGAGCCGGCCCTCCGTCCTGAGGAGGCGCGCCGCCTCGGGAACCCAGCGCTCCGGATCGCACCAGAGGGACGCGCCGTACTCCGAGACCGCCAGGTCGAATGAGGCGTCGGGAAGCGGCACATCCTCCGCGCTCGCCTCGAGAAGCGGAAACTCGATCCCGGTCTCTCCCATGCACCGCCGCGCTGTCTCGAGTTGCTCGGGACTGACGTCCACACCGACCGGGCGAGCCCCACGACGGGCGAGCCGCGCCGAGAGGTACGCGGTCCCGCATCCGAGCTCGACGACGTCGCGCCCGTCGACGTCTCCGAGCACCTGAACGTCTCTGCTCGCGGACACCGAAGACACCCCACGTGATGTCGCCGTCACCCCATCCGGCACGGGCTGCCCGATCGGTGTACTCCGTGTTCTTGGTCGCCCAGACCGCGCGGTTGCGAGCGACGTAGTCGGGCTCAGACAAGGCCGTCGGGGAAGAACAGCGCGAGCTCGCGCTTCGCGCTCGCCTTCGAGTCCGAGCCGTGCACCACGTTCTCCTGCAGCTCGATCGCGAGGTCGCCCCGCATCGTCCCCGGCGCCGCTTCCACCGGGTTCGTCGCCCCCATCATCGCGCGGACGACCGAGATCGCGGACTCGCCGCTGACAGCGACCGCGAGCACAGGTCCCGACGTGATGAACTCGACAAGTCCGTCGAAGAACGGCTTACGAACGTGCTCCGCGTAGTGCTTCCGCGCCATCGCTTTCGTGATCCTCAGCAAGCGCACGCCGCGCAGCTCGAGCCCGCGGCGCTCGAAGCGCGAGACGACCTCGCCGGCGAGGCCGCGGCGCATGCCGTCCGGCTTCACGAGGACGAGGGTGGTCTCGCGCGCCATGCGGCCGCCGAGTCTATTGCCCGCGCGGCAGTTCTCGCGGGGTCAAGCCCTCGAGGGAGGGAAGCCCCGGCGGGATGTCGGTGGCGCAGTACGGGCACACCTGCCACAGCGACTCGAGCGGCTGACCGCACGACGGGCACGCCGACCTCAGGCGGGTCGTGCACACGGGACAGACGAGGTACGACCCCTCCACCTTGGCGCGACAGACGGGGCAGCGCTGGTCGAGCTGGGCGAGCCGCTCCTCCATTGCCTTGATCTCGAGCTCGCGCTCGCGGGCGTCCTGGATGTACTCGGGCGGACGGAAGAACATGTAGATGATCGGCCCGAGGAACGGCGGAAAGAGCCCGAGCAGCGTCGCGAGCGCGACGAGCCACGGATCCCCGATCCGGCGGCGGGCATCCTTGAACGTCCAGTACGCGGTTGCCAGCCAGAGGACGACGACGAGGCCGATGCCGAGGTTCCGGAAGAGCGTCCAGTCGGGATCGTCGAGCGAGATCTGCAGGAGCGGCACGCCGATCGTCATAGCAGAAGCTTGCCGATCCCGTATCCGAGCGCAAAGGCGAGGCCGATGATCGCCGCCACGATCAGCGCCGCGAACGCGAGCACCGCCAGGCGCTCCGTCACCCTCGCCATGCTGCGCGCCGCTCCTCTTGGACGAGGTCGCCGAGGAGGTACAGCGACCCGGTCACGAGCACCGGCTCTCCGAGCTCGTGGGCGCGAGCCAACGCCGCCACCGGATCATCGACCGCCTCCACCTGCTCGAAGACGCCGCGAGCGCGCTCGGCCAGATCCGCGGCCGGCAAGGCACGCTCGGACGACGACCGCGTCGCCACGAAGCGCGACCCCACGCGCCGGAGCTCCCGCAGCATCGCGCCGACGTCCTTGTCGCGGAGGATGGAGGCGACGACCGTGTACTCGCCGGCGGGAAGCCGGTCGACGAGGTACCGCGCACCGTCGGGATTGTGCGCACCGTCCCGGACCTCGCCGTCGCGCTGCTCGAGGCGCCCAGGGAGCGCGACGGGCGGATCGGCCGCGATCGGGTGGCCGACGAATGCCTCGGCCGCCTCGCGCGCTCCGCCGATCCGGACCTCGCGTCCCGGCACCAGGTGAGCGTACGTATCGTCGGGGAGGACGACCACGGCGTCCTCGGACGCGACAGCGAGCTTCTCGGTCGCGATCGCCTCGAGCGTGTCGCCGAGGACGTCCGTGTGCTCGAGCCCGACGTTGGTGAGGAGGACGACTCGCGTTCGAAGGACGTTGGTCGCATCGAGCCGACCGCCGAGCCCCGCCTCGACGACGGCGACGTCGACACGGGCTTCTGCGAACGCGGCGAGCGCAGCCGCGGTCACGATCTCGAACTGCGTCGCCCCGAGGCGCTCGGCCACCCCGCGGACGCGAGCGACGACCTCCTCGAAGTCGGCTTCGCCGCCGTCGATGCGGATGCGCTCGCTCCAGGAGGCGACATGAGGCGAGAGCGTCGAGCCGACCGAGAGACCTTCCGACAGCAGGAGCTGCTCGATCGTGACGGTCGCAGTGGACTTCCCGTTGGTGCCGACGACGTGGATCGCCGGGTACGCCTCCTGTGGGTCATCGAGTTGGCCGAGGAGCTCGCGCATCCGGTCGAGCCCGAATCCGTCCCGCGGCCACGGGCTGAGCGAGTCGAGCCACTCGACGGCTGTCATGCCGCGAATCGTAGGCGGAGAGCCGACCATGCCTTGAGCGTTTCTTGAGGCTCGTGCGACAGCCTCCGAGCCATGAAAACGCGACTTCACACCCAGGTGCTCTGCACGCGCCCACGCCGTCTCTGGCTTCTGTCCGTCGCAGCCGCGATCGCAACCGTCGCGGCGTCCTCGTCACTCGCGGGAGCCGCGGGACCGACTGCGAGGAACGGCAGGCTGGCGTACACGGCGGTCGCGAGCGCGCTCCAGCTCTACGCCCAGGCGCCTGGCATGGACACCGCTGCCCGAGTCGTCGTCAGCGACTCCGTCGACTACGAGCCCGTCGCGTCTCCCGACGGGACACGCATCGCATTCGTGTCGAGCCGGGACGGCAACGACGAGATCTACGTGGCGAACGCCAACGGGCGCAACGCTCGGCGGATCACCACGAACGCAGCCTACGACTGGGATCCGGCGTGGTCTCCAGACTCGCAGAGGATCGCCTTCGCGAGCGGCCGGACCGGAGACAGCGAGCTGTACGTCGTCGGCGCCGACGGTCGCGGCCTTGTCCGCGTCACGCGGAGCCCTGACGACCAGGAGAATCCGGCGTGGTCGCCCGATGGTACGAAGATCGCCTTCTGGACGGAGAGCTTCGGCGACGCCGATATCTACGTCATGGGCGCCGACGGGACGAACCTGAGACCGCTCACAGCCGACTCCGAGGCCGAAGACATGTTCCCCGCCTGGTCGCCGGACGGGTCGCGAATCGCGTTCACGTCGGATCGAGGGGCGCAGGGAGACGAGGAGATCTTCGCGATGAACCCCGACGGCACGGGTGTCGTCCAGCTCACTGCCAACGCGGGATCCATCGACGACTGGTGGCCTTCGTGGTCTCCGGACGGCACGCGCATCGCCTTCGTCTCCGACCGCGAGGACGACTGGGAGGTCTTCGTCATGAACGCGGACGGCAAGGGAGTTGTCAACGCTACGGCGAACGAGAGCGAGGACTTCAACCCGAGCTGGACACGCGACGGACGGATTCTCTTCACGAGCGACCGTGCCGCGAACCTCGGCATCGAGCTCTCCGATCCGGACGGCCGCAACCGGGCCGTGCTCGCCCGCGGCGCCGGCGACGAGACCACGCCCGCCTTCTCGCCGGACGGCAAGGGAGTCGCATTCGCATCCGACCGTGGCAAGGGATCCCACATCTACATGACGTCTGCACGAGGTCGCGGGCTCCGGCAACTGACGAAGGACCCGCGCTTCGAGGACTTCGACCCCGCCTGGTCGCCGGACGGCCGACGGCTTGCATTCGTGCGCGCGGACGAGTTCGGGACGCGGTTCCTCTACACGATGAACGCGGACGGCACGGGCCTGCGCTTCCTGCTCGAAGGTTTCGTCTCCGAGCCGGACTGGTCGCCCGGCGGAGGCGAGATCGCACTGGACGTGAACGACGAGATCATCGTCGTCCGCGCCGACGGTAAGGGAGCGCGCCTCGTCACCGGCGACGGCACCAGCCCGACCTGGTCACCGGACGGACGGTCGATCGCGTTCGCCTCGGATCGGGACGACGCGGACGACGAAGGCGACTCGGACATCTTCGTCGTCTCGTCGCGCGGAGGGCCCGCGGCGCAACTGACGGACAACGATGCCGAGGACGCGTGGCCGGACTGGTCACCGGACGGCCGCCTCATCGCGTTCGCGCGCGGCGACATCGACGAACTCGAGAGCTCGCTCTACCTCATGCGCGCCGACGGGAGCCGCCAGCGCCGGGTCCGTCTGCAGACGCCGGCCGCGATGCCGAGCTGGCAGCCCCGCCCATAGGCGTGGTCAGCCGCCGAGCGCAGCGAGCTCGCGCCGGTAGCGCTCGAGCTTCTCGCGCTCGGCGGCGACGACGTCGTCGGGCGCGTTGGAGACGAAGCGCTCGTTCGCCAGCATGCTCTCCGCGCGCGCGACCTCTTTGCGCAGGCGCTCGAGCTCGGCGTCGCGGTTGCCGTCGGACCGGGCGCGCTCCGGCCGCACGACCGCCGCGAAGATCCGACGCTCGTCGTCCGACTCGAGCTCGACCTGAACCCCGCTCCGGCGGAAGATCTGCGCAGCCTCCTGAACGCGCTCGAGCGCTCGCAGATCGTCGGCGAACCGCTCGTCCGACTTCGGCCAGGGAGCGACGATCAGACGTGACGAGCGATCCGGAAGCTGTGTCCAGATTTCCTCCGTCACGTGCGGCAGCACCGGATGCAGCAGCGCGAGGAGCCGCTCGAGCGCGGCGAGCGCGGTGGCGGCAGCATCGTGATCGGACTCGTACAGCCGCGGCTTGATCGCCTCCGCGTACCAGTCGCAGAAGTCGTCGAAGGTCAGGTGATAGAGCGCGTCGGTCGACGCGGCGATCTCGTAGGCGCTCCACGCGTCCTCGATCTCGGCGCGCGTCGCCTCGATCCGCGCGAGCACCCAGCGCTCCTCGAGGTCACGCGGCTCCGCGCTCGGCGTCACACCCTCCGAGTTCTGCAGGATCAGGCGCGAGACGTTCCAGAGCTTGATCGCGAGCTTGCGCCCTTCCTCGATCGTCCCGTACGAGAAGCGCACGTCCTGCGTGGACGAGTTCTTGAGGAGTCCGTAGCGCGTTGCGTCCGCTCCGTACTCGTCGACCGCTTCGAGCGGGTCGATCCCCGTACCGAGGCTCTTCGACATCCGCCTGCCGTCCGGCGCGTTGATCGTCGAGTGGATGTTCACCGTGTGGAACGGGGGCTCGCCCATGAGCTCGATCCCGGCCATGATCATCCGCGCCTCCCAGAGGAAGATGATTCCGCGGTCGGTCGAGCTGGCGTCGTTCGGATACCAGGCGCGGAGCTCGGGAGTGTCGTCGGGCCAGCCGAGGGTCGCGAACGGCCAGAGCTGCGACGAGAACCACGTGTCGAGGACGTCCTCGTCCTGGCGCAGGTCGGTTGAAGCGCACTCGGCACAGGCCCGCGGCTCCGACTCGACCACCGTGAGGTGGCCGTCCGGGCAGTACCAGACCGGGATCCGATGGCCCCACCACAGCTGGCGCGACACGCACCAGGGGCGGATCGACTCCATCCAGCGCAGGTAGACCTCGGTGTAGCGCTCAGGCCGGAAGCGGACCCGGCCGTCGCGGACGACCTCGATCGCCGGCGCCGCGAGCTCGGTCATGTCGCACCACCACTGGAGGGTGATGAGCGGTTCGATGCGCGTTCCGCAGCGGTCGCAGTGACCGACGGCATGGCGGTACGGCTCGTCCGCCTCGAGCAGGTCGCGCTCGCGCAGGATCGCGACGATGCGCTCCTGCGCCTTGGCCTGGGTGAGACCGGCGAACTCGCCGGCGTCGTCGTTCATGCGGCCGTCGAGGCCGATCACCGTCAGCTCGGGCAGCCCGTGCGTCCGCCCGATCTCGAAGTCCGTCGGATCGTGCCCGGGCGTGATCTTGACCGCTCCCGTCCCGAACTCGGGGTCGACGCGATCGTCGGCGACGATCGGGACACGGCGCTCGACGACGGGGACGATCACCTCCTTGCCGACCAGGTGCCGATAGCGCTCGTCGTCCGGGTGGACTGCGATGCCGACGTCGGCGAGCATCGTCGGCGGCCGGACGGTCGCGGTCGTGAGATGACCCGTCCCGTCCGCAAGCGGGTAGCGGATCGTGAAGAGGCGGTCGTCCACCTCCGGGTGGTTGACCTCCAGATCGGAGATCGCGCTGGCGCAGCGCGGGCACCAGTTGACGATCCGGTTGTCGCGGTAGAGGAGGCCGCGGTCGTAGAGGTGGACGAAGTACTTCAGGACCGCACGGACGTACCCCTCGTCCATCGTGAACCGCTCGCGCGGATAGTCGAGCGAGGCGCCGAGCCGGCGGAACTGGCCGTAGATGACACCGCCGTAGTGCTCGAGCCAGCGCCAGGTGCGCTCGACGAACGCCTCGCGGCCGAGGTCGTGGCGCGTCAGGCCCTCCTTCGCGAGCTCGCGCTCGACGACGTTCTGCGTCGCGATCCCCGCGTGGTCGTAGCCAGGCTGCCAGAGCGTCGAGAACCCGCGCATGCGGTGGTAGCGGATGAGCAAGTCCTGGATCGACGCGTTCAACGCGTGCCCCATGTGCAGCTCGCCCGTCACGTTCGGCGGCGGGACCGCGACGACGAACGAGGGGCGGTCGGAGTCGGGCTCGGCGGCGTAGAGACCCTCTCCCTCCCAGGTCTCCTGCCACCGCGCCTCGACACCGCGCGGGTCGTACAGCGGTTCCATCGCGCGAGAGTCTAGGGAGGAGTGGTCGCGGCGTTCGGCAGCTACGCGCTGCGGCGCCGCCGGGCTACCGGGGACAGCGAGGAGCCTTTGCCGTCGCGACGCATCGGCTCAGGGTAGCGCGGTCAGCCGCCGAGCACGAGGATCGTGCTCGTGCCGTGAGCGCAGAGCCGTCCGGCCGAATCCTCCACGCGTGCCTCGGTGGTCGCGACCCGGCGGCCAGGATGGACGATCGAGCCGATGCACCGCACCACGCCCGAGTCGACGGTCAACGCCCTTGTGAAGTTCGTCTTCACCTCGAGCGTCGTCCAGCCGACCGGCTCGTCGAGCGTCGTCACGAAGGCGAGCCCCATCGCGGAGTCCATAAGCGTCATCGCGAGGCCCGCATGGACGATCCCGATCGGGTTGTAGTGGAACTCCGCGGGCTGGCACTCGAACACGGCGTGCCCGCGTTCCGCCTCGACGAGGCGGAAACCGAGCGTCTCGGCAATCGGTGGAGGCGCCAGCTCGCCCGCGGCCATCAATTGCATCAGCTCGAGGCCCGAGCGCACCACCATCTCGTCGCGCAGCGCCAGCGGGTCCTCCCAGGAGTACGTCCGCGTGCGGGTCTCGCTCACGCGGAGGACGCTACCGGCCGACGGCGTAGCCCTGCATGCCGCGCGCGTTCGCGCCCGCACGCAGTAGACCGTCGGGCTCACGCGCGACGGCGGTGACGCGACCCGCCGACCACGGGGGCCACAGCGTGACGTCGTGCCCGCGACGCTGGAGATCGCCCACGGTCCGCGAGTCGAAGCGCGACTCGAGGGCGAGCGACTTCGACTCGAAGCCCCGAGGGAAGAACGACGAGATCAGATGGTCGGTGTGGAACTCGGGCGCGTCGATCGCCTCCTGCAGGTTCATTCGCAGGTCGACGTGGCGGACGAACGCATGCAGCGCCCACTGCTCCTGCTGGTCGCCGCCCGGCGTGCCCCAGGCGAGGTACGGCTCGCCCTGGCGCAGCGCGAGCCCGGGGCACAGGGTCGTCCGCGGACGCGTCCCGGGCTTCAGGGACGACGGCAGGCCCTCCTCGAGCCAGAACATCTGCGCGCGGGTGCCAAGGGGCCAGCCGAGCGCCGGGATCACGGGCGAGCTCTGCAGCCACCCGCCGCTCGGGGTCGCGGAGAACACGTTCCCGAAGCGGTCGGCGATGTCGAGATGGACGGTGCCGCGGCCGGGCTCGCCGGACCCGGCGGTCGCGAGGACGTCGTGGACACGCGGGAGTCGGCCGCGGCCGGGTCGGTACTCGCCGGATGCCTCGTCCTCGACCAGCGCGCGACGCTCGTCGTTGTAGGCGGCCGAGAGGAGCTCGTCGAGCGGCACGTCCTCCGCGTCGCCGTAGCACGCGTCGCGGTCCGCGAACGCGAGCTTCGCGCACTCGGTGACGACGTGGACGAACTCCGCGGTCGAGAGCTCGGCCAGGTCGAACCCCCGGAGCAGCGCGAGCTGCTGCAGACCCACTGGCCCGGCGGCCCACGGCTGTGTCTTGCAGACGGTGAGGTCTCTGTAGTCGAGCGTCACGACCGGCTCGATCGTCGCTCGCCAGGCGGCCAGGTCGGCGCCGGTCAGCAGGCCGCCCTCTGCGGAGACGAAGCGGTCGATCTCCTCCGCGACGAAGCCCTCGTAGAAGACGACACGGGCCTTCTCGATCTCCTCCTCGCGCGAGCCGCCGCTGCTCTCGTCGACGATGCGCCGGTAGGTGGCACCCAGCGCGGGGTTGCGGAAGAGCGCGCCCGCCTGCGGCGCGGGGAGGTAGAGCTCGCTCGAGCCGGGCCACCCGCCGAGGAGCTCCTGGTTGAGCTCGATGGTCGCTCGGATCCGCTCGTGCAGCGGATAGCCGTGCTCCGCGTACCCGATCGCGAGCTCGAGGACGTCCGCCAGACGCCAGGTGCCGAAGTCGCGGAGGAGGAGGAGCCAGCCGCCGAACGCGCCTGGAACGCACGCTGCGAGGACGCCCGTCCCCGGGATCAGCTCGTGCCCGAGGTCGTGGAAGCGCTCGATCGTCGCGGCCGCCGGTGCGACACCCTGGCCGCAGAGCGCGAGGGGCTCGCCGCTATCGACGGACCAGAAGAGCGCGGGGACCTCGCCACCCGGCCCGTTCAGGTGCGGCTCCACGACCTGGAGAACGAAGCCCGTCGCGCACGCCGCGTCGAAGGCGTTCCCGCCCCGCTCGAGCACGGCCATCCCGGTCTGGGACGCGAGCCAGTGCGTCGACGCGACCATCCCGAAGGTGCCGCGGAGCTCAGGGCGGGTGGTAAACGTCAGGGCCGCACCACGAAGTAGGCGTTGAACGGATCGTGCTCGAGGAGATGCACGTCGACCGAGGTGAAGCCCGCCTCCGCGAGCAACTCGCGCGCCTTCTGCTCGCCCCACATCGCGCCGAGGCCGTCGCCGCCCTGCGCGAGGGAGACCGTCATGCAGTGCATGCACGAGATCATGTAGAGGAGCGGCCCTCCGGGGTGCTCGATGTTCTCGTGGACGTGGCTCGAGCCCTGGATGTCCTGCATGACGTACGTGCCGTCGGGCTCGAGCGATCGCCGGATCCCTTTCAGCAGCGCGAGTGGCCGGGCCTGGTCGTGGACGGCGTCGAAGGTCGCGACGTAGGAGAAGGCCTCGGGCTCGGCATCGACGTCGAACGTGCTGAGGTCGCGCTGGTCGAAGTTCACGTTCTCGAGCCCGCGCTCGGCGGCTTGCTCCGTCGCGTACCGGATCGCGTCCGCGGACAGGTCGTAGCCCTGGAACGTGCTGCGCGGAAAGCGCTCGGCGAGCATGAGGAGCGCGCGGCCGCGACCGCAGCCGAGGTCGAGGAGCGACGCGCCCTCCTCGAGCCGCTCGCTCATCCCGGGAACGAGCGGCAGGATGTGCGAGAAGAGGACGGAGAGGACGGTCTGCGCGCTCTCCTCCGCCATCACCTCGTGAAAGCGCGGGTAGCGCTCGTACGGCACGCCGCCGCCCTTGCGAAAGCACTCGACGATGTCGTCCTCGACGGTCGAGAGGCTCGTGATCCACTGCGCCTCGACCGCGAGGTTGTCGGGGGACGCAGCACGCGTCAGCCAGGCTGCGTGCTCGGCTGGTAGCCGGTAACGAGCCGTCACCGGGTCGACCTCGACGATGCGGCCCGCCGCCATCGCGCCCAACCACTCGCGGACGTACCGCTCGTCGAGGTCGGCTGCGTCGGCAAGCTCCTGGCTCGTCACGGCCGACTCGGCCGCGCCCAGAGCGTCGAAGAGGCCCGTGCGGTGGCCGACGGAGATCATCACCGCGAGGGCGCCGCCGTTCAGCAGGTCGAGCATGCGCTCGGCGAAGGCCTCGGCGCGGGTCTCGTCGTACGTCGTCGAAGTCATGGTCTCCCTCCTCAGGCCTCGGGATCACGCGTCGACCGGTCGTCGCGGACTCTAGTCTTCCGGGCCGTGACGACCTGCACGCGCTGCGAACAGCAGAATCCCGACGGAGCGAAGTTCTGCAACGCGTGCGGCGAGGCTCTGGCAGGGCCGCGCGAGATCGGCGAGGAGCGACGCATCATCTCTGTCCTCTTCGTCGACCTCGTCGGCTTCACACGGCAGGCCGAGACGCTCGATCCCGAGGACGTGCGCGCAATTCTCACGCCCTACTACGAGCGCGTCCGCGAAGAGCTCCAGCGGCACGGCGGCACCGTGGAGAAGTTCATCGGCGACGCGGTGATGGGGGTCTTCGGCGCGCCGACTGCGTACGGCGACGATGCCGAGCGCGCCGTGCGCGCCGCATTTGCCGTGCGCGACTGGGCGGAGCAGGACGGGCTCGAGGTGCGGATCGCCGTCAACACCGGGGAAGCGATCGTCGAGCTCGAAGCGCGTCCGGGCCACGGCGAAGCCATGGTCGCCGGAGACGTCGTGAACACCGCAGCTCGACTCCAGTCCGCAGCGCCGGTGGGAGCGGTTCTGGTGGGGGAGGAGACGTACGCGGCCACGCGCAACGCGATCGAGTACAGGCCCGCCCAGCCCGTTCTCGCCAAGGGCAAGAGCGCACCGGTACGTGCCTGGCTCGCGGTGCGCGCGACCTCGGCCGCGGGCGAGCGGGCGATGGCGCCGGTACCGATGGTGGGCCGCGACCGCGAGCTCGACGTCCTCACCGCGCTCTGGGCGCGCGTCGTCGGCGAGGATCGGGCGCAGTTCGTAACCGTCTTCGGCCCCGCCGGGATCGGAAAGTCCCGCCTCGGGCTCGAGCTCGCGCAGCTCGTCGCTCGCCAGGGTGGGCGCGTCGTGCGAGGACGCTCGACGCCGTACGGGGCGAGCACGCCGTACAGCGCGTTCGCGCAGGTGGTCAAGCAGATCGCCACCATCTTCGACAGCGACGACCCGGGAGAGGCGTGCGCCAAGCTCTCGAGCACCGTCGCCGAGATTGCCGGCCCCGCCGCGGCCGAGGAGCACGCTCCGCAGCTCGAGGTGCTGCTCGGTCTGGACGGGGAGCGGACGAGCGCGGACCGCGACACGATCTTCTTCTCGGCCCGGGTCTTCGTGGAATCGCTCGCGCTGGGTGGCCCGACGATGCTCCTGTTCGAGGACATCCACTGGGCCGACTCGAGCCAGCTCGACCTGCTCGAGTCGCTCGCCTCGAGGGTGCGCGAGGTTCCCGTGCTCTTCGTCGCGCTCGCTCGACCGGAGCTCCTCAGCGACCGCCCGACCTGGGGCGGCGGGCTTCCGGCATACACGGCGCTGCCGCTCGATCCACTCAGCGAGAGCTCGAGCCAGGAGCTCGCCGAGCAGCTGCTCGCGGCGTCGGGCACGGAAGTCGCGCCCGCAGTGGTGGAGATGGCCGAGGGCAATCCGCTCTTCATCGAGGAGCTCGCCGCGTCGATCACCGAGCGGTCGACCGCGGAAGCGCTGCCGACGACCGTCCGCGCCATCATCGCGGCACGCCTCGACTCGCTTCCGCCCGAGGAGCGCCGCGTCGTCGTGGACGCATCCGTTACCGGACGCGTGTTCTGGCGAGGCGCTCTCGACGAGATGTCGGCCCGGGACGAGTTGCCGGCGACATTGAGCGCCCTCGAGGGCAGGGGCTTGATCGAGCGCGAGGCCGTCTCGCGGATCAAGGGCGACCAGCAGTTCGCCTTCAAGCACGGCCTGATCCAGGACGTCGCGTACCAGACGCTCCCGCGCGCCGCGCGACGCGAGCGACATGCCGCCGTCGCCCGTTTTCTCTCGGCGGCCACGGCGACTGGACAGTCACACGAGGCGCTCGCACACCACTGGCGTGAGGCGGGTGAAGGCGAGCGTGCGGTCGAGGAGCTACTGGCCGCGGCCGAGCAGGCCGGACGCGGCTGGGCGAAGGAGCATGCTCTGGCCCTCTACTCCCAGGCACTCGAGCTCGTCCCCGACGACAAGGCGCGACGGCGGTCGATCCAGCTGAAGCAGGTCGTCGCGGCGCAGGCGTTCACGCACCTCGCGCAGGCGGACGTGGGCCGGCCGCTGAACGACGGCTAGTCCGGGGCGTCGGTCAGCGGAAAGTCGTCGGGCGTGACGTCGCCCGCGATCTCGTAGATCACCTGCACGAAGTGATCCCCGAGCTGCTCCGCGTGGTCGCGGACCACCTCCTCGCTCGGCGCGGCGTACACGCAATACGACTTCGGCGTCCCGTCTTCGCTGAGCACGACGTGGCTGTGCTCCCAGACGATCTCCGGGAACCGGTGGTGCCCGATCGCCTTGGAGCGCGTCGCCACGGTGGGCAGCGTGTCCATGTCGACGGTGTAGGTGCGTTCGATCAGGTAACGCGGCATCGCGCGATCTTACGCCGATTCCTCGGCGAGCTCATCGTCGAGCTCTTCGACGACGCCTTCGGCGCTCGTCACCAGAGTCGGCTTCAGGCCCTTCGAGATCGTCTCCTTCGTGAGCACGCACTTCGTCACGTCGGTCCGCGACGGCAGCTCGAACATGACGTCGAGCAGCGCGAGCTCGATGATCGAGCGGAGCCCGCGCGCACCTGTCTCGCGTGCGAGGGCGTGGTCGGCGATCTCCCACAGCGCGTCGTCGGTGAAGACGAGCTCGATCGAGTCGTAGCCGAAGAAGCGCTGGTACTGGCGCACGAGGGCGTTCTTCGGCTCGGTGAGGATCTCGACGAGGTTCTCGCGCGTGAGCTGGTGAACGGCCGAAACGACCGGCAGGCGCCCCACGAACTCGGGGATGAGCCCGAACATGATCAGATCCTCAGGCATCACCTGCGTCAGGAGCTCGGCGCTCTCGCCCGAGTTCCGCGAGCGGATCTCAGCGCCGAAGCCGACGGTGTTCTTTCCGATCCGACGCTCGATGATCTTGTCGAGACCCGCGAACGCGCCGCCGCAGATGAACAGGATGTTCGTCGTGTCGATCGAGAGGAACTCCTGGTGCGGGTGCTTGCGCCCACCCTGGGGCGGCACCGAGGCGACCGTGCCCTCGAGGATCTTGAGCAGCGCCTGCTGCACGCCCTCCCCCGAGACGTCGCGCGTGATCGACGGGTTGTCCGCCTTGCGCGCGATCTTGTCTACCTCGTCGATGTAGATGATCCCGGTCTCGGCCTTCTTGATGTCGAAGTCCGCAGCCTGGATCAGCTTCAGGAGGATGTTCTCCACGTCCTCGCCGACGTAGCCGGCCTCCGTCAGCGCCGTGGCGTCGGCGATCGCGAACGGGACGTTGAGGATGCGCGCGAGCGTCTGCGCCAGGAGCGTCTTGCCGCAACCGGTCGGCCCGAGCAGCAGGATGTTCGACTTCTGGAGCTCGACCTCCCCGTCCTCCAGCCCCATCCGCACGCGCTTGTAGTGGTTGTAGACCGCTACCGCGAGCGTGCGCTTGGACTCCTCCTGCGAGACGACGTAGTCGTTGAGGACGGAGTAGATGTCGAGCGGCTTCGGGAGATTGTCGAGGTCGAGCTGGGCCGGAGTGGTCAGCTCCTCGTCGATGATCTCGTTACAGAGGTCGATGCACTCGTCGCAGATGTAGACGCCCGGACCCGCGATGAGCTTCTTGACCTGGCGCTGGCTCTTGCCACAAAAGCTGCACAGCAGCTGCTCGTTACCCTCGCTCGCCCGCGCCATCCCTGTCTCCTTTTACTCCGAAATCACCGTGGATGGAAGGGGACCGGTCACGTTCGCGCCGCGACGACCCGGTCGATGATCCCGTAGCCCTGCGCCTCTTCGGCGGTCATGTAGTAGTCCCGCTCCATGTCCTTCGAGACCTTGTCGACCGTCTGGCCGGTGTGCTTCGACATGATCTCCTCCATTAGCCGCTTGAGGCTGATTACCTCCCGCGCCTGGATCTCGATGTCCGTCGGCTGGCCGGAGAACCCCGCAGAGCCCTGGTGAATCAGGATCTTCGAGTGTGGCAGCGCGCTTCGCTTGCCCTGCGTGCCGCCGGCCAGTACGACCGCGCCCATGGACATCGCCATGCCGACACAGATGGTCTGCACGTCGGGCCTGATGAACTGCATCGTGTCGTAGATCGCGAGACCCGCGTACACGATCCCGCCGGGTGAGTTGATGTAGATCGAGATGTCCTTGTCAGGGTCCTCCGACTCGAGGTGGAGGAGCTGGGCGACCGTGAGGTTCGCGATCTGGTCGTCGATCGGCGTGCCGAGGAAGATGATCCGCTCGTTGAGCAGACGCGAGTAGATGTCGAACGAGCGCTCGCCACGCGACGTCTGCTCGATGACCATCGGAATCAGGGGGCTCATTGATCGGTCTCCTTGCTACCGGGGGTCCACAACTTCGTGTCCCCCTCGGGCTTCTCCTTGTCGGGGGTCCAGAGCTTGTCCCGCGCCTCGGCGAGATCGGGCGCGATCGGCTTGACGTCGGCGACGAGGCGATCGAGCGCGGCGCGGAGCCGGAGATCCTCCCGGATCGACTCCTGCTGGCCGTGCGCCCAGACGTCCTCGATGAGACCGTCGACATCTTCCTCCCCCGCGCTCTCTGCCTCCGCTCGGAGGTACGCCTTCACATCGTCGTCGCTCACCTCGATCCCGACTTGCTCGGCGAGCGACTCGAGCGCGAGCTCGCGAGCGATGGAGAGAGCGGCCTCGAGCACCATCTGCCGCTCGAGCTCCTGAGCGTTGCCACCGCTCGCCGCCAGGTACGTCTCGAGCGTGACGCCGCGGCGTTCGAGCGAACGCGCGAATCCCGTGAGGAGATCGGCTGCCCGCGTGCGGACGAGCGGCAGCGCCGGCTGCACCGCGGAGGCGCGGACGAGCTCGTCGACCGCTGCCGTCCGGAACGCCGCATCGATCTCCGCATCGAGCTGCTCTCGCAAGGTGCCCTCGATCGACGCCGTGAGCTCCGCGAGGGTGTCGAACTCGCTCGCGGCCCGCGCGAGCTCGTCGTCGAGCTCCGGCAAGGTCTTCTCCTGCACCTCGCGCACGACCACCTCGACCGTGGAGCTCGTGCCGTCGGCGCGCGGGAGGGCGACCTCCTTCGTCTCGCCCGCCGACGCGCCCCTCAGGACCGCTTCGAGCTCGGGCGAGAGCCGGCCGCTGCCGAGCTCGACGATCGTGTCGCGCTGCGCTTCGCCGTCGGGGTCGACGAGGTCGACGACGAGCGTGTCCCCGTCGCGTGCCGGGCGGTCGGTCGCGGGTGCGAGCTCGGCGACGGACTCGCGCAGCGCCTCGAGCTCCGCATCGACGGACTCCCTCGGCACCTCGACCTCCGCCCGCGGTACTTCGAGCTGCGTCCAGTCGGCGATCTCGGGCAGGGCCTGCACCTCGACCGTGGCCCTGAAGCTCCACGACGCATCGGCGGTGTCCGGCAGCTCGAACTCGTACTCGGGCTCCGCGACGGGCCGGACGCGGTTGCGCGAGGCCGCGCTCCAGAACCAGCCGCCGATGTGGCTGTCCACGGCCTCGGCGTAGATCCGGTCCTTGCCGAGACGCGAGACGAGCACGGGCGTCGGGATCTTCCCCTTGCGAAAGCCGGGGATCTTGACGCTCTCCGACAGGTCGGACATCGCGTGGTCGACCGCATGCTGCACCTGGTCGGGCGAGACGTCGACCGTGAAGCGGACTCGATTCTCGCCGAGCTGTTCGACCGCGGTGGGCACCGAGCCATTCAACCAGCCGCGGATATGGTCACGCGGCATTGGAGCGCTACGACGTCATCGTGGTCGGTGTCGGCGGAATGGGGAGCGCGGCGCTCTACCACCTGGCGCGCCGCGGGCAGCGCGTGCTCGGGCTCGAGCGCTTCGACGTGCTCCACGACCAGGGCTCGTCGCACGGGCTCACCCGCATCATCCGGCTCGCCTACTTCGAGCATCCCGACTACGTGCCGCTCCTGCGCCGGGCGTACGAGCTCTGGCGCGACCTCGAGGCCGAGGCCGCCGAGCAGCTCCTCCACGTGACGGGCATCGTGGAAGGCGGCGACGCGATCGCCGAGGGCGTCCTCCGCTCGTGCGCGGAGCACGACCTCCCGCACGAGGTGCTGAGCGGACGTGAGGTCGCTGCGAGATTTCCCGCGTATCGGCTGCCGCCGGACCTGGAGGTCGTCTTTCAGCCCGAGGGTGGCTTCGTCGTCCCGGAGCGGTGCATCGTCGCCCATGTGTCGGGTGCACTCGCACGCGGTGGCGTGCTTTCGGCGCGCGAGCGCGTGCTCGAGTGGGAGGACACGGGAGACGTGATCCGCGTACGCACCGACCGCCGCCAGGTCGAGGCCGAGCGACTCGTCCTGACCGCGGGCGCGTGGTCACAGGACGTCGCGAGGCTCCCGGAGGGGCTCGTACACGGCGTCCGGCAAGCGCTCGCCTGGTTCCAGCCCAGCCGGCCCGAGCTGTTCGCGCCCTCGCGCATGCCCGTGTTCAACCTCGCCCTGGACGGCGAGCACTTCTACGGGTTTCCGGCCCACGGGATCCCCGGATTCAAGCTCGGCCGCTACGACCATTTCGGGTCGGGAGGAGATCCGGACACGATCTCGCGCGAGCCCACCCTCGCCGACGAAGCGCCGCTGCGGGCTTTCGCGGAGCGCTACTTCCCGGACGGCGCCGGCTCCACGATCGCCCTCAAGACGTGCCTCTTCGAGCCCTCGCCGGACGAGCACTTCCTGGTCGGCAAACACCCCGAGAGCGAGCGCGCGGTCGTCGGCGCGGGCTTCTCGGGACACGGGTTCAAGTTCTGCTCGGTGATGGGCGAGATCCTCGCCGACCTCGCGCTCGACGACTCGACCCGACACGACATCGGCCTCTTCCGCATCGATCGCTTCGCGTAGCGCGCCGTATCCTGTTACCGGCTAGCGGGCGTGGCGGAACTGGCAGACGCGGCGGGTTTAGGTCCCGTTGAGCTTCGGCTCTTGGAGGTTCGAGTCCTCCCGCCCGCACTCGAGCCGCCTGTGGTCACGCGACGGCGAGGACGAGCGTGTTCCCGGAGGGATCGACCACCGTCGCGCCCTCAGGCGAGCTCTCGACCGACCGGCCGCTGCTCTCGACGCGCTCGACGACGAGCTCACGCTCGGACTCGTCCGGGAGGACGATCGTCGCGTGACGCAGCGCCGCGGCTCCCGGTGCCGGCGGCGATGCGCCGGCGCTTTCCCACGTGTTCGCGCCGACGTGATGGTGGTAACCGCCCGCCGAGAGAAACGCAGCCTGGTTCCCGAGCCGCGCCATGAGATCGAACCCGACCACGTCGGTGTAGAAGTCGATCGCCTCCGGGACGTCCGCGACCTTGAGGTGCACGTGGCCCATGACGGTGCCTGCGGGCAGCCCGTCGAAGGGTGCGGTCTCCGGATCCTCGAGCTCGTCGAGGACTCCGTCGATGTCGAGCGGTACCGTCGTCAGCCGCGTTCCCACCTCGCCCTCCCACGTCTCGCGCGGGCGGTCGCAGTAGATCTCGATTCCGTGTCCGTCCGGATCGGAGAGGTAGATGGCCTCGCTCACGGAGTGGTCGGAGAGACCCGTCAGCCGAACCTGGTCGCGCGCGGCGTGCGCGAGCCAGCGTGCGAGGTCGGCACGCTGCGGCACGAGGAGTGCGAAGTGGTAGAGGCCGGTGTGCCCAAGTGCCGGCGGCGCGCCCGCCTCCTCGACGAGAACGAGCAGCTCGTACCCCGCGACTCCCAGGGACGCTCGCCCCGCGCCGTCCTCGAGGACTTCGAGCCCGACCGCCTCGCGGTAGAAGGCCAGGGAACGCGGGAGGTCGGAGACGGTGAGATGAACGGGGCCCATCGTCGTGAGCGGCGAGATCGGGGCCGGCGCCGTCCCGGACGTCGCGGTCCAGCTCTTCGGGGTCGCGAGGCACTCCCGGACAGGCTAGATGGTCGGTGACGTTAGTAGCGACCGACGAGCAGCGCGAACGTCTCGCGCATGCTCTCCGCGACGAGCCCGACCAGGCAGACGATCACGAGCACGGCCGTCGCACCGAACACCTCTCCCGTCGCGGACAGGACGAGGAGGGCGGTGAAGCTCCCGAGTACGAGAAACGCAGTCGAAAGCGGCCGTCGCGTGTACGTGCCGAGCCCGAGCCCGACGAGGAACGCGGCGCCGAACACCACGATCCCGAGTGTCATGGCCGCGAGGGTAGGACCCGCGTCGGACGGACCGGACCGCCGCCCGTACCGCGGGAATCCTCAAGCACCACTCGCTGCACGCCGATCCTCGTTCGAGATGCCTCGTCTCGGATGGGTACCGCTGTCGCGCGCTGCAGCCGTCGTTGGCCTCGGCGTGTTCGCGGCCGGGACCCTGGTCGGCCCCGAGACAGGGCCGCTGGCCGACTTCCTCGAGGTCTGGGTCTACAACGGGCTGCTGGTCCTCGCCTGCGTCATCGCGGGCTCACACGCCTACCTCGTGGAGCGCGAGCGGGCTGCGTGGTCGGTGATCACGCTCGCGCTCGTCTGCTGGACGTTCGGCGAGATCTGGTTCGCGATCTTTCAGCCCGAGAGCTACCCGTCGCCGGCCGACGTCGGCTTCGTCGCCTTCTATCCCCTCCTGTACGTGGGCGTCGTCCTCCTGCTGCGCTCGCACGTCCGGTCGTTGGCGGACACGCTCTGGCTCGACGGCCTCACGGCCGCACTGGCCGCCGCGGCGCTCGGCGCAGCGGTGCTCGTCGAACTCGTCCTCGAGACCACGGAGGGATCGTCGTCCACGGTCGCCACGAACATCGCCTATCCGCTCGGCGACGTTCTCCTCCTGTCCGCGGTCTTCGGCGTCTTCTCGCTGACCGGCTGGAGACCGGGGTACCGCTGGCTCGTGCTCGGGCTGGGAATCCTCTCCACTGCGACCGCCGACGCCGTCTACCTCTTCCAGTCGGCGGCGGGCACCTACGCGCCAGGCACCTGGGTCGACGTGCTGTGGCCTGCCGCGATGCTGCTGGTCGCATCGTCGGCGTGGCTACCGGACAACACGCGCGAAGGACTGGAGGTCGAGGGGCGCCCACTCCTCGCCGTGCCTGCGGTGTGTGCGGTCGTCGCGACCGGGATCCTCGTATACGACCACTTCCGCACCGTGAACGTCCTGGCAATCGCGCTCGCGACCGCGACCCTGCTCCTCGTGGTCGTGCGACTGGTCGGGACCTTCCGCGAGAACAGCCGGCTCTTCGAGCTGACGCGACACGAGGCGACCACCGACGCATTGACTGGCCTCGGAAATCGACGCCAGCTCCTCGCAGATCTCGAGCGGCGACTTCGCCGCGAGCCCGTCGCGCCGACCATCGTCATGCTCTTCGACCTCGACGGCTTCAAGAGCTACAACGACGCCTTCGGGCATCCGGCCGGAGACGCGCTCCTGGCGCGGCTGAGCTCGAAGCTCTCCTCGGTGCCGGGACCCGACGGGGCCGTGTACCGCCTCGGCGGCGACGAGTTCTGTCTCATCGCGACCGTCGGCGAGGGCGAGGCGGAGCCGCTGATCGATAGGGCGTGCGCAGCGCTCTCGGAAGGCGGCGAGGGATTCCAGATCGACAGCTCGTTCGGCGCGGTGATGCTGCCGGACGAGACTCGCGACGCGACCCACGCACTGCAGGTTGCGGACGAGCGGCTGTACGCACAGAAGTACTCCCGCCGCGGCGAGAGCGAGCGCGCGATGGCGACGCTCCTGGAGGCGCTCGCAGTCCACGAGCCCGACCTGCAGGCCCGGCTCGCGGGCGCCGGCGCGCTCGCAGTCGAGGTCGCGAGCAGCCTCGGGCTACGTCGAGACGAGCTCGAGGAGCTCGAGCGAGCCGCACAGCTCCACGATCTCGGTAAGGTCGCGGTCCCGGACGAGATCCTCCAGAAGCCGGGTCCGCTCGACGAGCGGGAGTGGGCGTTCGTCCGCCAGCACACGATCGTCGGCGAGCGCATCCTGCGGGCGTCTCCGGCCCTGCGCAGCGTCGCGAGCATCGTCCGCTCGTCGCACGAGAACTGGGACGGCACGGGATATCCGGATGCACTCGCAGGCGAGGACATCCCGCTCGCGTCCCGGATCATCCATGCGTGCAACGCGTACGTCGGGATGATCTCGACGCAGCCGTACCGAGCCGCACTGTCGTCCGACGAGGCGCTCGACGAGCTGGCGCGCATGGTGGGCATCCAGCTCGATCCGACCGTCGTCCGCGTACTCGTCGCGCACGTCCGCGACGCCCAGGAAGCCGAGCGGGCCGCCTAGCACCGCGGAGCCGGCGGGCATACTGCCCGGACGGCCCCGTAGCTCAGTGGATAGAGCGGCAGACTTCGAATCTGCGGGCGGAGGTTCGACTCCTCCCGGGGCCACTCACCGTTCTAACCGGTGCTCCGCGAGTTCGCGGGCTAGCTGCGGATCGAGGAGCGCGAGCACGGCAGGCGGCCAACTAGAACGCCGAGACGGAGCGGCGCGGCCCTCGCGTACCACTCCCTCTGGTTTCGGCGCACTTACGGAGAGCTCAGGAAGCCCTCATAGCGTGCATACCACTGGCTACCGAGGCCTGCATGGCCATCCCGCCCCTTCCCGACGATCCCGGCGTACTGGCCGGTCCCGCGCACCACCTTCCAGGTTCCGAACGCGACACTGTCTTCGTTGCCGTCGCGGTTTGCGTCGTTCCCGAGGTGGACCCACTCGCTCCGGTCTCGAATCGCGAGGGTTCCTCGCTTTCCGGTGAGTGTCGCCACACCGCCGTCGTAGATCGTGACTTTCTGTCCGTCGCGCATCACGTCGCGTCCGAGGATGCTCGTGAAGTTGTGGCTGATCGTGCCCGAATCGCGCTTCAGGGGTCCGGTCTGCAGCGGGGTAAGCACGAACGTTCCCTGCGGGTAGATCTTCATGTCGATCGCCACGCGCTGCTTGGCTGCGTCAGGTCCCGCCGCCGCAACCGATGTCAGCGTGACGGCCGTCACGAGCACGACGAGGGCTGCCACTCGAGCTTTCATGCATTCTCCTTTCAGAAGAACTCGACGGCTCTCAGCCGCACTCCAAGCAGGTCGTCTCGCCGTGCGGGAGGTACGGCGAGAAGCCGATCCAGACCTGGCGGCTCGGGCCTGGGGCATTGAATCTGTAGTTCAGACGGCCCTTCTTTGCAGGCCCCGCGCCGTCGAGAGCCTTGGCGAGCGCGCGGGCTTCGTTGGTTGTCACTGCGAAGCAGCCTCCGTAGACCCCTCTCTTCGCTGAGGGTGTCGGTCTCGATGCGTGCGTATTCCAGTCCCTGCCGCGGAGCACGTTCTGGGCTGCCGCCGGGAGCAGAGTCACGATGCGAGCTGGACGCATCGGTTGGATCTGCAATCCGTCGCTCACGAGAAGCGCAGACCTCGAACCTGGAGGGCACGTACGCCGCCTTGATCGTCCGCTGCTTCCACGCGCTCGCCGGGAGCCACGAGTCTGGATCTGTAAGCCGCGCCTCGAGACGCTTCAGATTGCTCGCCCATGTGAGGGGGACGAGCCGGTCACCCCGGCGTATCTGGATCGTCGGCGGATTGGCGTTATGGAGGGACTCGCTGCCGGGCGGCGGCTGGCCGTCGTGCCGAACCCTCCTGCCGACATGATCTCGGATCGCAGGAGCTTGACTCCCTCGACCGTGAGGAGTTGCTCGCGGAGGCCGGGGAGCGGCGTTCCGTTGTCCCGGGTAACACCACGCCGGATCAGCCGCCCGTCGGCGTACACCCAGTTCCTGGTACGCCCTCTTACGTCGTGAACCCAGTAGTACATCTCGAGCACTCCCCTCTCGGGAGTACTCGGGGTCGCTCCCACGGGGGGCAGGCCGCTGAAGCCCTTGTCGAGGACGAAGGCGCGCACGGCGAGCGCAGATGCGCTGACCACCGCGACGAACGCGACTACCGCGAGCACCACGAAGAGCCGGCGCCGACGTTGCCTGAACGTGCCAGGGTGCCCGACCCACCGACGGCGGCCCTTCCGAGCGCCCACCCTGCCGACGACATCAGCCCAGTCGCCGGGGAGCGGCGCGGGTGCCAGCGCGGCGAACCGAGCGGCGAGCAGATTGTCCTCATACGTGCTCATACGATCACCTCGTGAGCCGAAAGCTCGGCGCCGAGCTGCGCGTGCGCCTTGGACAGAGTTGCTGCGACCGTTCCTTCGGTGATCCCAAGCACTTGCCCGATCTCGGCGTAGGAGAGATCCGCGAAGTAGCGCAGGAAGATCACCATCCGTCGCTGCGGCGGCAGTTCCCGCACCGCGGCTGCGAGGGTTGGGTCATTGCTCTCATCGACAAACGCCACCTCCGGTATCTCGTCTACCGCGAGGTCGCGCGACCCCTGCGAGCCGAGTGCGACTCGGAACGCGATCCGCCACACCCACGCTTCTAGTGAGCCGTCGCCGCGGAAGCCGTCCTGTTCTGCAGTGCTCGCGCGAACGCCTCTTGCACGACGTCGCGCGCGCTCTCGACGTTGCCTGTCACCGACGCGAGCATCACCTGGAAGGCTCCATGACGGCGCCGGTACAAGTCTTCAAGGTCAGAATCCAGGCGACTCATGTTCATAAGAGTGCGATCGCTGGCGAATCCTTTATCGAGCCCGCACATTCATCGTGAGTCGATCCTGACCGGGCGATCACGCTGACGCGGCGACCGTCTGCCAGATCCCGCGCCCGACGTGAATCTCGACGAGGCCGTCGAGAAGCGCCAGCGTGCCCCACGGGCGGATCGTCGTGCCAGCGGCGACGGACGATGACAGCTGCCGGGCGCCACGGCGGGGCCACCGGACCCACCGAGATGGGCCGAGATCCCGAAGGCAACGATCCGGCAGAAACGGCTTCGGCAGACGGGATCGTCTCGGTGCGTCTCGGCCAGTCTGAGTTCGGGGCCGAACTCGAATCTGCGGGCGGCGGGCCGCCGTCCTCCCGGGGCCACCTAGTACTCAAGGCCGTCTGCACGCACGACCGACGGACGAACAAGCTGATGAGGCCACGCAAGGGGTAACACGAGCGGCGCGAGCCGACCCCGAGTAGCTTGCAAGCGATGGAGGTATGACTACAGAGTCCGAACCTGGGGTCGACCTCTACTGGCTCCCGCTCGGCGCGGGTGGCCACTCCGTGCGGTTGAACGGGCGGGTCTTCGAGGCGGTCGCAGCGCGACTCGCACGGCGACCTCCCTGCGACCTCTATCACTCTGGGCTTGTGGTGCGCGTGCCGGATGGCCGCTTCGTGATCGAGCAGGCACCAGTCCGCGACAAGAACGGCTGGGAGCGTGGCGTTGTTGCCGAAGGTGCGGTCGGAAGCCGCTGGGCGGGACGCTTCCGGATCTTCCGCTATGAGGTACGCCGCTGGCGCGATGGCGTGATCCCAGATATCGGCGAGGCGGTTGAGAGCCCGCAGCGCCTGACAGACGACCCGTCGCTGGCTCAACACGTCCTTGACCTCGTACCCACTGTTCCGAGTCTCGTCTGGGGTCGCGACGAGAGCCGAGCAGGAGAGATGTGGAACTCCAACTCGTTGACCTCCTGGCTTATCGCCCGCAGTGGCCTCCACGTCGAGTCGGTGCATCCGCCAGCGGGAGGGCGCGCTCCGGGGTGGCGAGCTGGGCTCGTGGTGGCGCGCCGCCAGCAGCCGATGGCTGATTTCGACGGGCGCGAGCTGGGGTAGCTCAGCGTTCAGTCGCACGCGGCGTTGGAACCGGCATCCCGGGGCCACGGCGGGGCCACCAGACCCACCGAGATGGGCCGAGATCACGAAGGGAACGATCCGGCAGAAACGGCTTCGGCAGACGGGATCGTCTCGGTGTGTCTCGGCCCGTCTGGGCTCGGGCCGAACTTCGAATCTGCGGGCGGAGGTTCGACTCCTCCCGGGGCCATTCCGACCTCAACAGCCTGCGGGTTTGGCTTAGGTAACCCGCTCAGGCGGCGCGGGAAGGTCCCCGAAGCGCGGATCGTGCCCCCCTCGGTGCCCCCTCGCATCCCGGCCGAAGCGGACCTGCCCCGCCGCCCGATGGCTAACACCGTGGCCTCCCCGCGAAACGAACGTGCGGCCTGTCACGACGTGGCGGCCGGGACGACCGCGCTCATCACGCAGTTGCCCTTGCCCTTGGAGCGCTCGTAGCTGAACCCGAGCCGCTCGTACATGGTCCGGGTGGCGTTGTAGAGGAACGATGCCGAGGTCTTCTTGCCCTCGGGCAGGTCGTGCGGGTACGCCTCGACGAGGCCGCCTCCCGCCGCGGCGATCAGCGCCAGCGCACCCCGTACTGCGACCGCGGCCATTCCCGCGCGCCGGTATCCGCTGTCCACGAACAGGCACGTGATCCGGTAGTCCGGCATCCGGGCGACGCCCTTCTCCCACTCCTTGCGGTGGTGGATGTTCCATAGCTCTGGGACCGTCCCGAACTGTGCCCAGGCGACCGCGACATCACCGTCGAATACCAACGCGGCGTGGGCACGGCCGGCCTCGACGAGACGCCGCTTGAACTCGCGATGGCCGAGCGCCCTGCGCTCCTCATCGGTATCCGGGTGACGGTGGAAGTACGTGCACCAGCAACCGCCCCACACACCGTTGTGCCGCTCGGCCAGATCCGCGAACGCGTCCCACGTCCGCATGCTCAGGGGTTCGATCCGGTACCCGTCCACCATCAGGGTGCCCATGCGCAGACGGTATCGGCCCCCGTCCTTGGCCGCAGGGTCAAGGTCACGATCGCATCGCTCTGAGCGATCCCGCACGAAACGATGATCCACTTCAGGCGGCTGCTCGTTCAGGCGCTCTCACCACGGCAGGAAGCCGTTGCAGATCTCGGGAACTCGGCGAACGAACGCCGGTGGCCCGTAGCCCAGTCGCCCGAGTCGTACACCGGGTTCCGCCGTACGATCAACTTCGGCGTCGGAATCTGCCGGCACGTCTGCTCGTCGTACCTGTCGAGTGCCGTGAAGCCGACCACCCCGAACACGACGATGCCGCACAGCACGAGCATCCACTTCAGCGTCTCGCTCAGGTCGCCCTCAAACGGGACGCTCGCGCAGCGGCCGGCCTCCCCTCAGCTGTCCTGGACCGTCAGACTCCGCTGACCGCTCCCGTCGGCGTTCATGACGTGAGCTTCGAGACGCCCGTCGCGGTCGCTGATAAAGGCGATCCTCCGCCCGTCCGGCGACCAGGAAGGACGAACGTCCTTCGCCGGGTTCCGCGTGAGGTTCCGCTTTCCGCTTCCGTCGGCGTTCATGACGTAGATCTCCCCGTTGCCGTTTTGTCTGCTCCGGAAAGCGATCTTTCGCCCGTCCGGAGACCACGCAGGTTCGGTGTTACCGCTTTCGTTGTGCGTCAGCTTGCGCTTTCCGCTCCCGTCGGCGTTCATGACGTAGATATCCGTGTACGACGGGCTAGGCGGCGTGCCTTTGGCCGCGAAGGCGATCCGCCGCCCGTCGGGCGACCAGACGGCACGCGACCACCCAGTCGGGGGAAGTACGGGAGCCTCCGCGCTCCGCTCCCGTCGGTTCTGACGAGGTAGCGCCCGAAGTAGATCGTCCGTCCGTCCGGTGACCAGACCAGCTGATCAGTCTTACCCTTTTGAGTTCCTGTCGTTTCAGGAGTCCCCTCTGGTACACGGAGTGTCAGCCTGCGCAGCCCGCTGCCGTCGGCGTTCACGACATACAGCTGGTAGCTCCAGAACCCCTGGGGGCCGCGCAAGAACGCGAGCCTGCGCCCGTCGGGTGACCAGGTTGGATAGTCGTCGTTCGCCCGACTCCGCGTGAGGTTCCGCTTTCCGCTCCCGTCGGCGTCCATGACGTAGACCTCGGAGTTGCCGTCCCGCCGGCTTACGAAAGCGATCCTCCGTCCGTCGGGCGACCAGGCAGGGTGGACATCCTTCGCCGGGTCCTGCGTGAGGTTCCGAGGCGAGCTGCCGTCGGCGTCCATCGCGTAGACCTCGCCGTTGCCGTCGCGCCAGCTCACGAACACGATCGTCCGTCCATCGCGCGACCAGGCAGGAGCCTGCACGTCGAGCGGTGTGGGCTTGCCCTGGATCAGGCTCAGGAGGCGGTCACCGATACCGAACGCCGGCGTGGCGAGCAAGGCCGCACCCGCGACGATCGCTGCGGCGATGGCGACGACCCGCCAGCGCGAGGGCGGCCGAGTGGGAGTTCCATTCCTTGCCCCGGCGCGATCGAGCACGTCGTCCCAGTCGGCGACGACCGTCGGAACGGGGAAGACCCGTTCGAACGAGTCCGCAACTTCCAGCTCAACGTCTGTCATCGCACTGCCTCCTCGTATGAGCGCCGTAGCGCAGCGTGCGCCGTGGCGAGCGTGGCCGAGACTGTTCCGACCTCGACCTCGAGCGCAACTGCGATCGACTGATAGTCGAGATCTGCGAAGTAACGGAGAAAGACCGCGATGCGCTGGCGCTCGGGAAGGGCGGCGACCCAGGTACGCACGGCGGTGTCCTGCTCGGGAACGTGGTTCGTGGACGGAGTGGTTGCGCTATCCGAGGCCCTCTCGACCGCCGACGCACGCCTGCGTCGCAGCGCGAGAGCCTCGTTGATCACGATCCGCCACACCCACGTTTCGAGCGGCGCGTCGCCGTTGTAGCCCGTCCGCTTTCTCACTGCGTGCACGAACGCGTCCTGCACGGCGTCCCTCCCCGCTCCCTCGTCGCCGACGATCGCCGTGGCTGCACGAACGAAGCGGGGCAAGTCGGCTCGGTAGAGCGACTCCAGCGCTTCGACCGTGGCTCCGCGCGCCGCCATCTCAGTCATTAGATGCGCCGTGCCGGGCGCTTTGTTTAGTCGCCCTGCGAGATTCTCGAAACCAGTCGTGTCGTTACTGAAGCAGCAGGGTCTCGTACGAGCAACGTGGAGGGCACTTCTTACTCGCGCCCGATCCCCCGCCGGGGCCACGGTGGGGCTACCAGATCCACCGAGATGGATCGAGACATGAGGGGCAACCATCAGGCAGAGACGCTCGTGGGCAAGCGGGATCGTCTCGGTTGGTCTCGGCCTGTCTGAACTCAGGCCCGAACTTCGAATCTGCGGGCGGAGGTTCGACTCCTCCCGGTGAATCGGTCTGGGTGGCGTTGCGTCCGCGCCTGGGCTGGGTACTAGCCTTGACTCAACGGCACGCACACCTAGCGAGGGAGGACACATGGCAGGCAAGGCGGACTTCACCGAGGACGAGTGGAAGAACCTCCAGCAGGGCGTCACGGGCGCGGGGATGCTCGTCTCTACGGCTCATCGCGACTTCACGGACAGCTTCGGCGAGGCGAGCGCCGTCGCGAAGCAGCTCGCTGCGCATCGTGAGAGCGAAAGCCAGCTCGTCCGCGACCTTGCGGGAACACACAGCACCGGCTTCGGCCTGGTCGCGTCTCCGAAGGAGGTCGTCGACGGGACGATGAACGCTCTAGGCGCTGCGGTGGCAGTGCTCAGCGCCAAGGCCCCGGACGAACTCGATGCCTATCGTCGACTCGTGCTCGACGTCGCGACGGCGGTAGCGGAGGCCAAGGGCGGGGTGAAGGACGAGGAGACCGCAGTCATCGCGAACATCACACAGGCGCTCGGAGCCGTCTAGCACCGCTCGCTCCGCAAGAGCACCTCCGCAGGGATGGCACAGCTTCGGGTGATGACGTGGAACGTCGAGAACCTGTTCGAAGTGGGGGACGACGCCGGGCCTGAGACGGAGGCGCAGCTCGCGGCGAAGGTCGAGTCGCTGCGAGCGGTGATCGACGAGCAGCAGCCGCACGTCCTGGCGCTGCAGGAGATCGGCTCGGAGAGCGCTCTCGCGCGCCTGCAGGCAGCGCTCTCGACGCCCATGCCTCACCGAGCGCTCGCCGCGCCGGACGACCGCGGCATCCGCGTCGCGTTCATCAGCACGCGGGTCCTGCACGAGCCGACGGAGATCAGGCGGTTCCCCGCGGGACTCGAGCCGATCCAGGTCGGTGACGACCCTCCCGGTCCCGACGTCGCGCCGCACATGGATCAGATGGGGCGCGCCGCCCTACGCGTCACGGTGCGAGCGAGCAACCGCGACGTCCACGTCGTGACGACTCACCTCAAGTCGAAGCTGTTGACGTTCCCCGGTGGCAGGTTCACGCCGACCGACGAGGATCAACGAGCGCGCTTCGCCGCCTACGCGCTCTATCGGCGCGCAGCCGAGGCGACGACGCTCCGCACGCACCTCGACGAGCTCCTCGCCGGCGGAGGCCGCGACCTGGCCGTCGTCCTGGCCGGGGACATGAACGACGAGGTCGACGCCGCGACGACGCTCATCCTGAACGGGCCGCCCGGCTCGGAGGTCGGATCGGACGGCTTCGACCAACCGGACGCGGGAGACGGGGACCGCATGTGGAACCTCGCGCCGCTGATCCCGGAGGAGAGGCGGTTCACGCGCCTCTACCGCGGTCGCATGGAACTCGTCGACCACGTCTTCGTCAGCCATTTCCTCGTGACGGGCACGAGGACGACCGACGTGACGACCGTCGTCGCACCGCCGGGAATGCCCTCGATCGAGGACGACCCGACCGTGCGCGAGGGCGAGCCGGGCTCCGATCATGCAGCCGTCGTCGCCACGTTCGACTTCTGAAGCGGAGCGCGCCGCGAGCGCGCGTGCGATCCGATCGGCCCGAGAACGGGTGGGAATCTTCGAACCGGCACGGGCGCCATCTACGTTCTGGGCGCGTTCTCGATCGGACCGGCAACGTGGATCTCGTGCCTCCGGCAACCCTGGACATCCCGACGACGCTCGCAAAGCAGGGGAACCGTCTCTACGCCGTGAACGCGCGCTTCACGACGCCGCCGACACCGACGACGGAGTACTGGGTCACGAAGCTCGAGAAGTAGCTCCTACGGCTTCTCCCCGTACCGGCGGGCTCGCCGCGTCTCCCGTGCGCGGGCCCGCCAGCGGCTCTTGAGCTCGCGCTGGAGCCGTTTGCTGCTCCGCACCTCGATCGACCGCAGCTCGCGCTGGAGCTTGACGTAGTTCGCCCAGCGACCGTCGTCGAGCTCGCCCGTCTCGAGCGCCTCCCGCACGGCGCAGTCGGGCTCGACGCATGCGCGCAGTCCGTGAACTTGCACTGTGCCGCGAGCTCGGCGATGTCCGCGAACGCGCTGTCGATGTCGCCCTCCCACACCTGGAGCTCGCGCAGCCCGGGAGTGTCGACCAGGATCGCGCCTCCCGGAAGGACGAGGAGCTGCCGGTGCCGGGTCGTGTGGCGTCCGCGCCCATCTCCCTTGCGCAGCCCGCCCGTCTCCATGACGACCTTGCCGGCGAGCCGGTTGACGAGCGTCGACTTCCCCGTTCCGGACGACCCGAGCAGGACGAACGTCCGGGCCGGCCGCAGAAGCGCACGCAGATCGTCGAGTCCCTCACCCGTGACGTTGCTCACGGCGAAGATCGGCACACCGACTGCGACCGTCTCCGCCTCGGCGAGCTTGCCGGGGTCGTCGAGGACGTCGAGCTTCGTGAGCACGATCACCGGGTCGGCGCCGGAGTCCCAGGCCGCGGTCAGGTAGCGCTCGAGCCGCCGCGGGTTGAAATCGTCGTCGAGGCCGGCGACCAAGAGCACGGTGTCGATGTTCGCGACGAGAACGTGCTCCTCCGCCTTGAGCCACGGGGTCTTGCGCGACACCTTCGTGCGCCGCGGGAGCAGCGCCTCGATCGCGAACCGCTCGCCAGGCGCGTCGCAGACGACGACCCAGTCGCCTACGGCAGGCATGCCGCCCCAGAGCTCGTCGTCACGCAGGCGGCCGCGGGCTTGCGCGAGCCGGTCGCCTAGCTCGGAGCGGACGTAGTAGCCGCCACGATGCTCCGCGACGACGCGAGCGGGCATGAAGCCTCGCTCGGCATAGGTTGTGAAGGCCGCCTCGAGCTCGTCGGTCCAGCCCAGCTGGACAAGCTCTCGCGCGGCCAGGGTTCCATCGGACAACGGAAGTCTCCTTCACTCGGTGGATGAACCGGGCCGCGGCCCGTGCCACGCCGAGGAAGTGCTAGAGAGAGGCGCGGTCGAGCCGAAGAGAGATGAGGCGTGCGACTTTCATGAGGTCATCTCCTTTCGCTCGACGACGGAACCGGGAGAGGGTACGCGCCCGTTCCGGAACCGTCAACCGCTTGACGTGGACCGGTCGCCATCGGTTTGATGGTCGTCGGGTGGGACGGAACAGGTGAACACGGGGGTGGAAGCGCCCGAGCAAGGCGCGCCTCAGAGCTCCAACGGCACGCCGATGGTGCAGATGGAGGGCGTCCGCAAGAGCTTCGGAGACAACCTCGTCCTCGACGGAATCGACCTCGAGGTCGCGCACGGCGACGTGCTCTGCATCATCGGCCCGAGCGGGAGCGGGAAGAGCACGCTCCTGCGCTGTGTGAACCTACTCGAGCCGATCCAGGCAGGCCGCATCTTCCTCGAAGGCGAGGAGATCACCCGCAAGGGAGTCGAACGTTTCGGCGATCCGCCAGCGCATCGGGATCGTCTTCCAGCAGTTCAACCTCTTCCCGCAGTCTGACGGCGCTCGACAACCTGACGCTGGCCGCACGCCGCATCCGGAAGATTCCCCGCCGGGAAGCCGAGCGCAGAGGGCGAGAGCTTCTCCACAGCGTCGGGCTCCAGGAGAAGGCCGATCAGCACCCACATCAGCTCTCGGGGGGCCAGCAACAGCGGGTCGCCATCGCCCGCGCCTGATGATGCAGCCACACGTGATGCTCTTCGACGAGGTCACGTCGGCGCTCGACCCGGAGCTCGTGGGTGAGGTTCTCGTGGTGATCCGCGACCTCGCGCGCGAGGGGATGACCATGCTCATCGTGACCCATGAGATGCAGTTCGCTCGCGAAGTCGGCGATCGCGTCGTCTTCATGGATGGAGGATCGATCGTGGAGGCAGGCACTCCGAAGGAGGTACTGGACAACCCGAGGGAGGAACGGACGAAACAGTTTCTTCGCAGGACACTCTCGCTCGACCACGCGCTGGACGAGCTCACCATCGATGAAGGAGGAGAAACCGCATGAGACGACTTGTCGTCCTCATCGCAATTGCTGCTTTCGCGACCGCCGCGCTGGCCACCTGGGGTGGAACAGCGTCCGCCCGTGAGGCGGGCACGTCGGCCACCGAGGCAGCGGCACAGAGACTGCCGGCGCTGCCCGCAGACATCAAGTCCCGCGGCCGCTTGAACATCGCCGTCAAGTGCGACACGCCGCCGTTCGGCTACATCGGCGCGCGCAGCCAGAACGCCGGCTTCGACGTCGAGATCGCGCGCTACTTCGCGAAGGCCGCGTTCGGAAAGGCGAACCGCGTCACGCTCTCGTGCGTCACGACGCCCGCCCGCGAGCCGGCGTTGACGACGGACAGGGTCGACATGGTCATCGCGACCTTCACCTACAACACCGACCGCGAGACGCGCATCGACTTCTCGCGGGCGTACTACAAGGCGACCGGACGCCTGCTCGTCAAGAACGGGGGGTCGGTCAACTCCCTTGCGGACCTGCCAGGGAAGACGATCGCGACAACGAGCGGCTCGGTGTACGACCGCTGGGTGAAGAACTGTCACAAGGACACGAAGCTCATCGTCACCGACGGCTTCACGAATGCGCTGCTCGCCTTCAGGGACGGTCGCGCGGACGCGCTCATGTTCGACGACACGATCCTGCTCGGCATCGCCGTCACCGATCCGACGCTGAAGCTGACAGACGATCTCTTCATCGCTCAGCCGTATGGAATCGGGATCAAGCAGGGGAACACGGCCCTCAAGCGGTGGGTCGACTCCCGCCTGAACATCATGAAGAGGAAGGATCTCTTCATGCCGATCCTGAGGAACACGGTGCCGCCGCGGCAGGTCGCTCCGTTCTCGAAGAACATCCTGAGGCCGAAGCAGAACTTCGGCTACGTCCAGGGCGACATCACGACGGTGTGCTCGTAGCGGACACCCTCGTCACAGCGACACGAGAAGCGGCCGCACACGCGGCCGCTTCTCTTCGTTCATGACCGCACTTCTCGCGCTCGACTTCTTCTCCTGGCTCTCCGACACGTGGGAGTTCGCGCAGACGTATCGCGACGAGCTGCTCGCGGCACTGCGCCGGACGCTCCAGGTGTCGGCGATCGCGATCGCCGGTGCCTTCGTCATCGGCCTCGTCCTCGGCGCCGCCCGCGCGTACCGGATCCCGGTCGTCAGCCCGCTCGCAGCGATCTACGTCGAGGTCATCCGCAACACCCCGATCCTCGTCCAGATCTTCTTCCTCTACTACGGCCTGCCGCAGGTCGGCATCCGGCTCGAGGCGTTCACCGTTGCGTGGCTGGCGGTGATGATCTGGGGAGGCGCGTTCAACACCGAGAACTTCCGCGCGGGGTTCGAGGCGGTGCCCGCACGGCTACGTGAGGCGGGGCTCGCGCTCGGCTTCGGGTCGCTCGGGACATTCGTCAACGTCACGCTCCCGATCGGCGGCCGGATCGCCCTTCCCTCCTCCATCAACACCTACATCAGCGTGGTCAAGAACACCTCGCTCATGTACGTCATCAGCTACCCGGAGCTGACGACGACCGTGCTCCAGATCCAGGCGCTGACGCTCGAGACGGTCGAGGCGTTCACCGTCCTCGCCGTGACCTACCTGATCATCGTCTGGACGATGTCGGCGCTCATCCGGCTCATCGAGTCGCACCTGGCGCTGCCGGAGGCACTGTGATCGTCGCTCTGAGCATCCCGGACTGGAGCAGCGACACCCTTCGCTACATGCTCGAGGAGGGTCTCGTGAACACCCTCAAGATCGCGGCGATCTCGCTCGTCGGCGCCGTCGTCGTCGGGGTGACGCTCGGAACGCTGCTCACGATCAAGTTCGCTCCGCTGCGCGCGGTCATCCGTGCATACATCGAGGTCTGGCGCGGCCTCCCGATCCTGGTGACGATCTTCATGATCTACTTCGCGCTCCCGGCGGTGACGCTCAGCCTCCGGTTCGAAGCGCTCACCGCAGCCGCAATCGGGCTCATCCTCTGGGGCAGCGCCCAGGTCGCCGAGGCGACGCGGGGGGCCGTGCAGTCGATACCGCGCGAGCAGCACGAAGCGGCGGCCGCGCTCGGCTTCGGCTGGGTCGGCCGGCACGCGTTCGTGATCATGCCGCAGGCGCTCCGCCGGCTCCTGCCGCCGCTCGTGAGCCTGCTCGTGAACATCATCCAGAACACGACCATCGCGCAGGTGATCGGCGCGAACGAGCTGCTGGAGTCGGGCGAGCGCTCGGTCGAGCGGCTGACGGCGCCGCCGCCGATCGGCCTCGGCGAGATCCATTCGTTCGAGATCTACGCGGCCGTGATGCTGATCTTCTTCTGCATCTCGTTCCCGCTCACCCGACTCGCCGCGTACCTCGAGAAGCGACTGACCTAGAGTCTCGCCGTGGCCGCCGACAAGCCCGAGATCACCGAGATGGTCAACGCGCAGATGCCGCTCGGCACGACGCTCGGGATCCGGACGTTCGGCGGGCCCGAGGAGATCGAGGCGACGCTCGAGTGGCGACCGGAGCTCTGCACCTCTGCGGGAGTCCTGCACGGCGGCGTGCTCATGGCGCTGGCCGACTCGGCGGGTGCGGTGTGCGCGTTCGCCAACCTGCCCGACGGTGCGCGAACCGTGACCATCGAGTCGAAGACGAACTTCTTCGGTGCCGTGCGTGAGGGTGAGGTTCGGGCGCGCTCGCGTCCCCTTCATCGCGGGAGGACGACGATCGTCGTCGAGACCGACCTCTTCGATGCCAACGGCAAGCACGTGGGACGCACGACGCAGACCCAGGCCGTCCTCTCGGCCGACTGAGCCGGCGCTATCCTCTTTCGGGCGCGGTGGCGGTAGCTCAGTTGGTAGAGCCCCGGGTTGTGGTCCCGGTGGTCGCGGGTTCGAGTCCCGTCCGCCACCCTTTTAGCAAGCCATTTCTTGAGATGTCAGGTGGTGCAGTCCTGCCGAATGCCAACGGTTTGGCAACGACCGACGCATCGAGCGCCTTCCGCTCGAGCCGTGCCTCGCATCTCCCTGGATGCGCATGAGGGTGCGGCGCGCTCCTGGACTAGCGACGGCTTCCCCGCGAGAGCGGCATCGTGGCCATGGTCGTCGGGGTCTCAACCATAGGGGCTAGCCTGAGCCCTGCGCGAGGACCCTACGTCGCTCCACGTCCGCCTCGTGCATGACCTCCTCGGCCGCAGCGCCGAATCGGAGGAAGCGACGTCCGCCGAACGCGATGCAGCAGATAGCGAACCAGGCCCAGCCGAGGAACAGCCCCGCGACGGCGTCCGTGAGCCAGTGCACGTCGAGAAGGACGCGCGTGCACGCCACGGCGACGGCGATGCCCGCTGCGGCACCGGCCAGAAGTGCGCGGCCGTGCTTGCCGACGCCTCGGCCGAGAACCAACGCTGCGGCCGCGTAGAACGCAGCAGCTGCCGTCGTGTGACCGCTCGGGAACGACGGCCCGAGGGTCTCGGTAATCGGGTTCAGCGTGGGACGGACGCGATCGAATAATTCCTTGATGCCGTTCGTGAGCAGCCATTGGCCCACAAGCACGGTGAGGAGAAAAACAGGAATCCAGCGGTTGGGTCGTCGCAGGTAGCCGACCACGACGACGACGAACGCCAGAACGACGACGAGCCATGTTGCGCCGAGTTGCGTGATGAGGGTTAGCCCATGCTCGGACACGGGCCCTGCATGATCGGCCCCCCACTGGGCGACGCGGGCATCGAGATCGACGAGCTGTGAGTTCGTGCGCACGAGATACGCGAGCGTGCCGAGCACGAAGCCTCCGACCACGACCACGCCGAGGGCGACCGTCAGAGCGAGTCCGGTGAGGACCTCCGGATTGAGCCGACACGTGATCGTCCGGCGGAGCCGGCTGTGGTGCGCGAGCTCACGTCCCATCGCCTTCGCAGCGGCAAGGCTGGGCGTCGGAGATGCCATCGGTGTCGGGTAGTGCCACGTTGCGAATGCGACAGCGGTACCGACACCGACGGCGACAAGGACGAGCACGAGAAGTGGCATCAGAGTCGAGCGCCGTGAGCTGCGCCAGCCTCGCGATACCTTGCGGCGTTGGCTCCGACCTGCGTCACGCTTCGATCCAGTGGCGCGCGGTCGACATTGCGCGTCGCGAACGCGGCACGAGTGACTGCTGGGCGGTCACGGAGCCGACACTCTCGATCGCATGGAGGAGCCGTACTCGCATCTAGGCGACCGCCGAGGTGTTCGGAGTGGTGCGAATGCTCGGGCGACGAGATGTCCGGCTCCTGACGTTGCGTCGACACCGACCGTGTGTGGGAGCCGGAGAGTCGCCCGCCAAGCTTTGGGGCAAGGCCGTTTGACCTTATCACCCGAGAAGCGCAGATCAGGTCGATCGGCACGCTTTAGGGGGTGCTTGGTCAGATTGCTTGAGGCGTTGGCGCACCTTGTATCAGGGCATCGGGACGAAGAAATCAGGGTGCGGGATCAGGGTGGCGCACTGATGTCGCCGCGCCGCGACTGCGGCACGCTCAACCCATGTTCGGTAATCGCCTCCAGCACCTCCACGAGCTGCGGACAGCGCTCGCTTTTCTCT